>NZ_JAAIJY010000029.1 GCF_011752065.1 Actinomyces sp. ZJ308
TCCAGGACGTCACCATCAACCTCAACGGCCACCACCTCACCGCCGCCGACCCCCTGACCCCCGAAGCCGAGAAAATCCTCACCGCCCTGAACATCCCAACAGGGCACTAAAAACTGTGCAACTCAGGCCTCATCGGCACAAGTTCTTTCTGAGCTCTCCTCTGTGTCACTCACCTGGTGAACAACGAAGTTCAACTTCGGCGGAGTAACTCACGTCGATGGTTGACAGCGAGGACGAGGACTATCAGCATTCCGTAATCGATCTCATAGATGATGCGGTTGCTGCAGGTGCTTATGCGCCATTCGCCATATTCTCCAAGGGTCATCTCACCCTCCGCTGCTCGGCGCTCTCCTACGCAAGTAATTCGAGGACTTTCAGGTTCTCAACGAGGAGAATCCCAATTACGCGACATCGCCAGCGGCTGATGAAGACAGGCTCGTAATTTGCGCAAAGCCTCCCACGATTGATGTGACGCATGTATGGACAGATCCAATCGGGCGTGAAGGGCGCGCACCCATGCGGACCAGGCCATTCAGTATGGCTGATGTCTCCCTACAGCGCGGAGTTCTCGTGTGGCGCCATTACCAGGGTGATAACAGCGTGCAGTGCGGTCTCGTCAGAGATATCTCCCCCGCCGTCGAGCACTCCAATGAGTTTCAGGTCGTGCGGTCGAGGGGTAAAGGGTACGACCGCGCGACCTACCCTACGAACACGTGGACGCCTCGTCGTGCTTTCGCAACAGGCCTTAGGATCAGGTGGATATGCACGACTCCTCAGGCGGCGTGGAAGCGCTTGTTCGCACCCTGGCGAGTCATACCCAAGACGTCCCCTATCGCTTGCCACGACAGGCCAACATCGCGTGCGCCCATCACAGCCTCATCGAGCGCACGCTCGGCGGCACGGAGCCGTATCTGCGCGACCGCAATTCTTGTGAGGGCAGGATCCTCAACTGTGGCCACAGGATCCGGACCATCCCCGTTGTTGGCGTTCTCGATCTCGTCAAGCATCTCTTCGGTGGGCTTCATATTTCACTTCCTCCTCAAGAACTTCTCGCGCGCAGACATAGCATGAAAGACGAAGTTGTCATCATTGACACCGACCTCGATCAGGTGACCGGACCGAGAAGGACCGACGATGATGACATATCCGTCGAAATAATGGACTGTCACGGGATTGTTCAGCGCATGGTCGATATCCTCTCGTGTGAAGCCGTGCTTCCACGCACTCTTCAAAAACCCCATGACGGCAACTATATTTGCCACACAACACAGATGTCAACCTTTGTTACCAACGTACAAACTGCCGCGGCCTACAACCGCGGTAGGGCCAAGCTCAGGATGTCAGTGCAGGCTGCCATGATGAGACCTGCCTCCCTTTGGCACCTCCTCCCGGAACGTCCATGTGTCCTTGCCGGGGAAGGAGAGGTCAGGAAGGAGGTGAGGGCCGTGTCCAAGCCGAAAGGCCAACGCACACACGTCCGCAAGGGCAAGGTAACGGCCCGGAAGGTGAGCGACGTTCTCAACGCAATCGCTCACCTTGTCCGGGCCGTCGGTGTCCTTGTGGATGCCCTCAGCAAGTGGTTCGGATAGACCAACCGCTTGCTAGGGGAGTCGCCCGGTGGCACCCGGGTGGCTCCCCACCATTATTGCCGGCGCCGCTCCGCCATGTCCACCAACCGGCGAGGCTCATGAAGGATGCCCGCGAAGGAGGCTCGGTGCCTCACTGAGAACTGCCCGCGAAGTCCGTGGACCGTGAAGGGAATGCGAGACCGAGGTCAGCCTTGACCTCGTCCCAGGGGATGGTGCCGTGCTCAGCGATCTCTGCGCGGGCGGCGTCGGCGGCCTCAATGTCCGCCAGGTCCTCCGCCGCCTGGTTGAGGCGCTCCAGATCCTCGGCGTCGATCACTGCGGCCACGCGGCGGCCCCGGCGAGTCAGGAAGACGGGCTCATGGCTGGTGCAGGCGTCGTCGATGACATCGTCGAGCCGGCTGCGCGCAGCGGAGACAGGCAGGTCAGGCATGGCACCCAGTATGGGCGAAGGGCGCGAATATGCACGTCTTGTCATCAAGAAGCGACTCGGGCTCCGCTTCTCCCGTCCGCTCACTGCGGTAGCCTCTGACCTGCGGGATTCTCCTCCCGGAACAACGGCGATCCGCGCGAAGCCGCGCCGCCCCGGCAGGCTCGGCTCCCGCGCCTCATCCGCACCCCACCGCCCCATCACCAGCACGCTCCACCAATGACTCTCCTCCTCCCTAGCCTTCAGGCCGAACGCATCCGGCGCTCCATTGTCGACTACCTGTCGACGACCTTCGCGCTCACGGATGCCGAGCCCAGGCGGGTGCTCGCCGACTTCCTGGAGGACGAGAAGCAGGGCGTCTTCGTCGGCCCCTTCGTGCGCCTGCGCCTGCCCTACCTGGCCGCGAGCGCGCCCGCCGCCGGCCCCGGCACGGCCTCCCCCGCCAACCAGACCACCCCGGCCGGCAGCCCCCTCGACTGGGACCCGGGCCTGGCCCCCTACCAGCACCAGGAGGACGCCTACCGGCGCCTGACCACCAAGGCCGGCCACCGCCCCGAGCCGACCATCGTCACCACCGGCACCGGCTCGGGTAAGACGGAATCCTTCCTCCACCCCGTCCTCGACCATGTCCTGCGCGCCCGCGCCCAGGGGATCACCGGCATCAAGGCCCTCATCCTCTACCCGATGAACGCCCTGGCCACCGACCAGGCCGGCCGCCTCGCCCGCCTCATCACCAACGACCCCGCCCTGGCGGCAGTGCGCGCCGCCCTCTACACGGGCGACTCCTCGGCCCAGCCGCGCAAGCACGTCACCGCCGACTCCCTCATCACCGACCGCTACGTCATCCGCGACGACCCGCCGGACATCCTGCTCACCAACTACAAGATGCTCGACCAGCTCCTCCTGCGCCCCGAGGACCGCGAGCTGTGGCGGGCCTCGGCGGCCTCCCTCACCTACCTGGTCCTCGATGAGTTCCACACCTACGACGGCGCCCAGGGCACCGACGTGGCCATGCTGCTGCGGCGACTGGGCCTGACCCTGCGCGCCCACCTGCCCACCGACGACCCCCGCCAGGAGGCCTTCGCCGCCTCCCCGCTGGGGCCCGTGTGCCCCGTGGCCACCTCCGCCACCCTCGGCGACGGCGGGGACCCCTCCCGGATGCTCGCCTTCGCCCGTGACGTCTTCGGACCGGACCTGCCCGCCGACGCCGTCGTCACCGAGACCCGCGCCGACCTCGACCAGTGGGCTGACACCCACCGCCGCGCAGCCACCGCCAAGGGCCTGACCGGCCACGCCCTGCGCCTGAGGTCCCTGCCCGGTGAGAACCTGCAGGCCCTGGCCCGACTCGCCCAGACCGCCTCCCCCACCCCCGAGGAGCTGCTGCGCGGCGTCGTCGCCCACCTCTACGACCTGCCCGGGGACCCGGAGGACACCCTCGACGCCGCCCTGGCCTCCGCGCTCCAGGCCCATCCGGACGTCCTGGACCTCGTGCGCGCCGCCGAGCACTCCACACCGCTGGCCGAACTCGCCCGTACCCTGCTGGGCCCCGCCCACGAGCCGGACCTGGCCCGCCAGGTCCTCTCGGCGATCCTGGCGGCCCTGTCGGTGGTGCGCGCCGGGCTGGACGGCCGCCCCGACCGGCGCGCGGTCAACGTGGAGGTGACCCTGTGGATCCGGGAGGTCACCCGCGTCGACCGGGCCCTGAGCTCCCTGCCCGCCTTCCGCTGGAGTGACGCGATCGCCGAGCAGCACCAGGTCGACGAGCCGGCGCGCCCGGCCCTGTACTGCCGCTCCTGCGGGCGCTCCGGCTGGGGGATCGTGCTGGCCCCCACCGGGCAGCAGGAGAAGGAGGACCAGTCCTACGTGCGCCGCGACCGGAAGATCGGCGACCCCCGCTTCCGGGCTCTGCTGCACGCCCCCGGGGAGGACGCCGACTACCGCGCCCGCCTGGAGGCCGGGGAGCCGGCCCCGCAGGCCCGCCACCCCGGGCTGCGCTGGTACTCCGTCAACAGCCGTGAGCTCCTCACCCGCCGCCCCGCCGACGACGACCCGGAGGCCAAGGAGGGCCTTATCCTGCCGGTCCTCACCCTGACCGGCGACGAGCGCAGCATCGCCGAGGACTCCACCCGCGACGTGTGTCCCTCCTGCGGTGACAAGGACTCGATCCGCTTCCTCGGCTCGGCCGTCTCCACGCTCCTGTCGGTGTCACTGACCACCCTGTTCGGCGACGACGCCCTGGACGACGCCGACAAGCGCGCCCTCATCTTCACCGACTCCGTGCAGGACGCCGCCCACCGCGCCGGCTTCGTCAACCAGCGCTCCCACACCATGAGCCTGCGCTCGGCCCTGCGGGGGGCGCTCGCCGCCGAGATGCCCATCGAGGAGTGGGCCGAGGCCGCTCTCGACGACGCCCAGGCCAGCGCCTTCGACCGCTACCGGCTCGTCCCGGCGGACCTGACCGAGCACAAGCGCTTCAAGCCCTACTGGGACCCGAGCGCCCCTGCCTCCAGGCGCAGCCGGGCCAAGCCCCATGTGCGCCGTCGGCTCCTGTTCGACATCGCCCTGGAGGTGGGCCTCCAGTCGACCTACGGGCGCACCCTGGAGGCCACCGGCTCGGTGACCGCCCACGTCCGGGCCGGCGAGGCCGCCGCCCTCATCGACCTGGCCCGCCGGGTCCTCGGCGGTGGCCGGCAGGGCGCCCTCGACGGATTCGAGGACCTCACCGACGCGCGCCTGCTCGCCTGGGTGCGCGGCACCCTGGAGCACATGCGCCGCGACGGCGCCATCGACCACGAGTGGCTGGCACGCTACAAGCGCGACGACGGCAAGCGCCTGTGGATCTGGTACAAGCGCAAGCGCGACCAGGGCCAGCCCGCCTTCCCCACCGGGCGCGCCGCCCCCGCCTTCCCCCAGGTGGGTGGCGGCCTGGACACCCGCAAGTCGGCCTTCGTGCCGGTGGGCTCATCCAGGTCCTGGTACGCCACCTGGACCCGCAAGTGCCTGGACGTGGTGCCCACCCACGCCGCCCGCCTGGCCTGCGCGCTCCTGGCCCACCTGGCCGAGGCCGAGATCCTCACCGCCACCGGCACCGACAGCGGCGGCACCGTCTACGGGCTGCCGGCCGGGCGCGTCGTCGTCTCCCCACTGGGCGAGACCACCGGTGAGGCCCTGCTCCTGGTGTGCGGCACCTGCCGCACCCAGCTGCCCGCCGCCGCGGCCACCGTCGGCCAGCTCGACGGCGCCCCCTGCCCGGCCGCCGCGTGCCCCGGCCGCCTGGAGGCCGGCCCCCACCCGGCGGAGAGCTTCTATCGGAGCATGTACGCCGGGGCCCACGTGCGCCGGGTCGACTCCCATGAGCACACCTCCCTGCTCGACGCCAACGAGCGTGCCGAGGTCGAGACCGGCTTCAAGCGCCCCGATCAGCTGCCGGGCGACCCCAACGTCCTCGTGGCCACCCCCACCCTGGAGATGGGTATCGACATCGGGGACCTGTCCACCGTCATGCTCGGCTCCCTGCCGGCGACGGTCGCCTCCTACGTGCAGCGGGTGGGCCGCGCGGGGCGCCGCAGCGGCTCGGCGCTCGCCCTGGCCTACGTGCCCGGCCGGCGCAACCAGCTCCCGGTGCTCGACAACCCCGGCCGGCTCCTCAACGGCTCGGTGGCGCCGCCGTCGACCTACCTGGGGGCCGAGGAGATCCTGCGCCGCCAGTTCCTCGCCTCCGTCATCGACACCCTCACCCGCGAGAACCACCCGGCCGTCCCCTCCGGCAGCCACAGCCGCGCCACCGCCGAGACCGCCCTGGGCGCCACCGGGGATGGCTCCCTCATCGCCACCATGAGCGAGCGGATCGAGCGCGACGGTCCCCTGCTGGCGCAGGCCTTCACCTCCGCCTTCACAACGCGCACGCCGGCGCTCGACCGACTGACCGCCTGGGTGGTTCAGGACGGTGGCGCCGGACCCCGCCAGATGCTTGAACGGGCCGCCGCCGAGCACCGCGCCGAGTCCGAGCGGCTGCGCCACCAGGAGCGCCAGATCCGCGAGGCCCTGCCCGAGCTGACGGTGGTCGCTGACCGCCCCAACGCCACCGAGGAGGACGCCCGGGCCCTACGCGCCGCCGAGGGCGCCCAGAAGGCGGCCCAGACCCGGATCTTCGAGCTGAAGCAGGAGCACTGGGTCTCGGCCCTGGAGCGCCACGGCATCCTGCCCAACTACACCCTCATCGACGACTCGGTGCGCCTGTCCGCCCGCGTCTCCTGGCGCGACCCGGAGAACGACGAGTTCCGTACTGAGCCCTGCGACGTCGAGCGCGCCTCCGTCCACGCCCTCAAGGAGTTCGCCCCTGGCGCCACCTTCTACACCCGCGGTCTGGAGATGGGCATCGAGGGCATCGACGCCTCCGACCTGCAGGACCAGGCGCAGTGGTGGCTGACCTGCGAGGCCTGCGGGTACGTCGACGTCCACGGCCCCCAGGAGCACGCGCCGGCCGCGCCCTCGCAGTGCCCGAGGTGCGGTGACACTGCCATCGCCGACGTCGGGCGCGCCCGGCGGGTCCTGCGCCTGAGCCGGGTCTTCGCGGACGTCTCCAGGGACGACGCCCGGATCGGGGACTCCAGTGACGAGCGGGTCCGCACCCACTTCGAGGTGCTGCCCCTGGCCGACATCGACCCTGCACGCGCGGTGCGCCAGTGGAGCGTGGAGGCCTCCGGGTTCGGGCTGGCCCGCTACCGCGCCATGAACCTGCGCTGGCTCAACACCGGGCGGGCCCTGGCCGGCCAGAGCGTCGACCGGGTGGCGGGCATTGCCGTGGCCTCGCGGGACTTCCGCCTGTGCGAGGCCTGCGGCAAGCTCGACACGAGCACCGGCACCTCCTCCGCCCGCGAGCACCGGCCCTGGTGCCGGTACCGCAGCGACCCGGTGGAGCACGCCATCGCCGTCGACCTCATGCGCGAGCTGAGCACCGAGGCCCTCGCCTTCGTGCTGCCCCTGGGCTTCGCCACCGACCGGGTGGGGGTGGACTCCCTGGCCTCCGCGATCCTGCTGGGTCTGGAGATCACCACCGGCGGGTCCCCCGACCACCTGGGGATCGTCGGCGTCCCCCACCCCGTCGCGGGCGGTGCCCCCGGAGAGACCCGCCCAGCCCTCCTCCTGCACGACACCGTCCCCGGTGGCACCGGCTACCTCACCGACCACGACGATCCCGCCCGGCTCTGGCGGCTGCTCGTGCGCACCGGGCAGCGCCTGGAGACCTGCCCGTGCCGGGCCGAGGGCAAGGACATGTGCCCCGACTGCCTCCAGCCCCACGCCGTCTCCGGCGACGTCACCCGCATGGCCGCCCTCCACGCCATCGGCCAGCTCCTGGGGCTTGAGGCCGCCGGCGCCGAGGTCCAGTTCGCCGACCTCGACCCGGACATACCCCAGTGGGAGGTTACCGACGAGGCCGTGCGCGCCGGCACCGGGGAGAGCCCCCTGGAGGTGCGCTTCCGGGCCGCCCTCGCCGAGCTGATGAGCAAGGAGATGGCCGTGCGCACCGTCTCCGACCCCTCGGGCGCACCCGCCCTGGAGATCGACGGGGGCCGCTGGAGGATCCGCCCCCAGCTCGACGCGAGCGGAACCCGCCCCGACTTCACCTGCCTGCGCCCCGGGGGCCGCAGCCCCATCGCCATCTTCACCGACGGGCGCAGCTACCACGCCAGCCGCACGCACAACCGCCTGGCCGACGACGCCGACAAGCGCGCCCGGCTGCGCGCCGCCGGGTACCGGGTCGTCTCCGTCGGCGTCGAGGACCTGGACGGACCATGGGACCCGACCTGGCTCGATGACGACGCGGCCGCCCGGCTCATGAACGGCTCCCTGGGGCCCGCCCGCGCAGGCGGCGTCACCAACCAGGCCGTCGCCGCCTGGCGCGGCGGGCCGATGGCACTTCTGGAGGCGATGCTCCTGGACGACTCGGGCGGCCCCGACGCCGGTCCCGACCCCAGCCCGGAGGCGAGAGCCATGAGCGCCCTGGCGGACTCGGCCTGGGGGCCGCTCGTCGTCGGCGCCGCCCAGCACCTGCCCCTGGGCAAGAGCTCCTCCCTGCGCTACTCCCGCGCCCAGGAGGCGGGTGCGGACCCGCTATGGGAGGCGCTGCGCGCCCTGCGGCCCGAGGACGACCTGCCCGAGCCCGGTGGAGAGGCCACGGCGTCGGGAGGCGGCGCCCCGGGGGCCAGGACCTCAGGCTCGGTGTTCGCGATCCCCCACCTCGCCCTGGCGGTCCAGCTCACCGGGACCTCCACCACGGGGATGGCCCTCGTGCTCGACGACTCCGAGGAGGCCCTGGCCTCCCCCGACCACGCCGAGGCCTGGCTGACCTGGCTGCGGTTGAGCAACGTCCTCGCCCTGGCCCAGAGCCCCGTGGACATCACCACCACCAGCCGGGCCCTGGCCGAGCTGCAGGCCCGCGCCGACGCCCGGACCACCGTCACCGACGTCGCGGGCAGCCCCGCCACCATGCGTGATCTCGGTTGGGACGACGTCGACCGGGACCTCACCCCCGCCGCCATCCTCACGCTCCTGCCTCACCTGGCGGCCGCCGGCATCCCCCACGAGGGCGACGGCGTCGAGCTGGCCGGCGGCATCATGACGGACCTGTCCTGGGCCGCACCGAAGGTCGCCGTCCTGGCCGAGCCGCAGGAGGGCGACGTCGAGGCCCTGGCGGCGGACGGCTGGCGCGTCGTCGTCACCGGGGACGATCCGGCCCGCACCACCGCCGACATCTGCGCGCTCATCCCCGAGCTCCTGGAAGGACACTGACATGCCCGCGATCCTGTGGCCCAGCAGCAAGACCAAGGACGCCACCACCAAGGACCCGTCCCTCAGGGCGAAGATCGGGCCATTCATCACCAAGCTCGCCACCATGACCACGAGCTCGGGCCTGCACCTGGAGCACATTCGCGGGGCACATGACCGGCGTGTGCGTACCGCGCGCGTCACCGACTCCTACCGGGCCGTCCTGTTCGAGTTGAGCGCCGAGTCCGGGCCCGTCTACGTCATTCACGGCATCTGGCAGCACGATGAGGCCAACAGGATCGCCGAGTCCGTCACCGTCGGCATCAATCCCTACAACGGGACCACCGAGGTCACCCACATCAGGGACCTCATCGCCCAGGACGCCGACGCCGTCGAGCAGGCCAGGCGCGCCGCCCAGGCCGAGCTCGCCGCCGCCCGGCGTGAGACCGACGAGATCGCCCGTGAGACCGCCCGGATCCAGGCGGCCAATGCCGAGGCCCGCCGCCGCAACGAGGAGGCGGCCAAGGCTCCGGGTGCCGGGCCGGCTGCCGATCCGGACGCGGGACCGGTCTCTAAGGGTGGGGTGGACGGCCGTGACGAGGACCGCCACGGTGAGGGCGGGGCCGTCCCCGTGGCCGGCGCCGTCGTCGTCTCCGGGCGCGACCAGGCACCGAGGTGGCCCGAGGGCCTGAGCGTGGAGGTGCTGCGCGACGAGCTCGGTATCGATGTCCGGCTGGGCGCCGCGGCGCTCGCGGCCACCCGCGAGTCCCAGGTCCTCGACCTGGCCGCCACCGCCCGGGTCGCCTGGCAGGGCGAGGCGCTGCTCAACCTGGCCACCGGTTCGACGATCGCCGACGTCCGTGAGGACTTCGGGCTGCTGCCCGCCGACGAGGTGGCCTCCGACCCCACCGACGCCGACCTCATCGCCGGCCTGCGCACTCGCGCGGCGCGCACCACCTTCACCTGGCTGGAGAACGACGAGGACCTGCGCCGCGCCATCGAGGGGCTCACCTTCGCCGAGTGGCAGCTCTTCCTGCACCCCCAGCAGCGCGCCCTCGTGGAGCGGCGCGCCAGCGGCCCCATGCGCATCTCGGGCGGCGCCGGAACCGGGAAGACCGTTGTGGCGGTGCACCGCGCCGTCGAGCTCGCCGAGCGCGACGAGGCCGCGGGGCGAGAGCCTCGGATCCTGCTGACGACCTACACGCGCAACCTCGCCGACGACCTGCGCCGTCAGCTGGCCCAGCTCGCCCCGGAGCTCACCTTCACCGAGAGGCTCGGCGAGCCCGGTGTCCTCGTCAGTGGTCTGGACCGGGTCGCGCGCATGATCCTCCAGCGCGCCGGGGACGCCATCGCCCAGACGGCGCAGCAGGTCATCGGCCAGCCTCGCCGGCAGGTGCTCACCTACCCCCGGGCCGACGTGTGGCAGGAGGTCCTCACCCTCATGGGCGACGAGCTGCCCGAGGGGCTGCGGTCCGCCGACTTCCTGGAGTCCGAGTACGAGATGATCGTGCTGCCCCAGCGAGTCACCACTCTTCAGCAGTACCTGCGCGTGCGGCGGCCCGGGCGGGGCGTGGCCCTCGACCGCTCCAAGCGCGCCGCCGTGTGGAAGGCCGTTGAACGCTACCGGGACCGCAGCGCCGACCTGGGCGTCACCTCCTTCTCCGAGCAGCTCGCCCTGGCGGCCGCCTGGCTGGACCACGAGGCGGAGCGGGGGGTGCCCCGGCCCTTCCGGCACGTGCTCGTCGACGAGGCCCAGGACCTGACGCCCGCCCATCTCCAGCTGCTGCGGGCCCTGGTGGAGGCCGGGCCGGATGACCTGTTCCTGGCCGAGGACTCCCACCAGCGGATCTACGGCAAGAAGATCACGCTGAGCCACTACGGGATCCAGGTGCGTGGGCGCTCGCGGCGGCTGACCCGCAACTACCGGACCACGCGCCAGAACCTCGACGCGGCCTTCGGGATCCTCGACCCCGGCGCCTACGAGGACATGGAGGGTCAGGCCGAGGAGCACCGTTACGTCTCGCCGCGCTCAGGGCCCGAGCCCCTGCTCCTCCACGCCGCCGACCGCGCAGATGAGCTCAGCAAGGCTGCCGAGCTGCTGAGCCGGTGGCTGGAGCAGGACCGGGACAGTGGCGAGAGCGCCCCGGAGACCATCGCCGTCCTCGTGCGCGACCGCTACCAGCGCGACGCCGTCGTCAATGGCCTGGCGCAGCACGGGGTGGAGGTGCGCGCCGTGGACCGTGAGGCGGCCGGCCGTGGCCGACCGGTGGTGATGACGATGCACCGGGCCAAGGGACTGGAGTTCCGCAAGGTGCTGCTCTTCGACGTCTCGCGCAGCGCGATCCCCCGTTCGCTGCGGGACCAGGAGTACTCCGAGGCCGATATCGCGGACGCCCTGCTGCGGGAGCGCTCGCTGCTGTACGTGGCCGCAACCCGCGCTCGGGACCAGCTCGCCATCTCCTGGGCCGGCGAGGCCAGCCCCCTCATCAGCGCCCTCGCGCAGTAGGGGCCCGCCCCGCACCGCAGGAAGGCAGCCCCTGAGCGTCACCGTCATGTACGCCTCGGGCGAAGCGCAACCGGGCACTCGCCCCTCTGCCTCCCCGCCCCTCCCCCGAGGCCATCCAGGGCAGCAGCATCAACACCTCTGGAGGGGCTTCGGGCGGGCCTTGAGCAGTGTCCGCGGAGTTGCTGTGGGACAACCGGGGGTGGACTGGGTGATCTCTGGGGGCTTCTTGGACCTTACGTCCCATATGTGGGGTGTGCGTCACCACGATCCGCACTCGGTGTCTGAATGGTGTTCGCGCGCATTGACGTTGTACGGTTGGCCCACGACATATTTGACCAGGAAGAGCGCGCCCACGTGCGCGCCGTGACACGTTGGAGGGGGTCGAGCCTATGGGGCGCGGCCGTCAGAAGGCCAAGGCAACCAAGGTTGCCCGTAAGCTCAAGTACTTCAGCCCGGAGACTGACTACAAGGCTCTGGAGCGGGAGCTCGTCTCAGCATCCTCGGGATCTGAGCCTGACGACGAGATCGACTACGAGGAACTGGCCGCCAAGTATGCCGTCGACGACGATGACTGGGACGAGGGCAGCAAGTAGCCCCACCCCCAGTCGAGGAGGGCCGGAGGAACGCACCTACCGGCCCTTCCGCGCGCCTACCAGCGCGTGAGTCGAGGCTGTCAGGCAGCCGTCCGTGTCACTCTCGGCGACTTTTCACTCCTGACCCGGTCAACCTGCGTCGCATCGACCCAGGTCAGGGCCGTGCTGTCCTGGTGCAGCGCTCCAGAGCCGACCCAGGCGGGATTGAATAGTCGCCAAGCGTGACACCTGGCATGGCGAGGGCCCCGTCGGACACGTATCCGACGGGGCCCTGCTCGCGGCGGTCTCTCAGGCGGTCCGGTATGCGCCGTGAATGTCGATAGCGCCACCGTCGACGCCCTTGGTGCCGGAGATGACGCGGTCCTGGGCCTCGTACTTGGCGGCCTCGTGCACCTCGCCGAGCACCCAGGCGGGGATGTCGGATCCCTCGGCGACCCGCAGGACGGCGTCGACCGCGGTGGGGTCGACCACAGCGACCATCCCCACCCCGAGGTTGAGGGTGCCCTCCAGGTCCTCCCACGGCACCGAGCCCAGCTCGCGCACGGTGGAGAAGACCGGCGGCACCGCCCAGGAGGCCCGGTCGATGTCGGCGATGAGCCCGGCGGGCAGGACGCGGGCGACGTTGGCGGCCAGTCCCCCGCCGGTGATGTGGGACAGGGCGTGGACCGGCCCGGGGGCGGCCGGCGAGGACAGGGTCTCCAGCATGGCCAGGCACACGCGGGTGTACAGGCGCGTGGGCTCGAGCAGCTCCTCGCCCAGGGTGCGGCCGAACTCGGGGACCTCGCGCTCCAGCCCCCAACCGGCGTGCTCGATGACGCGGCGCACCAGGGAGTAGCCGTTGGAGTGCAGGCCGGAGGCGCCCAGGGCGACCAGGACGTCGCCGGCGCACACCTTCTCCGCGCCGAGCATGCGGTCGGCCTCGACGACGCCGGTGGCGGCCCCGGCGACGTCGTACTCATCGGGCGCCATGAGGCCGGGGTGCTCGGCGGTCTCCCCGCCCAGCAGCGGCGTGCCGACGGCGGCGCAGGCCTGGGCGACGCCGCGCACGATGTCCGCGATCCGCTCGGGGACGACGTGCCCGCAGGCGATGTAGTCGGTCATGAGCAGGGGACGGGCCCCCACCACGACGATGTCGTCGACGACCATGCCCACCAGGTCCTGGCCGATCGTGTCGTGGATGTCGAGGGCCTGGGCGATGGCGACCTTGGTGCCCACGCCGTCGGTGGAGGTGGCCAGCAGGGGGCGACGGTAGTCGCGCAGCGCGGAGACGTCCACGAGCCCGGCGAAGCCCCCGACGCCGCCGACGACGGCCGGGGTCATGGTCGCGGCCACGGCGTCCTTCATGAGCGCGACGGCCCGGTCCCCGGCGGCGGTGTCGACGCCGGCGGCGGCGTAGGTGATTCCCGGGGCGGTCTGCTCGGGCTGCTGACTCATGTGGTGGCTCCTTGGAGGGTCGGGTCTCGGAGGCGGGCGGTTGGCAGGTGGTTGGCGGATGGATGCCGGCCGGTTCGCGGAGGACGGCCGGGCGCAGGCGGGCGACGACGGCTCGGGCGGCATGACCGGAGCACGGCCGGCCGGGGCGCGGCCGATGCCGGGCCCGGGCTACGACGTCGTCGAGCCCAGGGGGCTGCCGGAGGCCAGGTCCGGGCGGGTGATGCTGCCCAGCGGCACGGTGCGCCCGGCGTCGTCGGGCTGCTCGCCGCGGCGCCGTCCCCGGTAGGCGGCCGGCACGCGGCGCACCGGGATGGCGGCGGACTTCAGGCTGCGCACCGGCGGCGGGATCGGGTAGTCGCCGGTGAAGCAGGCCAGGCACAGGTCGTCGGCCTTCTGGCCGCTGGCGGCCACCATGCCCTCCACGGACAGGAAGCCCAGGGAGTCGGCGCCGATGGACTCGCCGATCTCCTCCACGCTCATGCCGGTGGCGATGAGCTCGGCGCGGGTGGCGAAGTCGATGCCGTAGAAGCAGGGCCACATCACCGGCGGGGAGGAGATGCGCACGTGGACCTCGGCGGCGCCGGCCTCGCGCAGCATCCGCACCAGGGCCCGCTGGGTGTTGCCGCGCACGATGGAGTCGTCGACGACGACGAGGCGCTTGCCCTCGATGACCTCGCGCAGGGGGTTGAGCTTGAGGCGGATGCCGAGCTGGCGCAGGGTCTGGGTGGGCTGGATGAAGGTGCGCCCCACGTAGGCGTTCTTCACCAGGCCCTGCCCGTAGGGGATGCCGGAGGCCTGGGCGTAGCCGATGGCGGCCGGGGTGCCCGACTCGGGCGTGGCGATGACGAGGTCGGCCTCGACCGGGTGCTCGCGGGCCAGGGCGGCGCCCATCTCGTTGCGCGAGGCGATGACGCTGCGCCCGGCGATGCGGGTGTCGGGGCGGGCCAGGTAGACGTACTCGAAGACGCAGCCGGCGCGGCGGGCGGTGGCGAAGCGCGAGGAGCGCACGCCGTCCTCGTCGATCTCGATGAGCTCGCCGGGCTCGACCTCGCGCACGAAGGTGGCGCCGACGATGTCCAGGGCGGCGGTCTCGGAGGCCACGGCCCAGCCGTTGCCCAGGCGCCCGAGCACCAGGGGGCGCACCCCGTGGGGGTCGCGGGCGGCGTAGAGGGTGCCCTCGTCCATGAAGACCAGGGAGAAGGCGCCGCGCAGCATGGGCAGGACCCGGCGGGCGGCTTGGGACACGCTCAGGGGGGCCGGCGCGGAGTAGGCGGCGTCGAGCTCGGCGTCGTCGGTGATGCCGGAGGTGAGGATGTCGGCGGCCGAGTCCCAGCCCTCCAGGGCGCCGTGCTCGGAGATGAGGTTGAGCAGGGCGGCCAGGACCGCGGTGTCCGTGGAGGAGCCGCGGCCCAGCTCGCCGCTGAGGTCCTCCCCGGAGGTGGCGTGGACGGCGTCCATGAGCTCGCGGGTGTTGGTGAGGTTGCCGTTGTGCGCCAGGGCGAGGGTGGAGCCGGCGGCCGGGCCGAGCATCGGCTGGGCGTTCTCCCAGGTGGTGGCCCCTTGAGTGGCGTAGCGGACGTGGCCGACGGCCATGTGCCCGGTGAGGTTGGACAGGGCCTGGTCGTCGAAGACCTGGGAGACCAGGCCGAGGTCCTTGTAGACGAGGATCTGGGAGCCGTTGGAGGTGGCGATCCCGGCGGACTCCTGGCCGCGGTGCTGGAGGGCGTAGAGGCCGAAGTAGGTCAGGCGGGAGACCTCCTCGCCGGGCGCCCAGACGCCGAAGACGCCGCACTCCTCGCGCGGGGCGGGCTCGAGCTCGTCGGAGTGGTCATCGGGCAGGGCCGTCAGGCTGGGGGCGCTCACGGGTTCCGCGGAGGCCACGGGGTCCACAGGAGTCAAGGGGGCCGCGGAATCGGCATCACTGGACCGGCCGGGCCGGCCGCCGGACTCGAAGGAGCCTGCCCGGGGTGCTTGGGGGGCGTGGTGGGCGTCGTCGGGGTGGTCAGAGGTGGTCTGCGTGGGGTTCTCACCGGTGCGCACACGCACAGTCTTTCATGGCCCGGGGTCCTCTGCCCATCGACGGGGGCCAGCTCCGGTCCGCCGGTGGGCGCCCGGGCAGCCAGATGCCGCGGTCTTGGAGGTTGTCGACGCCAGGACCCACCGAAGTCTGAAGGTTCCCGGAGGGACTTTTCCTCCCACCCCGGCCGCAGCGAGACGGGACAGGGCGCTGGTTAGGCTTCGGGGCATGACTTCCTCCACGGTCAATGGCATGGCACAGGCAACGACGAGCGACAGCGCAACGGACAGGGCACCCAGCACGGCAACCCCAGTCCCGGCGGCCCAGCGCACGAGGCTCATCTGCGTCGAGGAGCACGCACTGAGCGCCCCGCTGGCCCGGGCCTCGGGGCCGGTGGCCGGGCGCAGCGCCCCGTACCTGGCCGGCTGGGGCAGCCGGGTCACCGACGGGCTCCACGTCGAGGGCGCCACGAGGCCGCACGTCGTCGCCCAGGACGTCTCGGCGCGCAAGCTCATGGACCTGGGCCAGGCGCGGCTGGACGACATGGACGCCGCGGGGATCGACGTGCAGGTGCTGTCCATCGGCGGCTTCCCGCAGCTCGCCCCACCCCAGGAGCAGACCGACCTGACGCGTCGGGCCAACGACCTGCTGGCCGGCGCGGTCGCCGAGCACCCCGACCGCTTCGCCGCCCTGGCCACGCTGCCCTGGCACGATCCCGACGCCGCGGCCGCCGAGCTGCGCCGCGCGGTGACCGATCTGGGGATGCGCGGCACGCTGCTCAACGGCCGCCCCGGCGAGGCCTTCCTCGATGACTCCCGCTACGACGTCGTCCTGGCGGCCCTGGCCGAGCTCGGGGTGCCGATCTACCTGCACCCGGGGCTGCTGGCGGCGGGCGTGGCCGAGGCCTACTACAGCGGTTTCGACGAGGAGATCGACGCGCGGCTCGCCATGTTCGGCTGGGGCTGGCACCACGAGGCCGGGGTCGGCGTCGTGCGCCTCATCCTGTCCGGGGCCTTCGAGCGGCACCCGGGTCTGCAGGTGATGAGCGGCCACTGGGGCGAGATGGTGCCCTTCTTCCTGCGAAGGCTCGACGACGCCCTGCCCCGGGAGGCAACGGGCCTGGAGCGCACGATCCTGGAGACCTACCGCGACCATGTGAGCGTCACCCCCAGCGGGATGCTCAACTCCGAGCAGCTGGCCTTCTGCATCGAGCTGCTGGGGGCCGAGCGGATCCTGTTCTCCACCGACTACCCCTACCAGAGCTTGGACGGGGTGCGGGACTACCTGGACTCCGCCGACCTCACCGAGACCCAGCGGGCGGCGATCGCCCACGGCAACGCCGAGCGCCTCCTGGGGCTCTAGCCCGCGCTGCGACAGCCGGTCAGCCCACTCGCGTCCTTCCGGCGACGCTAGCCGGCCCCCAGGAGGACGCCGACGACGATCATCGCCACACCCAGCGCCGATCGTCTGGTGAATGGCTCGCGCAGGAGCCACACCCCTGCGATGACGCCGAAGACCACGTTGAGGCACCGGGAGGTGGCGACGACGGAGACGGGCCCGAGGCGCATGGCCAGAAGCACCAGCGCATAGCTCGCCGGCACCAGGACCGCGATGGGGACGGCACGCACCCAGCCCGCGGCCAGGGCGGCCGGGAGCTCACGGCGACGTCGGACCAGCACGGCGGTGAGCAGTGCGAGCTGGGCCGCACCGGACAGCGCCATATATGGGATGACCGAGACGTGCAGGTGCGCCACGGCGAAGGCGTCCCACAGGGTGTAGGCGGCAGTGCAGGAGGCGACGGCGCCGCCCGCCCAGAATCCCCGGGCCCGGGTCAGGTTGTGCCAGGCGGCGCCCGAGGCGAGGACGACGCCGACCATGACGGCGGGCAGCGCCACCACCTGCATCGCGCTCGGGGTCCCCGCCCACGGCGCAGCCGCCAATGTCACGAGGACCGGCGCCAGCCCGCGTGAGACCGGATAGACCACTGACAGCTCCGCCGCCGAGTAGGCGCGTTGGAGTACCGCGGCGTAGGCGGTGTGCAGCGCCGTGCTGACGAGGGCCGCCCACCACGCCGGGCCGAGGCCACCGGTCAGCGCCGCCGCCCCCAGCACCCCCAACCACAGCGGCGCGGCAATGGCGCTGTAGACCCACACGAAGGTCACGTCGGAGGTGCCTGACCGCTTGACCAGCACGTTCCACAGGGCGTGCAGCGCGGAACCAACCGCAACCAGGGCGAGGGAGGACCCGAAAACCATCATGTAGACGATGTCTACCAGTTGTAGACGCCGTCTACAACATGCAGGCTATGACCATGAGCGAGAAAACCGAGGACCGCCTGATCCATGCAGGACGCCAGCTGCTCGACGAAGACGGCATCGGCGCGGTGACGGTACGGGAGGTGGCCCGGCGCTGCGGCGTCTCCCACGGCGCGCCGAGGCGCCACTTCCCCACCCTCGCGCTGCTTCTGGCCGCGATCGCCGAGGTCTGCCTCGGCGAGCTTCGCGAACACGTCGCCGACGCCGGAGGGAGTCTCAGGGACACCGCGAGGGCTTACGTCTCCTACGCCGTCGAGCATCCGGACGCCTTCGACCTCATCACCCGCCACGACCTGCTGGCCAGCAGCGGCAGGAACCTGCGAGCCACGTCCCTGCCGCTCCTTGAGCAGTGGCGGGCCCGTTTCGCGAAGGACCACCCAGATGCGCCCGAGGCCGCCGCAACCGCCGCCTGGGCGGCCGTCCACGGCGTCGCCTCGCTCGCCTCGCGCGGCGCACTGGACCTCATCGGAGCCGACTCCGAGGAGCTCCTGGATCAGCTCCTCCCACAGGACTGACGCGCCGAGCTCCTCAGGACTGGTCCCGCAGGAGCCTGAAGCGGATGCCGGTGGCCGGGTCGGCGGACAGCAGACGGACCCGCACGCGCTCACCGACCGGCAGGCGGCCGTCGTCGGAGGCCCCCTTGCCGGCGCGGATCTCGGTGACGACGGCGGGCTCGACCAGAACGAGCTCGCCGCGGCCGTCGCGCTCGGAGGTGATGACGCCGTCGAAGACCTCGCCCTCGTGGCCGCGCAGCACCAGGGCCTCCAGGGCGGTCAGGGCGCCTCGGCCGATCGCCCGGGCGCGCTTGCCGGTCTGCTCCATGACGCCGGGCAGGTCGGGCAGGGACCGGAGCACCCACTCGGGCACGGGCGCCCCGGCGCAGGCGGCGATGCAGACCTCCTCGCCGTAGCGGTCCACCAGGCGGCGCAGCGGCGCGGTGACGTGGGCGTAGCGGGCGGCGATCGCGGAGTGGACGGCCTCCTCGGTGTCGGAGGCCTCGTCGTCGGCCGGGACGCCGATGCCGCCCGCGCCGAAGGACAGGTAGCCCGACCCGCGGAAGAGGGACATGGCCTGGTCCATGAAGGCGGCGTGGGCGGGCACGGCGTGGTCCAGGCCGCGCACGAGCTCGGGGTAGGGCCGGGCGGCCGGCCAGTCGATGCCCAGCGCCGCGGCGACGCGCCGCAGGCGGGCGTAGTCCTCGGGGCGCGCCGGCGGCAGAGTGCGCAGGATGCCGACGCCGCACTCGACCATGATCCGGGCCGCGCACATGCCGGTGAGCAGGGAGATCTGGGCGTTGTACTGCTCGGCGGGTACGGGCACCCGGTAGGCGAGCCGGTAGCCGTCCGGGCTCGTAGCCCCGGCGGGCCCCTCGGGGCCGGCCGCTTCGGCCGCCCCGGAGGCGTCCGCCTCGGCCGGCTCCGGCGCTCCGGCTAACTCCGGCGCTCCCGTCACCTCGATGACCTGCTCGGGCGTGGTCATACTGATGCCGCCGCGGGCGGCCTCCCGCTCCAGGCGCAGACGGCCGATCCGGGCCAGGAGCTCGGGCAGGTCGGCCGGTGCGGCCGGTGGCAGGGAGCCCTCCCCGTCGATGGCCGCCTGGACCTGGCCGTAGGTCAGGCGGGCCCGCGAGCGCACCAGGGCGCGCTCCACATGGGCGGAGACGACCTCGCCGCGGGCATCGAGGTCGATGGTCCACAAGCAGGCCGGGCGGTCCACGTCCTCCAGGAGGGAGGCGGCGCCGTGGGAGAGGGCCTCGGGGTGCAGGGGCGTGGCGGCGTCGGGGGCGTAGATGGTCTCGCCGCGGCGGCGCAGCTCGGCGTCCAGGGCGCCGTCGGGGGTGACGAAGGTGGCCAGCGAGGCGATGGCGTAGTGGACGCGGTAGGCGGGCGCCGGGTCGGATGAGGCCGAGGCAGCAGTGGGTTCCGCCCCGTCCTGGTCCCCTCGCGCCGGCAGGCGTTCCAGGAGCACCGCCTGGTCGAGGTCCATGGACCCGGGCGGGTCGATGGTGACCAGGTTCAGGTCGCGGGCGTCCCGGGCGCCGCCGGCCAGGAGCCGGGCGGGGCCGTCCTGGGCCCAGGCGGTGGCGGCGGCCTCGGCCTCGGCCAGGGCCTCGGGTGGGAAGACGGTGGGCACCTCGTACTGCGCGCGCAGCTCGTCCAGGGCGCGGGTGACCTCGGCGGGTGGGGCGGTGTAGGTGCTCAGGCGCGTGCGGCTCATGGGACGAACCTACCGGCGCCGGCCGCCGACACCGAGATCAACAGGCGGATACGGGGTGGGACCGCCCCAATGTGTCACTGGTGGCGACTTTTCGGACCGGATGCGCACGGCGGAGCAGCAACCGGAACGTGTCTGCGCCGGTCAGAGCCTTACGGCCTGGGGCGCCACGCACAATGCCGCATTGAAAAGTCTCCATGGGTGACACTCTTGCCCCTTACGGAGCCCTCGATCGTGTTGCGACTCAGGGACGGCGGGGATCTGAGCCGTGGCGAGGCACGTACCTCGTCGCGGTCGAGGGGTAGGTCGCGCGGTCGAGGGGTAGAGGGGACGACCGCGCGACCTACCCTACGAACACGCGGACGTCTCATAGGGCCGTCATGCGGCGGCAGAGTCTGGCGGTGGCAGCGATCTCGGCTCCTGCCGGCGTAGGCCGGGGCGAAGCTCTCAGAATCTGACCAGGGGCAGGTAGGCGGACAGGTCGCAGCGCTCGCCGGATGCCTGCAGGGCGCCGTCGGCCAGGGCGTCCTGCCAGGTCATCCGGCCGGTGGCCAGGGCCAGCCAGGTGGGGGCATCGGTCTCGACGACGCTGGGCGGGGTTCCCCGGCGGTGGACGGTTCCGGCGACGGCCTGGGTGACGCCGAAGGGCGGGACCCGAACCTCGACAGAACGTCCGGGAGCGCAGGCGGCGAGCTCCTCGAGGGTGTAGCGCACGGCGGTGGCGGTGATGCGGCGCCGGGCGGCGCGGTCGGCGGGGCTCACGGCACCGGCGGCCCCGCCGGCGCCGGCCGTGCTCACGGCACCGTCGCCCGGGGCCTTCTGAGTCTCGTCATGCTCCTGGGCCCACTGGCGCAGGGCCTGGGCGCCCGCCGCGGGGTCGATGCGTCGTCTGGCAGCCATGGCGCGAAGCCTATGACAGGACGGCCCGGTCTCAGTCCTGTGCACGGCCCCGGAGACGATGTCCGCCACCGCCCTGGGACAGACGTGATCGAGGACGTACTTTCTCCTCGGGAACTGCGTTTCCCCGCAGGCTACTGAGGCCAGACCTCAGTAGCCTGCGAGACAGGCACGTCCCCGCGTGAAAACGCAGTCCCCGATTCGTGGGGCGCACTCTGCCCCGCCCTGCTCAGCCTGAAGCGCTCGCACGCAGTCCCCGATTCGTGGAGCGCACCCATCTCCCCCGGCCACCGGCGCCCCGAGCTCGGGCAGTACCTGCATCGCAGCACACGCCACCCATGGCAGCAACGAGGACGGCCCGGCCCTGGAGGCCGGGCCGTCCTCGTGACAGCGATCGGGAACCGGATCAGGCGGCAGCGGCGGCGGGCTGGGCCTCGGCGGCACTGTCCCGACCGTCCTTGTTGCGCCCCAGCCCCTTGAGGAGGATGACCAGCGCGGTACTCACCACCGTCCCGGCCAGGATCGCCAGGAGGAACCCGCCGAAGTTGGTGATGGCGAAGGCGACGAACACACCGCCGTGGGGCGCGCGCGAGCCGACGTGCATGGCCATGGTCATGGCCCCGGTGACCGCGCCGCCGGCCATGGTGGCCGGGATGACGCGCAACGGGTCCGCGGCGGCGAAGGGGATGGCGCCCTCGGAGATGAAGGACAGCCCCAGCAGCCAGGCGCTGCGCCCGTTCTCGACCTCGGCCTTGGTGAACAGCCGCGAGCGCAGGAAGGTCGCGGCCGACATCGCCAGCGGCGGCACCATGCCGGCGGCCATGACGGTGGCCATGATCTCGTAGGGCGCGGTGTTCTGGGCGCTGGCGGCTGACAGGCCCGCGGTGCCGAAGAGGTAGGCGGCCTTGTTGACCGGCCCGCCCAGGTCGAAGCACATCATGAGCCCGAGGATGACGCCCAGGAGCACCGCGGAGCCGCCCCCGGACATGGAGGTCAGCCCGTCCTGCAGCGCGGTCATGAGGGAGGCCAGCGGCAGCCCGAGGACCATGTACATGATGGCGCCGACCACCAGCGTGGTGCCCAGCGGGATGATGACCACGGGCATGAGCCCGCGCAGCCAGGCCGGCACGTTGAGCCCGGCCAGCCAGGCTGCGAAGTAGCCCGCGAGGATACCGCCGACCAGGCCGCCGATGAACCCGGCACCGACCTCGACCGCGACGACGCCCATGACGAATCCCGGGGCGATACCGGGCCTGCCGGCCAGGCCGAAGGAGATGTAGCCGGCCAGCGCCGGCACGAGGAAGGTCATGGCCGCCTGCCCCAGCAGGAACAGCGTCCACCCGATGTACAGCAGCAGCCCGGACTGGGACACGGTGATCGTCTCGGTACCGACGACTGTTCCCGCCGAGTTCTTGATCTCGTAAACGAACTCGTTGCCGGGAAGGTTCCACAGGGAGTAGTCGCTGATGGAGATCTTCTCGTAGAGGTTGGCGACGTCGTACCCGGCCAGGAGGAAGCCCAGGGCGATGAGCAGACCGCCGGCGGCCACGAAGGGGATCATGTAGGACACGCCGGTCATGACCGAGCGCTGGAGGCGCCGCGCCCAGTGCTCGGAGCCCTCCTCGCTCTCCTCGCTGGACTCGCTGCCGGCCGGCACGCGGGCCGCGCTCGGGTCGTCGGCCGCGGCCAGGGCCTTGTCCACGAGGGACCCGGCGTCGTTGACGGCGGCCTTGACGCCGACGTCGATGACGGGCTTTCCGGCGAAGCGCTCACGTCCCTTGACGGGCAGGTCGTGGGCGAAGATGACGGCGGTGGCGCGTTCGATGAGGTCGGGGTCGAGGGCGTCGATCCTGCCCGAGCCCTGCCCCTCGATGGTCACGGTGATGCCGCGGTCCTTGCCGGCCTGTTCCAGGGCCTCGGCGGCCATGAAGGTGTGGGCGATGCCGGTGGGGCAGGAGGAGACGCCCACGATCACGGTCTCGCCCGCCGCGGGGGCCGACGACGCCGCAGCGGCCGAGCCCTCGGCGCCCTCGGAGTCTCCGGAGTCCTCGGCGGCCCCGCTCCCCTCCTCGCCCGCGCCGTCGAGCAGCTCGGGCTGGACCTGCCCGGTGACGATCCGGGCGACCTCCTCGGCGTCGGGGGCCTGGCGCAGCGCGTCGGTGAACTCGGACTGCATGAGGCCGCGGGCGAGCTTGGCCAGGAGCTGGAGGTGGAAGTCGTCGGCGCCGTCGGGTGCCGCGATCATGAAGACGAGGTCGGCGGCCTGCCCGTCGGCGGCCCCGAAGTCGACCGGCTCGGCCAGTCGGGCGAAGCCGAGGCTGGGGGCCAGGACGTGGGCGCTGCGGCAGTGCGGGATCGCGATGCCGCCGGGGATCCCGGTGGGTGCGGTCGACTCGCGCTTCTTGGCGTCGGCGGCCAGGCCGTCGGGGCTGGAGGCCCGGCCGGCGCCGGCCACGGTGGCGGCCAGGAACTCGATGACGTCTTCCTTGCCCGGGCCGGCGTCGGCGTCGAGCGCGACCAGCTCGGGGATGATCAGTGGGGTGTTCTCGGTCATGGTCTTCCTTGGTGTCCGAGGTGCTGCCGCCCGGTGGGCGGCGGGTGCGTGTCACAGGTGGTCGAGGCGGGCAGGGGTGGTTGGTGGTCGGTTGGCGAACAGTTGGCGGTCAGAGGCGGACGGTGTTGCGGGTGGTCGGGTCGGTGGTCCCGGCGGCCGACGGCGATCAGCGGCGGCGCCGGACTCCGGAAGGTCCGGGCGCCGCCGCCACCGGATCAGTCGAGGCGGGTGACGACGGCCTGCTGCTCGGGCAGGGTGGCGGGCGTGGGCAGGGTGGTTCCGGGCAGGGAGGCGGCGGCCGAGCCGTAGGCCATGGCGGTGCTCAGGCGCTCGGCCTCGCCTCCTCCGTTGACGTCGGCCAGGATGTACCCGGCCACGGAGGAGTCCCCGGCGCCGACGGTGGAGACCACCGGGACCTCGGGGGCGGTGGCGTGCCAGGCGCCGTCGGCGGTCACCAGGACGGCGCCGGCGGGCCCGAGCGTCACCATGACGGCGCCGATGCCCAGCCCCACCAGGAGACGGGCGGCGTCGACGACGGGGCCGTAGCTCCCCTCCAGCGCGCCCTCCTCGAGGGCCATGGCGCGCTCGGCGGGCAGCCCGGCGAGCTGGCCGAGCTCCTCGCCGTTGGGTTTGATGAGGTCGGGGGCCGAGTCGGGCAGCTCGGCGGCCAGGGCGGCCAGGGGCTCGTCGGAGGTGTCGACGGCGATGCGCAGCCCCGGGGCGGCCTCGCGCAGGAGCCGGACCAGGCGGGCGTACCAGTTGGCCGGCACGCCCGGTGGCAGGGAGCCGGACAGGACCGCCCAGTGGTGGGGGTCGGTTCCGGCCGGCGGCGGCGTGGTCGCCAGGGTCTCCAGGAGGGCGTGCTCAACGGCGTCGATCTCCTCCTCGCTCAGGCCGGCCCCCTGCTCGTTGAGCTTGGTGGTGGTGCCGTCGGGCTCGGTGACCGCGGTGTTGATGCGGGCGGCGCCGGCCACGGGCACCGGGTGGACGGTGAGCCCGGGCAGCTCGAGGGCACCCAGGGCGGTGAGGATGGGGTCGTGCTCGGCGGCGGGCAGGACGGTGGTGGCGGCGCGCCCGGAGTTGGACAGGACGCGGGCGACGTTGACGCCCTTGCCGCCGGGCTCCATGACGACGCCGGTCAGGCGCTGGACGGCGCCGCGCTGGAGGGGGCCGGGAAGGGAGACGGTGCGGTCGAGGGACGGGTTGGGTGTGAGGGTCAGGATCATGCGACGAGGACCTCGGTTTCGGTGGTGGCGAGCTGTTCGGTCAGGGCGGGCGGGAGCTCGACGTCGGTGACCAGGAGGTCGACGTCGGTCAGGGAGGCGAAGGAGACCAGGTGTTCCTGGCCGATCTTGGTGGAGTCGACCAGGGCCACCACCTGGCGGGCGCTGCGCACCATGGCGCGTTTGACGGTGGCCTCGTCGGGGTCGGGCGTGGACAGCCCGTGGGCGGCGCTGACGCCGTTGGCGCCCAGGAGGGCGACGTCGACGCGCAGGGTGGACAGGGTCTCGACGGCCTCGGGGCCGACGGCGGCCTGCGTGAGTCCGCGCAGCTGGCCGCCCAGGATCCGCACCCGGGTGTGTCCGGCGGCGGCCAGGGAGGCGGCGGTCAGGACGGAGTCGGTGATGATGGTCAGCTCCCACTCGGCGGGCAGGAGGCGGGCCGCGGCCCCGGCGGTGGTGCCGGCGTCGACCAGGAGGGTGGTGCCGGGTTTCAGATCCAGCCGTTCCAGGGCGGCGCGGGCGATGGCCTGCTTGGCCGAGGTGTTGACCTGCTCGCGCTGGGTCACGCCGGTCTCGGGCGGGGCGGGGGCGGGGATGGCGCCGCCGTGGACCTTGCGCAGGGCGCCGTCGCGGTCCAGGGCGGTCAGGTCGCGGCGGATCGTCTCAGGGGTGACGTCGAAGTGCTCGGCGAGCTCGGCGACCAGGACGCGCCCGGCGCCGCGCACCTGCTCCACGATCTGGCGGTGCCTGTCCTCGATGCGCATGCTCACCCCTGACGTCGGTGTCGTCGGCAGGAAACGCCCGTTCGGGCGCGAATCCGATCAAGAATGTCTGAACGGACACGAGTGTATGTCCGTTCAGACAGTCGCGTCTACCCCTGAGTGACTCACAATACATTTGATTGGTTGTCCTGAAAACGGTTTGCCGCCCGACCACGCACGGTGGTCGGGCGGCAGGGTCTTGTCCGGAACGGGCCGCCTTCGAGCCGTGACGGCCGGTCGCACCGACACGCAGCGCTCTGACCGGCACGGACACGACGGCCACGTCACAGCGGCCCCGTCACAGCGATGCGCTCTGGAGGCTCTCGCACCGAGGAGGCCGTCCCGCGGCGAGCGCCATCAGGCCCGACGCCGGCACAGGCTCAGGTAGGCGCCCGCAGCGAGCAGGGCGAGAGCGAGCGCGCCCGCACCCAGCGAGGCACCGGTGCGGGCCAGGGGGCCGTCGCTGTCCGGCCCGGCTGCCCGAACGGGTTCCTGCGTCGCACGCGCCCCCTCCGCGCCGGGTGCGCCGACCGGAGCAGTGGTAGCGGGAGCTGCCGCCACGCCCACTCCTGTGGACTGCTCCGTACCGCCGCCGGCCTGCGGGCCGGACGTGTCGGCGCCCGAGCCCCCGGTGTCACCGGACTCATCCGCGGCACCACCCGAGTCCCCCGCAGCACTGTCGGAGCCGTCTCCGACGCCACTCGCACCCCGGGCCTCGACCTCGACCGAGTAGCTGTTGAGCACCGTGCCCTCGGAGTCGAGCGTCTCGACGGCGACCCAGCGGCAGGTGTCGGCCTGCACGGTGCGGCAGGCGCGGGTGGGGGCGTCATCGGGGACCGTGAGGTCGAACCCCACCTTCCCGGTGGTCGGACCGGTGGGGTCGACGGTGAGGTCGAGGTCCTGGCTGAGAATCTCCGTGCCCCCGGAGCTCCCGCGTACGCGCCGGGCGCCGGCGGCCTGCTCGGAGGCGTTGGTGTAGGCGAGGGAGTCCATGGTCACCGAGACCCGATCGGGAGCGGTCCTGCCTCCCGAGCCGACGTACACGGGCTCCACCGTCATTCCGACCTGCCGCTTGGAGTAGCCGGCCTTGACGGGCTGGTCGCCGAAGGAGGCCAGGTAGGCGGAGGTGACGTCGCGGTCGAGGACGCCGGTGTTGGTCGCCGGCCTGTCCTTGAGGACCGTGTACCCGTCGCCGCCCGCCAGGAGGAAGGAGTTCGAGGCAACGACGACCGTCTCATCGTCGGCCAGGGGCGCACCATCGACGAGGATCTCGCGGATCGCGGGGGCGGCTCCGTCCCCGCCGCTGACCTCGGTGAGGACATCGACGTTGCTGGACAGCCCCAGGGTGAGGACGGGCCGGCTGGAGCCGGGCTGCCACTGCTGGGACAGGAGGGTCCTCAGCTCCGCACCGGTCAGGGTGGTGTAGGCCATCTCGTTGCCGAAGGGCTGGACGGTGTAGGCCTCCCCGGAGGTCAGGACGCCGTCGCCCTCGGTGCCGGATGCGGCGTGGAGGAGGTCGGCGCGCACACCGCCGGCGTTCATGATGCCGATGTACCGGGTGGAGCCGGCGGGCTGGATGTCGGTGGCGAGCCAGCTGCGGAAGGACTCGGCGATGAGGTCGGAGGCGGTGGACTCGGTGCCGCGATGGGAGCCGGGGCCGGTACCGTCCGATCCGCGCAGGAAGTCCGATCCGATCCGGGCCAGCGGCTTGCCGCCCTCGGTGGCGGAGTCCTTCTCCGCCTGGGAAACGATCCCGGCGACGCCGTAGGCGTCGGCGGTGCAGCTGGAGGTGCGCAGGTCCTGGTTGTCGGCGCTGACCACGGCGGTCTTGCCGGTGGCGGGGTCGTGGCTCAGTCGGATGCGTCCGAGCGCCCAGCCGTAGTGGTCGGCCTGGACGACGGCGATCCGGTTGCCCTCGGCCCCGGTGACGGTCTGGGCGAAGGGCACGTGGGTGTGCCCGGAGAAGACGGCGTCGACGCTCCCGCCGAAGCTCGTGGCGGTGGCGGCGGCATCCTCGTGACTGAGCACGACGACGACGTCGGCCTCGCCGTTGGCGGGGTCCCCGTCCTTGAGCTCGGCCGCCCGGGCGTTGGCTGCGGCGACGGCGGGGCTCAGGGTGAGGGTGGACAGGGCCGAGGGCGACACGAGGGTGGGCAGCTCGTCGGTGACGGCGCCGACGAAGCCGACGCGCACGCCGCCCACCTCCTTGATGTAGGCGCCCCGCCCACCACCCTCGGCGGTCAGGGGCGCCGAGCCGGAGACGTTGGTGGCCAGGATCGGGAAGTCGGAGGCGGGCAGGATGCGGTCCTCGAGGTCGCTCAGGCCCTGGTCGAGCTCGTGGTTGCCCAGGGCGGAGACGTCCAGATCCATGGCGTTGAGCGCATCGATGGTGGGGCGGTCCTGGAGGATGGAGGAGACGTAGGCCGAGCCGCCCACGGAGTCACCGGCGGAGACGAACAGGGTGTTGGGGTTGGCGGCGCGGGCGGCGGAGACCTCGCAGGCCAGGGTGACGGCGCCGGGGTCCTCGACGGATGTCTGGCCGGTGTCGCGGTCGGTCCGGGTGGTGCGGGAGATGTGGCCGTGCAGGTCGGTGATCCCCAGCAGGTCGATGGTGGTGGTGCCGGCGGCCGGAGCCGCGGGGGCCGCAGCCGGCGGGGCCGGTTCCTCGGCGCCGGCGGGCGGGGCGAGGGGGCCGAGGGCGGCCAGGGCGAGCGCCACCAGGGCGGAGCCTGCCCGGGCGGCGCGCGTGGGGAGCAGTCGCATGTCGTTCCTTCGTGGTTCTCTGTCAGGCGCGGGGACGGGGATCGGGGCGGTCATGCCGGGTCTGCTGCGGGGAGGGAACGCGCGCAGCCGGATGGGCCCACCCATTTATATCTTCTTTTTCACGGGGTCGGTTGATTCCCTGGATGATGACGGCGCCCGCCACCCCGAGCGGGGGCGGCGGGCGCGGTCATGGGCTTCTCCGGCCTCTCTCATTGCGGAGTCAGTCGGCCTGCCGTCTGCGTCGCAGGATGAGGTAGCCGCCGACGACGAGGGTCAGGGCGATGACGCCGGCGCTCAGTGACACCCCGGTGCTGGCCAGGGGCCAGCCTCCCGAGCCGCCGGCCGGCTTGCCGTCGGCCCCGCCGCGGGCGTCGGGTGCGCCGGCGCCTCCCCCACGTGTGGTGGGAGGCAGGCCGCCGACGCCGACGGGCGCCGTGGGACTGGCAGCAGACCCGCCTGCGGGCCCGGTCGCCCGATCCCCACTCGGGGCCGCGGTGGAGCCGTCGCCGGGCGTCGGCGTCGGGGAGGCGGCCGCCTGGCCGTCCCCGGGGGCCTCACCCTCCGGCTGCCGGGAGGCGGTCCCGTCGGACGGGGTGGCGCTCGCCCCCGGTTCCGGAGCCGGGGTCGCGGACGGATCCGGCTGCGTGCCGGGTGTGGCCGACGCCGTCGCCTCGGGCTGCGCGGTGGGCTGCTCGGTGGCCGGCACCTCGACGTAGAAGCTGTTGAGGACCGTGCCGACGCCGTCGACGGACTCCACGGTGACCGAGCGACAGCTCGGCGCCTCCACGCTGCGGCAGGCTCCGGTGGGTGCGTCCGCGGGAATGGTGAGGTCGAAGTCGGCCTTGCCCGTGGTGGGACCGGAGGAGTCCACGGTCAGGTCGATGCTCTGGCTGAAGACCTCCTTGTCCCCGGACACGGCGCGCACACGGCGGGCCCCCAGGGCCTGCTCGGTGGGGTGGGTGTAGGCCAGGGAGTCCATGCTCACCGAGACCGTGTCCGTGCTTCCCACCTTGGGTGTCACGCTCATGCCCACCTGCCGCTTGACGTAGCTCGGTCTGAGCAGCTGGTGGTTGAAGGAGGCCAGGTAGCGGGTGGTGGCGTCGCGTCCGAGCGAGCCGACGTTCACGGTCCGGCTCTCGCTGGGAAGGGTGAAGCCGGCCCCACCGGTGAGCAGCTCGGTGGTGGAGGCCACCACGACCGTATCCGTGTCGGCGAGCACCTGATCGTCGACCCGAACCTCGCGGACCGAGGGGGCGGCACCGTCCTCGGTCCGGGAGACGGGATTCATGATGACGTCGACGTTGGCGGACAGTCCCAGCTGGAGAGCCGGCGGTTCGGCGCCGGGGCGCCACTGCTGGGCGATGAGGGCCTTGAGCTCGGCGCCGCTCATGGGGACGTAGCCCATTTCCTTGTCGTCGGGGGACACATTGCGGATCTCGTCGACCGTGAAGACGCCATCGACCTCATCGGCAGGCACCTCTCCGTGATAGTTCCCGGTGCTCCTGTACCGGAAATCGGCTTTGAGGTCGTCGGCCCGAACGACCCCCACGTAGTGAGCGGAGGACGCCGGCTCACCGGCGGGATCGATATCCGCGACCCAGTACCGGTAGGACTCCGCCACCAGATCGGCGGCCGTGGACTCGGTGCCCGAATGAGCCCCCGGGGTCACGCCGTCCGAGCCGCGCAGGTAGTCGGCCCCGATCCACGCGACCTGCCGTGCGGCCCCCAGATCCATCATCTTGTTGTAGAGCTTGCCGGAGAAGATATCGACGGACTCAAAAGGGCTTTCATAGCAGTAGTTCTCCCGTAGGTCCCGGTTCTCCATACTGACGATGGAGACCTGTTTGGCATCCCGGTCGTAGTTGAGGCGAACCATGCCGAGCATCAGACCGTAGTGGTCGGGCTGGATGACGGCGATCCGGTTGCCGTCGACTCCCGTCACGGTCTGTGCGTAGGGGACGTGGCTGCGCCCGGCGAAGACGGCGTCGACGTTCCTGGAGAAGCGTGTCGCGGTGGAGGCCGCGTCCTCGTGGCTGAGCACGACGACGACGTCGGCCTCACCATTGGCCGGATCCCCGTCCTTGAGCTCGGCCGCCCGGGCGTTGGCCGTGGCCACGGCCGGAGCGACAGTGAGCTGCTCCCGCGTGGAGGAGGAGACCAGACCCGGCAGGTCATCGGTCACCACACCGATGAAGCCCACACGAACCCCATCAACCTCCTTGATAGAGACCCCGCGCCCGTTCCCCTCGGCGTCCAGGGCATCCGAGCCCGAGACGTTCGCCGCCAGAACGGGGAAGTTCGCATACGGAAGGACACGTCCCTCCAGGTCACCGAGGCCATGATCGAGCTCATGGACGCCCATCGCCGAAGCGGTCAGAAGAGTCCTGTTGAGGACAGTCAGTGTCCCCTCATCGTCGGTGACCGAGGAGCCGTAGTAGGACGCGCCGATATTGTCCCCCGCGGAGACGAACAGGGTGTTGGGATTGGCGGTGTGCACCTTGCCGACATTGCATGCCAGGGTCACCGCGCCGGGCAGGTCGAGATGAGGGTAATTCGACTCTCCGGTCTCCGGGTCCTTCTGAAAAACCGTCTCGATATATCCGTGCAGGTCGGAGATGCCGACGAGGTCGATGTCGACGCCTCCGTCCGGGGACTGTGCGGGAAGAGCGGCCGTGGAAAGTCCGGCACCCGGGGCGCGCACCATGCCGGCGGGGGCGGCGACGGATAGAGGGCTGAGCGCGGCGAGGGCCAGGGCACCGAATGCGGCGCAGACTCGTCCGCGCCGTCGCGATATGAGTCTCATGATGTTCCTTAAGTCAGTGCGAAAAGCGTGTGGGGATGACGTGGAGGCAGTGGAGGCGATGGCAGCGGGTCATCGGAGCCCTTCACCCTTCCCGCCGTCTGCGGCGCAGGATGAGGTAGCCGCCGGTGGTCAGAGCCAGGGCGATGATGCCGGCGCTCAGCGAGGCACCGGTGCGGGCCAGGGGCCAGCCGCCCGAGCCGCCGACCGGCTTGCCATCGGCCCCGCCGCGGGCGTCGGGGGCGCCGGCGCCTCTCCCGCTTGCCGTCGGGGGCAGTCCGCCGACGCCGACGGAGCCCTCGGGATGTGCAGGAACACCGCCTGCGGGTATTGCGGATGGAGACTCACCCGCGTGCCCGTCTCCGGCGCCGTCACCCGCCGGCTGCCGGGAGTCCTCTCCCCCGGGCGCCGGCGCGCTCGGAGCCGTGGACGGCCCCGCCGACGCGGTGGCGCCCGTCGCGGAGGGGGCCGACTGCGGGCCGCGCGTGGCCGACGGCGTCGCGGTGGGCTGCTCGGTGGACTGCTCAGTGGGCTGCTCAGTGGCCGGCACCTCGACGTAGAAGCTGTTGAGGACCGTGCCGGAGGCGTCCACCGACTCCAGCGCCACCCAGCGGCAGTTCTCCGCGGTGACGGCCCGGCAAGTCGTCGTCGGGGCGTCGGTGGGGATGGTGAGGTCGAAGCTCGCCTTCCCCGTGGTGGGGCCGGTGCGGTCCACGGTCAGGTCGATGCTCTGGCTGAAGAACTCCTTGCCCCCGGACAGGGCGCGGACCCGCTGCGCACCGAGGCCCCGTTCGGAGGCGTTGGTGTAGGCCAGGGAGTCCATCGTGACCGTCACCGTGCCGGCCTGGTCCGGCTTCGGCGTCGCACTCATGCCCACCTGGCGCTTGGAGTATGCGGGCATCACCGGCTCATCCCCGAGGGAGCGCAGGTAGGAGATGAAGACGTGGTGCTGGAGCGAGCCGACGTCGACGATGACCTTCTCGTCGGGGACGGTGAAGTCGACGCCGTCGTAGAGCAGCTCGCGGGTCGAGGCCACCACCACCGTGTCCGAGTCGGCCAGGACCCGGCCGTCGACCCGGAGCTCACGGATCGCGGGAACGGTCCCGCGCTCGGCCGTCGCCCCGGGGTCCACGATGACGTCCACGTTGGAGGACAGTCCCAGGTTGAGGACGGACGGGCCCGCCTGGGGCCGCCACTGCTGGGCCACCAGTGCCTTGAGCTCGGCGCCGGTCAGGGTGGTGTAGGCCAGCTCCTTGTTGTCGGGCTGGACGGCTAGCGCCTCACCGTAGGAGACGAGGCCGTCCTGATCCGGCCGTTTGAGGTCCTCGTAGCTGCCGGACTCGAGGTAGGTGAGGTCGTCCTTGATGTCATTGGCCTTGACCAGGCCGACGTAGTGGTCGGCACCAGGAGGTTTGATGTCGGCCACCCAGCTGCGGTAGGACTCGGCGACCAGGTCGGCGGCTGTGGACTCCGCGCCCGTATTCGTGTCCAGGACGCTTCCGTCCGAGCCCCGCAGGAAGTCGGCCCCGATATGCGCCAGCGGCTGCTTCGCGACGGCGTCGATAGTGCCCCAGTTCCCCCGGGTGATGTCCTCCAGCCCCGGAGTTCCTTGGAAGCAGTCATAGCTTTCGACCGGTGTGGTACTCGCGTAGTAGGCCGACGTCTCCCCGGTCGTTCGATTGAACTCGAGAAGCATGTCGCCGAAGCTCCGACCGTAGCGGCCGGGCTGGACGACGGGAATGATGTTTCCCTCGACCCCGGTGACGGGCTGCCCGTACTCCCGTCCGCTGCGGCCACCGACGACGGCGTCGACGTTCCTGGAGAAGCGTGTCGCGGTGGAGGCCGCGTCCTCGTGGCTGAGCACGACGACGACGTCGGCCTCACCATTGGCCGGATCACCGTCCTTGAGCTCGGCAGCCCGGGCGTTGGCCGTGGCCACGGCCGGAGCGACGGTCAGCTGCTCCCGCGTCGAGGAGGAGACCAGCCCCGGCAGGTCATCGGTCACCACACCGATGAAGCCCACCCGAACCCCGTCAACCTCCTTGATATAGACCCCGTTCCCGTTTCCCTCGGCACTGAGGGAGGCGGAGCCGGATACATTCGCCGCCAGAACGGGGAAGTCGACGGTGGGAAGGACTCGTTCCTCGAGGTCCTTCAGCCCGCCTTCGAGATCATGGACCCCCAGGGCGGAGACATCCAGCCCCATGACGGTGAGCCCACGCATGACGGGAAGGTCCTGCACGAAGGAGGACGTATAGGGCGAGGCCCCGATATTGCCCCCGGTGGAGACGAACAGCGTGTTGGGGAAGTCCTCGCGAATCCCGCTGACGGCGCAGTCGATTCGGTCCAGTCCGGGATCCTTGGGGCCGTCGTAGTCATCGGTGTCAGGGTTGTACCCGGTAGTCGCATAGTAGTGGCCGTGGAGGTCGGCGATACTCACCAGCTTGATACGCACCGTATCGCCGGGCCCCTCAGACTCCTCAGGCTCCTCCGCCTCCTCGGGGTTATCGGGAGGCTTCTCGACGGCGGCGGCCGGTGCCGTCAGGGACGCCGCCGGAACGGCAACCACAGAACCGCCCACGGGAGTCAGTGCTGCCACGAGCAGGGCGCTCAACGCAGCGCAGACTCGTGCTCCCCGAGCTGGAAATATTCTCATGTCAATCCTCATGGGACGTAGGGATGGAGATCGGGATTACGTGAGGAAGGGAACATCTCCACGATACGCCCCTCCCAGAGATTTTGCAGTATTTTTTACGATCTCATCCAGTCGGTAGATTGCTTGGCCGTTACCGACGCACTGCGGGTCACGAGGAGCGGCACCCGAGGCGGGCGGGATCGGCGCTCGTAGGCGTGGACGGGCCTGGCGGGAGCGCGGTGAGGAACGAGCCGCGCGGATGGTTGCCAAGAGCGTCGATCCCGCCCGCCACCCCGTCACGCAACGACGACGGCGTCCGCCACCTCCATGGGGAGGAGACGGACGCCGCCGCTGCGGGCGCAGGCCCGGATCAGCCGGTGTCAGCCGAGCATCAGACGATGCCGTGGGCGATCATGACGTCGGCGACGCGGGTGAAACCGGCCGCGTTGGCGCCGAGCACGTAGTCGCCGGGACGGCCGTACTCCTCGGCCGCTGCGACGCAGGAGTCGTGGATGTCGGCCATGATGCCGGTCAGCTTGGCCTCGGCGGTGGCGAAGTCCCAGCGGGTGCGGCCGGCGTTCTGCTCCATCTCGAGTGCGGAGGTGGCCACGCCACCGGCGTTGGCAGCCTTACCGGGGCCGAACAGGATGCCGGCCTTCTGGAAGGCCTCGACGGCCTCGGGGGTGGAGGGCATGTTGGCGCCCTCGGAGACCACGCCGCAGCCGCCACGCAGCAGGGTGGCCGCGGCGTCGCCGTCGAGCTCGTTCTGGGTGGCGCAGGGCAGGGCGACGTCGCCGGGGACGTCCCACACGGAGCCGCCGGTCACGAGGCGGGCACCGGGGCGGCGCTCGACGTAGTCGGCCACGCGGCCGCGCTCAACCTCCTTGACCTGCTTGAGCAGCTCGAGGTCCACACCGGCCTCGTCGACGACGTAGCCGGAGGAGTCGGAGAAGGTGATGGGGGTGGCGCCGAGCTGCTGGGCCTTCTCGATGGCGTAGATCGCCACGTTGCCGGCACCGGAGACGATGACCTTCTTGCCCTCCAGGGAGTCGCCCTTGGTGGCGAGCATGGACTGGGCGAAGAGCACGGCGCCGTAGCCGGTGGCCTCGGTGCGCACGAGGGAGCCACCCCAGGCCAGGCCCTTGCCGGTGAGGACACCGGCGTCGTAGGAGTTACGGATGCGCTTGTACTGGCCGAACATGTAGCCGATCTCGCGGCCGCCCACGCCGATGTCGCCGGCGGGGACGTCGGTGGACGGGCCGATGTGGCGCTGGAGCTCGGTCATGAAGGACTGGCAGAAGCGCATGACCTCGGCGTCGGAGCGGCCGTGCGGGTCGAAGTCGGAGCCGCCCTTGCCGCCGCCGATGCCCTGGGCGGTCAGGGCGTTCTTGAAGATCTGCTCAAAACCGAGGAACTTGATGATGCCGGCGTTGACCGAGGGGTGGAAGCGCAGGCCGCCCTTGTAGGGGCCCAGCGCGGAGTTGAACTCGATGCGGAAGCCGCGGTTGACGTGGACCTGGCCGGCGTCGTCGACCCACGGGACCCGGAACATGATCTGGCGCTCGGGCTCGACGATGCGCTCCAGGAGGGCGCCCTCGGCGTAGTGGGGGTGCTTGGCGATGACGGGATCGAGGGACTCCAGCACCTCGTGGACGGCCTGGTGGAACTCGACCTCTCCACGGTTGCGAGCCACAACCTGCTCGTAGACCTTCTCAACAACGTCCTGCATGGGGGACTCCTTCGCCTAGCGGAATAAGCTCAGCACCTGGCTGGTCGCCGCGGCGCCGCGAAAAGACTTCCACCGAGACGTTCACTGAGACGAAACATCTCGCGATCCGGAGGAAACATGGCCGTCGCAAAGGCCGCATATCGGACGATCAAGCAGCCGAGGTCACATGTCTCGGATGATCGAGGCATGAGCAGTGAACAGTATCCGGACAACTCAGACAGCTCAGGCGGCTCAGGTCATTCAGTCGACTCGGCCGGTTCGGACGGGCCGACGGCGCCAGGCGCTTCCGGCGGGGACGCCCACGGCACGGTCCGCTACACCCACGGCCACGGCGCGGCGGTCCTGAGTGCGCACTCGCGTCGTCGAGCCGAGGACTCGGCCGCCTACCTGCTCCCCCACCTGCACGCCGGCATGGATCTGCTCGACGTCGGCTGCGGGCCGGCGACCATCACCGCGGACCTGGCCGAGCGCGTCGCCCCCGGGCGGGTCGTCGGCCTGGACGCCGCCGCGGGCGCGCTGGAGGCCGCCCGGGCGACGCTGGGCGAGCGGGGCCTGGCCGGGCGGGTGGAGCTGACCGACGGAGACGTCATGGCCCTGCCCTTCGACGACGACGCCTTCGACGTCGTCCACGCCCACCAGGTCCTCCAGCACCTCGGTGACCCGGTGGGGGCCCTGGCCGAGATGCGGCGGGTGACCCGCCCCGGCGGGATCGTGGCCGTGCGTGACGCCGTCTACTCCGCCAAGGCCTGGTTCCCGCAGCCCCGGGGCATGGAGCTGTGGCGCTCGGTGTACATGGCCACGGCCCGGGCGAACGGGGGCGAGCCCGACGCCGGGAGCCGGCTGCTCACCTGGGCCCGCCAGGCGGGCTTCACGGAGGTGACGGCCTCGGCCTCCACCTGGTGCTACGCCACGCCGGCCGACCGCGCCTGGCAGTCGGAGACCTGGGCGCAGCGGAGCCTGACCTCCTTCGGGCCGCGCGCCGTCGAGCTGGGCCTGGCGAGCAGCGCCGACCTGGCGACGATGGCCGAGGCCTGGCGGCAGTGGGGTGCCAGCGAGGACGCCTGGTTCGCCGTCGTGCACGGCGAGGTCATCGCCCGGGCCTGAGCCCGGAGACGAGGATCGGGCTGCGGCCCCGGCCGGCTGCGCGCCTGCCCGCGACCACCGGTGAGGAGTGAGCCGCATCGGTCCACAGGATGCACACAACTCGGGCCCACTCCTCTAGGCTCGCCTCAATGTCCGAACACGCCCCCGCCTTCCACTCCTCCATGATGGACCTCATGGCCCTGCGCTCCGTCACCGAGCTGCCCGTCGCCCGGCGCCATGTCCTGGACCCCGAGGTCCTGCGAGCGGTGGCGGTCGTCGACCGGGTCGGCGACCTGACGCGCTTCAACGTCGCCGAGGTGCCCGAGCTCGCCCACGTCACCGGCCCCGAGGAGCTCCTGACGCCCGACGAGCACGGCTGGGCGCTGGGGCACGCGCTGTCGCTGGCCGTCGAGCACGGGCAGCGCCTGTGGCTGAGCGAGGTGAGCCCGGCGCAGCTGGACCGGCTGCGGGCGCTCCTGGGCGACCACCTCGTCCACATCGCCTCCCTGGACGAGTCCGACGGCAGCGGGGAGGCTCCCGCCGATGGCACCGACGAGGAGGGCGGGTCGGTCGTCGTCGCCGTGAGCCCGCGCCGGCTGCTGGACGAGTGGGGCACCGGGACACCAGCGCAGATCGGCTACCTGCGCACCGTCCTGGAGGGCACGGACCCGCTGCGGGTCTCGCGGCACACCCTGGCCGCCCTGCGCGAGGCGGAGGTGGACCTGGTGCCCCGCGCTGGCATCGTCCGACTCCTGCACAACCCCCGGTTCCTGGCCTACGCAACGGTGTTCATCTACTCCTCGCTGCGGGCGCTGCCGGCCGTCTACGCCCCCGGCTTCCGCGGCAACCCCTGGGTGCTGTGGACCATCGACATCGTCACCGCGGTGCCCTACACGTGGGGCATCATCGCGATGGTCGCGGGACGACGCCGCCGCATCCGCTTCGCCGGGTTCCTCGTCACCCTCATCACCTTCGTGGCGCCCTACGTGTACTTCTTCCTGGCCGGCGACCGCGGTCGCGGCCACGGCTACCCCGGTTGGGTCATCATGGTGGTCATCGGCCTGGTGCTGGCCACCTTCCTGCTCGAGGGCGGGCGCTGGCTGCGGGACGTGGCCGTCGCCCGGGGCCTGCGCGCCCCGCGCGCCGGCTGAATGCCTTCTGCGTCACAGGATGAGACGGCCACCCGCGTCAGGAGCGGGTGGCCGTTGCGCGTCAGCGGGCCGCCTGATCGCGCGCCCGCAAGGCCCGTCAGGAAGCGGATCCGGCGGGCGCCGTGTCCTGCTCGGCGCCGCGGATCGAGCGCAGGACCCCGGCGAGCAGGAACCAGCCGCCGGACACGACGATGACGGCGACCAGGCCGAGGGGCCGGTGGGGGTGGATCGCCACCAACCAGCAGGTGGCCAGGAACCACACGGCCACCGCGGCGATGTTGAGGGTGCGGAAGCGCTTGACCCGCGCCGGGTGCGCGTAGTGGGTGGGAACGAGGGTGAGCACCACGAAGACGAGGGTGACGATGATGTTGACGGCGGCCGGGGTCTGGAGCACGTAGAACATGAGGGCCACGATGTTCCAGGCGGCCGGGAAGCCCACGAAGTAGTAGTCGGTGGACTTCCACTGCTTGTTGGCGTAGCAGAACATCGACGAGCTCAGGATGAGGGCCATGAGCAGGCCGGCCACCGGCCTGGGCCCCATCGGCAGCGCCACGTACATGAAGACCGCCGGGATGAAGGTCCAGGTGAGGTAGTCGACGACGATGTCCACGATGCCGCCGTCGAACCAGGGGATGATCTCGGAGACCTTGGCACGCCGGGCCAGGGTGCCGTCGACGCCGTCGACGACGAGGGCGACGAGGAGCCAGAACCACATCCAGGCGAACTCCCGGCGGGGGTGAATGGTGGCGAGCATGGCCAGGCTGGCCCACACCAGTCCGGACATGGTCAAGATGTGCACTGCCCAGGCGGCGACACGGGCCCGTGCCGGGTACTGCACCGTCGACACAAACATCCCCTCTCGGTGGGTGACACTGATGGTGGGAAGTCTATGCGGTTCACAGCCCCGGCACATATCCCCTGGCCACAACGCACTCCGCCGCACTCGACACCCCTTCAACCATCCCTTCTCCGGCCGACCCGCCGGCCCTGGCCCAGAACCGAGTGCGTCCCCGCACCAGCAGGTACGGGGACGCACTCTCGCCGCGATGCGCGGGAGGGCGCTCACAGGAGATGACTCACACGCTCACCTCGCGGAAGTCGAAGGGGTAGATCCCCATGGGGTTCCAGTGGGCGATGAGGCGCGCGCCGGTGGCCGCGTCGTGGGCCCACAGCTCGCTGGTGATGACGACGCCGCCGCCCTCCAGCTCGCTCAGGCTCAGCCGGTGGCGGCCGTCGACGTAGTCGTCGGCCTGCTCCACCGGGTAGAGCGCCAGGTCCGAGGCGGAGGCGGACAGGCCGGCCAGCTGCTCGTCGAGGCCGGCCAGGTCATTGCCGGCGATCCCGTAGCGGCTCGCCAGCTCGTTGACGTCGCGGCGCGCGATGGCGGCGACGAACTCCTGGACCTCGGTGTAGATCCGACGGCGCAGCTCCTCGTCCCCCCAGGGGGCCGGGGCGGGCTCGGCGGGCTCCTCGGAGGCCGCCTCGGTCACCTCCGCAACCTCTGCGACCTCTGTGGCCTCTACGGCCTCCGTGGCCTCTACGGTCTCCGTGGCCTCGACAGGCACCTCAGGAGTCTCAACGTTCTCCGGGTTCTCCGGGTTCACCGGGTTCTCTGCGCTCCCCGTGCTGGTCCGCCCGGCCGAAGTCTCGTTCACCACACGGGCCTCGACGTCATCCTCGGGCGTCGAGACGGTCGGCACGGAGACGGGCCCGGATCCGGAGGCCGCCTGGGACTCGGGCGCCTTCCCGTCGGCAGCACCGTCTCCATCCGCGGCGGGTGGCACGGCTCCCTCGACGGAGGCCGCGTACCAGGGGACCTCCGTCTGCACGGGCTCACCGGGCTGATCGGAGAGGTCCGAAGCGGTCTGCTCGCCCTCGTGGCCGATGGCGTCGGCCGGGGTGCGACCGGAGGCCGCCACGTGCTCCCAGGCCTCACCGGAGGCGGCCGTCGGCTGCTCGGGATCCTCCGCCCGGACGGGCTCGGACTGGTCGGCGTGGGCGACGGTCTCACCGGTGGGCGCGGCCACCGGCTCACCACCGACGTGCTCGACGTCGGGGACCGCCACCGGCTCGTAGGCCGACTCGGCCGTCCCGGAGGACTGCGCCACCTGGGTCGGTGCGGCCGGGTCCGAGGCCTCTTCGGCGACTACGTCGGCGGCCGGCTCCGCGACCCCCTCCGTGACCGTTTCGGTGACCGTCTCGTCCGGGGTCTGGGCGGTGGCGGCCGCGTGCCGGGCCCGGCGCGCACCGGCCGAGCTCGTCTGAGGTGCCGGGGCGGCCGGTGTCTCGATGACGGCCTCAGTCAGGCTCTGCCCCTCGGCGGGAGCGACGGGCGCCTCATCCATCGACGGCGTCGTCACGGCCGGCGCGGTCACCTCGCCGTCCACGAGTCCCTGGTCGACGGGGAAGGGCTGGACGAGGAGGGTCTCGCCCGTGGGCGCGGCCACCGGCTCGGTCTCGGCCGGCGCAGCCGGCTGCTCCGAGGTCGCAGGAGCTGCGGCGACCTCGGCGGGCGTGTGGGCGGTCTCGGCCGCGTGGCGGGCCAGGCGGGCGGCATCCGAGTCCTCCGGCTCAGAGGCGGAGACCGGGGTGGTGATCTCGGCCTCGGCGGCGGGCTCCTCCGTCCCCGTCCGCTCCTGCACGGGCTCCGAGATCGCCTCGGAGACGGACTCGGGAGCCGCCTCGATGTTCTCGGAGACGGCGGCCGCCGCCTCAGTCTCCACCGTCACGCCTTCGTCGGCCACGACAGCGGCCGCGGCGGCACCGGTGTCAGCCGGCGCGGGCTCGAGGGCGGAGTCCGCCGATGCCGCGCCGCTCCGCTCCTCCGACTGCTCCGTGACCTGCGCAGACTCGGCGAGCTCAGTGGGCTCGGTGGGCTCAGTGGGCTCAACGGCCTGCGCGGCCTCGACGGATTCGGCGGTCGCGGCGGGCTCCTCCGCCGCCGGGGTCTCATCGACCTGGGCGCCCGGAGCGGGCTGCGCGACGGCCTCGGGCAGCGGCTCGGGGTTGATGTACTGGCGCCGCTCCACCCCCACGCGGGTGAGCTGGCCGGCGAGGATCTCGGGGCGGCCGAGGTAGTCCCAGACCTCACCGGGGCCCGAGCGCAGGCTCAGGGAGGGGGCGTCGAGGATGGCGACCCCGCCGTCGGGCAGGAAGCACAGGAACAGGCCGGTCATCTCGCCGGTGGTGGCGTCCCACAAGCGCACCGTGCCGTCCTCGGAGCCGGTGAGGATCCGGGTGCCGTCGGGGCTCCACTGGGCGTCGGTGACGCCGAAGCGGTGGCCGGCCAGGGACAGGACGATCTTGCCGGAGACCTCGTCCCAGACGCGTACGACGCCGTCGTCGAAACCGGCCAGGACCCGGGCGCCGTCGGGGCTCCACGCGTAGGAGCGGACCATGGCCCCCTCATCGCGCAGCGTCACGAGCTCGCCGGAGGTGATGACGTCCCAGACGTGGGCGGCGCCGTCGGCGCTGCCGGTGACGACGCGGGGGCCGCCCTGGGTCCACACGACGTCGCGCACCCAGTTGCCGGTGTAGGTGTGGATGACCTCCCCGGTGGTGGCGTCCCAGATGCGGGCGGTTCCGTCCTGGGAGCCGGTCAGGACGCGCTGGCCGTTGGGGCTCCAGGCGACCGAGGTGATCATGTCGCCGTGGCCCTCGAGGGTGAGGACGCGCTCGCCGCGGGCGGCGTCCCAGATCGCGGCGCGGTCGTCACCCAGTCCGGTGAGGATGCGCTCGCTGTCCGGGCTCCAGGCGACGTCGTTGACGTCGTCCTCCCCGGCGGTCAGGGCCTGGACGACGTCACCGGTGGCGGCGTCGAGGATGAGGACGCGTGGGGAGAGGTAGGAGGAGGTGGCCAGGCGGGTGCCGTCCGGGCTCCAGGCGACCTCACTCAGCTCGCGGGCGCCGCTGTCCACCGTCAGCCGCGGCTCGCCGGTGGTGGCGTCCCAGACGCGGTTGCCGCCGATCTTGGCACCGATGGTGAGCTTGGAGCCGTCAGGGCTCCAGGAGACGGTCTCGACGGAGTTGCCGGCCCCAAGGACGAGCTGGGTCTGGCCGGTGGCGGCGTCCCAGACGCGCACGGTGTCGTCGTGCGAGCCGGTGGCCACGCGGCGCGAGTCCGGACTCCACGCCAGGGCGCAGGCCCACTGGGTGTGGCCGCGCAGGCTGAGCAGCTCCTCGCCGGTGGCGGCGTCCCAGACGTGGGCGGTGGTGCCGGAGATGTCGTCGGTGACGATGCGGCTGCCGTCGGGGCTCCAGGAGACCACGCTCACCCAGCGACGGTCGCGGCCGTGCAGGCTCAGGACCTCCTCGCCGGTGGCGGCGTCCCAGACCCGGGGCTCGGCAGAGTCGAAGGCGGTGATGATGCGACGCGAGTCCGGGCTCCACGACAGCCCGGTCATCGGCTCGATCGGGCCGACGTGGGCGGGCCTGCCGTCGGGGCCCACCGTGCCGCCGCGCCCCACGAAGGCCATGGGGCCCACGCGCAGCAGCTCGGTGCCGGTGGTGACGTCCCAGACCCGGGCGGTGCCGTCGTCGGAGGCCGTGGCCACACGGGTCCCGTCGGGGCTCCAGGACACGGCGGTGAGGTGGTCCGTGTGGCCGGACAGGGTGCGCACCACCTGACCGCTGGAGGCGTCCCAGATGCGGGCCGAGGCGTCGTCGAAGCTGGTGAGGATGCGGGTGGAGTCGGGGCTCCAGGCCACCGCCCCGCCGACGCCGGAGCCACCGACCCCCAGGGTCAGCAGGTCGGCGCCGGTGGTCGCGTCCCAGACGCGCACGCTGTGGTCCTCCGCCGCGGTGAGGAGGCGCGTGCCGTCGGGGCTCCAGGCCACCGCGCTGATGGACAGACTAGGGCCGGCCAGCGCGAACAGCTCGGTGCCGCGATCCGCGTCCCAGACGCGGGCGGTGCCGTCGTGCGATCCGGACAGGAGCCGCGTGCCGTCCGGGCTCCAGGCCACTCCCCACAGAGCGTCGAAGTGGCCGGCATACAGTGACACCTCGCGAGGGTCGATCGTCCCCGAGGTCTCTGAAGGCACAGTCATGGTTGAAGTCTAGAGATCTCTGCGAGGTATCTGCGGCATCTTGAGCCGATTGCGAGCAGTTACCTGAGTGATATCTGGCAAATCCGGGGCTGAGAGGGCGCCACGCCGGGCGCGCGACACGCGGTGGCAACGCCTTCCGCGCCACCGCGCACCGTTTGGGAGGGCGCTAAGAGGGTCCGGGCAGCCGTCGGCGAACGACTCGCCGAGCGTTTCGATATCTTCCTGAGACACCCGGACATTTATCGGCGGGCGCCGCCGAGGGCGTCGTAGTGGGCGTCGTCGACGGGCTCGAGCCACTCGTTGGAGGGGCTGTCCCCGGGCACGCCCAGGGCGATGTGGGAGAACCAGGAGTCCGCCTTGGCACCGTGCCAGTGCTTGACGCCGGCGCGGGCGAAGACGACGTCGCCCGGCTCGAGGCTGACGGCGTCGCGGCCCTCCTCCTGGTACCAGCCCGAGCCGGCCGTGCAGATGAGGACCTGGCCGCCGCCGGAGGCGGCGTGGTGGATGTGCCAGTTGTTGCGGCAGCCGGGCTCGAAGGTGACGTTGTGGACGCTCACCGCGCACTCGGGATCGGTGACCAGCGGCTTGAGGAAGCTCTCGCCGGTGAAGTACTGGGCGAAGGCGGTGTTCGCCTCGCCTTTGCCGAAGACGTTCTCGGCGGCGAAGACGGTCTCGTCGGTGGTGGCGGTCATGACGGGTCCTTCCTGGAATCGGACTGATAGAGGGTCGGTGCGGGGCCGGCGCGGATCCGGCACCGAGCGGCTGGGCCGGCGGACATGCTGGCAGACATGCGGCGAACATACGGCTGACATACGGCTGACATGGAGGTCGGCGTCGCCCGGCGGCGTCGACGTCTCAACGGGTGGATCGATGGGCGGAGGCCGTGATACCGGGCGGTCTCCGTTGCCGGTCGCCGGCCGACGCCAGTCGACAGCACCAGTCGATCTCGACGGTAGTGCGGCGAGCCCGGAACATCCAGGCCCGGACGGGACTCCCCCGGCGCCCTATCACGCACCCCCGTTCCTCTTCCTCACGTACCCCTCACGTGTTCCGCGCGTACTCCTCACGTGCGGGGACATCTCACGCCAACGGGGACCTTTCCTCACACGCGGGGACATCTCACGCCAACGGGTGCAGGATTTCTGTCCCCGTACGCGCAGAAGGTCCCCGTCCATGGCCGCGCAGGGTGGAAGCGCCTGCAGGGCCTCTACGACGAGGCGCGAACCCCCGTCCACGGCCGCGCAGGACGGAAGGGGCCGGCCGACACCGCCGACAACCGGAAACGCCCCAACCTGGAGCACCCCAGCCGGGACCGCCTCCCGCCGACCGCCTCCAGCCGCCTCTCGTCTCCAACCTGAGTAGGAAGCTCGCCGGCACTCACCCTCCTTCGGATGGATATGGACCGGCGGGGGATCACCCACCAGCCCGATGTGCCGCGGGCCACGATCACGCAGTCTGGAGTCATGACTGCGATGACAACCTCCCGCCCCACGAGCCAGGGCCTTACCCGCGCCGGCGAGCACTCCGGGCGCCGCTGGCTCAAGACCGTTCTGACCGCGCTCCTGACCGGGGCCCTCTGCCTGTGCCTGGTGCTCATCGGCGTCACGCGCGCCGCGTCCGCACTCATCACCGGCGGAAGCACCGACGTCGGAAGTAGATGACCTCTAAGCGCACCGCCTCCCCCTGCCCCGGTCCCGCCTTGGGACCGGCCGGGGACATGCCGCGTCAACGGGGACCTTTCCTCATGTGCGGGGACGTCTTACGCCTACGGGTGCAGGATTCCTGTCCCCGTACGCGTGGAATGCCCCCACCAGGAAACCATCCGTCCCCGGAGGCGTGAGGTGTCCCCGTCGACGACGGCCGTGACAAAGGCGGTAGCGGCGGGGTTAAGCCGCGTGAGCCGGCCTCAGTCGCCGGTGCCGTGGAAGACGGCCTCGAGGTTGTTGCCGTCCGGATCGAGGACGAAGGCGCCGTAGTAACCGGGGTGGTAGTGCGGGCGCTCGCCGGGCCCGCCGTTGTCGGTGCCGCCCGCCGCCAGAGCCGCCTCGTGGAAGGCGTCCACCTGCGCCGTCGACGACGCCGTCACGGCAATGTGGCAGGGCGTCGGCTCCTCAGTCGGGGTCAGCCACAGGTCCGCGCGCACCGAACCATCCTCGGACGCGCCGGGCGCCGGGGCTCCCAGGCCGATGAACGGACCGAACTCCATGGCGACGCGGTAGCCCAACGGCGCGAGCGCCGCCGTATAGAAGGCCTTCGAGGCCACCGGATCACTGACATTCACCGAGATGTGATCAATCATGCCTCCAGGCTAGATGAGTAAGTCCAAGGGGTGGGTTAGTGGTCGTAGGGGGTCAGGGAGCGTAGGACAGGCGCGCTGGTGAGGCTGTTGTGCCAGATGGCGGCTGTCAGGGCCAGGATTCGTTGGGTGATGCGTG
>NZ_JAAIJY010000030.1 GCF_011752065.1 Actinomyces sp. ZJ308
CCGCGCCGGGTCGGCCAGTGCCTCCAAGGTCATCCTCGTGGCTCGCTCGCGCAGCTCATCGGGGTACTTCTTCTGTCCCATGACAGTGATCCTTCCGTGTCATCACTGCCTCCATCAAACCCGGGGCGATTCAGGGAAGTACAACTAGTGGCCAACACGGTGGCCTGCCTGGTTCTGGCGCTGGCCTTCTTCCAGGCGACCCAGGACGTCGTCCTTCAGCTCTCCGCCTTCATCGCCCCCGGGGAGGCCGTCTTCTCCACCGAGATGCTGCTGAGGGTCCTCGGCTTCCTGGGAGGGTGGTGCGCCGTGGCCGTGCTGGCCTTCACCTACGTGCGTGCCTGCAAGGGGCTCCCACGGCGCGTCGCCAACCTGGCGGTACTCGGCTTCGCCGTCGTCATGACCGGAACCGACATCCTGAGCCTAACGCGTCTGCTGCATGCCACGCATCGCGTCGTGCTGTCCCCGGGGGCGTTTCGGTTCCTGGCCTGGGCCGGCAACAACCTGCAGACCATGATCCTGTTCCTTGCCGCCGCGGTCTTCCTCGTTCCCCTGGCCGGTCTGTTCGTCACCAGCCTGCGGCGCCTGCCGGATCAGCCCAACCCGGCCGTGCTGCGCTCCCGCCGGGCTGATCGACGTCGCAGCCGCCGGTGGGTTCTGGCCTCAGCGCTCGGCTTCAGCGCACTGGTCCTGACCCGTACCGTTGCGCTGGCCAAGGTCAACGAGGTGCCCCAGCTCTCCGAGCCCGAGCCCTACAACCTCGACCAGGCCGCCGGGCTCGCCCGCGTCTCGCTGTCCGGCCTGGCCGACGGCCACCTTCACCGTTATGCCTATGCCGGCTCCGAGGGGACCGAGGTCCGGTTCATCGCGATCCTCAAGAACGGTGGTGCCTACGGCGTCGGGCTGGACGCCTGCGAGAACTGCGGGCCGTCGGGCTACTACGAGAAGGACGGCAAGGTCATCTGCAAGCGCTGCGACGTGGCCATCAACCCGGCCACCATCGGGTTCAAGGGAGGCTGCAACCCGATCCCGGTGGACTTCGAGGTCGACGGCGGGGACCTGACCATCGCCACGACCCTGCTGGAGGACTCCGTCAAGGTGTTCAAGCGGTGAGCCCCGTGCGTCCATCATTCCTTCACCCGGCCGTCCACCCCGCCCACGGAAAGGAGTCCTGAGATGTTCTTCATCCGGCTGCTTCGCCGTTCCTTCCTGCGTCAGCTGCGCCGTCGCTCACTGATCGCCCTGACCGTGGCCCTGTGCGCCTCCATCTCCGTGGCCATGCTCGGCGTCGTCCTCGACGTGGGCGACAAGCTCAACGCCGAGCTGACCAACTACGGCTCCAACATCGTGGTCCAGCCCCGCGCCGGCGCTGTGGTCGACAACCTCTATGAGACGAGCAAGGACAAGGAGGCGGCATCCTTCCTCGACGAGAAGGAGGTCACCAACATCAAGACGATCTTCTGGGCCTACAACATCGTCGACCTCACCCCCAGGCTGTCGGGTGCCGTCAAGGTCAAGGGCTCCGGCAGCGGTCAGGAGGGCTCGGAGGGGACCGATGTCCTGGCCGCCGGAGCCTGGTTCAACAAGGACGTCAAGCTCTCCACCGGGGAGTCCACCACCCTGGGGGTGTCCACCATGCGTTCGTGGTGGAAGATGCAGGGCGCCTGGCCCTCCGACGACGCCGCCGAGGCGGTGGTCGGCACCAAGCTGGCGAAGCGGCTGGGCGTCTCCCAGGGGGACACGATCACGGTCACCGGGCCCCAGGGCGAGGAGAGTCTCACCGTGACCGGGATCTACACCTCCGGGGACAAGGACGACCAGACCTTCTACGCGCCGCTGGCCGGCATCCAGCAGGTCACCGGGCATGAGGGCCAGGTCGATGAGATCGAGGTCAAGGCTCTGACCACCCCTGAGAACGACCTGTCCCGCAAGGCCGCCGCCAACCCGGCGGCCCTGTCCTCCGCCGAGTGGGAGACCTGGTACTGCACGGCCTACGCCTCCTCCATTTCCTACCAGATCGAGGAGGTCGTCACCGGCGCCGTCGCCAAGCCCGTCCGTCAGGTCGCCGCGGTCGAGGGCAACGTGCTGTCCAAGACGCAGGTGCTCATGATCCTCATGACCGCCCTGAGCCTGGTGGCCGCGGCGCTGGCCGTCGCCTCCCTGACCACCGCCTCCCTGGTGGAGCGCACCGGCGAGTTCGCACTTCTCAAGGCGGTGGGGGCCTCCTCGGCCTCCATCAACCGACTCATCCTGGCCGAGAGCGCCGTCATCGGGGTGATCGGGCTGGCGATCGGAGCGGCGGTGGGCTCCGGACTGGCCCAACTCATCGGCAGAGTCGTCTTCCACTCGGGCATCACCATGCGTCCCATGGTCTACGTGCTGGTCGCGGCCCTCGTCTCCGTGGTCCTGCTGGCCGCCACCGCCTCGTCCATGCGCTCGATCCTGAGGATCCAGCCCGCCATCGCCCTGCACCGGAGGTGACGCAGGTGCCCACGGAGTCCCCACGCCGCGGCGGCCGGTTGATGACGAACCGCCGTATGTTCCTCACGATGCTGGCCGGCGCCACCTTCCGACGCCGGAGCCGGGCCCTGGCCGCCATGCTCTCCTCCGCCGTGGGAGCCGCCACCCTGTTCTGCCTGGCCGCGGTCTGCCTGGCGGTTCCGGCCCAGATGACCGCCCAGATGCGTCAGTTCGGTGCGAACCTCATCGTCGTGCCCGTCTCGGCCGATGCGACCACCCCGCGCATCACCGAGCAGTCGGCCCAGGCCGCCGTCCAGGCCGCCGCTCAGGCCGCCGGTACCGACACGGGCCGGCTGCGGCAGGCCGACTACCGCTACGAGACGGTCCGTATCAACCGCTCGCCCTACCTGCTCGCCGGCATCAACGTCGACGACGTGCGCCGTCTCAACGGCCACTGGTCGCTGGAGGGCTCCTGGCCGGACCAGGGCCAGGTCCTGGTGGGCAAGGACGTCGCCCAGGCCGCCTCCCTCAAGGTGGGCTCGACCGTCACCGCCGAGTACCTCTCCAGCGACAACCTCTCCCTGGACAACTCCCATCAGGGCTCCGCATCCAGTGCCGGCGATGCCGCCACGGGCTCGCCCCAGGCCACCGAGGGGAGCTCCGACGGGGGGAACGGGGATGCCGGCCACTCCGCTCATGCCGGCCACTCCGGTCACGGAGGCAGCGGGGGGCACGCGGGTCACGGGGGTTCCTCGGACGGGGGAGCGACCGGTGCCGCTGGTGACCCCGCTGCGACGGAGAGCGCCCAGGGCACCGCGCAGTGGCAGGTCGCCGGAATCGTCGACACCGGTGGTCAGGAGGACGACATCGTCTACGCGGCATCGGCCGACGTCGACCGGCTCACCGGAACGTCGACGGTCGGCTACGACGTCGTCGAGATGTCCGTCGACACCTCGTCGACGACGATGGACGACGTCGTCTCCGCCGTGGAGTCCGCCGGCGGCGGCCAGCTCCAGGCCGAGCCCGTCTCCAAGATCACCTCCGGCGACACCCGGATCATCACGATGCTCAACACCCTGTTCTGGGTGGTCTCCGCCGTCGTCCTGGGACTGACGCTGGTCGGGGTGTCCACCACCATGACCGTCATCGTCTCGGAGAGACGCAACGAGATCGGCCTGCGCAAGGCCCTGGGAGCCTCGGGACGGTCCATCGCCACCGAGTTCTACTCCGAGGCCGCCGTCCTGGGAGCCGTCGGAGGTGTCCTGGGCACCGCCGTCGGGTACGGTCTGGCCGTCGCCGTGTGCCGCGGCGTGTTCGAGACGACCCTGGCGTTCAACTGGCCGCTCGCCATCGCCTCGGTGGTGCTGACGTCGGTGGTGGCCGTGGCGGCCTCCTACTCCCCGGTGCGTCGCGCCTCGCGCATCGATCCCGCTCTCGTCCTCAGGGAGGAATGACATGCTGCTCGAGCTGTCCCACGTATCCAAGATCTACGGCGAGCTGCACGCCCTGGACGACCTCAGCCTGGAGGTGCCCCGCGGCCAGTGGCTCTCCGTGGTCGGATCCTCGGGATCGGGCAAGACCACGCTGATGAACATCATCGGCTGCATGGACACGCCCACGAAGGGGTCGGTCAAGCTCGACGACCGCGAGCTGGGCAGCCTCAACGCCGCCCAGCTCACCGACATCCGCAAGAACGTCATCGGCCTGGTCTTCCAGCAGTTCCACCTCATCGGCCACCTCACCGCGGTGGAGAACGTCATGGTGGCCCAGTACTACCACTCGATGACCGATGAGAAGGAGGCCCTCGAGGCGCTGGAGAACGTGGGACTGGCCGACCGCGCCCACCACCTGCCCTCCCAGCTCTCCGGCGGCGAGCAGCAGCGCGTATGCATCGCCCGGGCCCTCATCAACCACCCCGAGATCATCCTGGCCGACGAGCCCACCGGGAACCTGGACGAGACCAACGAGCAGCTGGTCCTGGACATCTTCTCGCGCCTGCACCAGCAGGGGACCACGCTCATCGTCGTCACCCACGACTCCCACGTCGCCTCCTGCGGTCAGCGTCAGATCCTGCTCAACCACGGCCGCCTCGTGGGGGAGAGGCTGTCCGACGGCGGTCAGGGCCCTCGCACCAGCACCATGCTCGACTTCGAGGACAGCTCATCGAGCACCGATGACAGGGGCGCGACCAGTGCGAGGACCATGAGCGAGGAGAACGCCGGTCTGGCCGACGAGCCCGAGCCGAAGGAGCAGCAGTGAGTCCTCAGACGCCCTCAAGCCCGCGACTCCCGGACGGCGGCCGATCCGGCGGCCGGGTCCTGGCCGTGGCCGGGGTGCTTCTGGCCTCTGCCGGCCCGCTGACCGGCTGCGGGGGAGGGGAGGTGACCCCCTCCCAGGGCGACTACGCCGGGCGCGAGCAGACCGCTAACCCGACCGCCGGGTCCTCCAACGGGTCCACCGGCTCCGCATCCGCGCCCGTCGCCTCTCCGACGGCGGGCCCCTACGCGGACGGGACCTTCTCGGCCTCCGAGGCGTACGGGCCCGTGGACGACCTCATCGAGGACGACTCCCTCGACGTCAGCCTCACCCTGTCCGGCGGCGTCATCACGGACGTCTCCGTCACCGGTCACGCCTCGACCGGCACCTCCAAGGAGCACATTCAGAACTTCGTCGACGCGATCAACGGGGCCGTCGTCGGTCACAGCATCGAGGACGCCCACGTCCAGGCCCTGGCCGGAGCCTCCAAGACCTCGAACGCCTTCAACGACGCCGTCGACGCCATCGCCGAGCAGTCCCGGGCATCGGCGACGCAGTCGGCCTCCTGAGACCCGTAGCAGCCCGCCGAGCCGGTCTGTATCCGGTTGACATTGCGCTGACGGTGGAGCGGGCCGGGATGCGGTGGGGAGCAGGCCGCTCACCCCGCTAGGCTGGGAAGCATGCCCAGCTCCGACGCCAGCTCTGCTGCCGCCGCCACGGTCCCCAGGCCCGTGGACGTCGACCGTATCCACGAGTGCGTCAAGCGCCTGGGGCTGCGCTACTTCATCGACGACGAGGGCGACATCGGCATCCCGTGGCGCTACGTCACCGTCCACGCCATCTTCCAGGACACCCGAGCGGTTCAGATGCGCGGGATCTGGCACCGTATCGCCGACACCGAGCACCTGACCCAGCTGCGCGCCCTGGTCGAGGACTGGAACACCACCCGCATCGGTCCCAAGGCCTACCTCACCGTCGCCGACAGCGGTGTGGTGCGCCTTCACGGCGAGTACACCTACCCTCTCGAGGCGGGGATGACGGACCGGCAGCTCGAGGACTTCGTCTTCGGCGGCTGCCGGCTCATCGTCGCCCTCATGCACGAGGCCGAGGAGCAGTTCCCCGACGAGCTGCGCGGAAACCTGGAGCCCTGATGCCGCGACTGCAACGCCTCACCGACTTCATCGCACGGCTCCTGGGCAAGGAGTGGGACGTGCGGGCACTGGACCATCAGCGAAGCAGCCGGTCGACCAGCCAGCAGGGAATCCGGGTGGCCAGCCAGCAGAGCGACCCGACGGGCCACCAGCCGGGAGGCCGGTACAGCAGCCGGCGGAGTCACCAGGACGAGTCCCCGGCCGCCTTACCGGACCCGGCGGATTCAGGGCATATGACGAGTGCAGCGGGCTCGGCCGGATCACTGCGATCCCGGGGCTCGGCGGTTTCCGCGGACTCAACCGACTCAGTCGACTCAGCCGGCTCAGCGGACTCGGTCGGCCCCACCGATCTCGCCGGCTCCGTGGGCCCGTCGGAGCGGACAGCGGGGCCGGCCGGGGAGGCCGCCTCGGCGCGGACCTCCCACGCCTCACGCGCCGGGTCCAGCGGATCAGGCCGGCCGGACGAGGGCCCTGCCGGGGGAGGCGACGTCGTCGACCGATCTCAAGGGCCGCAGCGAACCGGTGAGACGACCGAGGCGCTCACGCTGGCGAGGATCGAGGCCATGCTCACCGGCCCCATGGAGTACAACGTCCAGCTGGCCGACGACCGTGAGCACCCCTGCCTCCTGGGGACCTGGGACTCCTTCCCCTTCGTCATCGAGATCCCCGAGGGACACGACGGCTGGCTCCTGGTGTCCGGGGACTGGGAGGAGGCCGTCCCCGCCTCCCAGCGCGACGAGATCGCCGCCAGTGTCAACGACTGGAACCGGGACAAGTTCTTCCCCACCGTCGGCGTCGTCGACACCCCCATCGGGCCGCTGGTGCGGGCCACCTACCTCACCGACATGTCCGCCGGCGTCACCGACGCCCAGCTGCGCCTCCACCTCGACACGGCGCTGTCCGCCTGCACCCAGGCGCTCAGCCTCGTGGGCCCCCTCCTACCGGAGATCTGAGAGCCGTGAGCCCCACGGCCCAGAGCACCCCCCGCCTCCCGCGAGTCGCCGTGGTGGGGCCCACCGCCACCGGCAAGACCGACCTCGCCCTCGCCCTGGCCGATCAGACACGGGTCAGTGGCCCGGCCCGGCGAGCAGAGATCATCAACGCCGACGCCTCACTGCTCTACCGGGGCATGGACATCGGCACCGCCAAGCCCGGCCCGGCCGAGCGGGCCCGCGTCCCCCACCACCAGATCGACGTCCTCACCGTCAGGGACACAGCCAGTGTGGCCGCCTTCCAGCGCTCCGCCCGCGGTGACATCGACGCCGTCGAGTCCCGAGGGCACCTGGCGATCATCGCCGGAGGCTCCGGCCTCTACGTGCGCGCCCTGACCGACGGACTCGACTTCCCCGGCACCGACCCGCAGACGCGCGCCCGCCTGACCCGGCGCGCCGAGCAGGAGGGCACCGCCCCCCTCCACGCCGAGCTCACCCGACTCGACCCCATCGCGGCTAAGCGGATCGAGGCCTCCAACACCCGCAGGATCGTGCGGGCGCTGGAGGTCATCGAGATCACCGGACGTCCCTTCTCCGCCTCCCTGCCGCGCTACGAGGACGTGGTCCCCACCGCCCACATCGCTCTGCGCTGCGAGCGCCGGCTCCTGGACACCCGCATCAACGCCCGCGCCCGCGCCATGTTCGAAGGCGGCCTGGTGGAGGAGGTCGAGGCCCTCATCGACCAGGGCCTCAGACAGGGGGAGACCGCACCGCGCGCCATCGGCTACGCCCAGGCGCTCGCGGTCATCGACGGGACCATGAGCGTGCCCGAGGCCATCGCCTCCACCGCCCTGGCCACCCGCCAGCTCGCCTCCCGCCAGATCAAGTGGTTCCGCCGCGACCCGCGAGTGCACTGGGTCGACGTCTCTCTCACCGAGGACGGGCACTGCACCGACGCTGAGCGTTCCCGGGTGACCAGGCAGGCATGGGAGCACGTTCTCGCATCTCACGGCGTCGCTTAGGCTAGGGGCCATGCCGCACTCGACAGGTCTTCGTGGTCGCGAGCTCATCAAGGGCCACGCGACCCTCAACGACTTCCTCATGCTGGTCGATCCCAGCTGCGAGGTCGCCGTCAGCGGCGCCGACATCGCCGCGGTCTGCGACCGCCACGGCGGCATCGGCGCCGACGGATTCGTACGCGTCGTGAGAACCACCGCCCTGCCCGGAGCCGGGGCCTTCGCCGCGGCCGTGCCCGAGGCCGAGTGGTTCATGGACTACTACAACGCCGACGGCTCCGTGGCCGAGATGTGCGGAAACGCCACCCGCCTGTTCGCCCACGTCCTGGACAGTGAGGGTCTGCGGCCCATCGCCGACGGCGAGTCCGTCACCATCGGCACGCGCGGCGGAGCACGTACCGTCACCCGCCTGGGGGACCTGTGGACCGTGGACATGGGGGCGGCCCGCCTCACCCGGCCCCGTCAGGCGCAGGACGAGGGATGGGACACGACCGTCGTCGTCCCCGGCCTGGCGGGTGAGCGCGCCGCACTGAGCGTCGAGATGCCCAACCCCCACACCGTCGTCGCCCTGGGCGAGGAGAACGAGCTCGAGGCGGCCCTCTTCGCCGGGCTCACCGACTCCGCGGCCCCGGTCGTCTACGATCCTCCTCCCGAGGCCGGTACCAACCTCGAGCTGGTCGTGCCGCTGGGGGAGGAGACCGACCCCGATACCCAGGCTCCTGTCGGCATCGCCCGCATGCGCGTTCTGGAGCGCGGGGTGGGGGAGACGCTCTCCTGCGGGACGGGCTGCTGCGCCGTCGCCGTCGCCCTGCACTCGTGGACCGGCCCGGGTGCCCCCGAGGACTACCGGCTGCTCGTGCCCGGTGGACAGATCGGGGTGCACGTGGGCGCCGATCCCCTGGCCGAGGACAGTACCGTGCTGCTGACCGGACCGGCCACCATCACCGGACGGGTCACCATCGCCTGACGGTCTGCCTGCCAGCCCCGACCCGCCCGAGCAGTTCCCGGACGTCGCACCGACGCCGCATCCGAGAAGAGAAACCGACCACCACCATGACCCAGCCATCCAACCGCAGCGCCATCGGCACCATCCTGCCGACCGGCCTGATGCTCTTCGCCCTGTTCTTCGGGGCCGGCAACCTCATCTTCCCGCCCCTGTTGGGGGCCGCCTCCGGCAAGTCCTTCATCCCGGTCATGGCGGGCTTCATCGCCACCGGCGTCCTCATGCCACTGATCACCGTGGTGGCGGTCTCCACCTCCGGTGAGGGCATCCTCGGCCTGGCCCGCAGGGTGGGGCCCCGATTCGGCCTGGTCATGCCGCTGGCGGTCTACCTGGCGATCGGTCCGCTCTACGCCATCGCCCGCGTCACCACGGTGGCCTACGAGCTGGCGACCCGGCCGATCCTCGAGCTGTGGGGGCTTCACGACTCCCGTCTGGCCCTGCTGGTGCACGTCACGGTGTTCATGGCCGTCGCCTTCGGCATCGCCCGCAGCCCGAGCCGCCTGGCCGATCGCGTCGGCCGCTGGCTCACGCCCGCGCTGCTGGCCCTGCTCGCCCTGCTGTGCGGGGTCACCGTCCTGGCGGCCCCCGGCGTGGAGCGCGAGGCCATCGAGCCCTACGCGAGCGCGCCACTGACCACCGGACTGACCCAGGGATACCTCACCATGGACGTCCTGGCGGCAACCGTCTTCGGCATCGTGGTCATCACCTCCCTGCGTGAGCGCGGCCTGACCTCTCCCAAGCGCCTGGTGCGCGGCACGATCCTGTCCGGGGGCATCGCCGCGGCGCTCCTGGGGCTGGTCTACATCGGTCTGGCCGTCCTGGGCACCCACACCCGCGGGGAGATCACCACCGACACCAAGGACGGCACCGAGCTGCTGCGCAACGCAGCCTCCTCGACACTGGGGACCTACGGTGTCGTCATCTTCGCCGCCATCGTCATCCTGGCATGCCTGACCACCGCGGTGGGACTGCTGGCCTCCTGGGCCGGCTACGCCTACACCGCCTGGCCCGCCGTCTCCTTCAACCGGCAGCTCGCCGCCTGCGCCATCGTCTCCTTCACCCTGGCCAACCTGGGCCTGAGCGCCATCCTCAAGGTCGCAGGACCGCTGCTGTTCCTGCTCTACCCCTTCGCCATCGCCCTGGTCGCGGTGACACTGGTCGACGCCCTGGCCCCCGGTCGGCTCAGGGCCGCCTACCAGTGGTGCGTCATCACGGCCGGGACCTTCGGATCCGTCTCGGCGATCACCGCCGCCGGCTGGGAGGGGCCCAGCAGATTGCTCGCGCGCACCGGGCTGTGGAGCGACTCCACCGGCTGGATCCTGCCGGCACTCATCGCCCTGGGCATCGGGATCGCCCTGGACGTCCGGTCCGGGGCCTGGTCCACACCGGCGCCCGAGGAGCCCAGTCAGGCCCAGCACGACGTCGAGCACGCGGCGGCCTCACAGCTCTGAGCCGATCAGGGCGCGGTAGCCTCTCGGGGTGCCCAGCTCACGACCCCCGGCCCCCGATGCGGCCGCGCCCGACCACAAGCGGCTCCTGCCGACACTGCTCATCCCCGCCTTCGTCACTCTGCTGGCCGTCTCCTCGGTCAACGTCATCCTGCCGGCCGTCTCCCAGGACCTGAGTGCCGGCACCGCCGGACTCCAGCTCGTCGTCTCCGGCTACGCCCTCGTCTTCGGGGTCGTTCTCGTCCCGGCCGGACGGGCCGGTGACGTCATGGGGCGGGGTCGGATCTTCGTCATCGGCATGATCCTGTTCGGCGCCGGCTCGCTGGCCTCGGGGCTCGCCCCCGACGTCGTCACCCTCAACCTGGCCCGAGTGGTCATGGGAATCGGCTCCGGACTGCTCAACCCGCAGGTGGCCGGCATGATCCAGCAGTTCTACTCCGGTGAGGCCAGAGGGCGGGCCTTCGGGATCTTCGGCGCCGTCATCGGGGTCTCGGTGGCGGTGGGGCCGGTGATCAGCGGCGGGCTCATCGGCTGGCTCGGAGGCGACTGGGGCTGGCGCACCTCCTTCCTCATCAACGTCCCCCTCGTGCTGCTGGGCATCTGGGCCGCGCGCCGCTACCTGCCGGACTCCGCCTGGCGCCGCCAGGACGATGATGGCCGTGAGGACCGTACGGATGGTGCGGATCATGAGGATCGTGCGGACAGGGCCGGGATGCCTCGTCGCAGCGGGGTCGACCTCGACCCGGTGGGCATGGTGCTGCTCGCCGTGGGAACGCTCCTGGTCATGATCCCCTTCATGGAGGCCTCCGCCGGCGCCTGGATCTGGGGCCTGGAAGCGGCCGGCATCGGCGTCATCGGAGCCTGGGTGGCCTGGGAGAGGCGTTACCGCGCCCGGGGCGGCGCCCCCATGGTGGACCTCAGTCTCCTGGCCATCCCCTCCTTCGCCTACGGGAGCCTGGCCATCGCCGTCTACTTCCTGGGCTACACCTCGGTGTGGATCATCGTGGCCCAGTACGTCCAGGCCGGTCTGGGCTCGACCGCCCTGGCCAGCGGGATCATCGGTGTCCCGGCCGCCCTGGCGGGATCGGTGGCGGCCGCCGTCGCCGGCCGCCGCGTCATCCGGGTGGGCCGAGTCATGGTGCTCGGCGGCATGGCCCTGGGCATGGCCGGGCTGCTGGCAAGCGTCGGCGTCATCCACATGCACGCGAGCGCGGGCTGGAGCCCCTGGTGGCTGACGCTGACGCTCCTGTTGCTCGGGGTGGGGCAGGGCCTCGTGGTCTCACCGAACCAGACCCTGTCCCTGGCCGACGTCCCCCTGGAGTACGCGGGCGCCGCCGGCGGCATCCTCCAGACCGGTGAGCGCATCGGCACCTCCATCGGTATCGCCGCGATCACGGGCCTGACCTTCCGCGTCTCGCACTCCTCGGGGTGGGACGCCGCCGCTCAGGCCGGTCTGCTGGCCGTCGTGGCCGCCATCGCCGTGTCGGCGGCGGTCGCCGTGGTCGACCTGCGCCTGGCCGCCCGACGACGCCGGTCACCGCGGTAACCGGCGTAGCGGCCGGAACCGTGGGCAGCCGGCTCAGCCGTCAGCCGGCCCGTCCTGCGTACGGCGCACCCGCAGGACCCGGAAGCCCTTGGACGACGCCTGCCGGCTCACGTCCCAGCCCCGGCCGGTCAGCCACGTGGCCAGTGAGTCCGCCCCCAGGTTCTTGAGCACCACCAGCCAGGCCTCGCCGTCGTCGGACAGTAGCGGCAGCCAGGCCGCCAGCAGCTCGTGAAGGGCCTCCTTGCCGATGCGTACCGGCGGGTTGGACCAGATGAGGTCCAACGGCGTCGAGCCCTTGCGCAGCTCGGCCAGCAGCTCCTCGGCCGGGCGGACGCGCACGTTGTCCAGGCCCGCAGCGGTGGCGTTGCGGGCGGTCAGGGCCAGTGAGCGCTCGTTGACGTCCGCCGCCAGGACCGTGGCCCCGCCGGCGGCGTCGGCCAGGGCCAGCGTGATCGGGCCCCAGCCGCAGCCCAGGTCCAGGAAGGTGCCGGTCTGAGGCGGGTCGGGGACGTGGTCGAGGAGGACCCGGGTGCCCCTGTCGAGACGGTCGGCGCTGAAGACGCCCGAGGCCGTGACCACCTCGTGCTCCACGCCGCGGATCGTGAAGCGGTGGGTGCGCTCCTCGGCGCCGACGGCGGGGGAGGCGGTGAAGTAGTGCTCGCTCACGCGGGCCAGGCTACCCGCGTACCCTGACGGGCATGACTGCCCCCACCTGCCCCTCGAGCAGCCCGTCGCTCGGGGCGCTCCTCGGCTCACGGTCGGGGCACCTGGCGCTGGCGGTGCTCGTCGTCGAGCTGCTGTCGGGCATGCAGGTCTACCTCAACCAGACGGTCCTGCCGCTGCTGGCCACCGAGATGGGGGAGCGCAGCGCCTACGGGCTGGTGACGGCCGCCGCCCAGGTCCCCGCCTTCCTCACGATGCCGCTGGGCGGGGCCATGCTCACCCGGTGGCGCCCCGTCCGCCTCATGACCGCTCTGACCGCCCTGCTGGTGGCCGGCGCCGTCGTCGGAGCCCTCGCCCCGAGCATCGAGGTCTACGTCCTGGGGGAGATCCTGCGGGGCCTGGCCGCCGGGGCGCTCGCGACGGCGACCATGGGGGTCATGGTCGCAGGCCTGCCCGACGCCTGGAGACGGCTGTGCCTGGCAGCGGGATCGGGCATGTGGGTCCTGGCCGCCCTGATCGGTCCCGTCTATGCCTCCGGCATCAGCGCCTCCTGGGGCTGGCGCTGGGCACTCGTGGTCTACCTGCCCCTGCTCATCGCCGCCCGGGCCGTCATGGCCGGCCAGATCCGCGACCTCGGCCTGGATGAGGAGACGGGCGACGATGCGGCGGTCCCATGGCTGCCCGCTGTGGCCATGGCCGCGGGAGTGGCGATCATCGGGGCGCTGCGCGCCGCCAGCCCGTGGTTCTGGCCCGGCGTCGCCGGCGGGACCGCGCTGGTGCTCTGGTCCTGCTCGCGCGTCCTGCCCGCAGGAACCCTGCGCCTGGCGGCCGGCCGGCGCGCGGGCATCGCCACCCTGCTGTGGGTGTGCGCCTTCTTCCTGACCCTGGACTACCTGGTGGCCCCCACCGCCCACGACGCCCTGGGCATGAGCCCGACCCAGACCGGCTGGGCGCTGACCGCCGGCGGCATCGGCTGGTCGGCCACCGCCATCGCCTGCGGCGCCCGGGTGGCGCGCGAGCCGCGGGCCTACCGGCGCCGCACGGCACTGGCCGCGGTCTTCTTCGGGCTCGGCACCGCCCTCATGGTGGCCACGGTCCTGGAGCGACCGGACTGGTGGGGCTGGTGGGGACTGCCCGTGGGATACGGCGTGGCGAGCATCGGCATGGGCCTGACCCACCTGGACACCATGAACCGCATCGTCACCGACCCCGCCGAGCCCGACGGCATCACCCACGCCCAGGCCGCCACCGCCGTGACGATCGCCGGGGCGGCCGGCGGCGCCGTCCTGGGAACGGCCGCCACGGCCTTCGTCGCCCCCACCGCGTCCGGCGTCGAGACCGCCCGGCTGTGGCCGACGCTCACCCTGCTCGCCGTGGGACTCCTACTCACCCCGCTGCTGGCCCGACGCGCCGCCTGAGCGCGCAGGTGGCCTCACCGGCCCCTGAGCAGTAGCATCACCCCCATGTGGATCCTTCGTATGCGCTGACACGGCGGTCGACGCCGCTCCCGCCAGAACCATCGCGCCCCATCGAAGGGGCGCAGGCATACGACGAAGGATATTTTGTGACCCAGAACCACTCCACGACCCCCTCCACCCCCGAGGACGTCGGTGACACTCGTGACGGCCGTGACGTCCGTGACGTCGTCGCCCGGGTCCTCTCCCGGACCGGAACCGCCCTGGCCTCCACAGCCACCCAGCACGAGCGGGAGACCGGCCGCCGAGAGGGAGACGACTCCGACGACGGTGCCCTCGAGCGCGAGGCCCGTGCCGCCCGTCGCCGCGTGGCCGGCCTGTCCACCGAGCTGGAGGACGTCAGCGAGGTCGAGTACCGCCAGGTCCGCCTGGAGAAGGTCGTCCTGGTCGGCCTGGAGCTGCCCCGGGCCCATGGCACTGGTGCGCCGGGCGGAAGCGCTCTGGAGGCGCGGGACCTCCAGGACGCCGACACCTCCCTGCGCGAGCTGGCCGCCCTGGCCCAGACCGCCGGCAGTGAGGTCCTCGACGCCCTCATCCAGAGGCGCGACCACCCCGATCCGGCCACCTACCTGGGCAGCGGCAAGGCGCGCGAGCTGGCCGACGTGGTGGCCGCGGCAGGAGCCGACACGGTCATCGTCGACGGCGAGCTCGCCCCCTCCCAGCGCCGCGGACTGGAGGATGTCGTCGGTGTCAAGGTCGTTGACCGCACCGCCCTCATCCTGGACATCTTCGCCCAGCACGCCAAGTCCCGTGAGGGCAAGGCCCAGGTCGAGCTCGCCCAGCTCGAGTACCTCCTGCCGCGCCTGCGCGGATGGGGCGAGTCCATGTCCCGTCAGGCCGGGGGACGGGTGGCTGCGGGCCAGGGCATCGGCTCACGCGGCCCCGGAGAGACCAAGATCGAGCTCGACCGGCGCCGCATCCGCCAGCGCATGGCCCGGCTGCGCCGCGAGATCCAGGCCATGGCCCCCTCGCGCGAGACCAAGCGCGGCTCACGCCGACGCGGCGCCATCCCCTCGGTGGCGATCGCCGGCTACACCAACGCCGGCAAGTCCTCCCTCATGAACCGGCTCACCGAGGCCGGCATCATGGTCGAGGACGCCCTGTTCGCCACCCTCGACCCCACTGTGCGGCGCGCCGAGACCTCCGAGGGGCGCACCTACACCCTCACCGACACCGTCGGCTTCGTACGTAACCTGCCCCACGAGCTCATCGAGGCCTTCCGCTCCACCCTGGAGGAGGTGGCCGGGGCCGATCTCGTGCTCCACGTCGTCGACGCCGCCCACCCCGACCCCCTGGGCCAGGTGGCGGCCGTGCGCACCGTCCTGTCCGAGATCCCAGGCGCCCTGGACGTGCCAGAGCTCATCGTCCTCAACAAGGTCGATCTCGCCGACGCCGTGACCCTGGCGGCGCTGCGCACCCGCCTGCCCGGGGCGGTGGCGGTCTCGGCCCGCACGGGGGAGGGGATCGAGGAGCTGCGCGCCCGCATCGAGCAGATGCTGCCCCACCCGCAGGTGAGTATCGACGCCGTCGTGCCCTACTCGCGCGGAGACCTCGTCTCCCGGGTCCATGCCGAGGGCGAGATCGACACGGTCGACTACGTCGAGACCGGAACCCACGTCGTGGCGCGCGTCGGCGCCGCCCTGGCGGCCGAGATCGAGGGCGTCGCCACGGGCGCCACCGTCGGCTAGAGCCGCCGTGACCCCGACCGAGCCGGACCGGCCTGATACCGACGGCTCCAGTGGCCGCAGGGTCCTGGATGCCCTGGGCGCCGCGGTGTCGTCGATGGGCGGCAGCCCCCGCCAGGGCCAGACCACCATGGCCGTCGAGGTCGCCCGGTCCGTGGCCGACGGCACCCACCTCCTGGTGCAGGCCGGCACCGGAACCGGAAAGTCCCTCGGCTACCTGGTGCCCGCCATGGTCCACGCCGTGGAGACCGGCAACCGGGTCGTGGTCTCCACCGCCACCCTGGCCCTTCAGCGGCAGGTCCTCACCAAGGACGCGCCCCTGGCGGCCGACGCCGTCGAGCGGGTCACCGGCGCCCGCCCCGAGGTGGCCCTGCTCAAGGGCTGGCAGAACTACCTGTGCCGCCACCGCCTGGAGGGCGGCTACCCGCAGGAGGAGGACGAGTCCGCGCTCTTCGGCGTCGGCGACGCCATCGCCCAGCCGGCGGCGGGGCACGGAGGAGACGCGAGCCTGGGGGAGCAGGTGGTGCGCCTGCGCCAGTGGGCGACCAGGACGGACACCGGTGACCGCGACGACCTCGTCCCCGGCGTCTCGCAGCGCGCCTGGGCCCAGGTCTCCGTCTCCCGGGCCGAGTGCCTGGGCCAGTCCTGCCCCCTGAAGGCCGAGTGCTTCCCCGAGCTGGCCCGCGCCGCCGCCGCCCGGGCCGACCTCGTGGTCACCAACCACGCCATGCTCGGAGTGGTCGTGGCCGGCAACCCCGGGGTCCTGCCCGACCACCAGGTCCTCATCGTCGATGAGGCCCATGAGCTGGCCGACCGGGTCCGCTCCCAGGGCACCATCGCCCTGTCCGCGGCCGCCGTGGCCCGCACCGCCGCCACCGCCCGCAAGCACGCCTCCGTCGTCGTCAGCGAGCTGGAGTCCGCCGGACAGAGCCTCCAGCTCGCCCTGGCCGAGCTGCCCGACGGCCGCCTGGAGGCGCCGATCCCCGCCGCCCTGCACGACGCGCTCGTGGTCCTGGCCGGCGCCGCCCGGCAGGTCGCCTCCGACGTGCGCGACCAGGCCCGCTCCCTGGGCCGCGAGCGCTCCGGCGAGGCCGCCGGGGCACTGGCGATCGCCCGCACCGCCGTCGGCGACCTGGTCGACGCCCTGGACCGCATGACCTCGGAGTCGGTGGCCCAGGGGCGCGACGTCTCCTGGATCGAGCGGCCCCGCATGGGCGCCGAGCCCCCGCGGCTCCTCCTGGCACCCATCGAGGTGGCCGGCTCGGTGGCCGGCCACCTGCTGAACGGGCGGGCGAGCGTCATGACGTCGGCGACCCTCGCCCTGGGGGACAGCTTCGACCCCATGGCCCGGGCCCTGGGACTGGCCCTGGCCGAGCAGCCCTGGAAGGGCGTCGACGTCGGGTCCCCCTTCGACTACCCCAGGCAGGGGATCCTCTACGTGGCGGCCCACCTGCCGCGTCCCGGCGCCGGCATCTCCGAGGCCGCCCTGGACGAGATGCTCGCCCTGGTCGAGGCCTCCGGCGGCGGCATGCTGGGACTCTTCTCCTCCCGGCGCGCTGCCCAGGAGGCCGCCGAGGTGCTGCGCGGAGCCACCGACCTGCCCGTCTACGCCCAGGGGGACGACCAGCTGCCCACCCTCGTGCAGGCCTTCGCCGACGACGAGGCCGCCTGCCTGGTGGGCACCCTCTCCCTGTGGCAGGGCGTGGACGTGCCCGGGCCCACCTGCCGCCTCGTCGTCATCGACCGCATCCCCTTCCCCCGCCCCGACGACCCGGTTGCCCAGGCCCGCACTGACGCCGTCGTGGCCGCCGGCGGCAATGGCTTCATGAGCGTGTCCGCCACCCACGCCGCCCTGCTGCTGGCCCAGGGGGCGGGCCGACTCATCCGCCGCAGCCAGGACCGCGGCGTGGTCGCCGTGCTGGACTCGCGCCTGCGCACCGCCCGCTACGGGGGATTCCTCACCCGCTCCATGCCACCCCTGTGGCCGACGACGAGGCCCGACGTGGTCCGCGCCGCCCTCGGGCGCCTGTCCGGCCGCCGTGAGGTCCCGAAGGCGTAGCGAACCTGCCGGGTGGGCCCTTAGGTATGTGCCCCTCAGGAGGATCTGCACGTAGGCTTGGCGCGAGCGGGTGCTCTCGCCCCTGCGGTCCTGCCCAGCAGATCCCATTGAGGAGAAGAACGTGTCAGACCACATCACCACTACCGCTGAAGGCTCCTACCCCACCAACCGTTCCGGCCGTCCCTCCAAGGTCGCCGTCATCGGCGCCGGGGCCGTCGGCTCCACCCTCGCCTACGCCTGCGTGACCAAGGGCGTTGCCCGCGAGGTCGTGCTGCAGGACATCGTCAAGGAGAAGGTCGAGGCCGAGGCCCTCGACATCGCCCAGGGAATCCAGTTCACCTCCGCCGGCTCCGTCTCGGGCTCCGACGACCCCGAGATCTGTCGCGACGCGGACGTCATCGCCATCACCGCCGGTGCCAAGCAGAAGCCCGGCCAGTCCCGCCTCGAGCTCGCCGGCGCCACCGTCGGCATCATGGAGAAGATCCTCCCCAGGCTCGTCGAGGTCGCCCCCAACGCCATCTTCGTCCTCGTGGCCAACCCGGTGGACGTGGTGACCTACTGCGCCAAGAAGATCACCGGCCTGCCCGAGAACCAGGTCTTCGGCTCGGGCACCGTGCTGGACACGGCCCGCATGCGCTACCTCATCTCCTTGGAGACCGGCACGGCCGTCCAGAACATCCACGGCTACATCGCCGGTGAGCACGGCGACTCCGAGGTGCCCCTGTGGGCCTCCACCGAGATCGGCGGCGTGCCGATCACCCAGTGGGGCACCACCCTTGACGGAGGTGTGTTCGACGAGGCCAAGCGTGAGCGCATCGCCCACGACGTGGTCCGCTCCGCGTACCGCATCATCGAGGGCAAGGGCGCGACCAACTACGCGGTCGGCCTGGCCGTCCAGCGCATCATCGGCGCCGTCCTCAACGACGAGCAGCGGGTGCTCACCATCTCCCCGCTGCTGGACAACTGGCACGGCATCTCCGACGTGTGCATGGCCGTCCCCACGATCGTGGGCCGTGAGGGCGCCGGGCGTCGCCTCGAGCTGCCCCTGACCGCCGACGAGAAGGAGCGCCTGACCGCCTCCGCCGACCACCTGCGTGAGGTCGCCCGCGGTCTGGGCTACTGAGCCTGACTCACGTCCGCTGAGGGCCCGCCCCGTTCACCGGGGCGGGCCCTCAGTCGTAGGGCTGCGAGCAGCTCGAGCAGCTACAGAGAACGCAGAACCGTCACCACCTTGCCCATGATCGTGGCGTGGTCGCCGTCGATCGGGGCGTAGCTGGAGTTGCGGGGGAGCAGCCACTGGTGGCCGTCACGGCGCGAGAGCACCTTGACCGTCGCCGAGGCGCCGTCGACGTCCTCGACCATGGCCGCCACGATCTCGCCGTTGGCCGCGTCGGGCTGCGAGCGCACCACCACCCAGTCACCGTCGCAGATGGCCGCCTCGATCATCGAGTCCCCGTGCACCTCCAGCATGAAGAGCTCGCCCTCACCGGTGAGGCGGCGGGGCAGAGCCATGACGTCAGTCACGTCCTGCTCCGCCAGGATCGGGGTCCCGGCCGCGATCCGTCCCACGAGCGGAACGGCGACCGCGTCCCCGTCCTCGACGCCCAGGACCCGGGGGGCCTCCAACGGTGCCGTTTGTGCGGTGCCGGCGGGCGCGTCCCCACGGGCGCCGGCACCGCCGGCGGCCACGACCATCGCCCGAGGACGGTTGGGGTCCCGGCGCACCAGGCCCAGGCGCTCGAGCTTGTCCAGCTGGTGCTTGACGGAGGAGGGACTCGTCAGACCCACCTGCTCGCCGATCTCCCGCAGCGAGGGCGGGTAGCCGTGGGCCGCGATCGCCTCGCGAACCGCCTCGTAGACCGCGCGGGCACGCTTGTCGAGCCCGTTGACGGCCTCTGCGACTGCGCCCGCCTCAAAGGAATCCGCACCGGTGCGCGGGGCCGACGCCGGTGCGGCGCCCTGGTCTGCTGTGGTGCTCATGGTCCTGGCCCTCCCCGTCGGGCAGCCCTCACGCCCGGAGGCGTTAAGGGTGCGGAATAGATGTCGGTGGTCCGTGATCGTCTTGGTTGCGCCAAGCCTAGCGTTGAGACGACCGCGATTCAAACACATGTTCGAAGAAGTGCTGGACGTGTCGCGCTTCAGGCGCTAGTGTATCGAACAAGCGTTCGTCGAACATGTGTTCAGGAGGTAGCTATGAGCGCCATCGCCATCCCGCCCTCGCCCCGTTCGGCCTCTCGGGCCCGGGCTCGCGGGCGCGTCAGTGGTCGGACCGTCAGTGGTCAGGCCGCCGGGCGGCCTGCTGGACACTCCGGTGGGCCGGATGTCGTGCAGGCCTCCCCCAGGCCCCGGTTGCGTCTGGTCACCGACGACTTCGTCCCCGAGGCCCCGGTTCGTCATGGCGTCGACAACGCCTCCCGGCGCCCTGCAGCGACGTCTGCCTCCGAGTCGGCATCGATGCGTCGCCCCTCCGGGCCGGTGGCCCTGCGCGGCCGTCGGTCGGACCTGGAGAGGCTGGCTCCCCAGCACCCGGCGGTAAGGGCCGCCAGGCTGCGTGACGGCGCTCGGCGAGACGATGATCAGCAGGACAGCACCCCGCCGGCCACCGAGAAGGGGGCGGCCGGCCCGGCGCGGCGGCAGAACGGGCCGGAGCGGTCCGGGGCGGATCTGCGCCTCCTTCGCGGTGGTTCCCTCGTCGTCATCGCGGCGATCGTGCTCGCCTGCTGCGGGCTCATGGTCGGGGGCCTGGCGGGGCTGGCCTCCCCGTCCTCCTCCGCCGCAACCGCTCAGGCGCCGGCCAGGACGACCACCACAGTGGTTCGTCCCGGTCAGTCCCTGTGGGAGATCGCCGCGGCGAGCGGGGCCTCGGACGTCTCGGGGATGGTGACTCGGATCGTCGAGATCAACGATCTCCAGGACACGACGGTCCGTGCCGGGCAGACCCTTGAGGTCCCCGCTGCGTGAGAGTCTGCGTGTGGGCCGCACTGTGAGGCAGGCTTGCGGGGCGGCCCGTCGGGCGTTTAGTCTCCGATGGACTGACAGGTAGTCCAGTGAGATCGGAGGTCGAAGGCGTGCACTGCCCCTTCTGCCGTCATGACGGCTCTCGAGTCGTCGACTCCCGAACCGCGGAGGACGGCACCTCGATCCGCCGTCGCCGGGAGTGCCAGCAGTGCGGGCGCCGTTTCACCACGCTGGAGACCGCCAGCCTGTCGGTCCGTAAACGCTCCGGCGTCGTCGAGCCCTTCAGTCGTGACAAGGTGATGGTCGGGGTCAGACGCGCCTGTCAGGGACGTCCCGTCTCCGACGACCAGCTCGCGCTGCTGGCGCACAAGGTCGAGGAGGCCATTCGGGCGGGAGGTCAGGCCCTCGTCGACTCCCACGACGTCGGTCTGGCGATCCTGGGTCCCCTGCGCGAGCTGGACCAGATCGCCTATCTGCGCTTCGCCTCGGTCTACTCCTCCTTCGACTCCCTGGAGGACTTCGAGAACGCCATCGCCGAGCTGCGCCGCGCCGAGGTCGCCTCCTAGGGTCGGGTGCCCGCCCTCGACGGGGCCCTGTGAAGGAGGAGGCGTGGCAGACTTGAGGTCATGCGCGTCCTCATCGTCTCCGACTGCTACGCGCCGCGGCTGGGCGGCATCGAGACCCAGGTGCGGGACCTCGCCCGCAATCTGAGGCTGGCCGGCCACCGGCCCGCCGTCGTCACCGCGACACCGGTCGGTGACGATCGTGGCCGCAGCATCGAGAGGGATGACGGTTTCCCGGTCTACCGCACCACCGCGCACCTGCCCAGCGAGCTGCCCGTCCACCCGCGAGCCGGGCGCGAGCTGGGCGACCTCATGTCCCGTCTGCGTCCCGACGTCGTCCACGCCCATGTCGGCATCGTCTCTCCCTTCGCCTGGTCCGGCATCGCCGCGGCTCACCGGGCAGGGCTCCCGCTAGCCGTCACCTTCCACTGCGTCCTGGGTCCGTGGGCGCCGGCGGCAGGGGCGCTGGGGCCGGTCAGCCCCGTACGGCTGTGGCAGCGCGGCGGCGCCGACCTGACGGCCGTGTCCTCCATGCTCGCAGCCGAGGTCCGGCGCGCCGGCGCCCACGACCCGGTGACCGTCCTGCCCAACGGCATCACCATTGCCGACTGGCGCCTGGAGCATCCCGGCCCTCAGGAGCGCAGGCCCCATCGGCCGGTCACCGTCGTCGCCTCCCTGCGGTGGATCGAGCGCAAGCGCCCCCTGCAGGTCGTGCGCGCCTTCGCCCAGGCGGTCAGGAGCACCCCGGGATGCGACGCCGTCCTCAGGATCTACGGGGACGGCCCGCTGCGCGAGCGGCTCACTCAGGAGGTCGCCGACTCCGGCCTGGCCGACCGCATCACCCTCGTGGGGCGTGTTGAGCGCAGTGAGCTCGCCCGGGCCTTCACCCGAGCCGACATCTACCTGCAGACCTCGCCCGCGGACTCCTTCGGCATCTCCACCCTCGAGGCCCGCAGCGCGGGACTGGCGGTTGTCGCCCTGCGCTCCAGCGGGGTCAGCGACTTCGTCACCGACGGCGTCGACGGCCTCCTCGCCGACGACGACGCGGGCCTGGCCCGTGAGCTCGCGGCCCTCCTGGGTGACGACGAGCTGCTCGAGCGCATCAAGGCGCACAACTACGAGGTCGACCCGCTGCCCGAGTGGGGCTCCGTGGTGCGGATGAACGTCGAGGCCTACCGGCGCGCCATCGATCTGAGGGGTGCGCACCAGCCGCAGCCGTAAGCGAGAGGCCTGGCCGGGAGGCGCTGCGCCGCGAGGCGGGTCAGGCTGTGCCGGTGTCGCTGAGCACCTCGGACAGGCGGCGCGCCGCCGCCATGACCACGTGTCCGTGGACGCGGCCGGGTTGACGGCCCATGCGCTCGATGGGCCCGGAGATCGAGATCGCGGCCACGACCTTGCCTCCCGACCCGCGCACCGGCGCCGAGACCGAGGCGACCCCGGGCTCGCGCTCACCGACCGACTGGGCCCATCCCCGACGTCGGACCGCCGAGAGCATGGTGGCGGTGAAGCGGGCGCCCACCAGGCCGCGGTGCAGGCGGTCGGGCTCCTCCCAGGCGAGGAGCACCTGGGCCGCCGAGCCTCCCTGCATGGACATGGTGGCGCCCACGGGGATGGAGTCGCGCAGCCCGATGGGGCGCTCGGCGTTGGCCACGCAGATGCGCACGTCGCCCTGACGTCGGTAGAGCTGGGCGGACTCGTGGGTCTTGTCCCGAAGGGCCGCCAGTACCGGTCCGGCGGCGGACAGCAGATGGTCCTCGCCCGCGGCGCTGGCCAGCTCGGTGAGCCTGGGGCCCAGGACGAAGCGCCCCTGGGGGTCGCGGGTGACCAGGCGGTGGAACTCGAGGGCGACCGCGATGCGGTGCGCCGTGGGGCGGGCCAGGTGGGTGGCGGACACCAGCTGGGCCAGGGTCGCCGGGCCCGATTCCAGTGCGCTCATGACCAGGGCCGCCTTGTCGATCACGCCGACGCCGCTGCTGTCGTTCTCAAAGGAGCTGTCCATAATCTGATACTGGCATTTCAAGGTATGAGATTTCAAGTTAGGGTCGCCCATGGAAGCGGCACAGTGTCAGCATCCTGAGGTCGAGGCGGTGGCCGGTGCCTCAGGCGCGGCGCGGCCGCCTCTCGCAGTCTGTGCGGGGTCTCAGCGTGAGTCTCAGGGCCTGCCCGAGGCCGGCGCGACTGCGACCACCTGTTTCTGAGAGGATGAAGTCGATGGGAATGACTCTCGCCGAGAAGGTCTGGCGTGATCATGTGGTGTCCAAGGGTAGCGACGGCGCCCCCGACCTGCTGTACATCGACCTTCACCTGGTTCACGAGGTCACCAGCCCTCAGGCCTTCGAGGGGCTGCGGCTGGCGGGGCGCGAGGTGCGCCGCACCGATCTGACCATCGCCACCGAGGACCACAACACCCCCACCCTGGACATCGATCTGCCGATCGCCGACGTCACCAGCCGCGCGCAGATCGAGACCCTGCGCGCCAACTGCGCCGAGTTCGGGGTGCGCCTGCACTCGCTGGGGGACGCCGATCAGGGGATCGTCCACGCCGTCGGCCCCCAGCTGGGGCTGACCCAGCCCGGCATGACCGTGGTCTGCGGCGACTCCCACACCTCCACCCACGGTGCCTTCGGGGCGCTCGCCTTCGGCATCGGCACCTCGCAGGTCGAGCACGTCCTGGCCACCCAGACCCTGCCCATCGCCCCGTTCAAGACGATGAGCGTCACCATCGACGGCGACCTGCCCTCGGGCAGCGGGGCCAAGGACATCATCCTGGCCATCATCGCCAAGATCGGCACCAATGGAGCCCAGGGCCACGTCATCGAGTACCGCGGCCGCGCCATCGAGCAGCTCTCGATGGAGGCCCGCATGACGATCTGCAACATGAGCATCGAGGGCGGGGCCCGGGCCGGCATGATCGCCCCCGACCAGACCACCTTCGACTACCTCAAGGAGCGTCCCCACGCGCCCGTCGGCGAGGAGTGGGACGCAGCCGTGGAGTACTGGTCCAGCCTGCGCACCGACCCCGACGCCGTCTTCGACACCGAGGTGGTCCTCGAGGCCAAGGACATCGAGCCCTTCGTCACCTGGGGCACCAACCCCGGGCAGGGCCTGCCCCTGTCCGCCACGGTGCCCGACCCCGAGGACATCGCCGACGCCACCGAGCGGCTCGCCGCCGAACGGGCCCTGGAGTACATGGACCTCGTTCCGGGGACGCCCCTGCGCGACATCAAGGTCGACACCGTCTTCATCGGCTCATGCACCAACGGACGTATCGAGGACCTGCGGGCCGCCGCCGAGGTGGTGCGTGGACGCAAGAAGGCCGAGGGGCTGCGCATGCTCGTGGTTCCGGCCTCCGCCCGAGTGCGTCTGCAGGCCGAGGCCGAGGGGCTGGACCGGGTCTTCAAGAGCTTCGGCGCCGAGTGGCGCAACGCCGGCTGCTCCATGTGCCTGGCCATGAACCCGGACAAGCTCTCCTCCGGTGAGCGCGCCGCCTCCACCTCCAACCGCAACTTCGAGGGACGCCAGGGCAAGGGCGGACGCACCCACCTGGTCTCTCCCGTCGTCGCCGCGGCCACCGCCGTGCGCGGGGCCCTGTCCGCCCCCGGGGACCTGCCTCCGCGCCCCGCCGACTGGGAGGACGCAGCCGATGGTCCGGCTCTGGGGCAGGGCGACATCCCGGTGGTCACCGCGGTTCCCCCGGTGCCGCAGCCGGCGTCCATCATGCTCCCGGTGACCGTGCTGTAGCGCCCGGCCCGTGAAAGAGACGAAGAGACGTAAGGCAAGGAGCTGAAAGAGGCTGTGGAGAAGTTCATCCGGCACACGGGAATCGGCGCCCCGCTGCGGCGCAGCGCCGTCGACACCGACCAGATCATCCCGGCGGTGTACCTCAAGCGCATCACGCGCACGGGCTTCGACGACGCCCTGTTCGCCTCCTGGCGGGCCGGCGAGCCCGACTTCATCCTCAACCAGGAGGCCTACAAGCGGGCCTCGGTGCTCGTGGCGGGCCCCGACTTCGGCACGGGCTCCTCGCGCGAGCACGCCGTGTGGGCGCTCAAGGACTACGGGTTCAAGGTCGTCCTGGCTCCCCGCTTCGCCGACATCTTCCGCGGTAACGCCGGCAAGCAGGGGCTGGTGGCCGGGATCGTGTCCCAGGAGGACTGCGAGCAGCTGTGGAAGATCCTCGAGACCGAGCCGGGCACCGAGGTGACGGTGGATCTGGAGAACCGTACGGTCGAGGCCGGATCCTTCCGCTGCACCTTCGCCATCGACGACTACGTGCGCTGGATTCTCATGGAGGGGCTCGACGACATCTCCCTGACACTCACCCAGGAGGACGCCATCCGTGCCTATGAGGAGGCCCGTCCGGCCTTCAAGCCGCGTACGCTGCCGGCCAAGCACCTGCCCGTCCAGGAGGTCGTCTCAGCCAGGGCCGCGGACATGCCCCGGCCCTGAGAATGACGGGATCCGTCGAGGTCATCGGTCGAGGTCGAGGCCGGCGGCATCGGATTCCATCGGAAACGGTGCGGCGTCGTCGGGTATTGATCGGGACTTTCTGTGAGTCGAAGGCCACCTGATACGAGTCTGAAAACGGTCCTGGGAGCCCCTCCGGTGCGCTTATGCTGGGACGGCCTCACGCGCCCGCGTGAGGATGGGCACCCGGCTCACGCGCACGGCACGCCCAGATGACGTCATGGAGGTGCGCATGGTCGACGGTCTGCTCCAGGTCGAGGGCGGTCGCCCGCTGACTGGTGAGATCACCGTCCGGGGAGCCAAGAACCTGGTTCCCAAGGCGATGGTGGCGGCCCTGCTGGGGTCATCCCCCTCGGTGCTGCGCAACGTCCCGCTCATCCGCGATGTCGACGTGGTCTCGGGGCTGCTGAGTCTGCACGGCGTGAGCATCGACTACGACCAGCGCGAGGGCGTTCTTCAGCTGGACTCCTCCAAGGTCGAGTCCGCGCACATGGCCGACATCGACGCGCACGCCGGCTCCTCGCGCATTCCGATCCTCTTCTGCGGTCCGCTCCTGCACCGCCTGGGGGAGGCCTTCATCCCCGACCTGGGCGGGTGCCGCATCGGCGACCGCCCCATCGACTTCCACCTGGAGATCCTGCGCCAGTTCGGCGCGACGGTCGACAAGCAGGCCCAGGGCATCCGGCTGACTGCGCCGGCCGGCCTCAACGGTACCGTCATCGAGCTCCCCTATCCCTCGGTCGGCGCCACCGAGCAGACCCTGCTCACCGCCGTGCGCGCCCACGGGCTGACCGAGCTGCGAAACGCGGCCGTCGAGCCCGAGATCATGGACCTGGTCGACGTCCTGCAGAAGATGGGCGCCATCATCTCGGTGGACACCGACCGCACCATCCACGTCGAGGGCGTCGACGAGCTGTGCGGCTACACTCACTCGGCCCTGCCCGACCGCATCGAGGCGGCCTCCTGGGCCTCGGCCGCGCTGGCCACCCGCGGCGACGTGTTCGTGCGCGGCGCCCACCAGAGCCACATGACCACCTTCCTCAACACCTTCCGCAAGGTGGGAGGCGCCTTCGACGTCACCGACGAGGGCATCCGCTTCTACCATCCCGGCGGGGACCTGCGCTCGATCGTGGTGGAGACCAACGTCCACCCCGGCTTCATGACCGACTGGCAGCAGCCCCTCGTCGTGGCGCTCACCCAGGCCCAGGGCCTGTCCATCGTCCACGAGACCGTCTACGAGAACCGCTTCGGCTTCACCGGTGCGCTTCGCAAGATGGGGGCCACCATCCAGGTCTACCGCGAGTGCCTGGGCGGAACCGAGTGCCGCTTCGGGCAGCGCAACTTCTATCACTCCGCGGTCGTCTCCGGCCCGACGCCGCTGACCGGCGCCGACATCGTCGTGCCGGACCTGCGCGGCGGCTTCTCCCACCTCATCGCGGCCCTGACCGCCGAGGGCACCAGCCGGGTCGAGGGCGTCAACCTCATCGACCGCGGCTATGAGCACTTCATGTCCAAGCTGGAGTCCCTCAACGCGGCCGTCACGCGCCTGGCCTGATCGGGAACGTCAGGCAGCGCCGTCCCCGCGTCATTGACGTCCGGGGCCGGTGCAGGAGCGGGTGGGGCTCGGAGAGCTCCCTGAACGGATAGAGTTCACCCGTGCCTGCAACACGCCCCATGACTCCGTTCTACCGCTTCGCCGCACGCGGGGCGATCATCCCGTTCCTCAAGATGGTCTCCAGGCAGAAGGTGACCGGCCTGGAGAACATCCCCCGCGAGGGCGGCTTCATCGCCGTGGCCAACCACCTGACCGACCTCGACTCGCTCACGGCCATGCGCGCCCTGGTCGACGCCGACGTACCCGTCTACTCCCTGGCCAAGTCCACCCTGTTCAAGGTGCCGGTGCTCGGCTCCATCCTGCGGGCCGGCGGTCAGATCCCGGTTCAGCGGGGCACCCAGAACGCGGCCACGGCCCTCAAGGCCGCCAGTGACGTCCTGGCCGAGGGCGGGGCCATCATGATCTTCCCCGAGGGCACGCTCTCCCGGGACCCCCTCAAGTGGCCGATGGTTGCCAAGACCGGGGCCGCCAGGCTGGCCATGACCAGCGGCGCACCCGTCCTGCCCATGGGGCAGTGGGGCGCCCACGAGATCCTGGACACCTACGGGCGCTCCTTCCGCCCCTTCCCGCGCAAGGACGTGCGCGTCACCATCGGTGAGCTCATGGACCTGTCCCGCTTCGGGACGGACACCCAGGACCGCGAGGCCGTGCGCGCCTGCACCGCCGAGATCATGCGGGCCATCACCGCCCTGGTGGAGGAGCTGCGGGGCGAGAAGGCCCCCCGGCCCTTCGACATGCACTACGACGGCGACCCCGGCAAGGGCAGGATCGGAGTGCGCCGTCCCGACCCGCTGCCCGAGGCCGTCACCGACGGGAACGCGGAGGCCGAGGAGACTGACGAGCGTCGGGGGGAGGACGGGCAGTGAGCGGCATCGATGCGGTCCCGGTGCGGCGGGCGGCCGTCATCGGCTCGGGCGCCTGGGGCACCACCTTTGCGAGCCTCCTCGCCCAGGCGGGCACCCCGACGACGATCTGGGCCCGGCGCCGGGAGGTGTCCGATGAGATCAACGCCGGAACCAACGAGCGCTACGTTCCCGGCCACCGCCTGCCACCGGGGGTCACGGCCACCACGGACCTGGCCGGAGCCGTCGAGGGGGCGGGCGTCGTCGTCGTGGCCGTGCCCTCCCAGGAGGCCCGTGGGGTCCTGGAGCCCGCTCGTGGCGCCCTGGCAGACGATGCCGTGGCCGTCTCCCTCATGAAGGGCGTTGAGTTGGGCACCGGGCTGCGGATGAGCGAGGTGCTGGCCGAGGCCCTGGGCATCGACCGCTCCCGCGTCGTCGTCGTCTCTGGGCCCAATCTCGCCGATGAGATCGCCGCGGGCCAGCCCACCGCCACCGTGGTGGCCGCCGACGACGAGCAGGTCGCCGCCCGGATCGCCGCCATGTGCGCCACCGGAGCCTTCCGCCCCTACACGAATACCGATGTCCTTGGCGTCGAGCTGTGCGGGGCGGTCAAGAACGTCATCGCCCTGGCCGTCGGCGCCGCCGCGGGCCGGGGGCTGGGGGACAACTCCAAGGCCACGATCATCACCCGGGGCCTGGTGGAGATCACCCGCCTGGGCCTGGAGCTCGGTGCCCGTCCTGAGACCTTCGCCGGGCTGGCCGGCATGGGGGATCTGGTGGCCACCTGCTCCTCGCCCCTGAGCCGTAACCAGACCTTCGGTCGCCACCTCGGTGAGGGGATGAGCGTGGCCGCTGCGGCCGCGGCCTCCCGGGGCGTGGCCGAGGGGGCCAAGTCCGCCCGCGCCGTCCTCGACCTGGCCCGCTCCCACGGCGTGGACATGCCGATCACTGCCGGTGTCGTCGCTGTCGTCGAGGGCGCTGCCAGTGTCGCCCAGGTGACGGATGCGCTGCTGGCCCGCCCCCGCAAGGCCGAGGGCGTCCACGCGGCCCCGTCTCAGACCTAGCGCCCGGTCATGACCGTGGGCGCCGGCTGCGCCTCGGCACTCAGTTGTGGGCGATGTCGATGACCAGGCGCGTGGGGTTGGTGAGGCTGAAGACCCGGTAGGTCTGGGAGTCGGTACCCAGCACCACCTGGAACTCGCCCTCGAAGCCGGGGTCGATGTAGGCCGAGTCGATGCTGCGGTCATCGTTGGCGGAGTCGTCGAGCTCGATCTGCCGATGGCCGCTGACTCGCTGTCCCTCCGGAGGGACAGCGGCCACACCGCTGCCCCGGATCACCATCGTGTAGTCCCCCTCAACCTCGATCGGGTCGCCCTTGCCCATGGTGGAGGCCGGGATGTCCCACTGCGGCTGGCTCCAGCCGGGCGTTCCCTGGCCGTCGAACTCCACCACGAACCGGCTGTAGCCCTCATCGGGGTGGTTCCCGACCCTGACGTCGGCCACCGTGAGGGTGCTGCCCTCGGAGGCCTGCTGGCCCTGGGAGCCGGCTCCCCAGTCCGGGGCGTCCGAGCTGTTCTGGTGCGGGTGGGTGGGCGGAGCCGCTGTCTCGGCCGCAGCCTGGGACGCGGATGCCCCCGGTGTCCCGGCTCCGTCGGCAACGGTTGAGGCGGAGGAGGGCGACGATGTACTCACCGAGCAGGCGCTGAGTACCAGGGCCGTGACGGCCACGGTGCCGGTCACGGTTCCGGTCAGCAGGTTGAGCGGCATGACGGGGCGACGGTGGGGCATCATTGCCTTCTTTCACGAGGGAGCGCGAGGCGCCCGCTTTGTACCGGGATTCTTTGTACGTTAACAGCATACGGGTCCCCGCGCGGTAGCGTGGGACCTATGACAGACCTCCAGGAAACCGGCCCCTCCGTTCCCCGTCCTGACAAGTCCAAGGTGCGTGTCGCCGTCGTCTTCGGCGGCCGCAGCGGCGAGCACACGATCTCCTGCGCCACCGCCGCCGGGGTCCTGTCGGCCATCGACCGAGACCGCTACGAGGTCCTTCCCGTGGGCATCACTCCCGAGGGCCAGTGGGTGATCGTTGAGGACGATCCGGCCGCCCTTGAGCTCAGCGACAGCCGTCCGCCGGTGACGATCACCGCTGACGGGCTGGGTCGGGGCGTCCTCACCGCCCCGCTGGGAGGCGGCGAGCTGAGCATGCTCGGCCCCACGGGCCCGCAGGTGCTGGGGCGGGTCGACGTCGTCCTGCCGCTCCTGCACGGACCCTACGGCGAGGACGGGACCATCCAGGGAATGCTGGAGATGATGGGGGTGCCCTACGTCGGCTGCGGGGTGCTGGCCAGCGCCGCGGGCATGGACAAGCAGGTCACCAAGGTGCTCCTGGGGGCGGCCGGCATCGCCACGGCGCCGCACGTCGTCGTCGGCCCCCACGCCTGGAAGCGCGACCCCGAGGCGATCCTGGAGGCCTGCCGGTCCTTGAGCTACCCCCTGTTCGTCAAGCCCGCTCGTGCCGGCTCCTCCCTGGGCATCAGCAAGGTCGAGCGCCCCGAGGACCTGCCCGGCGCGATCGAGGCGGCCCGGGCCGTCGACCCCAAGGTCCTCGTGGAGAGCGGAATCGTGGGACGCGAGGTCGAGGTCGCCGTCCTTGAGGGGCCGGGCGACGACGCCCCTCGGGTGGCCGAGCCCGGTGAGATCGCCATGGACGTCTCCCAGGGCGCCGGTGAGTTCTACGACTTCGAGACCAAGTACTTGGCCCACGACGCCGTCGCCATGGTCTGCCCGGCGCGCATCGGCGCCGAGGAGAGAGCCCTCATCATGGACACCGCCGCCCGGGCCTTCGAGGCCGTGGGCTGCGAGGGGCTGGCCCGCGTCGACTTCTTCCTCACGCCCAGCGGCGAGGCCGTCGTCAACGAGATCAACACGATGCCCGGCTTCACCCCCTTCTCCATGTATCCCTACATGTGGCAGGTCTCCGGCCTGGAGTACACCGACCTGGTCTCCGAGCTCATCGAGCTGGCCCTGGCCCGCTCCACCGATGTCAACCGCTGAGCCGGCTCCCCTCGGCGGTGGGGGTGAGCGGGTCGGAGATCTCAGCGAGGAGGAGCTCCTCGCCGTCATCACCCCCCTCCTGCCGCGCGCCGCGCAGGCCCCGGTCGGCACCGGGGACGACTGCGCGGTCCTGTCCTTCCCCGATACGCGCACGGCGGTGAGCACCGACGTCCTGGTCGAGGGGCACCACTTCCGCACCGAGTGGTCCACGGGGCGCGACGTCGGCGCGCGGGCCGCGGCCCAGAACCTCGCCGACGCCGCCGCCATGGGGGCCCGACCGGTCGCCCTCGTCATCGGCCTGGTCATGCCGCCGGCCACGCCGGTGGCATGGGTGCGGGACTTCGCCGAGGGTCTGGCTCAGGGCTGCGGGCCCTGCGGGGCGGGTGTCGTCGGCGGTGACCTCAGCGGTGGGGAGTCGCTGGTCGTGGCCGTCACGGTCCTGGGGGACCTCGAGGGCAGGACACCGGTCCTGCGAAGCGGTGCCCGCCCCGGGGACCTCGTCGTCCACGCCGGCACCCTGGGGCGCAGCGCGGCGGGACTGGCGCTGCTCAGCGCCGGGCCACAGGTCGTGGCCGCCGTCGAACGGGACGGGAGCCCGGCTCAGGCACGGAGCTGCCTGGCAGCCTTCCGGGCGCCCACCCCGGCCCTCGCGGCCGGCCCCGCCCTGGCCGACGCCGGCGCCACCTCCATGATGGACGTCTCGGACGGACTGCTGCGCGATGCAGGACGGATCGCCCGGGCCAGCGGCGTCGTCATCGACCTGGATGACCCGGACGACCTGCCTGACCTGTCCTTCCTGGAGCCGGTCGCCGCCCTCGTGACCGACGGGGCGGCACCGGCGACACGCACCCTGGCCCGCAGCTGGCTGCTCACCGGGGGAGAGGACCACGGGATGCTCGCCACCGTCCCCGCCGCCGTAGGGCACCTCCCGGCGGATGCCAGGGTGATCGGCCGCGTCCTGGACCCCGGAACCCCACGGGCTCGCGCACTGGGACACCGGCCGGGAGTGCTCCTGGGGGGAGAACCGGCCCAGGAGCACGCCGGGTGGGACCACTTCGCCGGGGCCTGAGCGAGTTCCGCCAGAACGTGCCGGATCACGACAAAGGCCGCCGACTGCTTGCGCAGCGGCGGCCCCGTGCTCGAAGGACTCGAGGCGATACGCTCAGATGTTGCGCGTCACCTTGCCGGCCTTGAGGCAGGACGTGCACACGTTGAGGCGCTTGGGGGCGCCGTTGACGAGAGCACGCACGCGCTGGATGTTGGGGTTCCACCGGCGGTTGGTCCGCACGTGGGAGTGCGAGACGCTCTTGCCGAAGATGGGGCCCTTGCCGCAAACGTCGCACACAGCAGCCACGGTCTCACTCCTGATCTTCAATGCTTCAACGCTCAGGCCGGTGCCTGGCGCCAGGTCTTACCGCCCAGGCGCGGAGCGCTGGGCAACCCGAAAACAATAGCGGACCCTCTGACCGCCTCCCAAGCCGCGAGGGCGTGGGTTCGGGCACATGTGCGGCTTCTTCGCGGGGTGGGAACCGCATGATCGATCGGTTTCAAACGTGCTGGATCTCACCATATGACGAACGTTTGCCTCAGTCGGGTGCGGTGGTACGCAGTTTGACCAGCGTGTCAGTGGTTCGGGTGTCCAATTGGCTCTTTGACGCCCAGAACGGGGCGTTGTGAGGGCCGGCCTCTCCGGTGGGAGGAATGTGTTCGGGCAGGTACTCTGAAACCACATATCAACCCAGAGGCTCGGCCCAGCCGTGAACCAGGCTCGCTGAACGCCAGCACATATGCAGATCATGCAGTGGAACAGAAGGTGTTCGCAGCGTGAGACGCACGGTGTGGTGGCCGCAGCCAGGACGCAGGGGAGGCGAAGATGGCGCAGTCGCAAGGACACCGCCCCGCTACCCCTGTCTCCGGGACCCACGTGCTGCAGGGGCCCGCAGTGCGGCGCTGGATCGCGCTGGCGGAGATCGTCGCCGATCAGACCCGTGATCTTGTGGATGTCCTCAATGTCTTCCCCGTGCCGGACGCCGACACCGGAACCAACGTGCTGCTCACCCTGCGCTCGGCCTCCGACGCGCTCCACCGCCTGGGCCGGGCCGCCGATGCCGCCCAGGTCGCCCGCGCCGCAGCCGACGGGGCCGTGCGCGGAGCCCGCGGTAACTCGGGGCTCCTGGTCTCTCAGGCACTGGCGGCCTTCGCCGACGTCTGCGCCGATGCTCCCGACCCCAGCGGCCTGCGCCCCGTCGAGCTCGTGCACGCCTACGAGGCCATGGCGGACACCACCTGGGCCGCTGTCTCCCGCCCGGTGGCCGGCACCCTGCTGTCGGTCGCCAGGGACGCGGCCACGGCCGCCCGATCCGCCCTGGAGGAGGCGACGGCGAGCTCGCCGGCGACCCTGAGCCTCATCGCCTCCGCCGCCGCCTTCGGGGCCCAGGAGTCCGTCGTCGAGACCGCGGGTCTCGGGCACGGCCCGGTGGATGCCGGGGGAGCGGCCTTCATGCTGCTGCTGACCTGCCTGTCGGACACCATTGACGCGGTCCGGGACTCCGGCGGCGGGCCGGATGAGGCCCCGGAGCTGCGCCAGGGGCACGAGGACGCCGACGAGCACGCCCCCTACACGGCCGTCGCCCGTCAGATGCTCACCGACCTGGCCGAGGGCGGGGTCCCGCACAGCGTCGGTCCCGAGCCCCTGGGCATGTCCACCGGTGAGTTCGAGGTCATGTACCTGCTGGAGGCGACCGCGGTCCAGGCCGGTCAGCTGCGCCGTGACCTGGAGCTCGTCGGCGACTCCGTCGGCGTCGTCGGCACCCCTGACGCCCTGGGCGTGGGGCTCTACCAGGTCCACGTCCACACCGATACGCCGCGCGCGGCCCTGCCGCATGTGGGCCGTGCCCGACAGATCTGCATCCACCACCTCCACCCCACTGCCCTGGTGGCCCCCACCGACGAGCCCCCGTCCCCGTGGGGAGCGCTCGACTCCGACCCCACGGGCCACGTGGTCTCCTTCGAGCGCCTGGCCGCCCGTCGGGCCGAGCGCAAGGCCAAGTCGGTGCGGATGCACCCCTCCCAGGCGGCCGCGCCCCGTCCCGCACCTGTGGAGAGCCCGCGTCTGGCCGTGCGCTCGCGGCAGTCCGGCGTCGGTGTCATCGCCTGCACCCGCGCCCCCGGGCTCATCGAGCAGCTCGCCCGCTCCGACGCCGCCGTCGTCCTCGATCCCGACAGGGAGGGGATCGCCCGCGCCGCCGCGGACCTGGGGTCCTCGCAGGTCATCGTGCTGCCCTGTGACGCCGCCTGCACCGAGGCCGCCCATGACGCCGCCCGCTTCCTGGCGGCCCGCTCCGCCGTCTCCACCGTCCGAGCCCCGGCCGGAACGCGCAACGCCGGAGCCGCTCGCGAGGCCGCCCGAGCCGGGATGCAGGCGGGGGCGCCGTCGGAGCGCTACGCGGCCGAGGGCATCCAGCTCCTCGTGTGCGACACCGACGACGAGGCCCGGGTCCTGGCGGCCACCGTCGCCCTGGCCGGACGCAGCGAGGAGGCCGAGCTGGCCGAGCTGGCCCGCCGCGCCTGGAGCGCCGCCGCGGGCCTGCGCACCATCGCCCTCAACGGAGTCCAGGCCGATGCCGATGCCGTGGCTCATGCCGTGGCCTCGGCGCTGCGGCCCTCCGACGAGCTGCTCACCGTCATCACCGGCCGTAACGCCGGCCGCGACGTCGGCGCCCTGGCCGCCAGCGCGGCGGTGGGCGCGCGGGGGCACGTGGTCGGTGAGGACGTGGAGGTCGCCGTCCACGCGGGTGGCCAGGAGCACCCCGACGTCCTCATCGCCATCGAGTAGCCGTCGGGCAGCGACTCTCGTCATAGGGTGGAGGCCGTGCCCAGCTCGTCCGATCGCTCGACCCGCGCGCCTCGCCCCGGCAGCGTCGGCCTTCTCGAGCGTCCCGTGACCCGGATCGTGGGCAAGCGCACCGCCGCCCAGCTCGCCAAGCAGGGAGTGGAGACCGGGGCCGACCTGCTGCGCCTCCTGCCCCGGCGCTACGACACCTGGGGAGACCTGACCGACATGCGCACGCTCGTCAAGGGCGAGCAGGCCACCATCCAGGCCCAGATCGTGCGCGCCTCCTCCCGCCGCACCCGCTCCGGCCGGGCGCCGGCGCTCATGGAGGCCACGGTCACCGACGGCGTCTCGACCATGGACGTCGTCCAGTTCGGCGCGGCGGGCCAGATGCGTGCCCGCGCCACCCAGCTGACCCCCGGGACCACCGTCCTCATGAGCGGCAAGGTCGGTCTTCACCGCGGACGCAAGCAGCTGTCCAACCCGCGCCTGTACGTCCTCGACGATCTCGACGAGGCCGAGCGCGAGGCCCTGCTGGCCCGCCCCATGCCCATCTACCCGGGCACGGAGGCCCTCCCGTCCTGGTCGGTGGCCAAGGCGGTGCGCACCGTCCTGGACCAGCTGGAGCCGGACGACGTGCCCGACCCCCTGCCCGAGGAGCTGCGGCGCTCAGCCGGCCTGGTCGACGCCTGCACCGCCTACCGCTGGGTGCATCGGCCCGACGACGCCCACCAGTGGAAGGCCGCCCGAAGCCGGTTGCGTCATGAGGAGGCCCTCATCCTCCAGGTGGCCCTGGCGCAGCGCCGAGCCCACCACGAGGCCACCCGCACCGCCGTGGCCTGGCCCGAGCCGGAGGCGACGGGCTCCCTGAGAGCGGATCTCGACGCGGCCCTGCCCTACGAGCTCACCGACGGACAGGCACGGGTAGGCCGGGAGATCGCCGCCGACCTGGCCCGCACCGTCCCCATGCAGCGCCTCCTCCAGGGCGACGTGGGCAGCGGCAAGACCCTGGTGGCCCTGCGCGCCATGCTTCAGGTGGTCGACGGCGGGGGCCAGGCGGCCCTGCTGGCCCCCACCGAGGTGCTCGCCGCCCAGCACCACTCCTCACTGGAGGCGGTTCTCGGGCCCCTGGCCGGTCTCGGGATGCTCGGCGGTGCCGAGCGCGCCACCCGGGTCCACCTGCTGACCGGCTCCACCCCGACCGCCCAGCGGCGTCGGATCCTGGCCGAGTTGGCGGCCGGAGAGCCGGCCATCGTCGTGGGGACCCACGCCCTGCTGTCGGACACGGTGCAGATCCCCTTCCTCGGTCTGGTCGTCGTCGACGAGCAGCACCGCTTCGGCGTCGCCCAGCGCGACGCCCTGCGCGAGCGCGGCGGTGTCACCGACCCGGCCACCGGCCGGCGTCACACCCCCCACCTGCTGGTCATGACCGCCACCCCGATCCCGCGCACCATCGCCATGACGGTCTTCGGCGACCTGGCCACCTCCGTCCTCGATGAGCTGCCCGCCGGGCGCAGCCCCGTTCCCACCCACCTCGTCCCGTGGTCGCGCACCTCCTGGGTCGAGGGCATCTGGCGGCGCGCCGCCAAGGAGGTCGCCGCCGGCGGACGCGTCTACGTCGTCTGCCCGCGGATCGAGGTTGGTGATGACGAGACCCTGCAGGTGGAGCCGGAGGCCGTGGCGGCCTCCGACGCCGATACCGACCAGGCCTCTGGCCTGCTCGATCCCGCTGAGAGCGCTCCGCGCCCCGACCGTCCCCTGGCCGCCGTCGAGGAGTGGAGGCAGCGCCTGGAGGTCGAGCCCGCCTTGGAGGGGATCGGCGTCGGAGTTCTCACCGGACGCATGAGCAGTGAGGACAAGGCCGCCGTCATGGCCGACTTCGCCTCCGGAGACGTACCCGTCCTGGTGGCCACCACGGTCATCGAGGTGGGGGTGGATGTGCCCGAGGCCTCCATGATGGTCATCCTGGACGCCGACCGCTTCGGCCTGTCCCAGCTACACCAGCTGCGCGGACGGGTCGGGCGCGGCAGCCGGGAGTCGGTCTGCGTGGCGGTCACCGGGGTGGAGGTCGGCTCCACCGCCTTCCACCGGCTCAAGGCCTTCGCCTCCACCACGGACGGATTCGCCCTGGCCGAGGCTGACCTCGACCTGCGCAGTGAGGGTGACGTCCTAGGAGCCTCGCAGTCGGGTCGCACCTCGGGCCTGGACCTGCTGCGCGTCACCCGCGATGCCCGGCTCATCGCCACCGCGCGGCGCCAGGCCGAGCAGATCGTGGCCGCCGACCCGCAGCTGCGCGAGCACCGGGCCCTGGCCGCGGCGATTATCGAGCGCCTCGACGAGGAGTCCCAGGCCTTCCTCGAGCGAGCGTGACGGACCGGTTCAGTCCGGTTCAGGCCGGCTCGGCGAACCAGATCGTGGTCTCGCCGTACCGCTTGTCCGCGAAACGTCTGAGCCCCGCAGGCCAGGTGGGCTCCGGTGAGCGCGTGGAGCGCTCGACGACGACGACGGCGCTCGCGGCCAGCCACGGATCCTCGCTGCGGGTCAGGGGGTTGAGCATCGCGGTGAGCTCCTCCTCGCTCAGGTCGTAGGGCGGGTCGATCAGCACCAGGTCCGCCGGGGCTCCCGCTCCGCCGGCCAGGAACGCGGCCGCCTTCGCCGTCACCGCCGACACCTCGCGCAGGCCCAGCGCCCGGATGTTGCGCCGGCAGACCTCGGCCGCCGCGCGCGAGGAGTCCACGAGTACGACGTCGCCGGCGCCCCGACTCGCCGCCTCCAGGCCCAGGGCGCCCGAGCCCGCGCACAGGTCCACCACTCGGGCGCCGTCGAGCACCCCGTAGTGGTCCAGGCGGGCGAAGAGGGCCTCACGCACCCGCTCGGAGGTGGGGCGCGTCCCGGACCGGGGCACCTCGATCCTGCGCCCGCCCACGGTCCCGGCCACGATCCTCGTCATGGTCAGACCATACGCGAGGTCCGGCCTCCCGGGCCGCCGCCTTGGTCCGTGCCGGCCGTCGCAGGCCCTTCATCCTTTCTCGGTCGGCGCGTGCTGGCCGTAGCCGGTGTCCCGGATCTTGCGCGCGACCGCCGCGATCTGCTCGTCGGAGAGGATCTTGGGGGTGCCGACGGCGCGCGTGCGCAGGTAGAGCTCGCAGACCCACTCCAGCTCCTGGGCCAGGACGTAGGTGGAGGCCAGGTCGGGTCCGGCCACCACGGAGCCGTGGTTGCTCATCAGGGCCGCAGTGCGCCCCTCCAGGGCCTTGGCGACATTGGACGCCAGCTCGGGGGAGCCGTAGATCGCGTAGTCCGCCACCCGCACATCGCTGCCGCCGAACATGCAGATGTAGTAGTGCACGGCCGGAAGCGCGCTCACGCCCTCGAGGCTGGCCACGGTGGTGGCCGCGTAGGAGTGGGTGTGCACCACCGAGAGCTGACCGGTCGCCCGCAGCGCGGTCAGGTGCAGGTCGAGCTCGCTGGCGGGCTTGAGAGGGCCCTCGACCTGCTCACCCGTGACGTAGTCGACCACGGCGACCAGGTCGGGCCGCATCTCCTGATAGGGCAGCCCCGAGGGTGTGATGGCGACCAGGTCCCCCTGCCTGACGGACAGGTTACCGGCGGTGCCGACGACCAGCCCGTCGTCGGCCAGGTGGGAGCAGGCCTCGGTGATCTGCTGGCGGGCGTCGTGAAGAAGCATCATGAGCTCTTTCCTCGGGACGTACCGCAGCGCGCCCCGTTGCGTCTGAGGTGGTACCGACGAATCGTCTCATGTTGGCGCTCCCATGTCCATGGTCGAGTTCTTTTGTTTTCATGCTTGACACTATCGAGTGGTTGGGGTCATGCTTTGTTTGCGCTCACATTCATGTGGGTCCTGGTCATCGTCGCCCAGTGAAAGGAACCTGTCATGCCCACTGCGTCCTACCCCGCCATCGGAATCCGTCCGCTCATCGACGGTCGTCGTCGCGGCGTGAGGGAGTCCCTCGAGGACAAGACCGCTCAGCTGGCCAAGGATGTCGCCGAGCTCATCTCCTCCCACCTGACCTATCCCGACGGCAGCCCGGTGCGCTGCGTCGTCTCCGAGACCGCGATCGGCGGAGTGGCCGAGGCCAACCGCTGCAAGGAGCAGTTCCGCACCGAGAACGTGTGCGCCGACCTGACCGTCACCGCCTCCTGGAACTACATCACCGAGGTCCTCGACCTCGACCCCTCGATCCCGCACGCCATCTGGGGCTTCAACGGCACCGAGCGCCCCGGGGCCGTGACCCTGGCCGCCGCGGCCGCCGCCTACAACATGCTGGGCATCCCCTGCTTCGGCATCTACGGTCATGACGTCCAGGACGCCGATGCCTCCGGCCTGACCGACGACGTCGTCGAGAACATCCTGCGCTACGCCCGCGCCGCCCTCGGCGTGGGCCTCATGAAGGGGCGCAGCTACCTCTCGATCGGGACGGTCTCCATGGGTATCGCGGGCTGCCGCGTCCCTGAGCAGTTCTTCGTCGACTACCTGGGGATGCGCGCCGAGTACATCGACATGATCGAGATCGACCGCCGTATCGCCAACGGCATCTACGATCACAAGGAGTACGAGACCGCCCTGGCCTGGGCCCGTGAGCACCTCACCATCGGGGAGAACCGCAACCCCGAGGCCAACCGCTTCACCCAGGAGGAGTACGACGAGCAGTTCGACTACTGCATCAAGATGCTCCTCATCGGCCGTGACCTCATGGAGGGCAACCCCGCCCTGGCCGATCTGGGCTTCGTCGAGGAGGCCGACGGGCACGACGCCATCGCGGCCGGCTTCCAGGGACAGCGCCAGTGGACGGACTACAAGCCCAACGGCGACATCCTCGAGACCTTCCTCAACACCACCTTCGACTGGAACGGCAAGCGACCGGAGAAGGTCTTCGCCACGGAGGGCGACGCCGGCAACGCCGTCGCCATGCTCTTCAACTCCGTCCTGACCCACCGCCCCCAGCTCTTCAGTGACGTGCGCACCTACTGGAGCCCCGAGGCCGTCGAGCGGGTCACCGGCTACCGGCTTGAGGGCCGGGCGGAGCACGGGTTCATCGACCTGCGCAACTCCGGGGCGACGACCCTCAACGCCACCGGCCAGGAGAAGGACGCCGAGGGCAACCCGATCATCAAGCACTGGTGGGAGATCACCGAGGCGGACATCAAGGCCGACCTGGAGGCCTCCACCTTCCACGCGGCCACCCGCGAGTACTTCCCCGGAGGCGGGTTCTCCACCCACTTCACCACCGCCGGCGGCATGCCCGTGACCGCGACCCGCCTCAACTTCGTGGCCGGGCAGGGGCCGGTCCTCCAGATCTCCGAGGGCTGGACCGTGGAGCTGCCCGACGACGTGCGCGACCAGATCGTCAACCGCACCGACCCGACCTGGCCGACGACCTTCTTCGTCCCGCGGCTGACCGGCGAGGGCGCCTTCACCTCCGTCTACGACTGGATGGCCAACTGGGGCGCCAACCACACGGCCACGGGCTACGGGCACTTCGGCGCCGACCTCATCACCCTGGCCTCGATGCTGCGCATCCCCGTCTACATGCACAACGTCGAGCGCGAGAGGGTCCTGCGCCCCAAGGCCTGGGTCCCCTTCGGCACCGCCGAGCCCGAGAGCGCCGACTTCAGGGCCTGCGCCGCCTTCGGGCCCCTCTACCGCTGAAGGACCGCAGCCATGACGAGCACCGACGAGCACCGTGCGACCACGGGCCACAGCGGGCCGGGTGCCGAGCACCACGCCCTCGCCCTCGACCTCGGCTCCAGCTCCGTGCGAGCGGTTCTGGGAAGCTACCGGCAAGGGGTCGTGAGCACCGAGGAGGTCTACCGGCTCCACCACCGGGCGGTGGACGACCACGGCACCCTCACCTGGGACCTCGAGCGCATCATGGACGGTGCTCGTCGGAGCATCGTCGAGGCGACACGGCGCCTGGGGCGCCTGCCCGACTCCATCGGGATCGACACCTGGGGCGTCGACTACGGACTCCTCGACGCCCAGGGCGCCCTGCTGCGCGCTCCACGCGCCTACCGCGACCGGCGCATGTCCCGCTGGGCCGCGGACCTGGACCGGGCCATCACCCCGCAGGCGGCCTGGCGGGAGACCGGCATCCTGCCCCAGCAGATCAACACGGTCTACCAGCTCTACGCGGACCTGAGGGAGGAGCCCGACCTTGTTGAGCGAGTCGACCGTCTCCTGCCGCTGCCCGACCTGGTGGCGCACCTGCTCGGTGCCCCGGTCGGGGCGGGGCGGGCGATCGCCTCGACCACCGGGCTCGCCTCGCCGGGGGCGCGCCACTGGTCGCCGCAGGTGCTTGAGGCCGCCGGGATCCCCGAGCGGTGGATGCCCCCGCTCGTCGACGACGCCACGGCGGCCGGGACGACGCCGGAGGGGATCACCATCGTGCGGCCCGGCGGGCACGACACCGCCTGCGCCGTCCACGCGCTCGGACTGGCGGATGACGAGGTGCGCCTGTTCATCTCCTCGGGGTCGTGGAGCCTCATCGGGGCCACCGTTCCCCGACCCGTCCTGGGCGAGGCGGCGCTGCGAGCCGGACTGACCAACGAGGTCCGCACCGACGGAGGCATCCGGCTCCTGCGCAACCTCACTGGGTTCTGGCTGCTCCAGGAGTGCCAGCGATCCTGGAACGAGCCCGACACAGGGGCGCTGGTCAAGGCGGCGGGGGAGTGCGCCTCGCTCGGCGTGGTGATCGACCCCGACGACGAGCTCTTCGCAGCCCCCGGGGACATGCCCGACAAGATCGCCCAGTGGTGCCGCCTCCACTACGAGGTGGCGCCTGAGGGGCCCGCGCAGACGGTCCGGCTCATCCTGGAGTCCCTTGCCTGCGCCCACGCCGCCTACGCCCAGGGACTGCAGGACGTCGTCGGCGACCTGCTCGACCCCGCCGCCCCGATCCACCTGGTGGGAGGCGGTGCGCGCAACAGCCTTCTTCCGGCAATGACGGCGGCGGCCTGCCAGCGCAGGGTCGTTGTCGGTACCCCGGAGGCCAGCGCCCTGGGCAACATCCTCGCCCAGCTCGAGGCCGTCGGGGTACTCGACCCGGCCACGCGTGGCGAGGTGCTGCGCCGCAGCGTCCGCCCCGTCGAGGTCGGTGCCTCGGACTCCATCACGGATCCCGCCTCCTTCAACGCCATGCGAGAGCGGCTGCTCAACGCCACCGCCCACTGACCGGGGCGCACCAGCACGTATCCATCCACGACCCGAACACCCGCCAACTCACATACGAAAGGAGCGACGATGCTCCGCAACATTCCCGCCAACCTCTCACCCGACCTCGTCAAGATCCTGCTCGAGATGGGCCACGGGGACGAGATCCTCCTGGCCGACGCGAACTTCCCCGGACACCACCTCCACCCCACCACGGTGCGGGCCGACGGACTGGGGATTCCCGACCTGCTGAGATCCATCCTCACGCTCATGCCCCTGGACCGGTACAGCAGCTACCAGGTGGCCCTCATGGAGACGGTCGGTGACGATCCCCGGCCCCCGGTGTGGGACGTCTACGAGCAGATCTGGAACGAGGCCGAGAAGGATGCCGGGCCCGTGAGCGTCAGGACGATCGAGCGCATGGCCTTCTACGACTACACCCCGAGCGTCTACGCCGTCGTCGTCACCGGGGAGACCGCCCTGTACGGAAACCTCATCCTCAAGAAGGGCGTGCTGTCATGACTGCCATCCGACCCGCTGCGGCCGGTGTCGAGGCGGGTCCCGCCCAGGAGGCCCGCTCCAGCCGTGGATTCCTGTACCCCGGGATGGTGGTGCCCTTCTGCCTGCTGGTCTCCTGCTTCGCCGCCTGGGGTCTGGCCGGGAACATGACTGACCCGCTGGTCAAGGTGTGAATCGCCCCGGGTTTGATGGAGGCAGTGATGACACGGAAGGATCACTGTCATGGGACAGAAGAAGTACCCCGATGAGCTGCGCGAGCGAGCCACGAGGATGACCTTGGAGGCACTGGCCGACCCGGCGCGG
>NZ_JAAIJY010000031.1 GCF_011752065.1 Actinomyces sp. ZJ308
TGGGGGTCAGCGGTGCGTTAGCGTGGGTCATGAAGGCCTCCGGTCAGTGATGCGATGTGTCAACCCACATCCTGCCGGAGGCCTTCACACAACCTCAGCCCTGTTCACAACCTCCCGAGGAAGTACAACTAGGTGGGTTCCTGAGACCGCCACCGTGTCACGATTGGCGACTATTCCAGCTGGTTCCGAGGTCATTTCCCTGGCGAAACCGCGCCGACCTGCGTGGATGTGCGCGAGGCCTGGGCCGGACGGGAGGCTGCGCGGGGTAAAAGTCTCCATTCGTGACACATCGGCCGAGACCGGCCGGGCCCCGGCTGTCTCAGACGTGTGAGGTCATGATGAACGGCGCCGCCGACGGGCCCATGGGGGAGGTGGGCCCGCCGGCGGCGCCGGGGTGCTGTGCGCGGGACGATGACGTGTCCGGGCGTCCGCCGAGGCGGCCGTCAACCGGCCGTCAACCGGTTCAGCGTCGGGCTGCTACTCGACAACGTCCTCGTCCACCCAGTCCAGGGTGCGCTGGACGGCCTTGTTCCAGTTGCGGAAGAGCCGCTCGCGCTCGGCCTCCTCCATGGCCGGCTCCCAGCGCTTGTCCTCGGCCCAGTTGTCGATGACGTCCTGGGTGCCCGACCAGAAGCCCACCGCGATGCCGGAGGCATAGGCCGCCCCCAGCGCCGTGGTCTCGGCGACCTTCGGGCGCACGACGGGCACGCCCACCTGGTCGGCCTGGAACTGCATGAGCAGCTCGTCGCGGGTCATGCCGCCGTCGACCTTGAGTTCGGTCAGGGCCTGCCCGGAGTCCGCGTTCATGGCCTCGAGGACCTCGCGGGTCTGGAAGGCGGTCGACTCCTCCACTGCCCGGGCGATGTGGGCCTTGTTGACGTAGCGGGTCAGGCCCACCAGGGCGCCGCGGGCGTCGGGGCGCCAGTGCGGCGCGAACAGCCCGGAGAAGGCCGGCACGAAGTAGGCCCCGCCGTTATCCTCGACGCTGGCGGCCAGCGCCTCGATGTCCTTGGAGTCGGTGATGATGCCCAGGTTGTCACGCAGCCACTGCACCAGTGAGCCGGCCACGGCGATCGAGCCCTCCAGGGCGTAGACGGCCGGCTCATCGCCGATCTGGTAGCACACGGTGGTCAGCAGCCCGTTCTCGCTGCGCACCGGGGTGGTGCCGGTGTTCATGAGCATGAAGCAGCCGGTGCCGTAGGTGTTCTTGGCCTGGCCCTTCTCGAAGCAGGCCTGGCCGAAGGTGGCCGCCTGCTGGTCGCCGAGGATCCCGCTGATGGGGGTGTCCACCAGCAGGCCGTTCTTGCGGCCGTGGCCGAACACTCCCGAGGAAGGCCGGATCTCGGGGAGCATCGACATGGGGATGCCCATGTCCGCGCAGATCTCCGGGTTCCAGTCCAGGGTGTCGATGTTCATGAGCATCGTGCGCGAGGCGTTGGTGACGTCGGTGGCGTGCACGCCGCCGTTGACGCCCCCGGTGAGGTTCCACAGGGTCCAGGTGTCCATGGTGCCCATGAGGAGGTCGCCGGCCTCGGCGCGCTCGCGGGCGCCCTTGACGTTCTCCAGGACCCAGGTGACCTTGGGACCGGCGAAGTAGGTGGCCAGGCCCAGGCCCACACGGTCCTTGTACTTGTCCGGTCCCTCGTCTCCGGCCAGGCGGTCGCAGATCTTCTGGGTGCGGGTGTCCTGCCAGACGATGACGTTGTAGACGGGCTCGCCGGTGTTCTTGTCCCACACGACGGCGCTCTCGCGCTGGTTGGTGATACCCACCGAGGCGATCTCGTGGCGGTTGACCTGCGCCTTGGCGAGCACCCCGCCGACGACGGAGCGGATGTTGTCCCAGATCTCGACGGCGTTGTGCTCGACCCAGCCGGCGCGCGGGAAGATCTGCTCGTGCTCCTTCTGGTCGACGGCGACGATCTCGCCGTCGTGGTTGAACAGGATGGCGCGTGAGGAGGTCGTTCCCTGGTCGATGGCCAGGACGTACTTCTTCTCAGGGCTGTCAGCTGTGCTGTTGGGGCTCAAGGAATTGTCCTTTCACTGCGTTGTGAGGGGCTGTGGTGAGGGCTGCGGTGCGGTCAGGCCCGCGGGTCGCAGCGATACTGTGTCGGGCCTGGATCAGAACAGGCCGGCGATGCGGGGGACGATGAGCCCGGCGGCGACGGCTCCGATGATCGGGCCGACGATCGGGACCCAGGAGTAGGCCCAGTCCGAGCCGCCCTTGCCCGGGATGGGCAGGAGGGCGTGGGTGATGCGCGGGCCCAGGTCACGGGCCGGGTTGATGGCGTAGCCGGTGGGGCCGCCCAGGCTCAGGCCGATGACGACGATGACCAGGGCGACGGCCAGCGGGCCGAGCTCGGTGGGGGTCTTGCCCGAGGCGATGATCCAGGCCAGCAGGACGAAGGTTCCCAGGGCCTCGGTGACGACGTTCCAGCCGTAGGAGCGCACGGCCGGGCCGGTGGCGAACACGCCCAGCTTGGCGGCGGCGTCGGCCTTCTCGTCGAACTGCTTCTTGTAGGCCAGCCACACGGCGGCGGCGCCCGCCATGGCGCCCACCATCTGGGCGGCGAAGTAGACGAGGATGGTGGTGGCCGAGGCGGGGATCCCCTCGGCCAGGTCCCGTCCGGCGACCGCCAGGCCGATGGTGACGGCCGGGTTGAGGTGCGCTCCGGTCTTGTAGGCGGCGTAGACGCCCACGAAGACCGCCAGCCCCCACGCCATGGTGACGACGATCCAGCCGCCGTCCTTGGCCTTGGAGGTGGGCAGCGCGACACCGGCGACGACGCCGCAGCCCAGGAGGATGAGGAAGAATGTCCCAAATGCCTCCGAGGCGAATATCTGGGGCAGGGTCGCAGACATGTGCGGCTCTCTTTCTGCACGACGTTGTGCGGGTTCGGACGGCACCGGCGTGGTCCGGTTTCTCGATGGGTGATGGGTTGACGTGCTGCCCGCCTCCGCCGGGAACAGCGGGTCGCACGGGGTCGTCCGGCCGAGCGGTACCGGCTCGGTCCGCTCGGCCGGCAGGAGCCTAGATCGGTTCGGTGATGTGCGCCACCGCAGCGTCGTCGGTCAACTCGGCCTCGGCCGCGGCGATCTGGGCCACGCGCTGGGCGTAGGCCTCCTTCTGGGCGGCGATGTCCTCCTTCGACCAGCCCAGCAGGGGCGCCATGATCTCAAGGATCTCGTCGGCGGCCGCCAGGCCCCGGTCACGGCGGGACAGGTCCAGACGCACTCGCCGCAGCAGGACGTCGTCGAGGCTCTCGGCGCCCTCGTGGGTGACGGCCCAGGCGACCTCGGCGCGCAGGTAGGTGGGGGCCTCCTCCAGCGGCTCGCCCAGGCGCGAGCTGGCGTCGGCCTCATCGATGGAGGCCAGCAGGGCCGGGGTCTCGTCGCCGTAGCGGTCCAGCAGGTGGGTGACCCGCTCCAGGGTCCAGCCGCGCTCGCCGGCGATCCGCCCGGCCCGCTTGGCCAGGGCGTGGTAGCCGGCCGCACCCACCAGCGGCAGCTCCTGGGTGGCGCAGGGGTGGGCGTGGGCGAGGGCCTCGCCCAGGGCGTGGTCGACGGCGTCGGAGGCCATGACCCGGTAGGTGGTCAGCTTGCCGCCGGCGATGGCGGTCAGGCCCGGGGCGATGCGGGTGACCGTGTGCTCGCGGGAGACCTTCGTGGAGGCGGCCTCCGCGCCCGGCTTGAGCTTGGGCTGGAGCAGGGGCCGCAGGCCCGCGTAGACGCCGATGATGTCCTCGCGCGTGATGGGCCGGGACAACACGGAGTTGGCGTGCTCGAGGATGTAGTCGACGTCGGCGGCGGTGGCCACGGGCTTGGAGACGTCCAGGTCCCAGGGGGTGTCGGTGGTGCCGATGACCCAGTACTCGGGCCAGGGGATGATGAACAGGACGGACTTCTCGGTGCGCAGGAACACCCCGGTCTCGGCGTCGATGGCCTCCTTGGGGACCACGATGTGGATGCCCTTGGAGGCCAGGACCTTCAGGCCCCCGGCGTCGGTGGCCAGGTCCTGGACGTCCTCGGTCCACACGCCGGCGGCGTTGATGGTGCGCCTGGCCCGGATCTCGTGGGCCTCGCCGGTGGCCAGGTCGGTGACGCGGGCGCCGTGGACGTGGCCGCGCTCGTCGGTGATGAAGCCGGTGACCTTGGTGCGGTTGGCGGCCAGCGCCCCCAGGCCGACGGCGGTGCGCACCAGGTCGATGACCAGGCGGGCGTCGTCGACGCGGGCGTCGAAGAAGCGGATGGAGCCGGCCAGGCCGCTGGTGTCCAGCGAGGGGGCCAGGGCCGAGGTTCCCTTGCGGCCCAGGTGGCGCTGGATCGGCACGGTCTTGTGGCCGCGGGCGCCGGCCAGGGCCAGGGCGTCGTACATGCCCACGCCGACCGCCGAGTAGGAGCGCTCGTAGTGGTGCTTGAGCGGCCACAGGAAGGGCTGGGCCTTGACCAGGTGCGGCGCGGTGGTGGTCAGCAGACGGCCGCGCTCGGTGAGGGCCTCGTGCACGAGGGCGAAGTTGAGCTGGTAGAGGTAGCGCAGGCCGCCGTGGACGAGCTTGGAGGACCATGAGGACGTGCCCGAGGCCCAGTCGCCCATCTCCACGATGCCGGTGCGCAGGCCGCGGGCGGCCGCGTCCAGGGCGATGCCGGCGCCGGTGACGCCGCCGCCGACGACGAGGACGTCCAGACCCTCGGAGGAGGACATCTCCTCCAGGGCGCGCTCGCGCTGGGCGGCGTTGAGGGCGGTGTCGTGCGTGGGGGCGGGGTAGGAGGGGCCGGCTGCGGAGCTGCGGGCGGAGGTCTTCTTCGAGGAGGGGGTGTGGGTGGAGGTCATGGCTCCTGGGCTCCTACGGGTCGTGAGGTCGGGTGGATGGGTCTGTGTGGGCCGGTACGGCCGGTGCGGGTCGGCGAGGTCAACGAGTCCCGATCGGCGTTGACCGGGGTGCCGGACGGGGGCGGGCCGAGTCTCAGGTCCGGTGCGTGGTACCGGGGCCCGATACCGGGTCCTGCCGCGCCCTGCTGCGTCCCGTTGCGCTCGCACGGGTCCACCGTGGCGGTGGTCACCACTGTCGCCGCATGTGGAAGAATGCGCAAGGTACGTGCACGAACGTGCACGACTGTTTGAGGACCTCTACAAGGATGTCCGTCTACCTGCGCAGACGCTCCTTCCGAAGAGGACATCTGATGTTGTGTGGGATGAGAACCGGGTGCTCCCGGCCCGTCCCGGGGCGCGCAACGGCCCCGCCGCGAAGACGTCGGTGCCCGTCAGTGCCAGGAGAGGACGGACAGGGGAAGGACAGGAGAAGACAGTGAAGGACAGTGAGGACCGAGAGGGCTCAGGAGATCGACGTGACCGGCAGAACCGTCCCCAGCGCCCCTGATGCTTGTGGCGCCCCTGACGTCGCGGCGAGTCCCGCCGACCCCGGCGGACTCGTGCGCGCCTACGAGGCGGCCTCCATGTACTACGTCCAGGGCGAGACGATGGAGGTGATCGCCCACCACCTGGGGGTCTCGCGCTCCACCGTCTCCCGTCTCCTGGCGCGCGCCCGCCAGGAGGGGATCGTGCGGGTCTCCCTCGTTCAGCCCGGCGGCGCAGGCTCCCTGGAGGGGCGGATGGAGCAGGCCTTCGGGGTGCGTACCCACATCGTCCCGGTGCGCGAGGGCACCACGGAGATCCACCGCCTCCAGCAGGTCGCCTCCGTCGCCGCCGCGCACATGGTCGACCTCATCGAGGCCCTGGTCGAGCAGGGCGGAGCCGGCGGGCTGGGCGCTCAGGGACCGGTCCGGGGACCGTCGGACTCCGACGGCGGGGCTCGCGGCCGCCGCGCCGGCACTGTTCGTCACTCCTCGGGAGACAGTGCGGGCCGGGAGAGCACGAACCGGGACGGGGACGGGGGCGCCGTCGTCGGCGTCGCCTGGGGCACCACCATGTCGGAGGTCAGTGCCGCCCTGCCCTCGCGCCCGGTCCCGGGGCTGACCGTCGTCCAGCTCAACGGAGCCTCGGACCCGATGCGCGAGGGCCCCAGCGCCGGCGAGGTCCTCTCGCGCCTGCGCGACTCGCTGGGTGCCCGCACGATCTCCTTCCCGGTTCCGGCCTTCTTCGACCACGTGGCCACCCGTGAGGCCATGTGGTCGGAGCGCTCGGTCAAGCGGGTCCTGGCGGTGACGCGCCGTGCGAGCCTGGCCGTCTTCGGTGTCGGCGCCCTCGACGCCCTCAACGGGGCCCTGCCCTCCCAGGTTTACGAGGGCGGCCACCTCACCGCCCGGGACCAGGCCGTCCTGCGCCGCCAGAACGTGGTGGGGGACGTGTGCACCGTGCTGCTGCGCGCCGACGGCTCCTGGCGTGACGTCACCCTCAATGCCCGGGCCACCGGCCCGACGCCGGCCCAGCTCGCCCGGATCCCGCGCCGCCTGTGCGTGGCCGCCGGGACCGGAAAGGCCCGGGCCCTCCTGGCCGCGCTGCGCGCCCGGACCGCCACCGATCTCGTCGTCGACGACGCCACGGCCCGCGCCGTCCTGGAGCTCGCCGAGGCCCGGGGCCAGGTGGGAGGCGGTTCGCGATGAGTCGTGGACGTGGCAGGATGTGGGCCCGGATCGCGCTGCGGTCTGCTCACGGCCCCGACGTGACCGGTGGAGCGCCGGCCGCGCGAGCCGTCAGAAGAGAACCGAGCCCTACGGAATGACGGAATACGGACGACGATGAGCAGCACGGCTGTCACACCAGACGAGCACCGCCCGGCCGACCGGGCGACGCACCGGGTCGAGGTCTACGGGGTCGACGGCGCGCGCCGCGTCCTGCGACCGGCGCGTCCGGCGGACGTGCGCGCCATCGCCGACCTCGTGCGCCCCTACGCCGAGCGCCGCGTCCTGATCTCCAAGGACCTCATCTCCTACTTCGAGGACATCCAGGAGTTCATCGTCGCCGAGGAGGTACCGGGCGCCGGGACTGATGACGGGCAGGCGCCTGCCGCACCCAGGATCGTGGGATGCGGGGCGCTGCACGTCATGTGGGACGACATCGCCGAGGTGCGCACCCTGGCCGTCCACCCCGACGCCCTGGGAACCGGGCTCGGCTCTGCCATCCTGCGCGAGCTCATCGCGCAGGCCCGGGAGATGGGGCTCAAGAGGGTGTTCTGCCTGACCTTCGAGGAGCCCTTCTTCGGAGCTCACGGTTTTGAGCCGATCGAGGGCACACCCGTGGGCGCGGACGTCTTCTCCGAGATGCTGCGCTCCCACGACGACGGCCTGGCCGAGTTCCTCGACCTGGCCCGGGTCAAGCCCAACACCCTGGGCAATGCCCGCATGCTCCTGCATCTGTGAGTCTGCGGGTCCGAACGGGTTGAGGGGCCGGGCTCGGGCGCGCCGCGCCCGACCTTCCGCGGCCTCGGGCGCGATCCTTCCGGACAAGCAACTGACGACACTGGAGGAGCGGCCATGATCCGCAACGTCCACGAACGCGTCATCAACGCGCCGATCGAGTCCCTGGGCGTCCTGCTCGATGGGCTGGGGCAGAGGGGCGACCGTCTCTGGCCCTCGCGGAGCTGGCCCCCGATGGCCCTGGACCGGCCCCTGGCGCCGGGGGCCGACGGAGGGCACGGCGCCATCCGCTACTACGTCAGCGAGTACGAGCCCGGCCGGCGGGTACGGTTCACCTTCCACCCGCGCACGGGGATCATCGGTGCGCACGAGCTGAGCCTCGACGCCCTGGACGAGGGGCGCACCCGCATCCGTCACGTCCTCATCGGGCGCACCAGCGGTGCCATGCGGCTCGCGTTCCCGGTCATGGTCGAGCCCCTCCACGACGCCGTCGTCGAGGACCTCTTCGACAATGCCGAGCGGGAGGCGACCGGCCTGGTGGCTCGGCCCGCGACCTGGAGCCCGCGGGTGCGCGTGCTGCGTCGTCTCAGCGGCGGCAGGTAGCCGGCAAAGGCAGCCGCCGATGGGGAGTTCTGCCTCAGGACACCGCGCGAGCGGGGCGTTAGCCTGACCAGGTCTTCCCTTGAAGCCCCGGGGCCCGCAGCGGCCCGACGAGAGAGGTGCTCATGAGTCAGCCACCGGTCAACGGTCCCTACGGTCAGCAGCCCCAGCCCGGGCCTCAGCTCCAGTACGGCCACCCCGGTCAGGCGGCTCAGTACGGTGGTTCCGCCCAGCCCGCCCAGCCCGGTCAGCCGGTTCAGGACGGTCAGTACGGTCAGGACGGTCAGTACGGTGCTCCTGCTCAATCCGGTCAACAGGCTCAGGACGGACAGTACGGCCGGCCCCAGCAGCCCGCCCCCTACGCCCAGCACGGACAGATGGGGTACGGGCGGAACGGCGGTCAGACCGCAGCAGGCCGGCCGGGCTACGGTCAGACCTATGGCGCGCCGGCTGCCCCGCAGCCGTCGTCGGTCCCGCAGGCCGACTACCAGCCCTCTCAGCTCGGCCCGATCCCCGTCGAGCAGGACAGGCTGGTCCTTAAGCCCACGGCGACGACCGCCAGCCGCATCCAGCTCATCGTGGGCGGCGGATTCGGGCTGGTGTGCCTGGCCGCGGCGGTCAAGGAGCTCATCGACCACGGAGTGACGGGCAGCTTCGCCATCCTCCTCCTCATTGCAGTGCTCCTACTGCTCGGCGTCATGCTGCTCATGTCGGTGCGCACGGTGCTCGATGCGACCGGCATCCATCATGGGGTCGGAGGCAGAGGCCGTGACATCCCCTGGCCCCGGTCTCGCACGGGCCTGTTCGTCAAGGTCTCCGGCGCGCCGGCGGCCATGAACGCCGCCGCCGGAAAGGTTCAGGTCCGGCACGCCGAGGCGCATGTCGTCGACAACGACGGCAAGGCCGTCTCCCTGACCGGTCTGAGCTGGTCCGGTATCAGCGGTGAGGCGCTGGAGCGCAAGGGTGCCGCCGAGCTGGACCGTATCTGGGACTGGGCCGTGGCGCGCGGGTACACCCAGGAGACGGGGGAGTACGTCGAGCTGGGCGGGGTTCTCGGCATTCAGCAGGGACTCCGGGAGCGCCAGGAGCGCCGTCAGGGTCTGCGTCTCTGACGACCTCTCGCGAGATCGTGGGGTAGGTCTCGAAATCGTGGGGTAAGGGTACGAGCTCACGACCTAAGGCTCGAGCTCGAGGATCGCAAGGGTTCTGAGGGCCAGGTGCGATAAGGCGACCAGCCCCGTCCAAGCCGCTGCCGCTACGGTGTCTCCCGTGCCTGTCCGCCCCGCCTCTCGTGACACGATCGTCGCTGCGCCGTCCGCATCGTCGGTGCCGTCCGTGCACACCGTGCCCGCGGTCGCGTCGGTGCCGCTGCCCGTTGAGCCCGCCGTGCCGGGCGAGCCCTCGACGCAGGCCGTCATCGCCTGGTACGACGCCCATGCCCGGGACCTGCCATGGCGCCGACCCGGAACGACGCCGTGGGAGGTCCTCGTCTCGGAGGTCATGAGCCAGCAGACCCCGGTGGCCCGCGTCATCCCCGCCTGGCAGGAGTGGATGCGCCGCTGGCCGGGGCCCGCCGAGCTCGCCCAGGCCCCCACCGCCGAGGTGCTGCGGGTCTGGGGACGCCTGGGCTATCCGCGCCGGGCGCTGCGGCTCATCGAGTGCGCCCGCAGCGTCGTCGAGCAGCACGACGGCGTCCTGCCCGACGACCTCGACGCCCTCCTGGCCCTGCCCGGGGTGGGGGAGTACACGGCCGGCGCCGTCCTCGCCTTCGCCCACGGGCGCCGCGCGCTCGTGCTGGACACGAATGTCAGACGCGTCCTGGCGCGCGCCGTCGGCGGCCAGGCCCTTCCCGCGCCCAACCTCAACCGGGCCGAGCGCGAGCGGGCCCTGCACCTGCTGCCCGCCGACGACGCCACCGCCGCCCACTGGTCGGTGGCCGTCATGGAGCTCGGCGCCCTGGTCTGCACCGCCCGCGAACCCGACTGCACCGCCTGCCCCTGGCGCGGCGACTGCGCCTGGCTGGCAGCCGGCCGTCCCGTGGATGTCCACGCGGGCCGACGTCGTACCCAGGCCTGGCACGGCACCGACCGCCAGGCCCGTGGCCTGGTCATGGCCCGCCTGCGCGAGGCGGTCGACGGGCGACCCGTGGAGGCCGGGGAGCTCGTGGCCTGCGCCGCGCGGGCGGGATCGCGGGCCAGCGGCGCCGGCGCGCCCGACCCCGATCAGCCCGGGCGCGCCCTGACCACCCTCCTGGTCGACGGGCTCATCGCCACCGACGACGACGGCGCCATCTACCGGCTCCCGTAGTCGCCCGTCGAGCTCGCCACCGAGCGCGCGAACGCGCCCTCAGGCTCGCGGAGCCACCGGGGGATCAGCCCTCGGGGTCCATGGTGCGTCCGCGAGACGGGGGCGGTGAGCGCAGGCTCGTGCGGACAGCGATGGCGGTCATGGATCGGCGCACCGCCCGGGCGAGGCGCTCACGGCCCCGGGGGCACTGCGCCGGTAGAGTCGTGGCCATGGCCAAAGGACGCGGACGCAGTCATGGGGAAGGCGCAGGACGGCGGGGCTCGGCCCGTCGCGGCGCGGGCTCCTCGGTAGGCCGTTCGTCCTCGGGATCCCAGTCCCGACCCCACCGGCCGGCAGGCGGCGGACAATCCTCCTCGTCCCGATCCGGCGGTGGATCGGCCAGGTCCTCGCGGGGAAGGAGCACCGGCTCCCAGGACAAGGCCCGAGGGAGTCGCCCCTCCGGCGCCAAGCAGACCGGGCGCCCCCTGCGCTCGGGGCAGACGGGCAGACCCTCCGGCGCAGGCTCGGGCAAGTCGGGTCAGTCCGGCAAGAGCCGGCGACGCTCTCAGGCCTCCCAGAACTCGCAGAACTCCCAGGGCTCCTCAGCGGCTCGCTCACGGCAGGCCGCTCCGGGGACCGCTCAGTCCGCCCGCACGAGCTCGACCCAGGCCGGCCGCTCCGGTCGTCGTCACGGTTGGGGCAAGGGCGCCCAGTGGGCACATATCGGCGGTGGGCGGCTCACCGGCGCCCCCGACTCGGTTTCGCAGGGTCCGGACCAGCCTCGCAGCGGCCGACTGCGCAAGCCGATCCCTCCCCAGCCCCGTTACGGCCTGCGCCGCACCCTGGTACTGGGCGGCGTGCTGCTGTTCCTCCTGCTGCTCGTGGTGGCCGTCATCGTCGGGTACCTCTGGGTGCGCGGCACCATCCGCAGCCAGGACGAGGAGCGCGCCGCCGCCCAGGTGCACACCGTCTACCCCACGCCGGTGGCCTGCGACCCCTCGTCGCTGTCGAATACCGTCCAGGGCCCGGAGTCCGTGGGCGTCGGTGCGGGGGCGACCTTCTCCATCTCCCTGGTCAACAACGGTTCGGTACCGTGCCTGCTCGACGCCGGCAGCCAGGCCGTGGGGGTACGGGTCTCCTCGGGCTCTCAGCAGGTGTGGGACTCCGTCACCTGTCCCGTGGGTCAGGCCGAGCGACCTCTTCTTCTGCCTCCGGGACAGGCCGCGGACGTCAGCGTGACGTGGAACGGGAATGCCGCCACCTCCGACTGCGCCGCCGCCACGGCGGCCCCGGCCTCACCGGCCGGGACCTCGGCCTCCTCCGCACCGAGTGACAGCGTGAGCGCGCAGGCCACCGACCAGAGCAACACGGCCTCAGCCGACTCCAGTGCCACAGACGGCTCCTCCGCGAGCGCCTCGGCCGACCAGGCCCAGACCGCCCCCGGCAGCGCTGCCGGTGCGGGGACCTACCGCTTCCACTTCGTCATGGGGGGCAAGGACCTGACCGAGGACCGGGTCTTCGTCATCGGCTGACCGCGCGTCCCCGCTGGACAGGGGGAGACGGGGCCGGTCGGCGATCTCGAAACGGCGTCGAAGGGCTCAGGAGTAGCGCTCGACGACGGAGATCTCCGCCAGCCGGGACAGCCCGTCGCGCAGGGTCCGGGCCCGCTGGGCGCCGACGCCCTCGACGGCCTCGAGCTCCTCGATGGTGGCGCCCAGGACCCCCTGCAGCGATCCCCACTGCTCGACGACGGCCCGGGCCGTCACCACGGGCAGGCGCGGGATCTTGGACAGGATCCGCAGGCCGCGTGGGGAGACCTGGGCGTCCAGGTCCTGGCCGTCGATACCGCCCAGGCCCATGGAGCGCGCCACCATCGCCAGGTCCAGCAGGGCGGGGGAGCCCACCCACTTCAGACGCGCGTCCACGGTGGCGGTGTCCAGGCCCGCAGGCAGGTAGTCCTCCAGGAGGAAGCCGTGCTCGGCGAGCAGGCCTCGGGTGAGCTCCTCGACCTGGAGGGCCAGGAGGCGCCCGTCGGTGCCCAGCTCCAGGACGTAGGAGTCGATGTCGGCGGAGATGCGGCGGACCATCTCCATGAGCTGGAGCACCGAGGTGACGTCGCGGACGGTGACGAGGTCCTCGATCTCCAGGGAGTCCAGACCGGCGGAGGTCTGGTCGAGGCGGGCCTTGTAGCGCTCCAGCGCCGAGAGCGCCTGGTTGGCGCTGGCCAGGATCGACTCGCTGGGCTCCAGGACGTGGCGCTTGCCGTCCACGTACAGGGAGATGATCCGCATTGACTGGCTCACGGAGATGACCGGGTAACCGGTCTGGCGGGCCACGCGCTCGGCGGTGCGGTGGCGCATGCCCGTCTCCGAGGTCTGGATCGAGGCGTTGGGCAGGAGCTGAACGTTGGCGCGCCGGATCCGGGCGGTGTCCATGTCGACGACGACGCCGCCGTCCATCTTGGCCAGCTCGCGCAGTCGGGCCGCGGAGAGCTCGACGTCCAGGTGGAAGCCGCCGGAGGAGATGGCCTCGACCACCGGGTCGAAGCCCAGCACGATGATCGCCCCGGTACGACCGCGCAGAATCCGCTCCAGGCCGTCACGAAGGACGGTGCCGGGAGCGATGAGCGCAAGCGTCTCACGCAGCTGGCCTGCGGCCTCGATCATCATCTCTCCTGATCTCGCGGTGTCCTCGGGAAGGGCTCGCACGGTGGGTGCTCACTGGGGCGGGGCGAGCGCTCCAGGCCATCCGGCTCCACGCCATCCGGTTGAGCGCGCACCTGCCGGTGCTCACAGCCCCATGGTATCGGCAGGCGGGCCGCCCCTCGGAGAGGGCCTTCCCACACTGGACCGCTCGGTCTGTTGGCCGCGGGCGGCTACGGCGTCGGGCACGGCATCGACAACCGCGCCGGGGATGGTCCCATCCCTCCTGCTCGGGCTCTCGACCCTCCTGGGCGCCTCAGCCACGGGGCAGCGCCGCCCCCATGGCCTCACCCACGTGCGAGACCGGCAGGACCTGCATCCCGGCGACCTCACGCAGCTCGGCCGAGCCCGCCAGCGGCACGATCGCCCGGTCGAAGCCGAGCCGGGAGGCCTCCGCCAGGCGCCGCTGGATGCCGACGGTGGCGCGCACCTCCCCGGTCAGACCGACTTCACCGAAGGCCACGAGCCCGGCGGGCGTGGGCAGGTTGCGCGCCGCTGAGACCACGGAGATGGCCACCGCCAGGTCCGTGGCCGGCTCGACGGCGCGCGCCCCACCGACGGTGGAGACGTAGACGTCCGCGCTGGAGGTGTCCACCCGCAGCCGGGCGCTGAGAACCGCCAGCGCCATGGCCGTGCGCGAGTGGTCCACCCCGGAGGTGGTGCGTCGCGGGGAGCCGGCGTTGGTGGAGGCCACGAGCGCCTGGATCTCCACCGGCATGGGGCGGCGCCCCTCCAGGGTGACGGTGGCGCAGGTGCCCGGCACCTCGGAGCGGGCGGCGGACAGGAACAGGCCCGAGGGGTCCGCCAGGCCCACGATGCCCCGTTCACCCAGGTCGAAGCAGCCGACCTCGTCGGTGGGGCCATAGCGGTTCTTGACGGCCCGCAGCAGGCGCAGGCGGGCGTGCCGGTCACCCTCGAACTGGGCGACGACGTCGACCAGGTGCTCCAGGACCCGGGGCCCGGCGATCCCGCCGTCCTTGGTCACGTGCCCCACGAGCAGCACCGGGATACCGCGCTCCTTGGCCACCGCGATGAGCGCGCCGGCCACCGCCCTCACCTGGGTGACGCCTCCGGCACTGCCCTCGACCTGCGCCGAGGCGATGGTCTGGACCGAGTCCACCACCAGCAGGGAGGGACCGGCCGCCTCCACGTGCCCCAACAGGGCCCCGAGCTCGGTCTCTGCGGCCAGGAGCAGCCCCGGGTCCAGGGCGTCGATGCGCTCGGCCCGCAGCCGCACCTGTGAGGCGGACTCCTCACCGGTGACGTAGAGGACCGGGCCGTCACCGCGCTCGCGCGCCACGGCGGCGGCCTTCGCCGCGACGTCGAGCAGAAGCGTGGACTTGCCGACGCCGGGCTCACCGGCCAGCAGCACGACGGCGCCCGGCACGATCCCGCCTCCCAGGACCCGGTCCAGCTCGCCCACCCCGGTGGGACGGGCCCGGGCCTCGGTGGCGCTGACCTCACCGATGGGGCGGGCGGCCACTACCGGGCGCACGGCGCTGGTGGCGGCCAGGGCACCGCCGCCGACGGCCCCGCCCGGCGCTCCTACGGCCTGGACCTCCTCCAGGGTTCCCCACTCGCGGCACTCCCGGCACTGGCCCATCCACTTGGGGCTGGACCAGCCGCACTCGGTGCATTGGTAGGAGACCTTGGGGGTCTTGGGACTCTTCGTTGCGGGCATGACGGGAGCGTATCGGGCGCCACCGACATCTATTCGGGGCGGCTCGGCGCCGACGTCGTTCCCGAGGACGTCCTGCGTGCCTGAGAGGTCCGGTCGCGTGGTGCACGGGGGCGATGCGCCCCGCTCACCACGCGGCCGGACCCTTGGAGCTCAGTAGCCGACCGGTCCGGTCTGTCCCGGCTGGCCGCCCTGGCCGGCCTGACCATAGGGCTGCTGGTTCCGAGGTGCCTGAGGGGCCTGGTCAGTGGGGGCCTGACCGTACTGGCCCTGCTGCGGCACCTGGCCCGGCTGCTGCGGCTGCCCGTAAGGGGCCTGCTGCGGTGCGCCGGGGGCTGCCTGCTGGCCGGGGACCTGTCCGGGAGCCTGGTTGGGGACCTGGCCGGGCGCCTGACCGTAGCCGGTGCCCTGCGGTGCCGTCGGCTGGGTGGGCTGACCGTACTGGCCCGGCTGCCCGTGCAAAGCCTGCTGTCCCTGCACCGGGTTCCCGGGCATCTGAGCGTAGCCCTGCTGCCCGGGTGCCGCACCGGGGTGGGGCTGGTACTGCTGGGCCCCATAGCCGGGCACCAGGTGGGGAGACCTCTTGGCCAGGGCCGCGTCGGCGAACCGTCCGATCGCCAGAGCGACGACAACGGGAAGAATGAAGACCAGGTACGGGATGCGTACCCTCCCCTCAACGTTGGTGATGATCCCGATGTAGATCGCGATGTCGATCACGACGGCGATCAGGACCACGACGGTCATGATGAGGTAGTAGTAGCGGGTGCGAGGGGTCTGCTCCTCATCGGAGCTGTCACTGTCGGAGAGCCGAGGGTCGTTCTGGGCAGGAGGGGGAGTGCTCATGAGAGACGGCCTTTTCTGTGTTCGGGGATCGTTGTTCCGCAGTGCGCCCGGTGGCGCGACCGGACCCCAGCGTGCCCAAAATCGACCGATTCGTCACCCGATCCGCATGGGGAGTGGTATCCCCGTGACATATGTTTCTCATGCGTCGAGCCGGGCATTTTTCGCGTAGCCCTACAGAAAAACCGTAGGGCTACGCGAAAAATGCCCGGCTCGGTGAGGTGGGGCGGTCGCGTGGCCTCAGCCGCGCGTGCGGGCCAGGGCCCGGCGGGCCCGCTCGGCCACGTTCTGCCCGGTGAAGCCGTACTCCTCGAACAGCGTGGTGCCGGCGGCGGAGGTGCCGTAGTGGTCCAGGGAGACGATCTCGCCGGCGTCACCGACGATCTCGCGCCATCCCATGGCGATACCGGTCTCGATGGAGACCTTGGCGGCGTCGGCGGGGAGCACCTCGGCCCGGTAGGCCTCGTCCTGCTGGGCGAACCACTCCAGGCAGGGGGCGGAGACGACCCGGGTGGGCGTGCCCTGCCCCTGGAGAATGTCGCGGGCGGCCACGGCCACGCCGACCTCGGATCCGGTGGCGACCAGGACGACGTCGGGGCTCACCTGCTGGCCGGAGGCGTCGGTGGCCTCGGCCAGGACGTAGGCGCCGCGGCGCACGCCGTCGGCCGCCGCCCGGGCGGAGGCGCTCACGGGGAGGTTCTGACGCGAGATGACGATGCCGGCCGGCTCGTCGTGGCGGCGCAGGATCTCGGCCCAGGCCGCGGCGGTCTCGTTGGCGTCCCCGGGGCGCACGACGGCCAGGCCCGGGATGGCGCGCAGCGCCGCCAGGTGCTCGATCGGCTGGTGGGTGGGGCCGTCCTCACCCACGCCGATGGAGTCGTGGGACCACACGAAGATCGAGCCGATCCCCATGAGCGCCGCCAGACGCACCGCCGGACGCATGTAGTCGGAGAACACCATGAAGGTGCCCCCGTAGGGGCGGGTGAGTCCGTCCAGGGCGATCCCGTTGAGGGTCGAGCCCATGGCGTGCTCGCGCACACCGAAGTGGATCGTGCGCCCGAAGGGCCCGTCCCCCTCGGCCTGCGCCAGGGAGGCGGGCAGGAAGGACGGTTCGCCCGCCATGGTCGTGTTGTTCGAGCCGGCCAGGTCCGCCGACCCGCCCCACAGCTCGGGCGCCACGCCGGCCAGCGCGGAGAGCACCTTGCCCGACGCCGCTCGGGTCGCCAGGGACTCCCCGACCTCCCAGGTCGGCAGGGCCGCCTGGAGCCCCTCGGGCAGGCGGTGGGCCTCCAGGCGCTCCAGCAGCGCGGCGGCGTCGGGGTTGGCCTGCTGCCAGGCCGCGAAACGCTCGTCCCAGACCGCCCGGGCGGCCCTGGTGTTCTCCGCGGCCCGGGTGCGGGCGTGGGCGACGACGTCGTCGGGCAGGATGAAGGACTGCTCAGGGTCCAGGCCCAGGGCCCGCTTGAGCCCGGCGATCTCCTCGCCCCCGAGCTTGGCGCCGTGGGAGGACTCCTGGCCCTGCTTGGTCGGAGAGGGCCAGGCGATGATCGTGTGCAGGCGGATGAGCGTGGGCCGGCTCGTCTCGGCGCGGGCCGCAACGACGGCCTCGTGCAGCGCCTCCAGGTCCTCGGCGTAACCGTCGGGGCCGGTGCGCCAGTCGACGTCGAGCACCTGCCACCCGTAGGCCTCGAAGCGGGCCGAGGGGTCCTCGGTGAAGGCGATGTCCGTGTTGCCCTCGATGGAGATGTCGTTGTCGTCGTAGATGGCGATGAGGTTGCCCAGCTGCTGGGTGCCGGCCAGGGAGGCGGCCTCGGAGCTGACGCCCTCCTGCATGCAGCCGTCACCGAGGATCGTGTAGACGAAGTGGTCGAAGACCGACTCGCCCAACGGCGTGCCCGCGTCCAGCAGCCCGTGCTCGCGCCGCGCCGCCATGGCCAGGCCCACCGCATTGGCGAAGCCCGCCCCCAGCGGACCGGTCGTCGTCTCGACCCCCGGCACCTCACCGAACTCGGGGTGGCCCGGCAGACCCGCCGGGGAGCGGAAGGCCGTGAAGCCCTCCAGATCGATGTCGTAGCCGGCCAGGAACAGCTGGATGTACTGCACCAGCGAGGCGTGCCCGATTGACAGGACGAACCGGTCCCGCCCCAGCCAGCCCGGGTCGAGCGGGTCGTGGACCATCTCACGCTGGTAGAGCAGCCACGCCACCCCCGCCAGGGAGATCGGCGTACCGGGGTGGCCCGACCCCGCCTTCTCCACGGCGTCGGCGGCCAGGGCCTTGGAGACCGCGATGGTCTGACGGTCGAGGTCGGTGAGCAGCGGCTCAGCACTCATAATTGAGGACTCCTTGTGCATGAGGGTGCATGTCGCTCGCAGCCGCGGGCGCCGTGCTGGTACAGCCGGCGCACCTGCGGCCGGGCATCAGGACTGATCCTTCCCGCTTCGGCAGGGGCGAGCAAGTAGACAGGTGAACGCGTGTTCAGTTCAACTCGGAGGTACCGACCGGGCGGTACAGCCGCTCTCGGCTACCATCCGCGCCGCTCGTTCCTCGCGCCGCTCCCGCCAGCCCCGCCACGCCTTCGAGCACCTATCCCGCCCGGTCTGTTTCGTTCCGTGGTGCGTTCAGGCCCCCTCCAGGAGGGAGCGGGCGGTGCTCTCGTCGGTGACGAGGGCGGACAGGTAGCCCCCGCGCAGGGTCGCGCGCATGGCCTCGACCTTGTCCCGCCCCGCGGCCACACCGATGACCAGGGGGATCTCGCTGAGCCGGGAGGGGTCCAGGCACAGGGTGCGGTCGCACAGGGCCGTGCGCACGTGGTTGCCCGCGGCGTCCAGGTGGTGCCCGCAGACGTGGGCGACGACGTTCTTGCGTCGGCACTCGCGCATGACGGCGGGCGTCATCCAGCGGCGCAGCAGCGGGCTGCTCGTCGTCTCCCCGACGGCGCCGACGCCGGTGAGCGCCACGTCGCTGCGGGCGGCGAGCTCCAGGGTGGTGGCCACCCGCTCCTCGCTGCGCACCGCACGGGCATTCTTCAGGGAGTCGAAGACGAGGGGGACCGGCAGCGAGCGGTAGTGGCCGCCCAGCCGCAGGGCCAGGTTGCGGCAGATGTCCGGGCCGTCCTCGAGGAGGAAGGACTCCCCGGCCGAGCCCAGCATCGCCACCGTCGTCGACTCCGGCCAGACGCGCTCGGGCAGGTGGTGGACGACGGCGCCCACGGCTCGGCCGTTGGACACGGCGATGACGCTGCGGGGACCGCAGTGCTCCAGGAGCAGGTCACCGCACACCCGGGCGACCTCGGCTCCCGGGCCGCTGGCGCCGTCGGCGCGGTCCTCGGCCACCCGCGCCTCCTTGAGCCCGAAGGTCCGCGTGAGCCGCTCCTCCAGGGCCATGAGCCGCTCGATGGGGTGGGAGACGGTGACGGTGACGACCCCGTGCCGGCGGGCCTCGGCGAGCATGCGCGAGACCGTGGGGCGCGAGTAGCCCATCCTGCTGGCGATCCGCGCCTGGTCGAGGTCCTCGTCCCAGTAGAGGCGGGCCACCTCCAGCAGCAGCGAGGCCCGCTCCCGAGTCAGCTGTGCACACATGCGTTCAGGTTATCCAATCGTGATCGTCTGATCTCTTGTCCTGACAACGATTCTCCCGAAACCCGCCCGTCAGTTGCACCGTCAATCTGAACATCCGTTCATCGCTCGCCTTCGGCGTCGGTACCCGTCTCCGTAGCGTGACCGATGTGGGCAGGGCGCAGTGGTCCTCAGTGGTCCCAAGTGGTCCCAAGTGGCCCGGCTGCCGGTCACCTGCCATCTGTCCGCCGTCACCCGCCCGGAACCCGTCTGGAGGAGAAGACCCTATGGGCATCGTCCGCACCATCCACGGCGACGTCGACCCCGCGAGCCTCGGAGTCGTCAACGCCCACGACCACCTCATCCGCGTCGGCGCGGGGGAGGTCTACCTCGATCCCGACCACCTCCTCATCGACGAGGACAAGGCGGTCCAGGAGGCCACCTCCTTCGTCGAGGCCTCCAAGCGCTTCGCACCCAGCGCCACCATCGTCGACATGTGCCCGGCCTCCTCGGGACGCGGCGTGCTCCTGCTGCGCGACGTCGTCGACCGCGTCCCGGACCTGCAGGTCATCCAGGCCACCGGCTTCCACCAGCAGAAGGTCTACCTGGAGTGGCGCCAGTCCTGGGTCAACCAGTACACGGTCACCGAGATCGCCGACCTGCTCATCGCCGACGTCGTCGAGGGCGTCGATGAGCACGACTACATGGGCCCGCTGGTCAAGCGCACCGACATCAGGGCCGGCTGCATCAAGTGGGCCACCGCCTACGGCCGGATCACCGACTGGGAGGTCAAGACCGGCAAGGCCGTCGCCATCGCCTCCAAGGAGACCGGCGCCCCCGTCAACACCCACGTCACCGCCGGCACCTGCGGACCCGAGCAGGCCCGCTTCCTCATCGAGCAGGGAGTCGCCCCGGAGAGGATCGCCATCGGCCACATCCAGCGCAACTGGGACCCGTGGGTTCACGAGCAGATCGTCGCCACCGGCGCCTACGTCGAGCTCGACGGCACCAACCGCATCAAGTACGTGCCCGACAACGCCCGGGTCGAGCTCATCAAGACCCTGGGCGCCAAGGGCTACGGCAAGCAGGTCCTCCTGGGCACCGACTCGGGCAAGGCCTCCTACCAGAAGGCCTACGGGTCGGTCTCCGGCATCGACTACGACCCGGCCGTCTTCTGCCCCCGCCTCATCGAGGACGAGGGCGTCGACCCCGCCTACGTCCAGGACCTCCTGGTGGGCAACGCCGCCACCTTCTTCGCCTTCGAGCCCCTGGCCGGATGAGAGGAGAGGAGACGCCATCATGCCCCAGCAGCCCGCAGCCCCCAGGCTCCAGATAGCCCTGGACACCCTCGACCTGCCCAGCGCGCTCGGCCCCCTCCAGCAGGCGGCCGCGCACGTCGACGTCATCGAGTGCGGCACCATCCTCATCCTGTGCGAGGGCTTCCACGCCGTGCGTGCCATCCGCGCCCTCTTCCCGGACAAGCAGATCCTCGCCGACGTGCGCATCGCCGAGGCCGGCTCCAAGATCGCCCGCCTCGCCTTCGAGGCCGGCGCCGACCTCGTCTCCTGCGTGGCCGGCGCCTCCATGTCCACGATCCGCCAGGTGTGCCGGGTGGCCGACGAGCTCGGCGGCGAGGTCCAGGTCGAGCTGGCCGACGAGTGGTTCGACGCCGAACGGGCCCGCGCCTGGCGGCGGGCCGGCGTCGAGCACGTCATCGTCAAGCGCTCCCGCGACCGCGAGGCCGGCGGCGACCTGTCCTGGAAGGACGAGGACATCGACCGGGTCGACGAGCTGGCCGCCATGGGCTTCACCGTCACCATCACCGGCGGCGTAAGCCCCGCCGACCTGCCCGCCTTCGCCGGGCGGAGCGTCGGCATCGTCATCGCCGGACGGGCGATCGTCGCCGCCGAGGACCCCGCCGCCGCGGCCGCCGAGCTGCGCACCACCCTGGAGGAGGTGTGGACATGAGCCCCGACGCCGCGCAAGCAGAGGCGGCCCGCACGGGCCAGGCAGCCGGCGGCGGGCTGGCCGCCGGAATCAGCCTGGGCATCTACGAGAAGGCGCTGCGCGTCGGACCGTTGAAGGGCTCCGCCAGCCGCGTGGACGGCGAGGCCTGGCGGACCTTCCTCGACCAGGTGCCCCGAGCGGGCTTCTCCTTCCTCGACCTGTCCATCGACGAGTCCCCCGAGCGGGAGGCCCGTCTGGACTGGGACGCCGGGCAGTGCCGTACCGTGCGCCGGGCCGCCGAGGCGGCCGGCACCTTCATCGGCGGGATCTGCCTGTCCCTGCACCGCCGGATCGGCCCGGGATCGTCAGACCCGGCCGTGCGCCGGCGCGCCCGCGAGGTCATGGCCCGCGGCCTGCGGGTCTGCCACGACCTGGGCGTGCCGGTCATCCAGCTCGCCGGCTACTACTGCTACTACGAGGACCCGAATCCCGACGCCGAGCGCTGGTACGCCCAGCTCCTGGCCGACGCCGTCCCCCTGGCCGCGCGCCTGGGCGTCGTCATGGGGATCGAGAACGTCGACGGCGACGACGTCACCTCCCTGACCAAGGCGATGCAGTTCGTCGACGCCGTCGACTCGCCCTACCTCCAGCTCTACCCCGACCTGGGCAACATCGCCGAGCAGGGCCTCGACCCCGGCGTCGAGCTCGCCGCCGGAGAAGGCCACATGGTGGCGATGCACGCCAAGGACGTGCGCCCCGGAGAGCCGCGCCGTGTGGAGATGGGCACCGGCGTCGTCGACTGGGACCGCTCCTTGGCGCTCCTGACCGCCCAGGGCTGGAGCGGCCGCCTCATGATCGAGATGTGGAATGACGACGCCCCGGACTCCCTGAGCCGCTGCGCCGCCGCCCGCGCCTTCATCGAGGACCGGGCCGCCTCGGCGGGCCTGCCCGTCGTGGCGCCGTAGGCACGCTCCCGCAGGAACCGGAACCCATCGCCTCCCGACACCTCATCATCCACCGGACCGCACAACCGCACCCGAACCACCACCCGAACCACGAGCGGCACCGCTGCCGCTGCTTAGGAGAATCGACAATGAGGTACGACCTGACAACCATTGGCGAGGGACAGATCCGGCTGACCTGCGAGCGCGGGGACCGCCTGGCCACCGCCCGGTCCCTGCGCATGACCGCCGCCGGCTCCGAGGCCAACGTCGCCGGGCTCCTGTCCGAGCTCGGCCGCGCCACCGCCTGGACCACCAAGCTGCCCCGCGGCGAGCTGGCCGACCGCATCGCCCTGGAGTACTCCGCCGTCGGCGTGGACATGAGCCACGTCGTCATGACCGACCGGGGCCGCGTCGCCCTCTACTTCCTCGAACCGGGCGAGTTCCCGCTGCCGGGCAAGGTCACCTACGACCGCGAGTACACGCCCTTCCGCAGCATCGTCCCCGAGGAGTTCGACTGGGACGCCCTGCTCGACACCCGCCTGGTCTTTCTCACCGGGATCACCGCGGCCCTGACCCCGGACACCGCCCGGGTGGTGCGCTACGTCGCCGACGCCGCGCGCGACCGGGGCGTCGACGTCGCCCTCGACGTCAACTTCCGCTCCCTGCTGTGGGACGGCGAGCAGGCCCGGGCCGTCCTGGAGCCGATCGCCAGGGGTGCCTCGATCCTGTTCTGCTCGCGCACCGACGCCGGGATCGTCTTCGGCATCCCGGGCCAGGGGGTGGAGGTGTGCCGGGCGCTGCGCGAGGAGATCGGCGCCCCCACGGTCGTGTCCACCGACGGGCGCGCCGGCACCTACCTGTCGACCGCCGCCGACGGCGAGAGCGTCTACGAGATCAAGTCGGTCCCCGTCGTCGACCGCCCCGGGGCGGGGGACTCCTTCGTGGCCGGGACCCTGCACGGCTGGCTCGACGGCGACGTGAACCGGGGCATCGAGATCGGCACCAAGGTGGCCTCCCTGGCCCTGACCCATCACGGAGACCTCACCCACGTGCGCCCCGCGGAGCTGCTCCAGGCGCAGGGTTCCGACATCGTCCGCTGACCGGCCGCGCGCCGGCCCCACCGTAGATTGGACCGCATATGAGTACCGCATCGGGCAGCGCAGCGCCGTCAGCAGCCGCCGCGAGCGCCCTGGAACAGATCGACTCCCGGCCCCTGACGGGCCACCAGCGAAGCATCATCGGGCTGGCGATCGTCGCCAACGTCTCGGAGTTCTTCGACATGTTCCTCATCGGCTTCGCCGTCGTCCAGCTCCAGAAGGAGTGGAGCCTGGGCGGCTTCGAGACCGGTGTCATCCTGGCCTGCTCCGGGCTGGGAACCGTCCTCGGCGCGATCCTGTGGGGCCGGGCCGCGGACAGGATGGGCCGACGACGCACCTTCTCCTGGTGCGTCCTGCTCTTCACCGTCTTCACCCTGGCCTCGGTGTTCACCCCCACAGGCTGGTGGGGCATGCTCGCCGTCCTGCGGGTGCTGGTCGGTATCGGCGTCGGAGGCCTCAACATCGTCTCCATCCCCTACGTCCAGGAGTTCGTCCCCACCAGGCAGCGCGGTATGCTGGCCGGGCTCGGCTCGGTGTTCATCCCGCTGGGCCTCTTCCTCGGCTCCCTGGCCCAGCGCGCCATGCACGACAACTGGCGCGGCCTCATCGCCCTGGGCGCGATCCCGATCCTGCTGCTGGCCTGGATCAGGATCGTTCCCGAGTCGCCCCGCTTCCTCCTCTCCCAGGGGCGCGAGCGCGAGGCGCGCGAGTCCATCGCCTGGGCCCTGGAGCTGAGCCCCGAGACCGTCGGCGCCCTGCCGCCGGTGGAGACCGAGCAGCGAATCGCCTACTCCGAGCTGCTGCGCAAGCACTTAAGGCCCCTGCTCATCGTCTCGATCGGCTCCTTCTGCTTCATCCTGGGCTCCTTCACCGTGCAGTCCTGGGGGCAGACGCTCCTGGAGGTCGGCTTCGACGACATCAACGCCGACACCGTGGGCACGCTCTTCATGGGCGTCTCCCTGGTGGACCTGCTCGGGCGCCTGGCCTCGGCCTGGCTCGCCGACCGGATCGGGCGGCGCTGGACGATGTTCTCCTTCGGCCTCATCGGGGCGGCGGGCGCGGTCATCGTGGCCTTCTCCGCCCACTGGGAGACCTCCTGGATCATCTTCTTCACCGGCATCTGCATCACCATGGGCTTCGGCGACGGAGCCTTCGGGATCCTCAACGCCTTCGGCGGCGAGCAGTTCCCCAACGACGCCCGAGGGACCGGGCTGGGCCTGGGCTACGGCCTGGGATCGAGCGCGAAGATCGTCGGCCCGCTGCTCATGGGAGCGATGATCGGCTCGGACAACCTCAAGGAGCTGGCCCACCCCCTGGCCTCCGTCTTCCCGGCCTTCCTGTTCTTCGCGGCCATGCTGGTCCTGGGCGGCTTCATCTACCTGCTGGCCCGCGAGACCAAGGGCGAGGTCCTCGAGGACATCTGAGCCCTGCGATGCGCAGGGTCCTCCGACGTCGTCGGAGCCGAGTCTGAACAGATGTGCGGGGTCCGGAACCTGGTTCCGGACCCCGCCTCCTTGAGCCCGGCCGGCTAGTGCTGGCCGTAGACGTGCTGGTACCGGTCGTTGAGACGATCCACCATGTCGGCCGGGATCGGCTTCACGTCGCCGAGCTGCTCGGCGATGCTCATCGTGCGGGCGACCTCCTCGCACATGACCGCGGCCTTGACGGCGTCGCGCGCGTCCTTGCCGACGGTGAAGGGGCCGTGGTTGGCCATGAGGACCGCCGGGGATCTGGAGCCCTCCAGGGTCTCCACGATGCCGCGGCCGATGGAGTCGTCACCGATGAGGGCGAAGGGCCCGATCGGGATGTCGCCTCCGAACTCGTCGCCCATCATGGTCAGGGCGCAGGGGATCGGCTCGCGGCGCGCGGCCCAGGCGGTGGCGTAGGGGGAGTGGGTGTGGACCACGGCGCCGACGTCGTCGCGGTGCCGGTAGACGTAGGCGTGGGCGGCCGTGTCGGAGGAGGGCGTCAGGGAGGCCGGCGTCCCGTCGTCGATCTTCTCCCCGTCGAGCGTGCACACCACCATCGTGTCCGCGGTCAGCTCGTCGTAGGAGACCCCGGAGGGCTTGATGACGAACAGGTCGGTCCTGACCGGCCCGTCGCCGCGGTCGACGACGACCCGCTCGGAGACGTTGCCGGCGGTCCACACCACCAGGCCCCAGCGGGGCAGCTCGGCGTGCAGGTCGGCCACTCGCCGCCGGGTGCTCGCCACCGCCTCGCGCAGCTGCTCGTCAAGGTCGGCCAGGATGATCCTCTCGCTCATGCGTGTGCTCCTTCATCGTCAGTGAAAGCTGGTCTCAGATAGCTGGTCTCACTGGCGATTCTTCGGAGCCGGTCCGCGGGCGTCACCACGACCGGTGCACGAATGTTCACACCGGCGCGCGGCACCCGCACCGGCGCCCGGGGACGGGGCCGGAGCGCCGAGTGGCTCCGGGCACCGCTGTTTTACTGATAGACGAATAAGTCCCGGATCGCCTATGAATGACGCTCGACGGTGAGATAATGACGACGGCCTCGAACCTTCACCGAGGAAGGAAGCACCATGACTCTGGTCGCCGGCGTCGACTCCTCGACGCAGTCCTGCAAGATCGTCATCCGGGACGCCGCCACCGGTGCCCTGATCCGCCGGGCCAGGGCCTCCCACCCCGATGGCACCGAGATCCACCCCGACCACTGGTGGAGCGCGCTGGGGGAGGTCATCGACGCCGTCGGCGGTCTCGACGACGTCTCGGCCCTGTCCGTCGGAGGCCAGCAGCACGGCATGGTCCTCCTCGACGCCGACGGGCGGGTCATCCGCCCCGCCCTCCTGTGGAACGACACTCGCAGTGCCGCAGCGGCTCGTGAGCTCATCGAGGACCTCGGCCAGGGCGATCAGTCCCGCGGCCGCCGGGCCTGGGCCGACGCCGTGGGCAGCGTCCCGGTGGCCTCCCTGACCGTGACCAAGCTGCGCTGGCTCGCCGACCACGAGCCGGACAACGCCGCCCGCATCGCCGCGATCTGCCTGCCCCACGACTGGCTCACCTGGCGGCTCTCCGCCGGCGGCGCGGCCCCCGCCGGCCGGCGCGACCTGGACGCGCTGGTCACTGACCGATCCGACGCCTCGGGCACCGGGTACTTCGACGCCGTGGCGAACACCTACCGCCGTGAACTGCTCGCCCTGGCCCTGCGGCGCAGCCCGCAGGAGGCGGCCGACATCATCCTGCCGCGGGTGGCAGGGCCGGCCCAGATCGCAGCGCGCGGTGGCGCGGACGTGGACGGGCGCGACCTGAGCCACCTGGTTCTGGGGCCCGGCTGCGGCGACAACGCCGGCGCCGCCCTCGGGCTGGGCCTGGAGGCGGGGCAGACGAGTCTGTCGCTGGGGACCAGCGGTGTTGTCGCAGCCGTCTCGTCGTCACCCACCCATGACGCCTCCGGACTGGTGACCGGGTTCGCCGACGCCACCGGTGCCTTCCTGCCACTGGCCTGCACCCTCAACGGAGCCCGGGTCCTGGATGCCGCCAAGACCGTCCTCGGCGTCAGTTACGAGGAGTTCGACGCGCTGGCCCTGTCCGCCGAGCCCGGCGCGGGCGGCCTGGTCCACGTCCCCTACCTCCAGGGCGAGCGCACCCCGGACCTGCCCGACGCCACCGGGATCCTCACCGGAATGACCCTGACGTCCCTGAGCCCGGCGAACTACGCGCGCGCCGCCGTCGAAGGTCTGCTGTGTCTCATGGGCGCCTGCATCGATGCGGTGCGCGCCCAGGGCGTCGACGTCTCCCGGGTCGCCATGGTCGGCGGCGGTGTGAGGTGGGCCAGTGCCAAGGAGCTGGCCCCCGCGGTCCTCGGCGTCCCCGTGGATGTGCCCGAGCCCGGCGAGTACGTCGCCGACGGCGCCGCCAGGCAGGCCGCCTGGGTTCTCAGCGGGGCGGAGGGAGCGGCACCGCCCGCTTGGGAGCTCGCCCCCGTCGAGCACCTGAGCGCCGACCCCCAGCCCGCCGTCCGGGCCGCCTATGACGCCGCGGCCGCCCTCGTGGCGCGCGAGCAGGGGACCTTCTAGCTCGACGGGGACATGTCGCGGGGGCGGGGGCCGGGATTAAGGAACCCGCCGCGCGCCACCGCCCCCGTCGGGCCGGGCGGGCCCGG
>NZ_JAAIJY010000032.1 GCF_011752065.1 Actinomyces sp. ZJ308
TGGGCCCCTGCTCGCGTGAGGGTTCTGTGGCGGGGGCGGGGTAACCGAATGTCGCCCCCCGCCCCCGCGACACGTCCCCGTTCGTCCGGGGCGGGCCGGGCCTCAGCCCTCCCGGTGCTCGACGACGTCGACCGGGGCCTGGCCGCCGTCGCCCTCGGAGGAGTCGGAGTCCGGCAGACGGCCGCCCACCATGTCGGTCAGGCCGGTGCCCACCAGGCTGCGCAGGATGACGTCGAGCTGCTCGACGTTGCTGGCCACGGCCTTGGGCAGCGCGGAGGCGCCCTCGGTGGAGATGATGGACAGGTCGCGCACGCTGGCCAGCGGCTCGCTCAGGGCCCGGGCGATCTCGGGGGCCTTGTCCAGCAGCATCTGGCGGGTGGCGGCCTCGCCGTACTTGGCCAGGGCGTCGGCCTTGTCGCTCATGGCCTTGGCCTCGGCCTCACCGGCGGCGCGGATCGTGTCGGCCTCGGCCTGACCGCGGGCGGCGATGGCCTCCGCCTCGGCACGGGCCCGGGCCGCGGTCGCCTTGGCCTCGGCCTCGGCGCGGGCCACGGTGGCCCGGGCCTGGGCCTCGGAGTCGAGCCGGGTGCGCTCGGCGTCGGCCTCGGCGCGCAGCAGAGCCTCGGTCTTGGAGGCCTGGGCCTCCTGCTCGCGCTGGTAGCGGGCGGCGTCGGCGGGCTTGCGCACCGTGGAGTCCAGCTCGCGCTCGGTCAGGGCCGCCTTGGCCTCGGCGGCCTCCTGGCCGATGATGGCGATCTCGCGCTCCTTGGCGGCGCGGGCGATCGGCCCGGCGGAGTCGGCGTCGGCCTGGGCCTTGTCCGTCTCGGCCTTGAGCTGGGCCTGACGCAGGGACAGGTCGCGCTCGCGCTCGGCGATCTGCTGACGGGAGGTGACCTCGGCGTCGCGGGCCTCGCGCTCGGCGTTGGCCCGGGCGATGCGGGCGTCCTTCTCGACGCGCTGCTGCTCGGGCACGCCCAGGGAGTCGATGTAGCCGCCGGCGTCGGTGATCTCGGAGACCTGGAGCATGTCGATCTCCAGGCCCATATTGGACATGATGCTCTTGGCGTCGTCGAAGACGTTGCGCTGGAGGGCGTCACGGTCGGAGATGAGGTCGGTGACCGTCATGTGCCCGATGATCGAGCGCAGGGAGCCGATGAGCGCCTCACGGGCGGAGTCGGCGATGGCCTGGTCCGTGTTGGGCTTGCCCAGGAAGCGCTTGGCGGCGGCGCGCACCTGCTCGTCGGAGTCGCCCACCTTGACGGCGGCGACGGCGGAGACGCTGACGTTGATCTTGTTCTCGTCCTCGGCGGTGACCTTGAAGCCGATCGTGGTCTGGGTGAAGGGCAGGTACTGGATGGACTGGATGACCGGCAGCACGAAGTCGCGTCCACCGGGGTGGATGATCTTGACCGTGCCCCGGTTCGACCCGGAGATCAGGCCGGTGAGGTTGGCGGGGACGACGACGATCCGGCTGAACAGGTAGGCCATTACCAGCAGCGCGATGATGACGATGATGACGATGGCGCCAATGATCGATGCATCCATGCGGTGTTCCTTTCCTAGCGGGGAGTTGGGACTGAGAAGAGACGGGACGAGTCGGAGGGGGGAGGGGACAGTGGGAACGGGGAACGAGGAGGGTGGGGCGATCGCCGTGACTCGACGGGCGCTCAGCTGTCGATCTGCTCCCAGGGGGTGATGGTGAGGGTGGAGTCCTCGGCGTCGAGCACCCAGGCGCTCTGGCCCGAGCGCAACGGCTCCTCCGAGCGCGCCGGCAGGGTGAGCTGATTGCCGCGCGTGATGGCCCGGACCTCGCCGCTGCCGTCCTTCCACCACAGGACGGTGACCCTCTCACCGATGAGCTCCGCGGCGGTGGGCGGAGCCGTGTCCAGCGGCATGGTCCGCCTGAGGTGGTTCCACAGCCAGCGCGTGACCGCGCCCGAGGCGAGAGCCAGTGTGGTGGGAACGCCCCACACGACGGCCGCCGGCACCTGCATGGAGGCGGAGCCCGACATCGCCGTCATCCCCATGCCGATCGCACCGAACACGGCCACCGGCAGGGCGAGGACCGGCACCATCCCGTCGGGCAGGAAGGCGTCCAGCAACCCGTCGAACAGGACCCCGGCCAGGAGGGTGACGCAGCCGATGATCGCGCACCAGGCGAAGATGCTCACGCCAGTCCCCTTCCGTGGAAGCCCGGCGGCCTCCTGCACTCGGATTCTGCCACGGCGGCGCAAGGTGGGCGCCGAGATGAGATGGGGAGAAGAACCCGGCGGACGGCTCAGGCGCCGCGGGCCCGGGGGAGCTCGGCGGAGTCCTGCAGGGACGGGGGAGTGAAGGACCAGGCGGCCGACGTCGGGGCGGCCGCCCGCGTCGTCGACGGTGCCGACGCAGGCGGACCGGTTGGAACGGTCACGGTGGTCACGGTCTCCTGGGTGCTCGGATCGGTTGCGGGGGTGGGGCCTGCCGGTGCGGCCGTACGGGCCGGGACCGCCGCCGCCCGGTGGGCTCCGACGGTGCTGGCCGGGACGGCTCCGGCTGCGGACACGGCGGAGCTCTGCTCGGCCGGCTCGGGCGCGAGGGGAGCAGACGGCTCGGGAACGGGCAGGCTCGTGTGGCCCGGTACCTGGACGGGCGCCTGAACCGCGCCCTGGGTCGGCATGACTCCGTATCCGTTCGTGTATCCGTCTGTTCGTGCTGCCCTGGCGGCCGGCGCGGACACGGCGGGAGTGGTGGAGACTGTGGAGACTGTGGAGGCCGTGGAGGCTACTGCCTGCTGCGGACCCGTGGGCACCGTGACCGTCTGGGCGGCGACCGCCGTGGCCCTCGCCGCAGAAGCAGTCGGTGGCGTCGACGGAGAGCTCACCCGGGTGCGGGTCGGCCGTGGCTGCGGCTGCGCGGCCTCCCGCTGCGCCGGAGCCGTGGCGTGCGTCGGAGCCGTTGCGGAGGGCGCACCCGATGCCGCCGGTGGAGCGGATGTCGCCGACGTCCCCGGGGCGGCCGGTGCCTGCGGCTCGGCCGCGCGGCCCCTGGTCAGCGCCTCGGGGAAGGCCGGAGCGAAGACGGGCTCGGTCTCCTCGGTGCTGGCCGACGACGTCGAGGTTCCGGCGTCCTGAACCGTTGACGATCTCGTCGATCTCGTCGATGCCGTCGATGCCGTCGATGCCGTCAACGACGGTCCCGAATCCGTCGTGGATGACGGCATCGAGGGTGCCGCTGCCGCGGCAGCCGTTGACGCGGCCCGTACCGCCTCCGGGGCCGCCGCGGCCGCCTGCGTGGACGGACCGGCCTGGGAGACCTGGGAGTGCCGACGTCGCGAGACGCGGCTGGGTGTCGGGTCCTCGAAGACGGGGCGCTGAGCCTCGGGCGCGCGGCGGCTTGTCGGGCTCGTGGGGCGGGACACCGCGGAGGCCGCAGCAGAGGTCACGGCGGAAACCTCATCGGCCGCTACGTACGAGCCTCGACGTCCCGGGGTGAGGGGGGCCCACACGATGTCGGAGGAGTCGGGCAGTGCGGGGCCTGCCGCCGGTGCCCCGGCCGGTGATCCCGTCATTGTCCTCGCCGCCGGCGCGGCCGCCCCAGCCGCCCCAGCCGTCCCAGCCGCCGCTGTCGCGGCCTCCCGCGCCACACGGCTCCGCGCCCGTCGTGAGCGCCGTCGGGGAGCCCCGGTGACGGTGCGGGCGGTGCTCGGGGTGCTTGCGGGGCCCGCGGATCCGATGGACTCGGGCAGGCCGGTGGAGCCCGCGGGCTCAGCGGGGGCCGGGTAGTCGGCGAACCTGGCGATGTGGTCGAGGTCGTAGTGGGTCGGGTCCTGGCCGGCGTTGCGCAGCACGTCCTCCAGGGGACTCAGCAGGGCCAGCCGAAAGGCGGGATCGACGCAGCGCGCGTTGACCGCGCCCCAGATCTGGTCGGCGGTCAGGGACTCCTCGGAGGAGCCCAGGTCGTTGCGGATCGCGGTGACCAGGTCGGACTCCAGGCGCGCGTAGGCCATGGCGTAGGCGCTGGGCCACGGCGCCTCGGGCCTCTGGGTGCGCAGGAGGGCGAAGTTCCGCAGCGCCCGCAGCACCTCGTCCGAGCCGCCCACGAGCGCCCCCACCCGCAGGCGATCCAGCGCCTCATTCTTCATCGTCCCCGTGCTCTCTGGGCCCAGCAGGTGCTTGGAGTCCTCGACGACCTCCCGCAGGAAGACCCGGTAGGCGGCGACGCTGTCGGGCGTCGTGCGCTCCTTGGTCATGGAGCGCAGCCGCTCGGCGGCGTGACGCGCCGCCAGCCGGGCCGAGCTCGCCTCGGACTGGACCTCGTTGATCCGCGAGATGCTGGCCCGGGATATCCGCGAGGCCTCCTTGAGGGCCAGGTCCGCGTGCGCCGTCGAGCGCCGTGCGGCGAAGACGGCGGCAACGGCGACCAGGATGGCGACACCGGCTGCGATGGAGGCCACGACAGCGACAACGGACAGATCCATGTGCCTATCCTGCCCGGAATCGGCTCGATGGTGCCGCGAAAAAAGGGGCTCCCCAGATAGTCCCCAGAATCTCTGCGGGCGACGCCCAGACAAGATGGTGGTTGCGCTCACATTGCGCAAGGAGGGCGCGAGCGCCCTTCAGGACCGTGCCGAGGAGCCCGCCTCGGCGCGGCCGCGTGCCATCGGCGACGTATCTTCGTGGCGGCGACTGCGTTTCCTCGCAGGTGACTGTGCTCGGGCCCCAGTCATTTGCCGGAAAACGCAGTCCTGGTCGGAGAAGGACGTCCTCGATCATGCCTGGGACAGCCTTATCCGCCCCTGGGCAGGACGGGCCGGTCCCGCTCGGGTCCGACGCCGGAGACCGGCCGAAGCCGGTTCGCCGAACAGCGCATTCGTGCCTCCAGGACCGCCATGACCTGCACCGATGTGCACGGGCCGGGACCCCTGGGACCTCTGGCGGTACGCGGCGCCCCGCGGCGCGGTAGCGTCAGCGTCATGAAGAAACTCATCAACTCCGTTGACAGCGTGGTCACGGACGCCCTGCGGGGCATGGCCGCGGCCCACCCCCACGAGCTCGACGTCGACCTCGACCAGCACATCGTCTACCGCCGCAGGCGTAAGGAGAAGGGCAAGGTCGCCATCATCTCCGGAGGCGGCAGCGGGCACGAGCCCCTCCACGGCGGCTTCGTGGGCACCGGCATGCTCGACGCCGCCTGCGCCGGCGAGATCTTCACCTCCCCGGTCCCCGACCAGGTGGTCGCGGCCACCGCCGCCGTCGACCGCGGTGCCGGCGTGCTGCACATCGTCAAGAACTACACCGGCGACGTCATGAACTTCGAGATGGCCGCCGAGATCGTCGACGCCGACTCCGGCATCCAGGTCGCCAGCGTGGTCACCAATGACGACGTCGCCGTCGAGGACTCCCTCTACACCGCCGGACGGCGCGGCGTGGGCGTGACCGTCATGGTGGAGAAGATCGCCGGCGCCGCAGCGGAGGAGGGCCGCCCGCTGGACGAGGTCGCCGGGATCGCCGAGCGCGTCAACGCCGCCGGCCGCTCCATGGGCATGGCCCTGACCTCCTGCACCGTCCCGGCCAACGGCAAGCCCTCCTTCGACCTGCCTGCCGACGAGATGGAGATCGGCATCGGCATCCACGGCGAGCCCGGCCGCCACCGCGAGAAGGTCGCCGGCGCCGCCGAGGTCGCCGAGCGCCTCGTCACCCCCGTCCTGGCCGAGCTGACCGAGCTGGAGACGCCCGCCGCCGGCCCCGACGAGGGCGTCATCGCCATGGTCAACGGCATGGGGGCCACCCCGCTGCTCGAGCTCTACCTCATGTACGGCGAGATCGCCCGCCTGCTGGAGGCGGCCGGGATCACGGTGGCCCGCAACCTCGTGGGCAACTACATCACCAGCCTCGACATGGCCGGCTGCTCCCTGACCCTGGTGCGCGCCGACGCCGAGCTGCTGCGTCTGTGGGACGCGCCCGTGAGCACCCCCGGCCTGCGCTGGGGCGTGTGAGGGCCTGGCACAATCGGGGTGCCCGCGGTGACTGCGGGTGCCCGAGGGAACTGAAGGAGGAATGACATGACAGGAGACGCGGGATCCGTCCGTCGGGCGCTGAACGTGGCGGATCTGGAGGCGTGGGTGCGTCGCAGCGCCGAGCTCATCGCCGAGCACGCCGATGAGCTCACCGACCTGGACGCCGCCATCGGCGACGCCGACCACGGCGCCAACATGAAGCGCGGCCTGAGCGCCGCGGCCGCCACGGTGGAGGCCGGCTCCTTCACGGGCGCCGACGCGCTGCTCAAGAAGGTTGGCATGACCCTGGTCTCCACCGTCGGGGGCGCCTCCGGGCCCCTGTACGGAACCTTCTTCCTGCGCACCGGGGGCGCCCTGTCGGGCAGGGACAGTATTGACGCCGAGGTCCTCGCGGACGCCTTGGAGGCCGGGATCGGCGGCATCGCCGCGCGCGGCCGTGCCACCGCGGGGGAGAAGACCATGCTCGACGCCTGGAGCCCGGCCCTGGAGGCGCTGCGCTCCCACCCCGGCGACCTCGCCGCGGGTGTGGCCGCCGCCGCGCAGGCCGCGGCCCGGGGTCGCGATGCCACCGAGCCGATGGTGGCCACCAAGGGACGGGCCTCCTACCTGGGACAGCGCTCGGCGGGTCACATCGATCCGGGAGCCGCTTCCACGGCCCTGCTCCTGGCCGCCCTCGACGACGTCGTCGCCGGGAGAACGGTGTGATCCCGGTGAGTGCTGCGTCCCCGGTGGACTCTCAGCCGAGGCGGCCGGGTGGCGCAGCAGGCGGCGCCGGCAGTGTCGGCATCGTCCTGGTCTCCCACTCCCGAGCCCTGGCCGAGGCCGCCCTCGACCTGGTCCGCCGACTCATCGTGTCCGTCGACGTCCCCGTCGAGCTGGCCGCAGGACTCGCCGACGGCGCGCTGGGCACCGACCCCGGGGCCGTCGTCGACGCCGTCGAGCGGCTCACCGCCCGTTGCGAGGGGGTCCTGGTCCTGGCGGACCTGGGCAGCGGAATCATGAGCGCGGAGATGGCCCTTGAGATGCTCGACCCGGCCGTGGCCGGGAGGACGCGCCTGTCCGCGGCGCCCTTCGTCGAGGGGCTGCTCGGCGCCTACGGGGCCGCCGGGATCGGTAAGGACCTCTCAGCGGTGGCCGCCGAGGCCGACGGCGCCGCCGAGGCCAAGCGCTCCCAGGTCACCGCCGTCTGATGCCGCGCGTGAGCCGCACCGAGCGGCTCACGCGCGGTTGGCGAAGCGCTCCAGGAGGGCGGCGTCCCCGCCGACGACGAGCACGTCCTCGGCTGAGACCAGCGTGTCCGGGGTGGCGTACTCGAAGGGCTCGCCCGGGCTCATGAGGCCGAAGACCGTCACCCCGTAGCGCGAGCGCACCTTGGACTGGCCGATGGTGAAGCCGTGCAGCTCCGTGGGCGGACGCATCTTGACGATGGTGAAGCCGCCCTTCTCCATCTCGATGTAGTCGAGCATGCGGCCCGAGACGAGGTGGGCGGCGCGCTGGCCGGCGTCGAACTCGGGGTAGACGACGTGGTGGGCGCCGATGCGCCGCAGGATGCGACCGTGGGCGCGGGAGATGGCCTTGGCCCAGATCTGGGGGGTCTCCAGGTCCACCAGGTTGCCGGTGATGAGGACGGAGGCCTCCAGGGAGGTCGCCACCCCCACGACCGCCGTGCCGAACTCGGTGGCGCCCAGCTGCTCGAGGGCCTCCACGTCCGTGGCGTCGGCCTCCACCAGCGGGATGCGCCCGGTCCACTGGCGCACGACCGCGGGGTTGGCCTCCACGGCCAGGACCTCGCGCCCCAGGCGGTCCAGGGTGGCGGCGACGGCGGAGCCGAAGCGCCCCAGCCCGATGACGAGCGTGGAGTCGGTGCGCGAGGGCGGGGCGGGCATGAGGTCTCCTGAGGTCGGCCGTGGGACGCTGGCTCCTACGCTACCGCGTGCGGCGACGGTGAACGCTCAGGCCGATCCCGCAGGCCACCAGCACCGCCGCGGCCCCGGCCAGGATCCAGGCCATCATCGTGAAGCCGCCGGCGTAGGCCTCGATCTGGGCCCGGTCGATGAGCTGGGCCCTGAGAGCCTCGACGATCTGCATGCCGGCGGGCGACTGCGGCAGGGCCTGGGCCCGCATCATCGCCTCCGTGGCGGCGGCCCTGACCTCCTCGGCGTGGTCGGCCACGTAGTCCTCGGCGTGCTGGGTGGCGTAGGAGGTCATGAGCGCGACCCCGAAGGACCCGCCGATCTGCTGCGCGGCGCTCAGGATCGCCGAGGCCAGCCCCGTCCGCCTGGCGTCGACCCCGCGCGTGCCGGAGTTGAAGGTGACCGGCATCGTCAGCCCCAGGCCGATGCCGAAGACGATGAGACCGGGCAGGGCCACCTCGGTGTAGGTCGACTCCGTCGTCATGCGCGAGAGGATGAGGAAGGAGCCGGTCAGAACCGCCAGCCCCAGCGGCAGGGTCCCGCGAGCCCCGAGCCTGGGCACGATGACGCGCCCGGCCGGGATGGCGGTGGCCACCAGGGCGGCGACCATCGGCAGGAAGACCACCCCGCTCTTGAACGGCGAGTAACCGAAGTGATTCTGCATGTAGTAGGTCAGGTAGATGATCGCCCCCATCTGGGCGGCACCGGCGATGAACTGCGTGGCGTAGGAGGCCGCGCGCACCGGCATCGCCATCATCGACAGCGGCAGTACCGGGCGGCTCGCGAAGCGCTCGCGGATGACGAACAGCACCGCGGCGATGACGCCGACGGCCAGCCAGGTGACGGTCGACGTCGAGGTCCAGGAGGTCTGCTGGGCCCGGTCGAGCCCGTAGACGGCGCTGAAGCAGGCGCCGCAGCCCAGGACGAGGCCGGAGAGGTCATCGGTGATGCGCGAGGCGTGGTCGCGCTGGTCGGCCGGGGGCAGGCTGCGCTGGCCGATGAGCAGGGCCGCGGCGGCGATGAGGATGTTGACGTACAGCGCCCAGCGCCAGCTGAGCCAGTCGGTCAGGGCGCCGCCCAGAAGCAGCCCCACGGCCGCGCCCAGGCCACCGGTGGCGCCGAAGATCGCGAAGACCCGCTCGCGCTCGGTGCGCTCGGTGAAGGTGACGTTGAGCAGTGACTGCGAGGTGGGGGCCAGCAGGGCCCCGAAGCAGCCCTGGGCCACCCGGGAGACCAGTAGCACCGGGAAGGACGTCGCCATCCCCGCCGCCAGGCTGGCCACGGCGAAGCCCACCAGGCCCACCTGGTAGGAGCGGCGGATCCCCACCACGGCGCAGAGCCTGCCGCCGAAGAGCACCAGGCCCCCGAAGGCCAGGCTGTAGCCGGTGACCGTCCACGGGCTCTCGGACAGGGACATCCCCAGGTCCTCCTGCATCCGCGGCAGGGCGATCGCGATGATCGTCAGGTCCAGGACGATCATCAGCTGGGTGAGGACGGCGCTGACCATGACCGCGCGACGGTTGGGCCGCCGCGCCGGCTCCAGCGCCCTCGTCGCCGACGTCGTCGGGGTCGCCTCCTGCTGTGTCGGTTCGGTCCGCTCCTTGGGAGCGGAGGACGAGGTGGAAGTCATCGAAAGCCTCCATATCAAAATGATCGTTTTCGTTTGTGCTTGGGAGTCTAGAAGCGTCGCGATCCGCAGTCAACAACGATCGTTTCGATTTGGAGTGTCCTGCGTCGCCTATCCTGGGTGCATGCCACGAGTGACCGCCGCCCACCGGGAGCGCCAGAGCGCCCGCATCCTGCGGGCCGCCGAGGAGTGCTTCGCACGCAGCGGCTTCCAGGCCACCTCCATGGACGAGATCATCGCCGCGGCCGGAATGTCATCGTCGACCGTCTACCGCTACTTCCCCGAGGGCAAGCGCTCCCTCATGCGCGAGGTCCTGGCCCGGCGGATGGGCCCGCTCATGGAACGGATCAAGCAGATCGCCGAGTCCGAGGACCCGCCCGATTTCGAGCGGGGCTTCATCGAGGCACTCGTCCTGCTCAACTACGAGCAGGACGGCGACGCCGTCACCCCGGGGGCCGGCTCTGCCTCGGACCGGCGGGCCGGCGCTGCCAAGGGTTCCGACGACGTCGGCCTGAGCTCCTGGGCACCACTGGCCTACCACGCCTGGGGGGAGCTGACCCGCGACCCCGAGATGCACTCCATGGTCCGGGAGAACTACGACGACATCCGCGCTGGCCTCGCCCGCCTGTGCCGCAACGGACAGAGAGCGGGAACGATCTCCAGCCGCCTGAGCCCCGAGCAGCTGGCCTCCCTCATCCAGAGCGTCTCCTTCGGCCTCATCGTCGAGCAGCTCATCACCGGCCGCGCGGACGTCGAGAGCGCCGCCGAGACCCTCGGACAGCTGCTCGCCCCTGAGAAGCCGCGATCCTGACCGGCCCGGGCGCATCCTGCCGGCGGCCCGCCGGTCGCCGAGCCGGGCCCGGACGCGGGCCGGTGGAGGCGGCTAACCGATCATCGGGCTGGCCTCGGGCATGCGGATGACGCGGCGTCGCTCGCGCAGGGCCAGGGCGCTGGCCGCCGTCATGGTGCCCACGCGCCCGACGAACATGAGCGCCACGATGACGTACTTGGCGCTCGCGGGCAGGGTGGGGGTGATGCCCGTGGACAGGCCCACGGTCGCGAAGGCGCTGATGACCTCGAACAGGATGCGGTCCAGGGACAGGTCCGTCAGCTGCAGCAGCAGGAGCGTGGAGATCCCGACGATGCTCGCGCCGATGAAGGCCACCGCCACGCTCAGGCGCACGGTCGAGGGCGTGATCCGCCGCCCGAAGGCCTCGATGTCCTGGTCCCCGCGGGCCTCGGCGAAGATCGCCAGGATGAGGACCGCGAAGGTCGTCACCTTGATGCCGCCGGCCGTCGAGGCCGACCCGCCGCCGACGAACATGAGAGCGTCCTGGAGGAACCAGGTGGCCTCGTGCATGTGCTCGGGCGGGATCGTGGACAGGCCCGAGGAGCGGGCGTTGACGCCGTTGATGAGCGCCGTGAGGATCTTGCCGCTCGTGGGCAGCGCCCCGTAGGTGAGCGGGTTGGTCCACTCGAAGGTCGCGATGGCGACGGTCGAGGCGACGGTCAGGGCCAGGTAGGTGGTCAGGGTCAGCTTCGTGTGCAGGCTCCACGTCCGGGGCCTGCGCCGGTGGCCCACGATGTCCAGGATGACGGGAAAGCCGACGGCGCCCACGAAGGACCCCAGGATGATCGGCAGCCCGATCCACCAGTCGGTGGCGTAGGCCTCCAGTCCGCCCTGGGGCATGATGACGAAGCCGGCATTGTTGAAGATCGACAGCCCCATGAAGGCCGCGTACCACAGGGCGTGCCCCAGGTCGAGGCCGTGGTTGAGGAACCGGGGCAGCAGCATGAGGGTGAGGACGAGCTCGCAGCCCGCGGCCGTGTAGATGACGGCGCGCAGGAGCTTGCCGACATCGCCCAGACGCGACTTGTTCTCCGAGGCCGCCAGCATCCGCTGGGTCAGGCCCACGTACCGGGAGACCGCCAGGGAGAGCAGTGAGGCCAGGGTCATGATGCCCAGTCCTCCCATGGCGGCGGCCAGGATGATGACGACGTGGCCGAAGGTGGACCAGTAGGTCGCCGTGTCCACGATCGTCAGGCCGGTGACGCATACGGCCGACGTCGCTGTGAACAGGGCGTCGAGGAAGCTCGCCCGCTGACCGCTGGCGGTGGCGATGGGCAGGCTGAGCAGCCCCGTCACCACGACGATGATCCCGGCGAAGACGACGACGGCCAGTCTCGCCGGGAAGTACTTGGCCGCCCTCTCGAGCCGGTCGTGGATACCGATGCGCCGGATCAGGCCGAACAGTCCGCGGGGCTCGGTGCTGGGAGGCGGGGGCTGGCGGACGACGGGCTGCGGACCGGCGTCGTCGGCGCCCTTCGCCTCGGAGGGACGCTTGCCTCTCCGCTTCCACGGACGGCCGACGACGCCCACGAGCGGGGCGTGCCAGTGCGCCTGGCGTCGCCTGCCGGTGTGGGGCCCGCGCTCGGACCCGTTGCGCGATCCGCTGTGGGATCCGCTGCGGGGCTCCGGCTCGTCTGCGGTGTCTGTCTGGGGCACGGTCGCCATTGTGGTCCTGTCCGCGTGGCTTCGTCACGTTCTCCGGCGTCGGGGCCGGGTGTGTCAGGGGCCGCCCGGATATCTGGGCGATGGTGACCGGGGTGGTTTGCAGACGTATAACTGAGGTTGCACCAGCGAAAATTGATGCCCCAGTGTGAAATGCGACGCGTGTGGCGATTGGGGTCCGATAAATCCTGTGCGATGGCTGGTGCGGGGATATATTGGCGGTGTTCCTGCCCCGACGGGGCCACCCGCGACGAACGGACCTCAAGCTCATGGCACCGGGCCTTCCCACTTCCCCCAGCGCCTCCGGCGCCCCCTCGTTCCTCACCGTGGCCGAGGTGGCGGCGATGCTGCGCGTGTCCAAGATGACCGTCTACCGGATGGTGCACTCCGGCGACCTCCCCGCGATGCAGGTCGGCCGCTCCTTCCGCGTCCCCGAGCGCGCCGTTCACGACTACCTGGCCGCCGGCCTGGGTGACTGGGGCCACGACGCGTCGGAGGCATCCGGGTCCTAGGACCCGCTAGACTCAGGCGGTCACCTGCGTGGTCGGCCGCTGAGCCTCACGCGCCGACCAACCGCCCCATGGCATAACCCTCGCCGGCCTGCCTCGGCCCGCAGGGAGGGTCTGCGGGCACCACGAAGCGAACTGCGAGGAGATCTCATGGGATCCGTCATCAAGAAGCGCCGCAAGCGCATGGCCAAGAAGAAGCACCGCAAGCTGCTTCGCAAGACGCGCCACCAGCGTCGCAACAAGAAGTGAGGCGAGCGGCCCGTCCGCGCCTCGGGGCTCCGTGCACACCGCCGGTGTGAGCGGGGCCCTGCTTGTCTCTCATGAGGAACTGACCAGGAAGAGCGGAGACCTCCGTTGACCAACGCCCCCGATGACCCCACCTCCGTTGAGACGCCGACCGAAGCGACGCTCGCGTCGTCGAACCTGCCGCAGCCGGCGGAGGGCGACTGCACCGTCCCGCTGAGCTCCGACGTCGACCCGTCCGCCTGGCCCGCCCCCGTCCAGGCCCTGGCGCACGCACCCGGCACGGGTGCCCGACCGACCAGCCTGGCCGAGCTGACCACCCTGCGCGTGGGCGGCCCCGTGGGTACCTACGTCGAGGCCACCACCCAGAGCGAGCTGACCGAGGCGATCCGCGAGGCCGACGCCGCCGGCACCCCTGTCCTGGTCATCGGCGGCGGCTCGAACATCATGGCCTCCGACGCCGGCTTCGACGGACTCGTCATCCGCGACGCCCGCGCCGAGGTCTCACTCGTCTCGGACTCGATGTGCGGCGGCGTCGAGATCACGGCCACCGCCGGCACCACCTGGGACGACCTGGTGCGCGAGGCCATCGCCAGCCAGTGGGCCGGGTTCGCGCCCCTGTCGGGGATCCCCGGCACGGTCGGGGCCGCCCCCGTGCAGAACATCGGGGCCTACGGCGCCGAGGTCGCCGAGCTCATCGCCAGCGTGCGGGCCTGGGACCGGCTGCGCAACCGGGTCGTCTGGCTGGCCCTGGGCGAGCTGGGCCTGGCCTACCGCGACTCCCGACTCAAGCAGTCCCTGACCGACGCCGAGGTCGGCGGCGGGCGCCTGTGGGGGCCGACCGGACGCTGGGTGGTCCTCGACGCCACCTTCGCCGTGCGCCAGGGCTCCCTGTCCTCCCGGGTGGCCTACTCCCAGCTGGCCGGCGCCCTCGGCGTCGAGCTGGGCGAGCGCGTCCCCGAGCGCGAGCTGCGCGAGGCGGTTCTCGAGCTGCGCCGCTCCAAGGGGATGGTCCTGGACGGCACCGACCATGACACCTGGTCGGCCGGGTCCTTCTTCACCAACCCGATCCTGACCACGGCCCAGGCCGAGAGCCTGCCCGAGGACGCCCCCCGCTTCCCGGTCACCGACCACTCCCAGGTGGTGATCGGCACCAAGGAGGCCCCCGTCGTCGAGGGCCTGGTCAAGACCAGCGCCGCCTGGCTCATCGACCACGCCGGCTTCACCAAGGGCTTCAGCGTGGAGCCCGGGGCGCCGGCCGGGCTGTCCACCAAGCACGTCCTGGCCCTGACCAATCGGGGCGGGGCCACCGGGGCGGACCTGGCGCGGCTGCGCGACGCGGTCGTGGCCGGCGTCCGCGAGCGCTACGGCGTCACCCTCGTGCCCGAGCCCGTTCAGGTCGGCTTCTAGGTGTACTTCCCTGTGAGGTTGTGAACGCGGCTGGCGGGGGTTTGGCCGTTCAGGGCGGTGTGGGGTCGGTGGTGATTGTAGTGGTGGAGCCAGGTCTGGTAGGCGGCCTCGCGCTGGGTCTGGCTGGTGTAGGTG
>NZ_JAAIJY010000002.1 GCF_011752065.1 Actinomyces sp. ZJ308
CACGCAGCCAGGACTCAAGCACCTCCAGGTCACCCTCACGCACAACCAGTCCAGGAGCAGGTCTATTCGCCATACCCCCATCATCCTAAGCACCAACCACAAAACAACTAACGACACGCGACACTAGAGACACGCCATCCCTACCAAACCGACTCAGACACCCTCACCCACCGACTTTGCCGACCCCCTGGTGCGGCAGGGAGGATTGGTGATGGGCGGAATAAGAATTTCTAGTCGCCTTGCTTTGAAGTGGAGAGCGATTACCGTAGCGGTTGTCGTTCTAGTGTTGGCCGCATCCGGCATAATTTTTGTTCACTTCAGATATGTGTCGAGCGGCAAGATAGGGCAAGACAATACTGTTTCTGAGACCGTCTGTAGCGCATTTGATGTTCGCCAAGTTGAGCGAGCTTCAGGTAAGTCAGTAATATTTGAGAATTTTGGACGCTCTAGCTCATCTGAGTATGTCCCTGATCTGTCGTGCCAGTTGTCGCTCGATGGTTTTGGAGATGTCAAAATTGGGTACATTAATGCGCGTTGGTTTAGGGATGGTCCTTCCTCTCATGTGAGTGAGAGCGAGTTGCTAGACTTAGAAAAGTCTCATGGGTGGGCAATTGAAAAAATGGATCTTGGGCTAGATGGGAACTCCTACCTAGCTGTTTCTCCAAAACGTGAGTCTGTCGTCGCCTATGGCGCTTGGTACTCTTCGTCGGGGCGGACGTTTTCGGTGGCCGTATATAATTTAAGTGACACATCTATAACTGACGAGCAGATCAAGGAGGTCATCGATCCGTTGATGCGTTACTTAGTTTCCGCGGTCCAAGCGAAATTTCCTGTTACTTGAGTCGACTCATTTAACTTGGAGATAGTGAGGTTTATTCATGGGGTGTAGTTGAATGTGATTCCGAGGACTGCTGTGATGGTTGTCGGGAAGGTGTCTAGTGGTTTTCTGTAGCCGGTGTGCAGGGCGCGTCAGGTTGAACCGCTTCTGGGTTGGTGGATGCCGTGATGGCACGAAGGGTCGCTGGCATGGGACCTAAGGAAGTGCTCCGACGTGTTGCCGGCGCGGGCCATGAGGGTGGCCTTGGAGGCGCTGGCCGACCCGGCTTGGGTCAAGGGTGTGGTGCGCAGTATCGCTCTGGTGGGGCCGTGATGTTTTCGTGACATCGTTGTGTCCTGGCCGGTAGGGTCGGGATGTTCGTGTTGTGCCGGGGTGTGGTCTCGGCTTGATCGTGGAAGGTCTACCCCTATGAGTCGTCCCCCGTCCTACCTGCACCATCCCTCCGGTCGTCGCCGCCTTGCCAGCGCGCTGGGCGCGAGCCTGCTCGCCGGCTGCCTGGCCCTGGCGGGGTGCTCGTCGAACAGCTCGAAAGCCGGCGGCACCATCCCACCCATGAACAGTGCGGGCGCCGGCAGCGGCTCGACGGCATCGACTGCCGCCTCGGGTGAGGCATCGGCCGGTGCGAACACTGCGGGCTCGGGCCCGGTGACCGCCGAGTCCCTCTCCGACCCCGACCTGGGCTACACGGTGGTGTCCATCCCCGAGGGCCTGGACGCCACCCAGACCAAGGTCCTCCAAGGATTTATTGCATACGACAAACTGACCTGGAGGATATGGTCTACCGGAGAAGGGGTGGAAAATATATCAGAGGTTGCCACGGGAACTACTCGGAATGACGTTGTCCAAAATTATGCAGCGAGGGAGAAAGGTAGACTAGATAGGCCGCCTATGCGAGTCGCGGTCACTGAGGTGAATGTTGATCAAGGTGGGAGTGCGGCAACCGTAAAAGCATGCGTGGACTCAACCAAGGTGGTAACCATCGACTCCTCGGGGAAAGATGTCAGTAATCCGGAGAAGCAGGTTCGAGTGCTGGCCACGGAGGCTATGGTGCTAAGTCCTGAAGGGAATTGGTTAGCTAGCGATGAGTTTACCGAAAGCAACACGTCCTGTTCAGTAGATTGAAGTGTGGAGTGGCAGGAACGTCAAGCATGATGTACACTAAGGCGACGTATCTTCGGCACATATTGTTTCCTTTAGTTGCCGTTTTTCTCGCTACTCCAACAGCGGCAGCGTTAAAAGGTTCGACAGACTCTCGGGCTTCCGGGGTGGTGCGGGAAACTGGGAGCGGTGAGGGCGAGGTTTCCGCGCATGTAGAGGTGGGCTACTCATCTGCTGGCGGAGAGGGTGGTCCTACATCGTCGACTTCGGTGTCGCTGTCAGTAAAACCTTCATGCGGCTATATTCCAGGAGATACGGCTGCTCAGTTCGAGGAAAAATGGGGACTGACGGCGAATGCACCCACGAGCGGCGGCTGGGATAACGACTTAAAGCGGACTTATCCCAATTTTCGAGAACATAGGGGCGATGATACGGGGCGGTGGTGGAAGAGCTATTGCGACCGCAATGCATTTCCGGATGAGCTTACCTGGGCGCAAGAAGGGTCTGAGTTTATGAGCAATAATCCCCCGAACGTGTGGGTTCCTGAGGGACAATCAGCTCCTGCGCCATATATTTCACCTGCATGGCTGGCGGAAGTTGCTTGGCAGGCGGTGAAGATCCCGGCGCCGACGGTGGAGACGAATCCGAAGGTCGGGGACCGGGGCGCCACCCTGGTGGGGATGGACACCTGGGTGTGGGCCACCGGTAGCACGCCGAGGTCGGTGACCGCCACCGCCACGGCCGGTCCGACCACGGCGACGGTTACTGCTTCCTCCACTGGTTTGCAGCTGTCTGCTCCTGACGGGAAGGCCTCCTGCCAGGGCTTCGGTATCCCCTGGCACTCGGGGATGCCGGAAGGATCAAGCCCCTGCACGATCTCCTTCAACCGCAGCTCGGCCCACCTGGGCGGGACCACGCCGTTGACGGTGTCGGTGGCCTACTCCGTGTCCTACACCGGCTCTGACGGGGCCAGTGGGACCCTGCCGGGCCTGACCACCACCAGCACCGTGGACCTGCCGGTCGCCGAGGTCCAGACCCTGACCACCAACAGCAACAACCCACGCCAGAACTGAACCGACGGCGCCGGACAGCGCCCGGGCGGGGTGCCTCGCCGTCGGCGTCTGTTCCCCGGTTCGCCCAGGGCGGGAGGGGGTGCGTGCGGCGCGGGCGGGGTGAATGCTTGGGCACCACCCGGGGCTGAACGGCTGACCGGCTCCGGGCCAGGAACTCGCAGGAAGGGTGTCTCACATGTCCCGCATCGTCATCATCGGAGGCCACGGCAAGGTCGCGCTGCTGGCCGCCCCGCTGCTCGTGGAGGCCGGCCACGAGGTCGTCTCCATCATCCGCAACCCCGACCAGGCCGCCGACATCACCGCCACCGGCGCCACCCCGCTGGTCCTGTCCATCGAGGACGCCGACGTCGCCGAGCTCACCCGGGCCTTCACCGGCGCCGATGCGATCGTCTGGTCCGCCGGGGCCGGTGGCAAGGGCGGCCCGCAGCGCACCGACGCCGTCGACCGCGCCGCCGCGATCCGCTCCATGGAGGCCGCCGCCGCGGCCGGGGTCAAGCGCTACGTCATGGTCTCCTTCATCACCGCCTACGGCGAGGTCGCCGACGACCACCCGCTGCGCGCCTACGCCATCGCCAAGATCGCGGCCGACCGCCACCTGCAGACCACCGGCCTGGACTGGACGATCCTGGGGCCGGGCCTGCTGACCCTGGAGGAGCCCACCGGCGCCATCACGGTGGCGCGACTGGCCCCCGGCTCGGCGTCGGATAGCGGACGGACCTCGCGCGCCAACGTGGCTCGCACCATCGCCGCCGTGCTCGCCGAGCCGGCCAGCATCGGTAAGGTCATCCCCTTCTACGACGGCGATACTCCTATCGCCCAGGCCGTGGCCGACGTGCCCCAGGAGTACGCCGACCTGTCCTGACGCGGGGGCTCCGGATATCTGATGGATACGCTCCGGCCCGTGCTCACTCGATGAGCACGGGCCGGGTCCCGTCTCGGTGTCGACGGGGTGGGACTCACTTGCCGTCACTCATGGCGCCGGAGGTCGGGCTGTCAGACATCTTCCCGTCGCCCATCTTCCCGTCCGACATGCTGCCCGAGGTGGCGTTGTCGGACATCTTGTCGTCCGACATCTTCCCGTCTGCGGTCTTGTCATCGCTCATCTTGCCGTCGGACATCTTTCCGTCGCTCATCGTGCCGTTGGGGCTCGAGGTCTGCTCCATCTTGTCCTTGCCGGCGTCCGTGGAACCGCAGGCGGCGGTGCCGACGGCGAGGGCGGCAACGAGCAGGGCGGCGGACACGATCTTGCGAGTACGCATAAGAGACTCCTTGGTGACGTGGTCAGGTCAGTGGTGGCGCACCGGTGCGGTGAGCCGTCACCAGGAGTTCGGAGCCGGGCGCGAGCCGGATGGGAGCAAGTAAGTGACTCCAGTCACTCTTTAGGGGAGGGTGAGGCGGCTCTATCGCATGTAGGGGTGGTAGTCCCGGTACTGAAGGTGCTGAGAAGGCGACATCCCGGCCGGCGATGGCTGCGGAACTACGTGATTACGCCTGTCCGCGGAGGAACGGCGGCGCAGCATCACCGTCACCCCAACGGCGATGGCACCCAGCAGGATTGAGGCGATCCATGCCCGGACGTAGATGTACAGGAACCTATCCGTGTCAAGACTCGTCAGGCCGAGCACGGAACCGACGGAGGTCGCGGAAATACCGTGGATGAGGAGGATGTACATGTTTGCCAGGGCAACCATCATCGGCGCGATGCCGACGAGGTACGTGAACGCCGTCGGACGGAAAGGGCGGGACCCCATGTAGAGACTGACGGCGGCGATGGTGGCTGTCACGACCATCAGGATGATGCCGACGATCAGAGGGGCGCCACGGTACTCAGAGCTGATTGCGACCGTCATCCACAGGTTGACCGTGCGCTCGCTCAGCTCGGCTCCTCTCAGTCCGTACCGCAGAGCCGTCGCCAGCTGGTGGAGCATCCCCACGAGAACAAACAGGTTGACCGCCAGCCCGAGTGTGACCGGCCATGGCCGTGGGTCGGGGGTGTGCTGGCTCATGACGGTGGTGGCGATCGCGGCACCGCCGGTCGCCAGGAGGCACATGATGGGCAAGGGGGTATTGATGATGCTGTTGTTGAATATCAGGACGTCGATGAGCAGCGGCTGGAGCACCGCCGCTGCCATGACCGCGCTGGGGCGATTCTCGTAAATGGCTCTTATCGGAAGGAACACCAGCAACAACCACCAGGGGCCCAGGTTGATGATGATGTAAAAGATCAGCTCGATGACGAACTGCGCTGAGAAGCCCTGATCGGTGTGGAAAGCCGGATGCCTGGAGGCATCGATGAAGGCCCATATGATCATCGTTCCGCATGCGATGAGGGTCGTGATGAGGGCGATGATCCGGTCGCGTCTCCAGGGAGTGGACGTGAAGGCGGCGGCTTGGCGGACGGATCCGGGCGGCTGCGGCTGGGTGAACCGTTGTGGGGCGGCGGGGGCCGGGCCGGGGGAGGGGGCTGGGATGTATCTGGGGAAGCTTGCGGTGGGGCCTGTTGAGTAGGGGTCGGCGCCGGTGCTGTCGGTGGCGATGCGGTTGGCGGGTTGTCCGACGCTGGAGAGGTGCTGGGCCACCGGTTGCGTGGGAGCGGCTGCCTGTCCGTGATCCAGGTAGGGGTAGTCGGCCTGCTGTCGGCCTGAGGGTGGTGCCTGCTGGGCGAAGGCCGCGTAAGGCGAGGTCGAGGGGTTCGGTGAATGGGGCATGACGCCGTAGGGCTCGTTCGGCGCGTTCGCGGTGTTGCCCGACGACGCGGAGGCGGGAGGGCCCTGATGAGGAGGCTGGATCGGCTGCCGCATAGCAGCATTGTGCTCGCCCTGTCGGATGGTGTCGATGAGCTGAGGGGAGAGGAGCGCCGGCCTCGCAGCTCCTGAATGACCTCAGTACCTGCCTCCCGGGGGTGACTGAGGCTGGTGATGCTGCCTGAAGCGGCTCTGCGTGCCCCGGGTGCTCGGTGCGTATCCGGCGTGAGGGTGGTGTGGGCCGCCGTTGGCGGGTAGCGGGGTGGCAAGGCGCCGTCCCGCAACCAGGATCGAACCGATGAGAACGGCTCCGAAAACGAGGATCAGCGTCACTTCCAGCCCTGTCTCGGAGGGGGTGTACCAGTATTCACCGCGCGTGGGAAGTCCGTAGATGAGGATGACGAGCAGGTTGTAGAGGATCAGGGATACGGCGGCGATCAGGGAGGTCGTTCGAAATGCTCTGCCGGAGGGGGAGCGTATTCCCATGAAGAGGGCCGCGGCGGCAAGAGAAGTGATCGCACTGAATATCAGCAGTCCCGGCGCCAGGGGTACCCCTACTCCTCCTGAGTTCGACCATGTGAACCATACGCCAGCGGTGTACTGAGTGATGCTCCTTCCTTGTGAAATGGCTGCCAGGCTGAGGTGCCCGAAGCGCTGGACACTATTGATGAGTACGAACTGGCAAGCGCCCAGCGTCAGGGTGGCGGCCCACGGTTGTGGTTTCGGAAGGCGTTGGTTCAGGCGTGCGGTGAGAACCGCGCCGATGGTGGTGGTGATGAAGGAGAGAACGGTGGTGACATTCAGCGCGCCGGAGTACGGGTCACTGGATTCCTCGGTGAGCAGACTGAGGGTTCCTAAGAGGAACCACAGTGAGAGTCCTGTCATCTCGGAAACCGGTTGGTTGCGGAAGAAGCGGCGTAATGTGAAGTAAAGCCACCAGACTGTCGGCATGATGGCGAAGTACAGAACGCTGCGGATCACGAGGTTCACCCAGGTGGTGGCGCTTCCCATGGAGAGCTGGAAAATGATGAACACCGCGACCTGGAGGACGCAGCTCGTCAGGATCATGATCAGTGCCGCCGTCTTCTCACCGCGCCACGGCACAGGGCGTCCCACGCCGAGGGCCTGTGACGACGTCGTCTCTCCGCCCGGGTGGCCCGGCTGCGGGAGCCGGCCTCCGGTGGAGTAGCCCGGGGCCGTCACCGCCCCGCTCAGGTACCCGTGCCCGGAACTCGCATACTGCTGCTGATACTGCTGGTAGGGCTGGTACTGCGGCGTCTCGGCCGGACCGGTGAGGTAGTACTGCGGCGCCGGAGCCTGCGCGGATGGACCTGGGTACGGTTGCCCCGGGAAGGCGGGGCCTCCGGATGAGTGGTGAACCGCCTGGGGTGGGATCGCGAGCTGCCCCGGGGGCATGTAGGAGGCCTGATCGGCCGGCGTCGGCACCTGCCCGTAAGGCGCCCCGGTCGGTGGAGCGCCCACTGGCTGCTGGCCGTACGCGGCGTACGGAGAACTCGGCGAGCCCGGCGAGCCGCCGTGACCCTGTGGTGGCCCGGGATGCGGAGACGGGTATGTCATGGCGTGGTCCTGATGGTCGTGGCTGAGAAGTTCAACGAATCTCATCTCCCGCCCGGGTTCCGGGGCGTCAGGTGACCCGCCTGCCGGGCGAGTCAGTCGCGTGTGAAGTGCGAGACGAAGTTGCGGATGATCTGCCCGGCGTCGTGGGTCTCGGAGGACCGGGCCCGGGTGAGGATGTCCTCACTCATGTCCGGGTCACCGTACCCGGCCTCGTCATAGATGCTCACACGCCGCTCGAACCGGTCGGCGTCGAGCTCGGGGTTGAACTGGCAGGCGTAGGCGTTCCTGCCCACGCGAAGCATCTGGACGGGGCAGTCGGGAGAGCTCGCCAGCAGGGTCGCGTGCGCGGGAACCTCCCCGACGCCCTCGTAGTGACCGGCGAACACGGTGACGGCCTGCGGAAGTCCCTCCAGGACCGGGTCCTCACGGCCCTCCGCCGTCAGGAACAGGTCGACGGCGCCCAACTCCTCGCCGAACTCCTCGTGCGTCCCGGTACCCAGGTAGGCGGCCAGGACCTGGAGCGCGACGCCGGTGGCCAGCAGCGGGATCCCCTCCTTGAGGATCACCGCGAGCAGCTCGTGGATCTGCTCCTCGACGTGCCGCTGGCTGCGGGTCTTCTCCGCCGCGGGCGTGTCCGCGTTGTAGGGGCTGGCGCCGATGAGCACCCCGGAGACGTCGGCTGCGGTGAAGGACCCCAGGAAGTCGACCTCCTCCAGGGCGATGTGCTGCAGGTCCTCGCGCGACAGGCCGCTCTGAGCCAGGAAGGACTCGTACTCGTCCCGCGCCGCCTCGTGCTCGGGGCGCGTCGTCACCATGATGAAAGGCTTCACGGGACCACTGTAGGGGACCCGTCGGCCGGCTGGGGACGCTAGACCACGAGCAGTATGAGCACCAGGACGAAGAACCAGATGACGGTGGAGGCGCAGCCGAGGATGAGGCCCAGCCAGGCCATGCCCTCCCCGGAGTCATAGCTGTGGCGCAGCCGCCTCAGCGCCCCGAGGCCGAGGACGATCGCGACGACGCCGATGACGGGGATGACGCTGAGCAGCCCGCAGGCCATGGCGGCCGCCGCCCCCGAGTCGGTACGGGGGCGCGGGGCGGTGTAGCCGGGGCCGGAGAAGATCTCCGCGGGATTGAGGTTCTCGGTGCCGGGGAAGACGAAGCCCGGTGGGAGTCCGTCGACGTACTGCTCCGAGCCCGGGGAGAAGGGCGGGGCGCTGGCTCCTGGAGGTGCGGGCCGGGCGGTGCTCATGACGCCATCATGCCCGCCGGAGCCGGAGGAGGCATCGTTCCCGCGGAGGAGCCGGGTCAAGGCGGTCGAGGCGGTCGAGGCGCTGAAGGCATCGGGCGGCGGCCCGCTCCGGGGCTCCCGATCGGCACGGTCACCGACCGGGGGCTATGCTGAAGTCCCGGCAGGCTCTGCCGGGACCTGCCGAGCGTCTCGCCGGACCTTCCACGGGATGCTGTCACATCCCCATCGTTCAGGCAGGAGACCGTTCGTGTCCTCATCTCCGTCTCACGGCTGGCGCCTTCACGGCGACGGCCGGTCCATCGCTCCCGGTGAGGTCGTCGCTCCCGGTGAGCGTCTCACCTGGCCCCGCACGATCGGCATCGGCATCCAGCACGTCGTCGCCATGTTCGGCGCCACCTTCCTGGTGCCCCTGCTGACGGGCTTCGACCCGGCGACCACGCTGTTCTTCACCGGCGTGGGCACCCTGCTGTTCCTGGGGATCACCTCCGGACGCCTGCCCAGCTACCTGGGGTCCTCCTTCGCGCTCATCGCTCCCATCGGAGCGGTGACCGGCTACATGGCCGACGGCGGAGGACCCATCGACGCCCACAAGGCCTCCCTGGCCCAGGGCGGGATCATCGCGGCGGGACTGTCCCTGCTGCTCGTGGGCGTCGTCGTCCACCTGGCCGGGGCCGGCTGGATCGACCGGCTCATGCCCCCGATCGTCACCGGCGCGATCGTGGCCCTCATCGGCTTCAACCTGGCGCCCTCGGCCTGGAACAACGTCAAGCAGGCCCCGGTGACGGCGGTCGTCACCATCGTCTCGATCCTGGTCATCACCGTGCTGTTCAAGGGCATCGTCGGACGCCTGGCGATCCTCATCGGCGTGCTCATCGGCTATGCCACCGCGGTGGTGCGCGGCGAGGTGGAGTTCACCAAGGTCATCGAGGCCCCGGTCCTGGGCCTGCCGCACTTCCACGCCCCGGCCTTCGACGTCAGCTACCTGGGCCTGTTCATCCCCGTGGTGCTCGTCCTGGTCGCCGAGAACATCGGTCACGTCAAGTCCGTCTCGGCGATGACCGGGGAGGACCTCGACGACGTCACCGGTCGCGCCCTGTTCGCCGACGGCCTGTCCACCATGCTCGCCGGTGCGGGCGGCGGCTCGGGCACCACCACCTACGCGGAGAACATCGGTGTCATGGCCGCCACCCGTGTCTACTCCACCGCCGCCTACGTGGTGGCGGCGGTGACCGCCCTGAGCCTGTCCCTGCTGCCGAAGTTCGGGGAGATCATCGCGACCATCCCGGCGGGTGTTCTGGGCGGTGCGGCCACGGTCCTCTACGGCATGATCGGCATGCTGGGCGTGCGCATCTGGGTGCAGAACCGGGTGGACTTCTCCGACCCGGTCAACCTCAACACGGCGGCCGTGTCCATGGTCGTGGCCATCGCCAACTACACCCTGGCCTGGGACGGCATGACCTTCGAGGGCATCGCCCTGGGGTCGCTGTCCGCGATCGGCATCTACCACGCCATGCGCTGGATCTCGAAGGTGCGCGGCACCAACCTTGAGCAGGCCTCCCCGGCCTCGGCCCCCGCCGGCACCGAGCTGGAGGGCCCGGCCTACTCCAGCCGTGCCGCCCACGCACCCTCGGCCGCCTCCCCGGGGGCGGGCCCGACGCCGTCGAGCCCTTCGGAGTGACGGGCACCGAGCGGATTGCTGAGTGTCGCGGAGGGGCGCAGAGGCCTAAGGCTGCGCCAGTAGTCAGCGGATCAGGAGGTATCAGCGGGTAGGTGGTGCGGTTGCGTTGAGAGGCGGGTGCGGCGTCCTCGCGGTGACCCGTCAGCACTGCACGAGTGTCCGGGGTCTACTGGCTGGGAGGTGGGTGTACTCCACGTGGTCCGGAGCCCCGTGCAGTGCGGTCAACCCCTGGTCAGTACCGTCCGAACCTCGTGGAGTAGGGCGCCCGGAATCAGGCCGCAGGGTCCGCCACTCGCAGTCTCCCTGTTCCAAGCCGCTGTGGCGCTCCCCGCTCAGCCCTCCTTCTTCGTGGCATTGTCCACCGGGACGCAGTCGCTGGGGGCGGTGATGGGCTTGTCGGAGCCGATCAGCTTGATCTCGTCCGCGTTCAGCGCGTCCTTCAGGTACTCCTTGCCCAGGACCACCGAGACCGTGGAGTCGTTGTCGGCCAGGCTCTCATCGACCTGCACCGTGGAGCTGGGGAAGATCTGAGCCAAGGAGTAGGCGTTGGTCAGGCTGCCCTTGGAGGACAGGATCTGCACCTCGCCGTTGTAGATGCCCCCGGGCCAGTCGCTCGCGGAGGCGACGGTCAGGCCCGCTTCCTCCAGGTCCTGCTGAACCTCCGTCGCCAGGCCCACCGACTCGGAGCCGTTGTACACGTTGATCGTGAGCGTAGTGACGTCGACGGTCTTGGCGCCGGCGGGCGGGCAGGGCTGCGGCACGTAGGTCGCGGTGCTCTTGGGCTGCGAGAAGCCCGGGTTGTAGGCGGGCAGGACGCCCAGCGCCACCAGAAGGCTCACGGCAACCGCAACGACCATGACGGCCAGGATGGAGCCGATGACGGTGGCCTGACGGTGCTGCATGTGCCGCCGGTACTCGGTGCGCGGATCTGCGGGACTACTCACGCGATCCAGAGTAATGGACGACGGCGCTCACTGGGCGGTGGTCGGCCCGATGTGACATGGGACCGAGGCGGGTGCTGCGGCTACTGGCCGGCTACTGGCCGCCTCGGGCGGGCGTCAGGCGCTCGGCGGCGCTGGAGCGAGCCTCGGTGTCCCGTCCTCGGTGACCTCCAGGATGCGGGCGTGGATCGCGGTGCGTCCTTGCAGGGCGGCGCGCAGTGCCCGGTGCAGGCCGGTCTCCAGGTAGAGGTCCCCCTTGAAGGAGACGACGTGGGCGAACAGGTCGCCGTAGAAGGTGGAGTCGTCATCCAGGAGGCTGCGCAGGTCGAGAGTCGCACGGGTGGTGGTGAGATCGGCCAGGCGGATCTGTCGGGGCGCGATGACGGCCCACTCGCGCTGAGTGGTGACCCCGTGGTCGGGGTAGGGGGGCCTCTCTCGCACTGCCTTGAAGATCACGACAACATCCTAGTGAATGAACCGGCCTGAGGCGCACGGGAGCACCGTGGGCGGCCCAACATCCCGCTCACGCGCGGGGCTGGTGGGGCCCGGTGGGGAGCTCGGGTCCCACGGGGTCGGGCCGCCGAGCCGCTTGCCGAACCGTTATCTGTCTCACTAGTTGGAATGTGGTCTGCGGAACGATTGTCTCGTCATCTTGTTGTGATTGGCGTTATCACTACGAAATCTAGTGGTTCGCTGGGAACGTGGGACGTCTGATGCTGTCAGCGGGTTTTATGCCTGATTTCCAGACTGTTCCCCTCCTCTTCGGGGCTCTAGTACCGTGTTGGCTGCACCGACGTCGACCGAAAGGATGCCGCAGTCATGACCGCCACGGTCCGCCGAAGCGGCTTCACCATCCCCCTGTCCCTTGTTGTCCTCACCTCGACCGCCATGCTTCTGGCCGGTTGTCAGTCCGGTGGTGCGTCCAATGCCAATCAGCAGGGCACCGCGGGCTCGTCCTCGTCATCCTCTGCCAAGTCCCAGTCGACTGCCAGCGCCAAGCCGACCTCGGGGCAGAAGCCGGGACACGCCTCCCCTCGCATCCCGAGCCCCACGGGGAAGGGGACCGGCGAGTCGTCCGCGCCGCAGTCCTCCTCCGGCTCCAACGCCCGCCCGTCGAGTCCGCGTGCCAACGAGCCCCGTCCGGCCGCCAGCGGTACCGGCACCGACAAGGCCGCGACCCCCGGGAAGACGGACGCGCCGAGCGCCTCCGGCAAGCAGAGCGGCGGCGCCTCCAAGGCCCCCGAGACGAGCGGCTCCAGCGATCCTCAGGCCGGGGCCTCCCCGCAGGCGCAGCCCGCGGCTCCCCAGGCTCAGTCCTCACCCGAGCCCGCCTCGCCCGTTCAGCCGCCCGCCGACGGCTCCGGCAGCGCCGACCAGACGACCCCCGCGCCGGCGCCCGCTGAGCCGGCAGACCCCGCAACCCCGCAGGCCACGTCCTTCGTTCCGGACAACCTCGTCTCGGAGAAGACCGCCATGATCGTCTCGCCGTCGGGCAACATCGGCTGCGACCTGTCCGCCCACTTCGCGGGCTGCGGCGTGCTGTCCTACCGCTCCGACGGCACCTACGGCCAGGACGAGATGGGCTCGCCCAAGTGGTGGTTCGATCTGAGCAGCGGTGACACGCCCCAGCTCGGCGGCCGTGGCGAGGGCGCCTTCTCCCTGGACGAGTCCTTCCGTGGCGCCGGATCCTCGCCCCAGGTGATCGAGTACGGCCAGTCCGTCGCCTTCGGCTCCTGGGTGTGCAGCTCGGAGGAGACCGGCATGACCTGCCGCAACACCGAGACCGGCCACGGCGTCTTCCTCAGTTCCGCGCGCTACGAGACCTTCTGAGCCGGACCTGACCGGTTCGTGACCATATGCATGCATTCGCCCCGGTTTTCAGCCGGGGCGAACGCATGCGCCCGAGTCCATGTGTCGAGCCCGCTGGGACCAGGAAGGTGTATTCGTGGGTGAGCAGGTGAAGAGTCCCGAGGAGTCCGCGACCAGCGCCCTCGATGGCCTCGCGAGTCGGTGGGCCGCCTGGCTGCGTCGGACCGACTCGCTGGAGATGGTGGTGGAGATCGAGGCGCTGGGCGAGCGAGTCGCCTGCGCCAACCGGGTGCTGCGCAAGACCGGCCTTCGGCGTCGGCTCGAGTGGGTGGAGGGCGGTGTCCCCGATGAGCTCGTTCACGACGCCGTCGCCCTGCGGGACTCCACGACCCGCGCCGACGGCGCCGCCTGGACCTGGGCCTTCCTGTCAATCAGTACGCGCGACGGCGAGCTCACCACCGACTTCGACTACGAGCGCCGCCCCGACCTCGTCCCGCCGTGCACCCGTGACGACTGCGCGGCGGAGCTGAGACTCTTCCCCCGTGAGCTGGACCGACTCCCCGCCTGGATGGCGGGGCTCCGGTCCGACGACGCCCGGGACGCAGTACCCCCAACGGGCTCGGGAGGCGATGAGGATGCGGGGTCGCGGCGGCTGGTGGGCCGTCCTGCCCTGCAGCTCCGTTAGACGTTAGACCACTTCTCATCTCAGTCCGCCCAGAAGGAAGATCTCGTGTCCGATTCTCCGTACTCTCCCGGCGCCCCGATCAGTGGCGGTCACTACGGCGGCGACATGCCTCCGACGGCGGGCGCCGACGCCGCCTACGGCTACCCGCAGACTCCTGCCTACATGCCTTCCCCGCGGCCTCCGGTGCCGCGGATCGAGGTGGGCGACGCCGTGAAATGGGCATGGTCCAAGACCTTCGCCAACCCCCTCATCATCGCCTGGATCCCGCTGTCCCTCGCCGGCATGGGCCTGGTGGTGGGGGGCCTCCTCAGCCTGGTTGACGATGACTCGCTCAATGCCGCGATCGGGATCCCGGGGGTGCTGGTCTGGGCGCTGATCATGTACCTGGGGATTCAGAGCGCGGCCCTGCGGGTCGCCCGTGGGGAGAGAGTGACGTTGCGGTCCTTCGTCGCGCCGCCCAATGGTTTCGACGCGGCTGCGGCCCTCGTGCTCGTCGGACTCGCGAGCGTGGTCGCCTCACTCGTCCCCTTCGGTGGCGTGGTGGCCGGCTACTTCTTCTGGGTGACGGCGATGGCGGCCATGAATGAGGGCTGCTCCTGCTTCACGGCGATCGGCCGCTCGTGTCGCCTCATGAAACAGGGCGGGAACGCGCCCGTGGTGCTGCTCGTCCTCGGTGTGATCCATCTCGTCGGTATGCTGACCGCCGTTGGCTGGCTCATCACCGGTCCGATGGTCGCTCTCATGACGGCCTACGTCTACATGCGCATGTCCGGCGGTGACGTGGCGCGCTGACGCGGCCGGCGCCGCTCCGGGCCTCCGGCGGGCAGGTCATCTGGGATGCAGCGGGCCGGTGAGGTAGTGCTGGATCGTCGGCCCGACGACCTCCACCAGGTGATCGACGCTCGCGCTCGCGATCGGGTCGAGGCGCAGCACGTAACGGATCATGGCCAGCCCCACCAGCTGAGATCCGGCCAGGGTGGCCCTCTCACGCGCCGACACCCCCGACAGCCCCGACTGCTTGAGGGCCTCGGCCATCGGGACGGCGATCTGCTCGGTCGCGTAGCTCTGGATCGCCTCCGGGGCGCTGACATCCGTGGCCATCCACCGCAGCAGGGTGCGGAAGGTCGCCCCGCCCGCGGCGTCGTCCCAGGCGGTCAGTGACAGCCGCACGAGGCGGGGGCCGGCCGAGCGCAGGTCGCCGCTGACGGCGGCCGCGATCTCCTCGCTCGCCCGCACCCGCAGGTTGACGGCCGCTCCGAACAGGTCCCCCTTGGAGCCGAAGTAGTACGACACGAGCGCCGGATCCACCCCGGCCGTGCGCGCCACCGCCCGGATCGTCGTGCCCTCGTAGCCCTGCGCCAGGAAGGACTCGCGCGCGGCCTTCAGGATCGCCTCTCGTGTGGAGGGCGTCTGGGTGCTGCCGGTCTCCGGCCGACGTCGCGGCCCTCGACGGCGTGCACGGCCGGGACGGGCGGGCTCGAGCGTCTCCTCCTCGGGCACGGCGCTCGGCTGCGGCGCGCTGACGGCATCACTGGTCACTCCAGGAGATTACGAGTGCCGCCGTCGCTGGTCGGGGGCGCCCCGGCGGAAACCGGGGAAGTTCCGGGAGAACACGGCACTTGAGCGAGGTCGAGGGGCGCGGCGGTATGTGACGACCGCCCTATTTTTAGAGAACACTATCGGTGCGATATTCAACGTCGTTCAGATTCTCGGTGTGAGCGGCATGGCTGCGATGGGGGTCTTGCGCGTCATCCCGCCAAGAAGCGCGGCGGGCGACGAGGGTGGAGGGAGGGTATTTCAACGCCGTTGAGGCTGGTGGGGTGTCTCGATACGGTGGTGCCCAGCCCACATCGCCGTCGGCTCACAGGGGGCCGGCGCAGGTGCCCGCCGAGGTGAAGCATGTCCGTTCCCGATCCTGTCTCCAGCGTGCGGAAAACCGACTCCTCCGTGGCCGCGGGACCGGCTGCGCAACCGACGGCGCCGGTGCCCGGCGGTACCTCGAGGGTCCTGCGGATGGGGCTGGACATCGGCTCGACCACCATCAAGCTCGTCCTCCTGCCCGAGGTAGCTTCGGGTTCTCAGGCCGAGTCGGCGCCTCCCGTGTCCCCCTTGTTTGCTGAGTACCGTCGCCACAACGCGGACGTGCGCGGCGAGCTGACCCGGCTGCTGGGGGAGCTCGGCCGGGCCTACCCGGACGCCGTCGTGCGCGGGGCCGTCACCGGCAGCGCCGGCCTGTCCCTGGCCACCCTCATGGGCCTGCCCTTCGTCCAGGAGGTCATCGCCGAGACCGAGACCGTGCGCGCGTGCGACCCGCAGGCCGACGTCATCATCGAGCTCGGCGGCGAGGACGCCAAGATCACCTACCTCCACCCCACGCCGGAGCAGCGCATGAACGGCACCTGCGCGGGCGGCACCGGCGCCTTCATCGACCAGATGGCCCAGCTCCTCCACACCGACGCCGCAGGGCTGGACGACCTGGCCTCGCGTTACACGACGCTCTACCCCATCGCCTCGCGCTGCGGCGTCTTCGCCAAGTCCGACCTCCAGCCGCTCATCAATCAGGGCGCAGCCGGGGAGGACCTGGCCGCCTCCGTCCTCCAGGCCGTCGTCACCCAGACCATCGCGGGCCTGGCCTGCGGGCGCCCCATCCGCGGCCACGTCATGTTCCTGGGCGGGCCGCTGCACTTCCTGCCCCAGCTGCGCGCCGCCTTTGAGCGGACCCTGGCCGATCAGGTCGACTCCTTCACCTGCCCCGACAACGCCCAGCTCTACGTCGCCATCGGCGCCGCCCTGCTCTCCTCGGGGGAGCCGACGCCGATCTCGGAGCTGTCCACCCGGCTGGCCACCCGCAAGGCCCTGTCCCTGGGCACCTCCCGGATGCGCCCGCTCTTCCGCGACGACGCCGAGCTGGAGGCCTTCCGCGAGCGCCACGCCCGCGCCCGTATCGAGCGGGCCCCCTGGCCGGTCCCCGCCGAGGCCGCCACGGGGACGGCCGAGCCGAGCGGTCCGGACGACGAGCTCGACGACCATCTTGACGACCATCTCGACGACGAGGTGTCCGCTGCGGCGTCGGCGCCGGGGGCGAGCGGGACCGCGGAGCACCGCGACGGCGACTGCTTCCTGGGGATCGACGCCGGCTCGACGACGATCAAGGCCGTCGTCCTGGACGCGCGCGGGCGGATCGTGTGGGAGCACTACGCCGGCAACGAGGGCGACCCGGTGACGGCCGCCGTGGAGATCCTGCGGCGTATCCACCGCGAGATCCCGGACGGGGTGCGGATCGTGCGCTCCTGCGTCACCGGCTACGGGGAGTCCCTGGTCAAGGCGGCGCTGCGCATCGACGAGGGCGTGGTCGAGACGATGGCGCACTACCGGGCGGCGGCCTACCTCAACCCCGGGGTCACCTCGGTCATCGACATCGGCGGCCAGGACATGAAGTACCTGCGCATCAAGGGTGACGCGATCGACTCCATCAGCGTCAACGAGGCCTGCTCGGCCGGCTGCGGCTCCTTCCTGCAGACCTTCGCCCGCTCGATGGGCCTGGAGATCGGCGAGTTCGCCGAGGCCGCCCTGCACGCCGAGCGGCCGGTGGACCTGGGCAGCCGCTGCACCGTGTTCATGAACTCCTCGGTCAAGCAGGCCCAGCGCGAGTCGGCCACCGTGGGGGAGATCAGCGCGGGGCTGTCCTACTCGGTGGTGCGCAACGCCCTGTACAAGGTCATCAAGCTCAAGGACGCCGACCAGCTCGGCGAGCGCGTCTCGGTCCAGGGCGGCACCTTCCTCAACGACGCGGTCCTGCGGGCCTTCGAGCTGCTCACCGGCCGGGAGGTGGTGCGCCCCGACGTCGCCGGCCTCATGGGCTGCTTCGGTGCGGCCCTGAGCGCCCGGGCCTCATACGCCGGCGTGCCCTCGGGCCTCATGAGCCTGGGCGAGCTCTCCCGCTTCAGCCTGACCACCGAGACCGCCACCTGCAAGCTGTGCCAGAACCACTGCCAGCTGACCATCACCACCTTCAACGACGGCCAGCGCCACATCTCCGGCAACCGCTGCGAACGGGGCGCCACCCAGGAGCGGCGCGCCACCAAGTCCGACCTGCCCAACCTCTACGACTACAAGTACAAGCGGGCCTTCTCCTACCGGCGTCTGCTGGAGGGCGCGGCCACGCGCGGGGACATCGGTATCCCCAGGGTGCTGGGCATGTACGAGAACTACCCCCTGTGGTTCACGGTGCTCACCTCGCTGGGCTTCCGCGTCATGATCTCGGGGCGCTCCAACCACGAGCTGTTCGAGTCGGGCATGGACACGATCCCCTCGGAGAACGTCTGCTACCCGGCCAAGCTCGCCCACGGCCACATCGAGGCCCTCATCGCCAAGGGGATCACCACGATCTGGTTCCCCTGCGTCTTCTACGAGCGCGAGCTCGTCCAGGGCGCCGCCGACCACTTCAACTGCCCGATCGTGGCCACCTACCCCGAGGTCATCCGCAACAACGTCGAGGCCGTGCGCGACGGCAGGCGGGAAGGGCCCGACGGCGTCGAGGGAGCCGCTGGATCCGGTGGCTCAGGCGTGCGGATGCTCGCCCCCTTCCTCAACCTGGCCGACCCCGCCACCCTGGCCGAACGGCTCGTCGAGGTTCTCGCCGACTGGGACGTCACCCTGCCCGAGGCCCGCCGGGCCGTGGCCGCGGGCTTCGCCGAGGACGCCGCCTTCAAGGCCGACGTGCGCGCCGAGGGCCGCCGCGCCCTGAGGTGGATGGAGGAGCACGGCCGCAAGGGAATCGTCCTGGCCGGGCGGCCCTACCACATCGACCCCGAGATCAACCACGGCGTCCCCGACGTCATCAACACCCTGGGCCTGGCCGTCCTGTCCGAGGACTCCCTCCTGCCCGAGCCCGACGCCGCGGCGACCGGCCCGACTGAAGCGGCGAGTCCCGGGGCCGGAACTGAGGTGCCCGCTGAGAGGTCCGGTGAAGCATCCGCGGAGGCATCCACCGGGTCCGTCAGTCCTTCTGCCGCCGGCTCCCGAGCGGCTCGGTCCAGGTCCGGTGGCGACCGAGCCTCCGGCAAGACGGCTGCCGAGACCACCGGGGAGCCCGGGAAACCCGGGGGGAGCGCGGAGAGCGGTGAGGACGGGAAGGCCGGGGCCGGCAAACGCCCGGCCCGGCCCAAGAAGCCCAGGAAGCCCAAGAAGACCGACTGGGCCGCCATCGCCCGCCAGGCCGGATCGCCGCCCGCCAAGGACGAGGCCCAGGCCCCCGACCCCGGCGACGGCGCCGAGCACGCCGTCGCCACCGGGGCGCTCAGCCGGGCCGTGGCCGCACTGCGTCGTCGGGTGGGCCAGACAGGGACCGACCCGCAGGCACCCGCCGACTGGTCCGACGTCACCGGCGTCGGCCTGCCCACCCCCGAACCCGTGGCCACCCCGGGCGTCACCCCGCACCTGCGGGTGCGCGACCAGTGGGCCTACCACTCGCGCCTCTACCAGGCCGCCGAGCTCGTCACGACCCGTGACGACCTCGAGCTCGTCCAGCTCAACTCCTTCGGCTGCGGCGTCGACGCCCTGACCACCGACCAGGTCCAGGAGATCCTGGAGTCCGCCGGGGGCGTGTACACCAGCCTCAAGATCGACGAGGTCTCCAACCTCGGCGCCGCCACCATCCGCCTGCGCTCCCTGGCCGCCGCCTCCGAGGCCCGCGCCGCGGACAAGGCCGCCGGGAAGGCGACTCACGTCGAGGAGGCCACTGAGGGGACCGCGTCTGAGGACGACCTGGAGGGCGCCGCCGTCGAGATCGACACGACCGCCCCCGCCGAGGGGCCCACCGAGACGACCGCCGGTCGACCCGCAGGGAAGAGCACCGAGAAGGCTGGGGGCGAGCCCGCTGAGAAGACCGTCAACGCTGCCGGCCGGCCCGAGGCGGGCGCCGCCGGCAGCACCGCCGGGGCTCGAGAGCTGCCGGGGGCCACCGGCCCGGTCTTCACCGAGGCCATGCGCGCCACCCACACCATCCTCATGCCCCAGATGAGCCCCGTGCACTTCCGGCCCCTGGAGCCGCTCATGCGGCGCCTGGGCTACCAGGTGGAGCTGCTGGAGTCCGCCAGCCGCGACGACCTCGAGGTGGGGCTGCGCTACGTCAACAACGACGCCTGCTTCCCCGCCATCATGGTCATCGGCCAGCTCATCGGCGCCTTCACCGACGGCAGCCACGACCCCGACGCCTGCGTCGTGGCCATCTCCCAGACCGGCGGCATCTGCCGCGCCACCAACTACGCCGCCATGCTGCGCAAGGGCCTGCGCGAGGCCGGCTACCCGCAGGTGCCGGTCGTGGCGATCTCCCTGCAGGGCATCGAGTCCAACCCCGGATTCGAGCTGACCGCCACCATGGGGCTCAAGATGCTTCAGGGCATCATCATCGGCGACACCCTCAACACCTGCCTGCTGCGCGTGCGCCCCTACGAGGCGGTCGCCGGCTCCACCCAGGAGCTCGTCGAGCGCTGGAACCGCATCATCGGCGAGTACTTCGAGCACCGGGGCCGCTCGGCCACCTGGGGCGGACGCATCGGCTACCGCCGCCTGCTGCGGGAGATGGTCCGCGAGTTCAACGACCTGCCCCGGCGCGACGGGCCCCGCCGCCCGCGCGTCGGCGTCGTCGGCGAGATCCTCGTGAAGTTCCAGCCCGACGCCAACAACCACGTCGTCGACGTCATCGAGGCCGAGGGCTGCGAGGCCGTCGTCCCCGGGCTCCTGCCGTTCTTCCTGTCCGGGCTGGTGACCGCCCAGTGGGAGGCGCAGGCCTACGGCATCGGCAAGGAGTCCGTGGCCAAGAAGAAGGCGGCCGTCTGGTTCATCGAGCAGCTCCAGGCTCCGGCCCGAGCCGCGCTGCGCGCCGCCGGCGGCACCTTCGACGTCGAGCCCTCCACGGCCGAGCTGGCCCGCAAGGCCTCGAAGGTGCTCTCGCTGGGCAACCAGGCCGGCGAGGGATGGCTGCTCACCGGCGAGATGATCGAGCTCATCGAGCACGACGTGCCCAACATCGTGTGCTGCCAGCCCTTCGCCTGCCTGCCCAACCACGTGGTGGGCAAGGGCATGTTCCGAGAGGTCCGACGCCGTTACCCCCGGGCCAACATCGTCGCCATCGACTACGACCCCGGCGCCAGCGAGGTCAACCAGCTCAACCGCATCAAGCTCATGATCTCCACCGCCCTCATGGCGCAGGACAGCACCGGGCCGGGGGAGCCCGAGCAGGCGGACGGGACCGGTGCCGTCGCGGCCGAGGACGAGCAGCGGGGCGGAGCGAGCAGCGGCACGACGGGCGAGGAGCTGCTGGCGGGGCTCGGGCCGGTACCCGACGGGACGCCGTCGTCCCCGGATGTCGCCGGGGACCGGCGTCGTCAGCGGATCCGGGCCCGCTGAGAGAACCGGCGGGGCTATTTCTTGGAGTTCTTGGCCGAGCCCTTGACCTCCGACTTGTCACCCTGGGCGACGACGCAGCTGATCTTGCGGTCTCCCTTGGCCCAGGTGTCGTCGCTGGGGGAGAGGTACTCGATCTGGTAGCCGGAGCTGGCGGCGTCGACCCCGACGTACTTGGTGAACTCCTCGCCCTGGCAGAAGCCCTCGCCCAGGGACTTGATCGAGCCCTCGTTGGGAAGCTTGTCGACGTCGTCGGGGAAGGTGGTCTGGGCGATGACCTCGTAGGTGTGGGCCTTGGCGCAGTCGACCACCGTGACCTCGCCGACCGGGTTGTTCCCGCCGGCCTTGTTGCTCACGGTGTTGTAGCAGTTCCCGACCTCGAGGTCCTTGGTGGCGGTGGAGGTGCCCGAGGAGAACAGGCTGCAGGAGGACAGTCCCATGGTCAGGGCGGCGGCGACTGGAAGAGCGAGGAGCGTGGTCAGGGTGCGCATATACCGAACCGTAACAGTCACAATGGCGGGATTGTGCCGGTTTTCCGCGGGATTCTGATCGCGGGTGGGGTGCGGTTGAAAAATCCGGGATGAGGACCGGGTGGCGACGTGAGACGGAGAGACGGAGAGTCGCCACCCGGCCGGAGTGGGTGGCAGGACGGGGAATGCCAGGTGAGTCAAGGAGTGAGCCGTTGCTCCCGGACGGCGGCCCGCCTGCCGATTGAGATCCTGTGTCCTGCTCGACGAGGACAGACTAGGAGTTCTTGATGGATTTGTTCAATGGGGAATCATCCTCGTTCTGGGCGAAGCAGGTGAACTCGTGATCGCCCTGATCCCACGAGGACTGCATGGGGGTCAGAGCGGCCACCATATAGTTCTCGGCCTTGGAGGGCGACCCCACATAGGACTGCAGCAGCGGCTCGCAGACCGTGGAGATCTCCTCGGGGGTGTTCGACTCGGCGTAGCTGGAGGCGGTGGACTGAGCCGTTCCAATCATCTCGTACTGATGCGGGGCGGAGCAGTCGACAACCTTCGCCTCGCTGGTGCCCGTCCGGCCGCCCCTGGTCTCGTCGACCATCTCGCTGACGCAGTCGCCGGTCTTGAGGTCGCCGATGGAGACGGTCCTGCCGTCGGCGCTGGCGCTGGAGCCGGCCTTGGATGAGGGGGTGGCCGAGGCGTCGTCGGAGTCCTCGGAGTCCTTGGAGTCCTTGTCCTTCGTGGAGGCGGACGAGTCGGAGCTGCTTGACGACGAGGAGTCCGTGGGCGTGGTGCTCACGGACTCCTCGTCACAGGCGCTGAGGCTGAGGGCGAGCAGGAGTGCAGTGGGGAGAGCGATGAGGGCAGAGGTTTTCGTGCGCATGGGTTAACCGTGGCAGGAGCGCGTCGTCGCGTCGATGGGGAGAGGTACCAATCTGCCGTTCGGCGGGGAGGCGACTCAGGGGGCCGCGGGGCCGGTTGAGGCCCTCTCCACCAGCCGCGGCACGAGCACCTGCTGCGTGGGCAGATAGCGGTCCGCGGCACGTCCCACGGCTCGCTCCAGTGCCAGCCGGGCCATGAGAGAGGGATTCTGGTCAATGGTGGTCAGCGGAACGAGGCTGGTGTCCGACCTGCGGGCATTGTCGAAGCCGACGACGCTCACCTGCTCGGGCACCTTGACGCCGGCCATGAAGAGGCCCTGAATGATGCCGAAGGCGAGTCGGTCGTTGAAGGCCGTGATCGCCGTCGGCAGGGTGCCTCCGGCCAGGATCTCCCGGGCCGCCCGGACGCCGTCGGCCTGCTCGAGGCCCCCGGGGATGATGGCCGACTCCGCTTTGAGGCCGTGCGCCTCCATCGCCTGGAGGTAGCCGGTGCTTCGCTCGGTGCTCGACGGTGCGGTCCGACCATCAACATGCACGATCCGCCGATGCCCCAGGTCGGCGAGATGGTCAACCGCCATGACGATTCCGCCCCGGTCATCGATGCGAATGACGTCGACGCCGGGGCATGACAGCGGGCGTGCGACGGCGATGACGGGAACCTCGTCCGCAAGCACCCGCAGGCGCCCCATGCCCAGGGAGGGCGCGATCATGATCAGGGCCTCACAACGATCCCGCAGGAGCGTCTCCGCTGCCCTGCGGTCGTCGACGGCGCCGACGACCGCCGAGAGCACCAGCTCGTGCCCGCCGGACTCGGCGGCTGCGTACAGGCCGTCGACGATCTCCGCGTGGAAGGGCTGGTGGACGCCGAAGGTGACGCCGATGAGGCCCGACCTCGCCGAGCGCAGGGCGCGTGCTCGCTGGTCGGGGCGATATCCCAGGCGTGCCGCCACCGCCTTGACCCGACGTCTGGTCTCCTCCGAGGCCCCGGTCGCGTCCCGCATGACGATCGAGGCCAGTGAGACTGAGCAGTTCGCCTCCTTGGCGACATCGAGGAGCGTCACCCGCTTGCTGCGTCCTCGCGCCATGGTCCTCCTTCGCCTGAGCTGCCGCGGTCTCCCGAGTGGACTGTAACGTCTAGAATTCTAGAACGATCGTTCGAGAGGTGCTCGGCATAGACTGTTGAAATATTAGGAAATAGGTGGGATCAGGTTGCAGAGTTGTGATCCTCAATGCTGGTATATCACTAGAACGTCCTAGTCTCGTTGGTGTCAGGAGGCGGCACAGAGGCCGCCGGAAACCCTCATGACGAAGGAGTCATCGTGCCCACCGCCCTGCCCGTCCGCCCCGACACACGTGAAGCAGGCCTTCTCGACACCGCCGTCGTCACCCTGGAGGAGGTCGCCCGATGAGCCCCGTGACCGTTCCCGCCGACAACGCCTTCACCCTCGCCGCCTGCGCCGAGATGATCTACCTCGACAAGCCCTTCCTCGAGCGCGTCGACGCCATTGCCGCTCGCGGCCTCAAGGTGGAGATCTGGGACTGGACCGCCAAGGATCTCACGGCGCTTGCGGCACGGCGCGCCGACGGCGTCGAGATCGTCTCCATGACCGGCTACGTCGAGGGCGATCTCACCACCGACGACGGAGTCACCCGGATCCTGTCCACCGCGGAGGACTCGCTCAAGGCCGCCGAGACGATCGACTGCCCCCGGCTCAACGTCCACGGGACCGGTCTCGGTGAGGGCGGCATCCCCGTGGTCGCCAACGCACATCCCAGCCCGACCGACTGGCTGCGCGCCGTCGACACCTGCCGGCGCCTGGCCGAGCTCGGCGAGCGCCACGGCCGCATCTTCACCCTGGAGAACCTCAACACCGCCGTCGACCACCCCGGCTGCCCCTTTGCGCTCGCCCGTGACACCCGTGCCCTCGTCGCTGCGGTCGACTCTCCCCACCTGCGGATGAACCTCGACCTCTACCACGCGCAGATCGGGGAGGGGAACCTCATCGAGCTGTGCCGGCAGTGCCTGCCGCTCATCGGCGAGATCCAGGTCGCCGACGTCCCCGGCCGCGCCCAGCCCGGCACCGGCGAGATCAGCTACCGGGCCGTCTCCGAGGCCCTGGCCGCCGCCGGTTACCGCGGCACCGTGGCCATGGAGGCCTTCGCCACCGGTGAGGGCGAGAACGGTTCGACGGCCGTGTCCGAGGCTGCTCTCGACCAGTTCATCGACACCTTCTCCGTCTCGGGGGAGAGATCCTCATGAGTGCAGTAACCGCGGTCTCCGATCGCAGAAGAGTCGACAAGCGCCTGTTCACCATCCGCACTATCGCGACCCTCGGTGGTCTCCTCCTCGGGTACGACACCGGCGTCATCTCCGGCGCGCTTCCCTTTCTCGCCAAGGGGGCCTCCGAGGGCGGACTCGGGCTCAGCGCCTTCCAGCAGTCGATCGTCACCTCCAGCCTCACCCTGGGGGCGGCCTTCGGCGCCGTGATCGGCGGGCGTCTGTCCGACCGCTACGGGCGTAGGAAGAACATCATGACCGTGGCCGTCATCTTCCTCCTGGCCGCCCTGGGCTGCGCCCTGTCCCCGAACTATGCGGTGCTCGTGTGCTTCCGCTTTCTGCTCGGGCTGGCGGTCGGAGGCGCCAGCGCCACGGTCCCCGTGTACCTGTCCGAGATGGCGCCCGTCGCCATCCGAGGAACGATGGTGGCTCGCAACGAGCTCATGATCGTCACCGGCCAGCTGCTCGCATACTCCTTCAACGCCTTCATCGCGATCATGTGGCCCCACGCCCACGTGTGGCGCTGGATGCTCGTCATCTGCTCGGTGCCGGCGATCGCGCTGTGGATCGGCATCCACCTGCTGCCCGAGTCCCCCCGCTGGCTCGCCAACAAGCGGCGTACCCAGGAGATGTGGGCCGTCCTCAACGAGGTCCGCATGCCCGATGAGGTGGAGGCCGAGGGCGAGGACATCGCTCGACGGGTCGAGGAGGAGGCCAGGATCGGCTCCGGGGCGTGGAGCGACTTCCGGGTTCCGTGGATCCGCAGGATCACCCTCATCGGCATCGGGCTGGCCGCCCTGTCCCAGCTGACGGGGGTCAACGGCATCATGTACTACGCCCCGACGATCCTGGAGACCACCGGACTGGGCACTCAGGCCGCCCTCGTGGCGACCATCGCCAACGGGGTCGTCTCCGTCGTCGCCGTCGCCATCGGTATCGGCTTCCTCAAGCGGCTGCCGCGCAAACGCATGATGATCATCGGTCAGACCGGCGTCGTCGTCTCCCTGGTGATGCTCGGGTTCATGTTCCTCCTGCCCGCCTCGGTGACCCGGAGCTACCTGGTCCTGCTGTTCATGCTGACGTTCCTGTTCTCCATGCAGTGCTTCATCGGCCCGACCTTCTGGCTCATGCTCGCCGAGATGTTCCCGATGCGGGTGCGCGGCCTGGCCAACGGGGTGGCCGTGTTCTGCAACTGGATGGGCAACGTCATCGTGGCCTTCGCCTTCCCCAACCTCATCGCGGCGGTCCAGGGCAACACCTTCTTCGTCTTCGCCGTCATCAACGCGCTCACGCTCGCCTTCTACGCCAGGTTCCTGCCCGAGACCTTCGGTCACACCCTGGAGTCCCTCGAGCGTCACTTCGAGGAGAGGTACTCCTGAGCTCGTCGTCGGGCGCCTGAGGGGGCCCGGCACCCGCCCTTGCACCATGACAAAACCCCGGGATCGTGCGGATCCCGGGGTTGGTGGCGGAGGATGGGGGATTCGAACCCCCGAGGGCTTGCACCCAACACGCTTTCCAAGCGTGCGCCATAGGCCACTAGGCGAATCCTCCAGGTGCTCCATGCGGCGACAACCGCGTGCAACGAGAAAGGAATATATCGGACCGCCCATCTCCGGGGCCAGTCCGGGGCGGTGGGATCTGTCACGCGAGGCCGGATCCGCTGGCCCGATCTGCTTGCCCTGACCGAGAGCGGCCCTGACCGGGAGCGGCCCTGACCGGGAGCGGCCCTGACCGGGAGCGGCCCGGACCGGGAGACGTGGCCACCGGTTCCCGCGCGGACGCACCTTGGGCCTCCAAGACTTGATGCCAAGGGGGCAGTCCCGGGGCTCTATGGTGCGTCCGCGCGATCAGAGGCGAGTGAAGCCGGTTCGCAACCGGGGCCCCGATCGGGTAGTCTCTCGCTCGGCCCCTCGTGCGGCGTCATCCAGCGAATCCCCCAGGACCGGAAGGTAGCAAGGGTAAGCGGGCTCTGGCGGGTGCACGAGGGGTCCTCACGTTCCTGGGTGCCGAGGGATCGGGCCGGGAGCGCGGAAGAGTCCGGAAAGACCCGGAGCGCGCATCGAGGAGCTATCGGCGACTGCGCTTCCCGTCGGGGACGTACCTTTCTCGCAGACGACTGGGGGCGGACCTCAGTAACCTGCGGGAAAGCGCAGTCCTCGCCTCAAAGGTACGTCCTCGCTCGGCCCATGCCCCGCCGCCTCGGGCTCAGCACGACGTCGGTGCGGCCCGCTGAGCCCACCCGCCTGTACTGTGCGAGGCCCGGGTGGGATGGCACGTGAGGGCTCCTCGTGGCGGCAGGCCCACTCGCCCGCACTGCACGACGTCTGGGGGCCACTGGAGGAAGGTTGGCGGTACTCCACGACGGTTGACGTATCGTGCAGTGCGGCTAACCCCCGGCCAGGGGCACCCGAGGTTCGTGGAGTACGCCCTGGATCATGCCTCGGCGCCGATCCTCGTTTCCCCGTTGTTCCGCCGTTCCTCCCGCCGACGCCGGTCGAGCCCTCCGACGTGAGTCGCTCGGTGCGCACCTGACGTGCCCGGCGCCTCGCACGGGGTCGGCCCGGCCGATTAGGCTCGGCCCGTGACCACCGCTCTGTACCGCCGCTACCGTCCCGACGCCTTCCAGGAGGTCATCGGGCAGGACCATGTCACCGCTCCGCTCATGGCGGCGCTGCGGGCCGACCGGGTCACCCACGCCTACCTCTTCTCCGGCCCGCGCGGCTGCGGCAAGACGACGTCGGCGCGCATCCTGGCCCGCTGCCTCAACTGCGCCCAGGCCCCCACCGACACCCCCTGCGGCACCTGCCCCTCCTGCCGGGACCTGGCCACCGGCGGCCCCGGCAGCCTCGACGTCGTCGAGATCGACGCCGCCAGCCACAACGGCGTTGACGACGCCCGCGACCTGCGCGAGCGCGCCGCCTTCGCCCCGGCCCGCGACCGCTACAAGATCTTCATCCTCGACGAGGCCCACATGGTCACCGCCCAGGGCTTCAACGCGCTGCTCAAGCTCGTCGAGGAGCCGCCCGCGCACGTGAAGTTCATCTTCGCCACCACCGAGCCCGAGAAGGTCATCGGCACGATCCGCTCGCGCACCCACCACTACCCCTTCCGCCTCGTCCCGCCGGACGTCCTCGAGGGCTACCTGGGCCAGCTGTGCCGGGCCGAGGGCGTCGAGATCGGCCCCGGCGTCTTCCCCCTCGTGGTGCGCGCCGGCGGCGGCTCCGTGCGCGACACCCTGTCCGTCATGGATCAGCTCATCGGCGGTGCGCACGACGGCGGCGTCGACTATCAGCGGGCCGTCGCCCTGCTCGGCTACACCGACACCACCATGCTCGACCAGTGCGTCGACGCGATCGCGGCGGCCGACGGCGCCGGCGTCTTCCGGGTGGTCGACCGGGTCGTCTCCTCCGGGCACGACCCCAGGCGCTTCGTCGAGGACCTGCTCGCCCGCCTGCGCGATCTCCTCGTCATCGCCCTGGCCGGCTCCGAGGCCGGAGCGGCGCTCGGCTCCATGCCTCTCGACGAGCTCGAGCGCATGGACCTCCAGGCCCGCACCATGGGGGCCGCGGCCCTCTCGCGGGCCGCCGACACCACCGCCCAGGCCCTCACGGCGATGGTCGGCGCCACCTCCCCCCGCCTCCAGCTCGAGCTGCTCGTGGCCCGCCTGCTCATCCCGGCCGGTCACGCCCAGGCCGGTGGCGCCGCGGGCCCGGGAGGAGCGCCCGGGCAGGCCGGGGCCGCAGGGCCGACGTCGTCGCTCGCTCCCGGGGCGGGCGCTGCCAACGCCTCTGGCGGTATACCCGCCGGATCCGGGCGCGAGATGGCCGCCCAGATCGCCCGACAGGCCTCCGCGGACGCCGCCGGACGGCGCGGGAGCCAGTGGCCCGAGAACACCGGGGGAGCGGGGAATGACGGGAGCGCAGCCCCCGCCGCGGCGCCCGGGGCGCCCCCGGCCCCTCAGACCCCTCAGGCCGACGACGGCTGGGGACAGGCCTCGAACGCGGACGGCTGGAACGAGCCGGGTGGTGCCCCGACAGGGGCGGCGCCACGGGCGTCGGCGTCGGCCCCGAACGCGCCCTCGGCGCCCGCCGCGGGAGCGACGTCGGCTGCGCAGGCTCCGCAGGCCGGATCCGCCGTCAGCTGGGACGGCCCCAACGACGGCGCCCCGTCCCACGGGCCGGCAGCCTCCGCCGCGTCCTCGTCCCCCGCCCCGTCAGGGCTCTCGGCGCCGTCCGCCGCGGCCGCGCCGCCCCAACAGCCGGTCGAGCAGCCCTCATACGCAGCCGGACAGGCCGGCGCCCCGGCGGCCCCGAGCGCGCCGGCGGCCCCCACGACCCAGGGGCGTGGTGCCGCCGGCGGTCCTGGCGGGGCCGAGGCGGCCGACGCGGAGATGATCCGCACCCGCTGGGAGGAGGTCCTCGAGGCCGCCAAGCGCTCGCGGCGCGCGACCTGGGCGCTGGTCGGCCCCAACTCCCGGCCGGGCACCGTCTCCGGGGGCGTCTTCACCCTGCTGTTCGCCGCGCCCGGTCTCGTGGGCGCCTTCGAGAACGGCGGACACGGTCCCATCTTCTCCGCAGCCCTCCACCAGGCCCTCGGCCTGCGCCTTGAGGTGCACGCCATCGTCGCCGGTGACGGTCCCGACGGGTCAGGTGGCTCGGGAGGTCCGGGAGGCTCCGGCGGCTCGCACGGTCCGGGTGGCCCGGGCGGCTTCGGCGGTGGAGCCGCCGGAGTCGGTGACGCGGGCAGTGGAGGCCACAGCCTTGGCCGTCCTGACGGTGCTGGTCATGCCGGTCATGGTGGAGCTCCGGGGGCTCACGACGCCGGTGCCCCGAGTGCAGGCCCAAGCGGTCCGGCTCCCCTGGCGAGCGCCGTCGACTCGGCCGTTCACGGTGGACAGGCGAGCGACGGCGATGTCGGCTCCAGGCTCCAGGGCTCCGCGCAGGTCGTCGCCGACCCGGTTGTCGGTGGTCGTGCCGGTGGCGTCGATCAAGGCGGCGGTGCACCGCAGGACTCCTCCGGGGCTGGTGCGTCCTCCGCCCCGTCTGCCGCCGTCCCCCGGGCGGGCGCCGCCGGTGTCGACAGGGCCTACGACGACTCGGCGGTGACCGATCCGACCTTCAGCGCAGCAGAAGGGGCCGGTGAGTCTGACGCTCGCGATCGTGCCGATGCGGCCGCTGCCGGACCGGCCCGGTCGGCCGGCATCGATCCCGCCGACCGTGCTCATGCGCGCCGGTCCGTCTCCACCACCTGGGACGACGGCTCGCCGATCGTCGAGCCCCCGCCCGACGACGACTGGGGCTCCGACCCCTACGCCGATGCCCCGGGGTACCCGGGATATGACGCCGCCGAGCCCTCCGGCCCGGCTGAGCGGATCGGACCCACCGGGGACCCTGCCGCTGCGGGGGCCGCCGCGCAGGCCACCGCGGCCTCGCCCGAGCCGCGCGCGCTGCAGCCCGCCCCCGCGCCCTCCGAGTTCCAGGCCGTTTCCCCGGCCTCCCCCGCCGCCCCGGCCTTCTCCGCATCCTCCGCACCCCCGGCGGCTCCGGTTGCTTCTGCACCCGCCCCCCACGCGGTCCCGACGTCGTCGGCCCCCGCGGTGCCCACAGACCCCGACGACGGGTGGGGACCCGTCGCGGTCCCCGGAGGCGGCTCGGCTCCGGCGCCCGCATCGGCGCCCGCCCCCGACAGCACTGGCAGCACCGACACGGACGACGGCTGGGGACCGGTCGCCGTCCCCGGAGGCGGAACCGTGCAGGCCCGGTCCGCACCGGGCTCAGCGCCGTCATCCCCGCCGGGCGGATCACCCTCCTCGGGCGCGTCGGCGGCCCCGGCGCCCGAGGTGTCCCTCCCGCACGCCTCGGCCCCCGCTCCCGCCGGTCCCCGGGGCGGCTCCCGGCCCAGTGCCTCCAGCCCCCAGCCCTCATCCGCGCCGGTCCCGACTCCGGCTCCCGCCTCACCATCACCCGCACAGTCACCCGCGCAGTCCCGCTCCGCCCCCGCCGCGCAGGCGCCCGACGAGGCGCCTCTGGCCACCGTCCACCGTCTGCGCGCCCTGCCGGAGATTCCCGGCGGGGCCGCATCGTCCCCGGCCGCTCCCCAGTCCTACCAGCAGGCTCAGTCCCCGCAGGCGCCGGCCGCCGGCAGCGCGTCCGGTGCGCCCGACGTCACCGCCGGATCGCCCGGCCTGGCCCCCGTCACCTGGGAGGGGACGCCGTCGAGCCCCTTCAGCCCCGGCCCGGCGCCCGAGGAACCCAGCGCCCCGAGCGCCCCGCCCGAGGACGACGCCACCTGGGCGCCGTCGGGCATCGCGGGCTCGCGCCTGGCCGCCGCCATGGCCGCCGCCCGCGCCGCCGCGCAGGACGCCGGCGCCGACTCCCTGGCCGACGACACCCCCAGCGAGGACGACCCCGACGCCGAGGACGCCGGCGTTGTCGGGCTGGAGGTCGTCAAGCGCATCCTGGGCGCCCAGGTCATCGAGGAGGTCACCGTGACCCAGGAGGGACGCTGACATGCCCGCCGTCTACGAAGGTGCCGTCCAGGACCTCATCGACGAGTTCGGCGAGCTGCCCGGCATCGGCCCCAAGTCCGCCCAGCGCATGGCCTTCCATGTGCTCGCCGCCGACTCGGCCTCCGTCGAGCGCCTCATCGAGGCCCTGCGCGCCGTCAAGGCCAAGGTCCGCTTCTGCGAGACCTGCGGCAACATCGCCGAGGCCCCTCAGTGCGCGATCTGCCGCGACCCCCGCCGCGACCAGCGCGTCATCTGCGTCGTCGAGGAGCCCAAGGACGTCGTCGCCATCGAGCGCACCCGCGAGTACCGGGGGCTCTACCACGTGCTCGGCGGTGCCATCGACCCCATCAACGGCGTCGGCCCCGACGATCTGCGCGTGCGCGAGCTCTTCGGCCGCCTGGGGTCCGGCGAGGTCGAGGAGGTCATCCTGGCCACCGACCCCGACGTCGTCGGCGAAGCCACCGCCGCCTACCTCACCCGCATGCTGCGCACCATGGCCGTGCCCGTCTCCCGGCTCGCCTCCGGCCTGCCCGTGGGAGCTGACCTGGAGTACGCCGACGAGGTCACCCTCGGGCGAGCCTTCGAGGGCCGACGCCGCGTCGAGGACTGAGACTCCTCCTGGCCTCCTTGCCGAGCCGGGCATTCTTCGCGTAGTCCCACGGTTCTTCTGTCCGGCTACGCGAGAAATGCCCGGCTCGACGAATGTAAGGCGGGGAGGCGGTCGGGGCCTCGTTGACGCGGGAATTAACCGGCAACTTCGGTAAGACTTGTAAAACTAGTTATACGGTGCGACGATGGAGGGGTGAGGGCGCACAGAACCCTCCCGCTGAGGCGATCCACCTCGACGGACACATCATCCAGGAGTTCTGATGAACGCCGTCACCTGCAACCACGTCACCCGCCGCTTCAGCGACCTCACCGCTGTCGACGACGTCAGCCTCCAGGTCGCCGACGGCGAGATCTTCGGCATCATCGGCCCCAACGGCGCTGGTAAGACGACACTGCTCTCCAGCATCGAGGGCCTCGACGAACCCACCTCCGGAGAGATCTCCGTCCTGGGCCTGCACCCCGTCAAGGATGCCGGCGAGATCGCCCGCCGCACCGGCATCCAGCTCCAGCAGGCCGCGCTCCTGCCCCGACTACGGGTCGGAGAGGCCCTCGAGCTCTTCTCCTCCTTCTACGACCAGTCCTTGCCCTGGCGTCCGCTGCTGGAGCGCCTCGGCATCGCCTCCAAGGAGAAGACCGACGTCGCCCGGCTCTCCGGTGGGGAGCGCCAGCGCGTCTTCATCGCCCTGGCCCTCGTCCACGACCCCGAGCTGCTCTTCCTCGACGAGCTGACCACCGCGCTCGACCCCCAGGCGCGCCTGGCCATGTGGGATGTCGTGCGCGACATCCGCGAGCGCGGCAAGACGGTGGTCCTGACCACCCACTACATGGAGGAGGCCGAGGCCCTGTGTGACCGGGTCGCCGTCATCGACCACGGACGCGTCATCGCCCTCGACACGATCCCGGCGCTCATCGCGGCCCACGGTGGCCAGGCCACGCTCCGTCTCAGACTCGGTGCGCCTGCGCCGGCGAGCCTGTCCGACGTCGAGGGCGTCACCTCCGTGACCAACGACGGCGCCGTCACCGTCGTCGGCGGCACGGGCGCTTTCGCTCAGGCGGTCCTGGCCCACCTGGCGCAGGCCGACGTCGTCGTGCAGGACATGGAGACCCACTCGCCGGGGCTGGAGGAGGTCTTCCTCAACCTCACCGGGCGCGCCCTCCGGGACTCATGACCGGTCAAGGCTCCGCTGAAACCGACTATCAAGACAACGAGCGCTGAGAAGAGATACGACCATGCCGACCACGCGCACCCGTCGAACCTATACAACCCTGCTCGTCATGCTGACCCGCTCGACCCTGCCTGAGCCCGTCGGCCTGTTCTTCACCCTGATCCTCGCCCCGCTGCTGGTGGTGATCCTCGGCGTGCTCTTCGGCAACGAGCCCAACCCCCAGTTCGGGGGCCGTGGCTTCATGGACGCCACCTTGCCGGCCTGCGCCTGCCTCGTGGTGGGGATGACCGGCATCATCATCCTGCCCACCAGCCAGCTCCAGCTGCGCGAGAGCGGGGCCCTGACTCGCCTGCGGGCTACGCCGCTGAGCCCGCGGGTCTTCGTGGCGGCCGACCTGACCGTCAACTTCCTCGTCAGCCTGGTAGGCATCGTGCTGGCGCTGCTGGTGGGAGCCCTCGGCTTCGGGGTGAGGCTCCAGGGCAACCCGGTGGCGGTCCTGGCCGCCGCGGCCCTTGGGCTGGTGGCCTTCCTGGCGCTGGGCTACACGCTGGCCGCCGTCTATCCGTCCTCCCGCGCCGCCACCGGGATCGGGAACGGATTGTTCATCGTCATCATGATGACCTCCGGGGCCTTCGTCCCCCAGAGCCAGATCCCGCAGGGCGTCCAGCGAGTGGCCCGCTACTCGCCCTTCCGCTACCCGGTCGACCTCGTGCAGGGGATGTGGTCCGGCCGGTCCTGGGCGGATTATGGGACGGCGCTGGCGGTGCTCGTCGGTATGACGGTGGTCTGCGGCCTGCTGGGGGCCCGGCTGTTCCGGTGGAAGACGGCCTGACTGAGAGCCACTTATCCCTTGCGGCGAGCCGGGCATTTCTCGCGTAGCCGGACAGAAAAACCGTAGGGCTACGCGAGAAGTGCCCGGCTCGATGAGGGTAGGTGGCCGCGGGAGGAAGTGACGCTCAGGCCAGGCGGATGCCGCGCGGCAGCCTGCCGGCCGGGACGCGCAGGCGCCGACTGGCCGTCACCACGCCGCCTGCCCCCAGAGCCATGAGCGCCACAAGGCTGGCGGGCCAGAAGGCCAGGTGGTTCGTCGTCGGGTCGTCACTGCTCGTCATCGGAGACTGTGGCGAGCCGTCATCGGAGTCGTCCCCCTCGCAGTAGTTGCGGACAACCCGCTCGGGCTTGGGGTCGCGCATGTCGTCGATCATCCTGCCGGAGATCGTCAGCGGTGACGCGCTGTAGCCGCTGCCCCTGCTGGCCGGCTGAAGCGGTACGTGCGCGGTGGCGTCCCCCAGGGCCACGAAGGGGTTGGGGGCCAGCATCCACCAGATCCGGTCGGTGCGGGTGACGTCGTGGGTGGAGGTTTCGGGCTCGGGCTGGCATACGACCTTGTCATCGGTGGAGTCGCTGTAGTTCACGTCGTAGACCACCTCGGTCTGCGTGCCGGTCACCACGGAGGAGGCGATGGCCGTGGCCAGGGGCGTTCCGACGGTCAGGGCGGCCACCACGATGTAGGTCAGCGCCGCCGATGCCGAGGGGCGCGCCGTCAGGCTGGAGAACCCCAAACCGATCGCGCACACCGCCCCCAGCGTGAAGACGAGGATGACCAGGTGGGCGACGAGCGCCTGCCAGTGCGATCCGCCCGCGACGGTCAGGATGATGAGGAAGGGTGCGGCCACCCCCAGGAAGGCGATCGCCGCGACCCAGGCCGCCAGCAGCTTGCCGACGACGATCTCCTGGCTGCGCAGCGCGGTGGCCTGCAGCAGCGCCAGGGTCGCGTCGGCCCGGTCGCCGTTGATGGATGTCGCCGACAGGGTGGGGGCCACGATGAGCCCGATCCCCAGGACGAAGCAGACGACGAGGTCGTAGAGGGCCACGAGGTAGTCGTTGGACGGCCCGGGGCTCGTCGTCTCCACGGCGATCGTCAGCCCGCCGCACAGCAGGATGAGGACGGCCAGCCAGATCCCCAGCATGACGCGCCAGCGCGTGGCCCTCACCCGCTGGCGCAGCTCGAGCACCATGATGGTGCGCACACCGGTCCAGGTCATCGGCGTTCTCCTTCCAGGGCCAGGTAGGTCTCCTCCAGGGTTCCCGGCAGCGGGGCGAAGGAGACGACCTCCACCCCGGCCTCGACGGCCTCGCGCAGCAGACGGGCCGCCGCCGCGTCGTCGGCCACCGGCAGGCGCACGGTCCCGTCCTCCTCCGGCGTGACAGGCAGCTGCGCGGAGCCGGCCCAGTCGTTGAGGCGCCCTGCGTCCAGGGCTCGCATCCGCCAGGTCCGTCGCACCGGCGCCGGGTGCGTGGCGCCGTCGGCCGCGGCGTCTCCGACCGGTACCGGGTCCGATGGCGAGGGGACGGCGGTTCCGCGGGACATGAAGACGACGCCGTCGACCATCTCCTCCATCTCCGACAGGATGTGGCTGGAGAGCAGGACCGTGGTGCCGCCCGAGGCCAGGTCGCGCAGCAGGATGCGCAGGTCGGCGCGCGAGCGCGGGTCCATGCCGGCGGCCGGCTCGTCCAGGAGCAGGACCTTGGGGGCGTGGATGAGGGCGCGGGCCAGGCCCAGGCGCTGCTTCTGGCCCCGGGAGAGTACCCGGGCGGGCGTGCGCGCCAGCTCGTCGAGGTGGACCAGGGTGAGCATCTCGACGGCGCGGGTGCGGGCGGTATCGGCGTCCATCCCCTGGGCGGCGGCGAAGGTCAGGAGGATCTCGGTGCAGGTCAGGGAGTCCCAGGTGCCGAAGGCGTCGGGCATCCAGCCCACGGCGCGGTGGATCTCGCGGGACTGGGTGACCGGGTCCAGGCCCGCGACGCGGATCGTCCCGGAGTCCGGGGCCAGGAGGGCCGCGAGCATGAGCAGCAGCGTCGTCTTGCCTGCGCCGTTGGGGCCGACCAGGCCGGTGACGGCGCCGTCGGGCACCGACATATCCAGCTGGCGCACCGCGGGCGAGCGACCGAAGAAGCGGGTGAGCTGAGAGACTTCAATGCCCATAAGGAGAGACTACCGTGTGGAAGGTTGCGGTGACACAGGTGGAGGAAGGCAAGTGCGGCCACTGTGAGAGCCGCGTGATATGTCGGCAACACGGTGCATCGTATGCTTGACCCAGCCACGCCGTCGTGGGCGCCGCGCGGCGTCGGCTTCACACCTCGGAAGCCCCTGCGGGGCCGCCCGCTGCGCTGCGCGGCAGTTGACAGCAGGACTGACTGATACAGGACTGACCCGAGGACCCGAGGAGCGCCACATGGCACTGGTCGTCCAGAAGTACGGCGGCTCGTCCGTCAGTGACGTCGACGCGATGCGACGCGTCGCCCGGCGCATCGTCGCCACCCGCGAGGCCGGCAACACGGTCGTCGTCGTCGTCTCCGCGATGGGGGACACGACCGACGAGCTCCTCGACCAGGCCGCCGCCCTGACCACCGACGCCCCGGCCCGCGAGATGGACATCCTGCTGTCGGCCGGCGAGCGCATCTCCATGGCCCTGCTCGCCATGGCCGTCGGCGAGCTCGGCGTGCCGGCACGCGCCTACACCGGCGCCCAGGCCGGCGTCCTCACCGACTCCAAGTACGGCAAGGCCTCCATCGTCGGGGTCCTGCCCGAGCGCGTGGCCCGCTCCATCCAGACCGGCGCCGTCGCCATCGTCGCCGGCTTCCAGGGCATCAACGAGGTCGAGGACACCACCACCCTGGGGCGCGGCGGCTCCGACACCACCGCCGTCGCCCTGGCCGCCGCCCTCAACGCCGACGTCTGCGAGATCTACACCGACGTCGACGGCCTGTTCACCGCCGACCCCCGCATCGTCCCCACCGCCAAGCGCATCGAGTCCCTCTCCAGCGAGGAGACCCTGGAGCTGGCCGCCCACGGCGCCAAGATCCTCCACCTGCGCGCCGTGGAGTACGCCCGCCGCTTCGGCGTGCCGCTGCACGTGCGCTCCTCCTTCTCCGACAAGACCGGGACCTGGATCTACGACGGCCGCAGGCAGGGCGCCTTCGTGCCCTCGGTCGTGGCCGCCCAGCTCGACGACGTCGTCGCCGCAGACATCGCGACGCCGGGCAGTCCTGCGACGCCGGCCAGTGCCGCCAGCGCAGCGAGCCCGGAGGCGGCCCCCGCCGGCCCGGCCTCGCCCTCAGACCCCGCCGGACTCGACGAGGGCCCCTCGGCCGCCGTCGTCGACTCCGCGCACCGCAATGCCATCGCCGCGCGGGCCCAGGCCCGCCCCCGCCCGTCCGCCAAGGAGGACCACGTGGAAGCCCCCGTCATCTCCGGAATCGCCCACGACCGCAGCCAGGACAAGATCACGCTCGTGGGCGTGCCCGACGTCCCCGGCGCCGCCGCCCGCATCTTCGCGATCGTGGCCGGCACCGACGCCAACATCGACATGATCGTCCAGGACGTCTCCGCCGAGGGCACGGGCCTGACCAACATCTCCTTCACCTGCCCCGACGGCGACTCCGCCACCGCCCGCGAGGCCCTGGAGGGCGCCCGCGAGGAGCTGGGCTTCCGCAGCCTGCACTTCAACCCCGACATCGGCATCCTGTCCCTGGTGGGCGCCGGCATGCGCTCCAACCCCGGGGTCTCGGCGCGCCTGTTCAGCGCCCTGAGCGAGGCCGGGGTCAACATCCACATGATCTCCACCTCCGAGATCCGCATCTCGGTGGTGGTCGACGACGCCGTACTCGACGAGGCCGTGCGCGCCGTCCACTCCGCCTTCGGCCTCGACGCCCAGGCCGCCGAGGCGGTCGTCTACGGAGGGACCGGACGATGAGCCAGCCAGTCAGCACTGTCAACACCTTCACCGGACCGGCCGACGGCGTCGCCGTCGCCGTCGTGGGCGCCACCGGCCAGGTCGGCCGCGTCATGCGCGCCATGCTGGCCGAACGCGACTTCCCGGCCCGCGCGGTGCGCTTCTTCTCCTCGGCCCGCAGCGCCGGGAGCGTCGTCGACTTCCGCGGCGCCCAGGTCGAGGTCGAGGACGTCGCCACCGCCGACCTGAGCGGCATCGACGTCGCGATCTTCTCCGCCGGGGGCGCCGCCTCGCGCGAGCACGCGCCCCGCTTCGCCGAGGCCGGGGCCGTCGTCGTCGACAACTCCTCCGCCTGGCGCAAGGACCCCGAGGTCCCGCTCGTGGTGAGCGAGGTCAACCCGCACGCCCTGCGCGAGCGCCCCAAGGGCATCATCGCCAACCCCAACTGCACCACCATGGCCGCCATGCCCGCCCTCAAGGTGCTGCACGAGGAGGCCGGGCTCATCCGCCTCATCGTCTCCACCTACCAGGCCGTCTCCGGCTCGGGGCGGGCCGGGGTGGCCGAGCTGGCCGGGCAGGTGCGCGCCGTCGTGAACGAGGACATGGAGGGCCTGGCCCTGGACGGGCGGGCCGTGGACTTCCCCGCGCCGGAGGTCTACGTCGACACCATCGCCTTCAACGCCGTGGCCTGGGCCGGGAACGACGCCGGGGACGGCTCCGGCGAGACCGACGAGGAGCAGAAGCTGCGCAACGAGTCGCGCAAGATCCTGGGGATCCCGGACCTGCTGGTCTCCGGTACCTGCGTGCGCATCCCGGTGTTCTCCGGCCACGGCCTGAGCGTCAACGCCGAGTTCGCCCGCGAGATCAGCGTCGAGCGCGCCCGCGAGCTGCTGGAGGCGGCGCCCGGCGTCACCTACCAGGACGTGCCCAGCCCCCTCAAGGGCGCCGGCCGCGACGGCACCTTCGTGGGGCGGCTGCGCGCCGACCAGGCCTTCGCGCCGGGTCACGGCCTGCAGTTCTTCGCCGTGGGGGACAACCTGCGCAAGGGCGCGGCCCTCAACGCCGTCGAGCTCGCCGAGCTGGTGGCCGCCGAGATCCAGGCCGCGCGGGGCTGAGGCTGTCCCCTTTCCTCCTCCGCCGAGCCGGGCATTTTTCGCGTAGCCCGACAGAAATTCTGTTGTCCTCCGCGAGAAATGCCCGGCTCGGTGTCTGCGCGGTCAGTGCGGCCGACGATCCTCCCAGGAGCCCGGTGTAGAGTCCCGTCCATCAGAGGAGAGGAGGTGCCCTGTGTGCAGACAAGTGAGTGTCACTCTGCCGAGTCATCTGGCGGACGAGCTGGAGCAGCGCGTCGCCTCGGGTGCCTACGCCGACCGCAGCGAGGCAGTCACTGATGGGCTTCGGGAGCTGTTCGCCCGCGAGGAGGCTGTTGACGCCTGGCTGCGCGGTGACGTGGCGTCGGCGTATGACGAGCTGAGGGCTGATCCCTCGTTGGCCCTGGATGCCTCGCAGGTGCGCGCCCACATCGCGGCCCATCACTCCCGCCGTACCTCCGAGGCCTGAGGACGATCCGTGACCCGGCGTGTGGGCTACTCTCCGCAGGCGCAGCGTCATCTGACCGATCTCTACGACTGGATCGCGTACAAGTCTGGCTTCCCCGATCGCGCCGAGGCCTACGTGACCGCGCTGATGGACCGGTGCGATGCGCTGGCCGACTTCCCGATGGTTGGTCGCGCTCGCGACGACATCCGCCCCGGTCTGCGCACCATCGGGTTTCGCCGGCGTGCTGTCATCGCTTTCGCCGTCACTGATGAGGCGATTGAGATCATCGGTATCTACTACGGCGGGCGCGACTATGGTCCGCTTCTGCATGCCGACGACGAATGACTGAGCTTGTGAATCTTTGTGCAGCATCGCCCTCGCCCTCTGCCCTGAGCCGGGCATTTTTCGCGTAGCCGGACAGAAATTCTGTTGTCCTACGCGAGAGATGCCCGGCTCGGTGTCTGCGCGGTCAGTGCGGCCGACGTCGGACCGGAAGACGGGTGGACGCGGTCAGGTGCCCGAGCCGCGTTCCTCCAGGAGACGGTCGATGCGCCGGCTCAGCTCACTGACCTGCTGCTGGAGGGCGGCCACCTGCGCCTGCGTGGCGGCCTCCTGCTCGGCGTTCTCCTCCTCGACCAGCGAGACGATCCACGACGCCAGGGTCGCCGTGACGACACCGATGAGCGCCACGCCGCCGATCATGAGCAGCGCCGCGATGCAGCGCCCTTGCGTGGTCATCGGGGTGGTGTCGCCGTAGCCGATGGTGGTGATGGTCGTCAGCGCCCACCACAGGGCCTGACCGAAGGTCCGGATCGAGGAGCCCGGTTCCTGGCGCTCCGCCTCCAGCGTGGCCAGCGCCGAGGTGAAGATGAGCAGGCCCGCGCTTCCGACCGTGTAGAGGGTGATGCGTCCGCGCAGTGCGGTGCCGGCGCTGCGCTGCATGACGCCCACGAGCGTCACCAGGCGCAGGAGGCGCAGTGGCCGCAGGACTGGCAGGGCGAGCACCGCCAGGTCCGGCAGGTGATGGAGGAACCAGCGTCCCCGGTTCGGCGCCAGGACCAGGCGCACGAGGTAGTCGACGCCGAACAGGGCCCATACGACGTCGATGACCAGCTCGGCGGAGGCCTTGGCCGCGCCCTGCGCGCTGAGCACCTGCCAGGCGTAGGCGCCCAGGAAGACGACGGCGGCGCCGGTCAGCGGCCACTCGGTCGCCCGCTCCCACGCCCGCAGTCGAGCGCCCGTGCTCTCCTTGGTCGGCATGCCCCGATGGTAGACCTCGTCCGCCGGCTGCGTGCCGCCCTCGCCGATGGAGGCATGCGGCACTGACGGGGACCTTCGACGCCCCGGGGACGTGTCGCGCGTACGGGGACAGAAATCCTGTACCCGACGGCGCAGAACGTCCCCGGCCGTGAGAGGGGCGCACCCGTTCGCGTGGGATGTCCCCGGCCGCGAGAAGGGTGAGTGAAAAGGGCGAAGGGCGCGCCCGTGAACGCCGAAGGCCCCACAGGTGGGGGCGGGGCCCTTCGCACCGGCTCCTCAGACGACCTCGGGGTAGACCGGCTGCCACATGGCGTCCTGGACCGCCTGGATGAGGTTGTCGTGCTGGATGGTGGCGACGCCGTCGGCCTCGGCCTGGCGGGCGACGGCGACGGCGACCGTCGCCGAGGAGGCGCGCAGGTTCTCCACCGGCGGCAGCAGGGCCGCACCGGGCGCCGTCGGGTCCACCTGGCTCGCCACCGCCTGAGCGGCGGCGAGCAGCATGCCGTCGGTCACCCGGCTCGCCCCCGAAACGATGACCCCCAGGCCCAGACCCGGGTAGAGCAGCGCGTTGTTGCCCTGCCCGATCGTGAACGTGGTCCCCTCGTAGTCGAAGGGCTCCACCGGGATGCCCGTGGCGACCAGCGCCTTGCCGTCGGACCAGGCGACGACGTCGGCCGGTATGGCCTCGATCCGCTCGGTGGGGTTGGACAGCGGCAGGACGATGGGGCGCTCGACGCCGCTGCTCATCTCCTCGATGACCTCCCGGGTGAAGGCCCCGTGGTCCGTGGAGGTACCGATGAGAACCGTGGGGTGGACCCGCCGCACCGTCTCCAGCAGACCGATCCGGCCGTGCTCGCGCGTCCAGTCGGAGACCTCGGAGGCCGGGCGGGCGTAGGCCTGCTGGTAGTCGGGCAGGTCCTTCATGTCGTCGGTGACCAGGCCCTCCCGGTCGATGAGCCAGATGCGTGAGCGCGCCTCGTCCGGGCTGAGGCCGTCGCGGACCATGCCCGCGTGGATCTGGTCGGCCATCCCCGTGCCGGCGGTGCCGGCGCCGTAGACGACAAGACGCTGGTCGGCGAAGTTCTGGCCGGTGACCTTCATGCCGGAGATCACCGCGGCGATGACGATGGCGCCGGTGCCCTGCATGTCGTCATTGAAGATGCGGTACTGGTCGCGGTTGGCCAGCAGGATGCGGCGCGCGTTGGACGGGCCGAAGTCCTCGAAGTGGAGCAGCGCGTGGGGGAAGAGCTCGCCGGCCACGGACAGGTACTCGGCAATGAGGTCGTCATAGCGCTGGCCGCGCACGCGCGCGTGCCGCTCGCCCAGGTAGGCGGGGTCGTTGAGGAGGGCCTCGTTGTCGGTGCCGCAGTCCAGGTTGACGGCGATCGTGCGCTCGGGGTGGATGCCGGCGGCGGCCGTGTAGACGGCGAGCTTGCCCACGGAGATGTCGGTGCCGTTGACGCCCCAGTCGCCGATGCCCAGGATCTCCTCGGCGTCGGAGACCACCACCAGGTCGACGTCGTCAGGGCCCAGCCCCAGGTTCTCCAGGGAGGGGCGCACGTCCTCGATGCGGTCCACGGACAGGTAGACGGCGCGTGACCTGCGGTAGTCGCGGCTCCACTTCTTGATGGCCTCGCCGATCGTGGGGTCGTAGACGATCGGGAGCAGCTCGGCGAGGTGGTCGGTGAGCACCCGGTAGTAGAGGACCTCGTTGCGGTTGTGGAGCTGGTCGAGGAAGACGTACTTGTCCAGGTTCGTGGGCTGGGAGCACAGCTGCGCGTAGGTGCGGGCCGCCTGCTGGTCGAGGGTCTCGACGGCGGAGGGGAAGCGACCGATGAGCCCGAGCCGACGTCGCTCCTCCTGGGAGAAGGCCGTGCCGCGGTTGGTCAGGGGGTCGGTGATGATGGACGGTTTGGCAGGCATGTGGTCTCCTCGGAAGCGGCTGGAGCTGTTCGTCAGTTTAGTGACGATCTTAGTGGGTGGATAGAAGTAAACTAACTACTCTTCCTGGAGCGCGTCCACCGGTGCCGGTTCCGCGGTGGATCGGGCGGGAGGCAGTGCGGGAGTCAGTCGGAGTCGGTGGGAGTCGTCTGGAGGACGGCGGGACGGCTCCGCCGTCACAGGTAGCCGCGCATGAGGTCGAAGGTCTCCTCGACGGCTTCGGCGCGGCGGTGCTCGGGGTGCTCAGCCGCCACCGCGTCGAGAACCGCCTCGAGGACGACGAGCGTGGCCGCGCGCGTCCGGAACATCGCCTCCTGGCTGATCGACGGCGTGGTCAGAAGGATGTCCGCCATGGGCACGAGCGGCCCGGTGCGTCGGTTGGTCAGGAGGATCGAGGTGGCGCCGCGCTGGCGCGCCAGGCGCAGCAGGGCCTCGATCGGGGAGGGATGGCGGTCGAAGGTCGCGGCGAGGACGACGGCGTCGTCCCCCAGGCCGGCCAGCGCGTGCGCCCAGCGGTCGGTTCCCTCCAGAATGACGACGTCGCCCCTGAGGTAGGACAGCAGGAGACCGAAGTACTGCATGAGGGGCCGGCCCGTGGCGACGGCACCCAGGTAGAGGGGGCGATCGGCGTCGCCGACCAGGGCGCAGGTGCGGGTGAAGGCCTCCTCGTCGATCGCCGTGGGACAACCGGAGAGCACCTCTTGAGCAGCGGTGACGCGCCGATCGAGGATGGACCGCGGAGACGATGCGGTCTCGGCGCGGTCGTCACGCAGCCGTCGAAGGCGTTCGACCGGCAGGGACAGGTCCTCGCGCACGCCGGCGCGCAGGCTGCGGCTCATGGCGCGGAAGTCGGGGTACCCGAGCTTGCGCGCGAACCGGCCCGCCGTCGCCGAGGAGACCCCCACGGCCCGACAGACCTCCTCGAGGTTGAGCAGGGCGGCACCGGGCAGGTTGTCCTCATAGAAACGGGCGACGTCGAGCTCGCGCGAGGTGAGGCGGGCGGACGCGAGCCGGTTCAGAAAAGGAGTGTCCTCGGATGGCTCCACAGCCCCAATCTATCGAAGTCGCCAGGGCTGAACAGGGCCGGGGCGGTCGGCCCGGCCCGTGGGACTCGGCCGTGGCCCTCGCCCGCGCGCTCGCGGGGACATTCGACGCCGTCGGGGACATTTCTGCGCGGCCGGGGGCGTGTCGCGCGTACGGGGACAGAATTCCTGCACCCGCACGCGCAGGATGTCCCCGGCCGTGGGGAGGGGGCGGGATAAGGCCACGTCAGGTGCACGTCAGGTGAGTAGAACCTTCAGGAGGGCCGGGGCGGCGAAGCGGCGAGGCTGAGACCCTGTCCCGACGACGTCGAGCACTCCGATGTCGATCAGCTGGCCGACGAGGCTGTTGGCCCGCCCGTATGAGATATCGAGGGCGGCCTCGACCTTGCGCACCGTGAAGCTCGGGTTCGCGACGGCGAAGTCGACGAGGTCGAGCGCGCGCCCAGATCTCAGGCTGGAGGCTCGCACCGTCTCCTTGAGACTCTGGTGTGCGGCTGCCAGAGCGAGCATCTGGTGACGCGTGCTGGTGGCGGCCGCGGCCAGCCCCCGGGAGAAGAAGGTGAGGAAGGTGTCCCAGTCGCCGTGGGTACTGACCCCGAGCAGAGCGTCGTAGTACTCGGCGCGGCGCTCCTCGAACCATGGTGAGACTGTCAGTGTCGGTTCGCTGAGAACGCCTGAGCCGAGGAGTGTGAGCACGATGAGGAACCGCCCCAGACGACCGTTCCCGTCCCGGAAGGGGTGAAGGGTCTCGAACTGGTAGTGGGCCATGCCTGCGGCGATGATCGGGTCGATCTCTCCGCCGTGGTCCTGGCGCAGCCAGTCGACAAGGGCGCGTACGCCGGAGCGAAGACGATCTCCGGGTGGCACGGGAACGAAGCGGCTCGTGTGGATCGGAGCCGCGCCGTGCGTACCGGGCCGGCGTCCAATCATGACCTGGCTGTCGCGCAGCCGACCGGAAGCGGGCTCAAGTGGGGTGCCCCGCATGAGCTCCCCTTGAAGGTCCTCGATGAATGCCAAGGTGATGGGACGCCCCTCCTGGGCCCACAGGAAGCCGCTGTTGGCCATGCGGACGTAGTTGAGGATCTCCGCCATCTCAGCGGTGTCGGGGGCGTCGTCGTCGGCGGTCAGTACCTCGCGCAACGGTGCGTACGTTCCCTCCAGGGCCGACGTCGACTGCGCCTCGCGTCGCAAGGAGGGCGTTCGTAGAAGGTAGGGATTCGGCAGCTGCTGGGCCGTGGCGTCGAGCGCGGCCAGTGCGCGGCCGGCTTTTGCCAGCATCCGGTAGGTGCTTCCACTGAGAGTCGGCTCGTCGGAACCGAGTGGCGCGGGGATGAAGGCCTTGTGCTGCCAGCTGCCGGTCACCTGGTCTGAGCCGGTGATGTCGACCAATTCTCCCATGGTGTCGTCAACGAACATCCTTAGATCCATGATGTCAGTCTAAAGGGTGTTGTGTGACATTTGAAGGGTGTCGATTGTATACAACGGATACTTGTTGCACATCCTGAGTGGAGCTGTATCTGCAAACGGTCATGTCTGGGGTTGGGGCGAGTGGCCCCACCGCCCTGTCGGGGACCTTCGACGCCGTCGGGGACATTTCTGCGCGGCCGGGGGCGTGTCGCGCGTACGGGGACAGAATTCCTGCACCCGTACGCGCAGGATGTCCCCGGCCGTGGGGAGGGGCTTGGGGTCCGGATGGGAGGGGGACACCCGCCGTCGGCGGTGGAGCGCGGCTGGGGGCAGGAATAGGGTGGGGCCCGGTCGTGTTGGCCGCAGTGGAACCGATCAGTATCCGCAGTCTTGAAAGGAACGCTCATGGCCACCAAGAACATCACCGGCCCGGAGTTCAAGGACACCATCCACGGCGAGGGCATCACGCTCGTGGACTTCTGGGCCTCCTGGTGCGGCCCGTGCATGCGCTTCGGCCCCATCTACGAGAAGGCCTCCGAGGCCAACCCGGACATCACCTTCGCCAAGGTGGACACCGAGGCCGAGCAGGACCTCGCCGGGGCCCTGGGCATCTCCTCGATCCCCACGCTCATGGTCTTCCGGGACAATGTGCTCGTCTATCGCGAGGCCGGCGCCCTGCCCGCCCCCGCGCTCGACTCACTCATCACGCAGGTGCGCGAGCTCGACATGGACGCCCTCAAGGCCAAGATCGCCGAGGAGGAGGCTGCCGGCGCCCAGGCCTGAGCCGCCTCACGCCTCGGCACCGCGCTGAGCCCTGCCGGCCCTTCCCTGCCGCTCCAGCTCTTCGACGTCGCCCGAAAACCCGCCGTTTCCGGGCGACGTCGTCGTCTGTTACCCGGCTCGCCCAGTCAAGGGCAGAACATTACGTTTTGATATCCTATGATGGCCCGCGTGAAGTTGGAGTCCCATGTCAGTCACGCTGTCAGAGCCCGATGGGCAGTACCCGTCGGCGCCTCGGGCCGCGACGCACTGGTGCGCCACCTGGTCTACGCCTTCCTGCGCTCCGACCCCGAGGGGGCCACGGACTGGATCGACTCGACGGTCCCCACCGACCCCGACGAGCTGCGCACCATGCTCGACTTCCTCCTGACCGCCCGGCCCCCGGCGCCCCTGCCCGAGGACATCGCCGCCGACCTCGACACCCTCCTGGAGGCCGAGGCCGCCGAGCGCGGCATGGTCGACGCCACCGAGATCCCGCCCCTGGCGATCACCGACCACGTGCCCGGCCTGCTGGGCCGCAACGTGGCCTTCTGGCGCGGCGACCTGACCCGTCTGCGCGCCGGCGCCGTCCTCAACGCCGCCAACTCCGGGATGCTCGGCTGCTTCGCGCCCGGGCACCGCTGCATCGACAACATCATCCACGCCGTCGCCGGCCCGGCCCTGCGCGCCGAGTGCGCCCGCTACATGACCTGGGCGGAGACCTTCGACCCTACCCGCCGCCAGGGCGGGGAGCCCGCCGGCCGGGCCGTCTTCACCGGCGGCTACCACCTGCCCGCCCAGCACGTCATCCACTCGGTGGGCCCCATCATCGAGGATGGCCGCAAGCCCACCCTGCACGACCGGCGCCTGCTGTCCTCGTGCTACACGAGCGTCCTCAACGTCGCGCACGCCGCGGGGCTGGGCAGCGTCGGCCTGTGCTCGCTGTCTACGGGCGTCTTCGGCTACCCCAAGCGCCAGGCCGCCCTGGTGACCCTGGAGACGATCGGCCGCTGGCTGGCGGCCCACCCAGACTCCCGGCTGCGCATCGTCATCAGCCTCAACGCCGACGTCGACGTCGCCGCCTACGAGGCCGCCCTCGCCCCGCCGCCCTGGAGGCCGTAACGGAACCGCTGTTGGACGCGGCCGGTTACGACCGGTCGTGACTGTCTGCTGAGGCGGCGGCGCGCGCGGCAGCCGGAGCCGCGGCGGCAATGGCCTCCAGCTCCGCCTCGCCGTGCGCGGCCGAGACGAACCAGGCCTCGAACACCGACGGCGGCAGGCTCACCCCGGCCTCGAGGAAGGCGTGGAAGAAGGGGCCGTAGCGCCAGGTCTCCTGAGCCCTGGCCGCCTCGTAGTCGCTCACGCCGAGGTCCGCCGCCCGCCTGCCGAACATGATCGAGAACAGGGAGCCCGCCCGCTGCACGCGGTGGGCAACCCCCTGCTCGGTCAGGGCCCGCGAGACCGCCTCGCCGATGGCCCGGGAGTGCTTGGCCACCGAGGCGTAGACGGCGTCGTCGGCCAGCTGGAGCGTGGCCAGGCCGGCCGCCGTGGCCAGCGGGTTCCCCGAGAGCGTGCCCGCCTGGTAGACGGGCCCGTCCGGCGCCAGCAGGTCCATGACCTCCACGCGACCGCCGACGGCGGCCAGCGGCATCCCGCCGCCCACCACCTTGCCGAAGGTCACCAGGTCCGGGACCCAGGTGGCGCGCTCGCGCCAGTCGGCGCCCGGCCAGGAGGGGGCGACATCGGAGGCAGGCGCGGTCGCGGAGGCGCCGGGAACGGCGTCGGTGTCGGCGGTGAAGGCCGGCAGGTCCGAGGCCCAGCCGTCGACGGCCTCCAGGCCCCACCAGCCGGCCGGTCCCACGCGGAAGCCCGTGAGGACCTCGTCGAGGATCATGAGCGCGCCGTGCTCGGCGGTCACGCGGCGGATCGCGGCATTGAAGCCGGGCGCCGGCGGGACGATCCCCATGTTGGCCGGGGCGCCCTCGGTGATGACGGCGGCGATCTCCGGGCCGCGCTCGGCGAAGCAGGCCTCCAGGGCGGCGACGTCGTTGTAGGGCAGGACGATCGTCTGGGCGGCCACGGCCGCGGGCACGCCCGCGCTGCCGGGCAGGCCTCCGGTGGCCAGGCCCGAGCCGGCCGACGCGAGCAGGCCGTCGCTGTGCCCGTGGTAGCAGCCGGCGAACTTCACCACCACGTCGCGGCCGGTGGCGCCGCGGGCCAGGCGCACCGCGGTCATCGTCGCCTCGGTGCCGGTGGACACGAAACGGACCTTCTGCGCGGCCGGGACCCGACGGCGGACCTCCTCGGCCAGGAGCGTCTCGGTGGCGGTGGGCGCGCCGAAGGACAGGCCGCGGGCGGCGGCGTCCTGCACCGCGGCGACCACCTCGGGGTGGGCGTGTCCCAGGAGCGCCGGGCCCCACGAGCCCACGAGGTCCACGTAGCGGCGGCCCTCGGCGTCGATGACGTGGGCGCCGCTCGCCGAGGCGATGAAGCGCGGCGTGCCGCCCACCGAGCCGAAGGCGCGCACGGGGGAGTCGACGCCCCCGGGGATGACGGCGCGGGCCGCCTCGAACAGGGCTGTGTTGGTCATTCGGTTGGTCATTCGGTTGGTTGCTCGGTTGGTCGCCTCGGCGCTGGTCGCGCCGGCGGTTGCCTTGGCGGAGGTGGCGGCGGGGCGGTCTGCGGGCTGCGGCTGCTGAGTCACGGTCGATCCTGCGGGTGAAGGTGCTGGTCAGGGCTGATTCCAAACCTACCTGACCAAGGTGGCCGGCTGCGGAGTTGACCGGTTGGGATGGCCGACGAAGGCGAAAAGTGTCCGTTCTGGCGACTTTTCAGGCGGTAGGAACAGGTGCTTCCCGGAAACATCGCAGGTCAGAGAGTGATTACTTCTGGATACTCAGTGGCAGAGGCATCTAAAAGTCTCCGCCGTGGACACTTTGGCGACTTCGTGGCATACGGGCTGAGTCGTGTTGCAAAACCGGGGCTGCGGGGGTCTCTCAGAGCCGCAGCGAGGCACACGCCCCGTCGCGGTCGTACCTTGTGTCGCGCGGTCGGAGGGGTAGAGAGTACGACCGCGCGACCTACCCTACGACCGCGCCGACGCCCCATCGTGTTGTCGCAACAGGGCCTGCTTCGCCATGACCGGCGGCGAGACCAGCTCGCAGGACCGAGCCTCCTCCACGCAGGTTGGGCGCATGGCGTCTCTCTGGGCGCGCTTGGGAGGTACCGCCAGGACCTTCCAGGCGGGTGCGCTGTGATGTCACCCTGAAGACCTGAACAATGACCATCAGCTGAAACCACCAGCAGAGGAGAGACGAGTGATGACTGAGCAGCACGGTCGACGATCCGAGTCGCCCGGGGACGATATGAAACGACGCACCATCCTGACCGCGGGCTCGCTCGCCGCCGCCGGGGCACTGGCCGGCCTGAGCGCCTGCTCCAGGGCGAGCAGCAGCACCTCCACGGCGAGGACCGGCGCGGCCCCCAGCGTGAGCGGCGCCGTCTCTCCGGGAGCCACGCAGTCCATGGGCTCGCAGCAGACCTACACCGTCACCACCGAGCAGCTGGGCTTCGAGAGCGCCGGCAACCGCATCTACGGCGAGGTCAAGCGCCCCGACGTCCAAGGACGCGCACCGGTGGTCATCGTGAGCCACGGCTTCGGCGGCAACCACACCCAGACGCCGCACATGCAGGAGCTGCTGGCCCAGCACGGCGTCGTCGTCTACAGCTTCGACTTCGCCGGAGGCAGCGGCTACGAGTCCGGTCAGAGCGAAGGCAGCATGACGGACATGTCGGTGATGACCGAGGTGCAGAACCTCCGCGACGCGCTCACCCTCGTTCAGGGGCTCGACTACATCGACCCCAACCGCATCTACCTCATCGGAGCCAGCCAGGGCGGCGTCGTCACCACGCTCGTGGCCGAGGACAACCCCAGCGGCATCCCCGGCATCGCGCTGATCTACCCGGCCTTTTCGCTGTTCGACGACGCCCACGAGCGCTTCCCCACCAGGGAGGACATCACCGACACCACCAACCTCATGGGCCTGACCGTGGGCCGCAGGTACTTCGAGGACGTCTACGACGTCACCATCGACGACCACATGACCTTCGCCGGGCAGGTCCTCATCTTCCACGGAACGGCGGATGACATCGTGCCGATCTCCTACTCGCAGCGAGCCTCGACCACCTTCGCCAACGCCACCCTGACCACACTGGACGGCGAGGGACACGGGTTCACCGAGGCCGCCCAGGAGACCGTCGCCGACGGCATCCTGCGCATGACCACCGGGTGACGGCCCATCGCCGGAGCCCGGCTCCGCGCCCGCCCGGCAGGCCCTCGCGAGACGACCCCACTCAGCGCAGGGCCGGGTTCTCGGCGATCTCCCGGGCCCAATAGGTCAGGACCATGTCCGCCCCCGCCCGCACGATCCCCAGCACCGACTCGGCGATGACGCGCTCGCGGTCGACCCACCCGCGCCGGGCGGCCGCCTCCACCATCGCGTACTCGCCGCTGACCTGGTAGGCGGCCACCGGCACCGGGGAGGAGGCGACGACGTCGGCCAGCACGTCCAGGTAGGGGCCGGCCGGCTTGACCATGACGATGTCCGCCCCCTCGGCGACGTCGAGCATCACCTCGCGCAGGCCCTCGCGACGGTTGGCCGGATCCTGCTGGTAGGCGCGCCGGTCCCCGGTGAGCGTGGAGCCCACGGCCTCCCGGAACGGCCCGAAGTAGGCCGAGGCGTACTTCGCCGAGTAGGCCAGGATCGCGACGTCGTCGTGCCCGGTGGCGTCCAGGGCGGTGCGGATCGCGGCGACCTGCCCGTCCATCATTCCCGACGGCGAGACCATGTGGGCCCCGGCCTCCGCCTGCGCCACCGCCATCGCCTGGTAGGCGGCCAGCGTGGCGTCGTTGTCGACCTCGCCGGCGCGCGGGCCGCCCTGGCGGATCAGCCCGCAGTGGCCGTGGCTCGTGAACTCATCCAGGCACGTGTCCGCGCACACGACGACGTCGTCCCCGACCTCCGCGCGCACGGCCGCGATCCCGCGGTTGAGGATGCCGTCCTCGGCCCAGGCCGCGGTGCCGGACTCGTCGCGCTTGGCCGGCACGCCGAACAGATCGATGGCGCCGATGCCGGCCTCGGCGCAGGCGGCGGCCTCACGGCGCAGCGAGTCCAGCGTGTGCTGGACGACCCCCGGCATGGCCTCCACGGGACGGGGTGCGTCAATGTCCTCGCGCACGAACACCGGCAGGATGAGGGCGGCCGGGTCCACGGTGTGCTCGCGCGCCAGGCGGCGCATCGCCGGGGTGGTGCGCAGGCGGCGGGGGCGGATCGTGGGGGCCTGCGGGGCCGGGACGGCGCGGCGGGACAGGAAGTCGGCGGCCGGTCGAAGGGCGTCGGTCATGTGGTGCTCCTGGGGTCGTTGGTCGTCTCGTAGCCGGGTAGTCCGGGGAAGCGTTGGAATGACAGGGTTATGTGGATGCAGTGAGGTGAGGACGGTCCCGTGCTTACGGGGGCTGAGAGGGGCGAGGAGGTGCCCCGGATACCGGTTTGTGTCACGAATGGAGACTTTTAAGGGCCGGAGTTGAGGGCGCAGCTCCCGGCGCCTTCGCACATCCGGTCCTGACCTGGGCAGACGTCTGGGACGTGGGTGTCGGATGCGTAGTGATGTCGGTGAAAAGTCGCCCAGCGTGACACTTTTGCCGATGTGCGGTCATCGTGGCGGCTCCTGCGAGAGGTGTTCGGGGTTGGCGGGGGTCTGAACGGTGTCGATGGCGGCCCGCAGGACGCCCTCGGGCGTGGGGGAGGAGGCGGTGGCGGCGACCGGCAGGCCCAGGTCTCCGGCGGCGGCCGCGGTCGTGGCGCCTATGGCCACGAGCCGGGTCTCGGGCGGGGGCGTCCCGAGCAGCTCCAGGACGGCTCGCGTCGTGGACGGGGCGGTGAGCACGACGACGTCCACGCCGCCCGCGCCCCAGGTGTGATCCAGACCCTCGGGCAGGTCGCGGGCGTCGGCCGTCACGGTCGTGTAGGCGGCCACCTGCTCGACCTCCCAGCCCGCCCGGCGCAGGCCGTCGGCCAGTGTCGGGTCGGCCAGGGCCGAGGCCGGCAGCAGCACCCGCCGCGCCGGTCCCGGGTCGGTCGTGGGCACGGCGGGAACGCTGCCGGCGGGGGTGCGCGGGGACCGCGGGGACCGCGGGGACTGCGGGGACTGCGGGGACGCGGTCGCATCGCGTGGGGTACCGGCGGGGTCCGCACCCCGATCGGCATCCCGGGGCGTGCCCGGGTCATCGACGAGGACGGGCTCCTCCAGGAGAGCAGCTGCCGAGCCCCGGGCCACCAGGTCGGGGGAGTCACCGGTGAGCTCCGTCCAGGCGCGCGCGGTCGCCGGCCCGACGACCGCCACCCGCACCGAGGAGGGCACCGGAGCGAGCAGGTACGGCGCCAGCGCCTCGACCGTGCGCGCCGAGGTGAGCACCAGCCAGGCGGCCTTACCCGCCGCGATACGTCGTGCGGTCGCCTCCAGGGCCGAGGCGTCCCCCGGAACCGTCCGAGTCACGGCCGCGCGCAGTACCTGGGCCCCGGTGCTCTCCAGTGCCGAGGCGATCCGGTCATGCTCCTTGACCCGCGGCAGCAGCACGACCCGACCCGACAGCGGCGCAGCGGCAGGCTCAGAGGCGCCCCGGCCCGGGGGGTGCCCGGCCGGGCCGTTGTCTGCGGCGGAGTCCGTCATGGTCTCAGTCCCGCCGCGGCTTGTTGGCGTGCAGGTCGACGATCTCCCCGGCGCCGTCCTCCAGCAGGATCTCAGCCACCCGGACCCCCAGCGCCGCGGCCGCCCGAACCGCCGCGCTCGTCGCCTCTCCCGGTGCATCCGCGTCGCCGGCGGCCTCGGGCAGCTCGGTGCTCAGCTCGCAGCCGACCTCCTGGGCGCCGTCGAGCGAGGTGACCACCGCCCGCAGCACGAGCACCCGCGGCGAGCAGTGAGACGCCGCCGAAGCATGCCGCCCTACCGCATCGGCCCGGTCCGGGATCCGGTCCTCACTGCGGGAGCCTTCGCCCCCGCAGGCCTGAACCGCCACGGCTCCGTCTGACTGCGAGCCGCCGTTCGCAGACCCGGCGTTCCGCCCGGTTTCGGCCATGGTGGTGTCATAGCCGTGGAGGCTGTCATTCCAGCCGATTCCGGTCCGTTCCGAGGTCTCCTCCTCGACGACGTCGCCGCCGCGCAGCCGCGCCCAGGCGCCCACCGGCGCCGCACAGCCCGCGCCGAGCCGGGCCATGAGCGCCCGCTCCGCGGTCACCGCCAGACGCGTGGGCTCGTCGTCGAGGGCCGCCACAGCCCGGGCCAACGCGGCGGAACCCATCGGGTTGTCCGCCCCATCGACGTCGTCCGCGCGCTCCTCGCTGGACGGTGCGGCCATCTCACCCGTTCTCGCCTCCACGGCCAGGGCCCCCTGGGCGGGCGCGGGCAGCATCGTCTCCAGGTCCAGGACCTCGCTCGCGCAGTGCTCCAGCCCCAGGCGCCGCAGCCCCGACAGGGCCAGGACCACGGCGTCCAGGTCCCCGGTGGCGTCGGCCCGGCCGGGTGCGACCGGCTCATCGGTACCGACCCCGGCCACCTCCAGCCCCCGCACCCGCGCCAGGCGCGTGGGCACGTTGCCACGCAGGTCCACGATCTCCAGGTCGGGCCGGGCGGCCAGCAGCTGCGCGGTCCGCCGCGGCGAGCCGGTGCCCACGCGGGCTCCCTCCGGCAGGGTCGACAGGGTCAGTCCGTCGCGGGCGCACAGGGCGTCGCGCGGGTCCTCGCGCGGCGGCACGCAGACGACCTCCAGGCCCTCGACCGGCTGCGTCGGCAGGTCCTTGAAGGAGTGGACCACCAGGTCTACCTCACCATCCAGGAGCGCATGGCGCAGCCGGGCGGCGAAGACCCCGATGCCGCCGAGCCGGTGCAGGGGCGTGCGGTCGCCGTCGCCGTCCGTGCGCACGGTGACCAGCTCAATGTTCAGATCAGCGCCCGGCCCAGTGGCCGAGCCGCCGGGGCCGTCTCCGGGCCCGGCCGGCGCGCTACCGGCTGCGGCGCGACGCAGCGCCTCGGCGACCTGCCCGGACTGGGTCAGCGCCAGGCGCGAGCCGCGCGTTCCCAGCCGGACCCGCCCGCGCCCCTCAGCCGTGCTCATGCCCATCTCCTCCTTGATGCCGCTTGACGCTTCGGCCCCATCCAGGCGTCGTACCTTGGGGGTGCAACGCGAGACCTAATATACGAACGTGACGAGGACGTCGGACTCGGCCGGTCGCCTCACTGGCCGTTCGGGCTTGCATGCGGACTCACCCGCCGGTTCACCAGGCGCCCGGCGGCGGCGCGGGCATGCCCGACGACGGCCGCGATCCCGGTCCCCGCCACCCACGCCCCGGTGACCTCCAGGCCCGGCACCGGTGCCAGCCGCTCCTCCAGGCGCGTCGTGCGCACCCGGTAGGCGGGCGTCACCGGCGGCAGCGTCCCGTCCCAGCGCACCAGCATGTGGTCGACGACGTCGCCCGGATCGATCCGCACCCCGGTCAGGGCGGCCACGTCATCGAGCGCCACCGACAGGTCCACCTCCGGCCGGGGCCGGCCGGGCCGACCGTAGGACAGGCGCAGCGCGTGGACGTCCGGCCCGTGCAGCGCGCGCAGCTCGGCGCCGACCCACGGCCACTTGGCACTCAGGTGCGACAGCGCCTTGGCCCGAGCCGGGCAGGCCGCCTCACCCGAGTCCTCATCCGAGTCCGGCCCGCTCGTGGTCGCGGCGTCGGCGGATGCCTCGGGGGCAGCTGGGCCGGGCAGTCCGGTAGGCATGGTAAGTGCGGCAGCCTCGGCAGCCCCCGGTCCCACGTCACCCGGGCCAGGACCGTCCGGCGCCGCCGCGCCGGTGGAAACCTCGGGAGCGGCAGGAACAGCAGATCCGGCGGGCCCGGCAGGCTCCGCGGGCGCCACGAGCAGGCCCGACCCCACCGGCTCACCGCTGAGCCCGGGAGCACGCGCCACCAGCGTGAAGCGGGCGATCGGCGCCCCCACCGGCACGGTCAGGTCCGTCGCGCTCGCGGGCAGGCCCGGCACGCCCCGCAGCAGCCGCAGCGCGGCACTCGCTGAGCAGGCCAGGACGACCCGGTCGGTGACCACGACCTCCTCGGCGCCGTCGGGCACGGGCTCCTCCGACGGCGTCGGCCCCCGACGCGTCGGCGCGATCCCGACCCTCCACGTGCCCGAGTCCTCGTTGCCGTCCGGCAGCAGCCACTGGGCGCCGGTGCGGGTGCGCACGCTCCCGCCGCCGGCCTCGATCGCCTCGCGCAGCGCGTCGGTGAGCCGGAACAGCCCGCCCTCGACGGCCGCGTCCACGCTCCGCCCGCCGGCGCCGTCCTGGCGCGCCCGACGCCGCTCCAGCACCGCGGCCACGGCCGCACTGAGCGAGCCCAGCTCCGCGGTGGCCCGCCGCAGCCCGGGCGCGACGACGTCGGCCGCCAGGTCCGCCGGGTCCGCCGAGTGAATCCCCGCGACGATCGGGCGCACGAGCCGCTCCAGGACGCCGGAGCCCATCCGGGCGGTGACGAAGGAGGCCAGGTCGGCCGGGTCCTCGGGGCCGGTGCCCACGCTCCCGGGCAGGGTGGCGTCCTGCGCGGCCCTGCGCGCGGCCTCGGCCCCGATGATGCCCACGACGTCGGGCGCCATCGGGTCCGCGGGGATCCCCAGATAGGCGTCCTGCGGGAATCGGTGCAGGGCCCAGCCGGAGCTCCCCTCGCGATGGGATCCGTCCGCCGCGCCGACGCCGCCGTCGGCCGGTGCCAGGGGCGGCAGGAAGAGCCTCGGTCGGCCGTGCGGTGCGGTGGCGCGCAGGCCGAGCTCCGCCAGCATCGAGGTGGCGGCCTCGCCGCGCACCACGAAGCCCTCGGCCCCCAGGTCCAGCCGTGCGCCGCCGATCCGCCCGGCCGCGACGAGCCCGCCGGTGTAGCCGCGCGCCTCGATGAGCAGAGGCCGCAGCCCGGCGCGCACCAGGTCCCACGCCGCCGTCAGCCCGGCGATCCCGCCGCCGACGACGAGCGCGTCCCACCGCTGAACCGGCGCCTGCCAGTCGTCAGAGCCCACAGGCCGCTCACCGGTCCCGGGGGGACTCGCAGAACCGGCCGCGGTGGCTTCCGGCGACTCGACCGTCTCGGGGCCGGGCCCGGCGGGACTCGCTTGCCCCCAGTGCCCGTCCGCCTTGTGGCCCCCGTTGTCCTGCGGATTCAGGGTCATTCAGCGGCCCTCCCGTGTCCATCCCGTCCGGGCGTGCGTGTCGTGCGGGCCAGCGGCCTGCCGCCGGGTCCCCGCGGCGCCTGGCGGCCGGGAACCTGCCGGTCCTGCCGGCCGGGGCCCCGCTGTCCGGGATCTCCGGCAGCGCCCTCGGTCGGCGAGCCCGCGCCCGATCCTGTGACCGACCCGGTGTCCGCCGGCGTCCCCGAAGGCGTCGCTGCCACAGTCTGCGCCGCCGAGTCCGCGACGGCGTCCCAGCCGGCCAGCGCCACGGACTCCCACTCCTGCGAGCCGTGCACCCGCGCCACGATCCGGGTGAGCACGTCCGCATCGGTGGCCGGCGACACCCCGTGCCCCAGGTTAACCACGTGCCCCGGTGCCGCGCGCCCCGCGGCCAGGACCGCGTCCACCTCCTGGGCCACCAGCGGCCACGGCGCCGCCAGGAGCGCCGGGTCGAGATTGCCCTGAACCGGGCAGGCCCCCGTCCGCGAGTCGGCCCGGGCCAGAGCCTCGATCGCCTCACCGAGCTCGATGCGCTCATCGACGCCGACGGCGTCGGCCCCCGCCTGACGCATGAGCCCCAGCAGCCGGGCCGTGCCGGTCCCGAAGTGGATGAGGGGCGCCGCCCGGCCGGTGGTGGGGGAGACTGCCGCCCGGGCCGCATCCAGGGCGAGCGCCGAGTAGGGCGCCACGCGCTCGCGGTAGGCGCGCGGCGACAGCGAGCCCGCCCAGGAGTCGAAGAGCTGGGCCGCGGCGGCACCGGCGCGCACCTGGGTGGCGATGAACTCGCCGGTCAGGCGCGCGCACCAGGTCATGAGCTTCTCCCAGGCCTCGGGGTCGGCTCGCATGAGCGTGCGTGCCGCCAGGTGGTCGCGGCTGGGCCGGCCCTCCACGAGGTAGGCCGCCAGCGTGAAGGGCGCCCCGCCGAAGGCGAGCACCGGCGTCCACCCGGCCGCCCCGGCGCTGTGCTCCAGTCCCGCGCGGGCCCGCTCGCCCAGGGACTCGCGCACGCCCGGCGTCTGCGGGCTGCCGAGCTCGACGACGACGCGGCGCACCGCCTCCTCGATCGCCACCACGCCCTCGGCCCCGGGACCGTCACCGAAGCGGCGGGCGACCAGCTCCCTCACCTCGGCCGCACTGCGCACCGGGGCGTCCAGTACCGGCCCGATGCCCTCCTCGATGCGCACGCCCACGCCGGCCAGGCGCAGCGGCACCATGATGTCGGAGAAGAGGACGGCCGCGTCGACGCCGTGGCGCCGCACCGGCTGCAGCGTCGCCTCCGCCGCGAGCTCGGGATCCAGACAGGCGTCCAGCATCGCCAGGCCGGCGCGCTCCCGCAGCGCGCGGTACTCCGGCAGGGACCGGCCGGCCTGACGCATGAACCACACGGGCGTGCGCGCCGGTCTGCGACCCGCCAACGCCTCCAGGATCGCGGGCTCCGCCGTCCGATCGGCGTCAATTGAATTGCGTGAAGAGCCGCTGACTAAATCGCCGTGATCGCCCACGGAATACTGACGCCGTGTGCCTTCCTTGCGATAAGGAAACTGAATCCGAGACATATTCACCAACCTCTTCGTGTGTGAGTCCACAGGTGAGTTTTGTGTGTTATCACAAGGCAAGCCCCGTGTCGCCCTGATAGTGACAGGATGTCAGAAATAGTGTGATGACGCATTGTCCTGACGTTGGGTGCGTATCGCCACGCCGCTATTGTGCCCGCACCCCTGCATGATGTTTCAATAGCGCTCGCTGTGACTACTCATCTTCTCTCCGCCGACCACCGACTCCCGGGCCTCGACGTCGTCGCCCGGCTCGGTGCGGTCGCTCCCGGACTGGGGCCGGCCCTCATGGCGGCCGTGCCCGCGCTGCGCGGGATCGTCGTCCTGTCCACCTGCAACCGCCTGGCCCTCCTGCTCGACGCCGACTCCTGGGCCGACACGGGGTGCCCGGCCGCCCTCGACACGGTGACCCTCCACTCCGGTCTCGTCCCGGCGGCCGCGACGCAGGCCGCCACCGAGCCCGGCGCGGCCGGGGCCGAGGCCGGAACTGAGACCGGAGCCGAGCACCAGGCGCCGTCGGACCTGGGGCGGGCCGTCTCCGACCTCCTGGCCGAGCGCGCCGGCCTCGCCCCGGGAAGCCTCCACCTGACCCACCTGGCCGGGGCTCCCGCCCGCCGCGAGATGCTCGCCATCGCCGCGGGCCTGAGCTCCATGGTGGTCGGCGAGTCCCAGATCGTCGGCCAGGTCCGCCGCGCCGCCGAGACCGCCGAGGCCGAGGGCACCCTCAGCCCCGACCTCGTGCGGGTCGTCGAGCGCGCCTCGGCCGCCGCCCGCCGGGTCGCCCACGAGACCGAGCTGTCCGGCCAGGGGCGCAGCGTCGTCGCCGTCGGCGTCGAGCAGGCCGCCCGTCACCTACCGCCCCTGGAGGGCTGCCGCGCGCTCATCGTCGGCACCGGCTCCTACGCCGGCGCCACCGTTGCCGCCCTGCGCGCCCGTGGCCTGACGGACATCGCCGTCTACTCCGCCTCCAACCGGGCCGAGACCTTCGCCGCCGGCCACGACCTGCGCCCCGTCCCCGCCGACGCCCTGGGCCGGGCCATGAGCCGCGCCGACCTCGTCGTCACCTGCCGCGGTGTGGGCGGCCCGGTGCTGACCGCCGACGTCGTCGCCCCCGTCGCCGCTGAGCGGCTCCGCCCCGGCGGCAGTGCCAGCCGGGATGCCGACCGGACCGCCACCCGCCCGCTCGTCATCCTCGACCTGGCCCTGACCCGCGACGTCGACGAGACCGTCGGCGCCCTGCCCGGCGTCATCCACCTCGACCTGGCCGGGGTGCGCGACGCCGTTCCCGCCGCCGAGGCCCAGCAGGTGGCCGCCGCCCGCGCCATCGTCGAGGCCGAGGCCGCCGACTTCGAGTGCACCCTGGCCGGCCGGGCCATGGACCCCCTCATCACCGCCCTGCGCGCCCAGGTGGGCCGTGTCGTCGCCGAGGAGGTGGCGCGCCTGCGCCCGCAGCCCGCACGCCGACTCGCCCTGGCCGTGCCCGCCGTCGACGGACGCGCCGGAACCGGGGTGAACGGTGTCAACAGCGCCGACGCCGCCGCGGGCGCCTGCCCTCGGAGCCATGCCGCGTCCCCGGCCGACGTCGAACCCGGCCTCGAGTCCCACCCGGAGGCCGACGGCGAGCCGATGGTCTCCCTCGCCCAGGCCGAGCGCGCCCTGAACCACCTGGCCGCCCGCCTCCTCCACCAGCCCACCGTCATGGCCCGCCGCGCCGGCCAGGAGGGTCGTGAGGAGGCCTATCGCCAGGCCCTTGAGCTCGTCTGGGGCCTGGAGACCGCAGGAGAGAGCCTTGACTGACACCGCCGCGTCCACCTCCGGTCCCGCCGAGGGCTCGGCCGCCGCTCACGGCGCCGACCCGGCCGCCGGCCTCAGCACCGACCTCACCGGTATCCCGGCCAGCATCCCCGCCGCCGACCCGCTGGCCCCCTACGACGCCGTCCTCCTGCTGTCCTACGGCGGTCCCCGACGTCCCGAGGACGTCCTGCCCTTCATGCGCAACGCCACCGCCGGCCGCGGAGTGCCCGACTCGCGCCTCCTGGAGGTCTCCGGCCACTACCAGGGCTTCGGCGGCGCCTCCCCGATCAACGCGCGCAATGCCGAGCTTCGCGATGCCCTCCAGGCCCGCCTGGCCGAGCGCGGATCCCGGCTGCCGATCGTCGTCGGCAACCGCAACTGGCACCCCTTCGTCAGCGAGGCCCTGCGCGAGCTCGCCGACGCCGGAGCCCGACACATCCTGGCCCTGCCCACCGCCGCCTTCGGGTCCTACTCCGGCTGCCGCCAGTACCGCGAGGACCTGGCCGGCGCCGTCGCCCTGCTCGCCGCGGGCGCGGACGGCTCCACCGGAGACGGGTTCGAGGCCGACGCCGTCGCCCGGGTCGGCGGGGACGGCGGCGGGCCCGTGGACCTCACCGTGGACAAGACGCGCCCCTACTACAACACCCCCGGGCTGCTGGAGGCTAACGTCGACGCCATCGTCCGGGCCTACGGCGAGCTGGCCGAGCAGGACGTGGCCGCCGCCGACGTGCGCCTCGTGCTCGTCACCCACTCCATCCCCCTGGGCATGGAGGCAGGCTCCGCACCGGGCCCCGGCTCCGACGACGCCCCCAGCGGCCCCGACGCCCCCAGCGTCCCCGACATCGGCGGCTCGTCCGCATCCGACGCCGGGGCGCCCCGAGGGTACTCGGCGGGTCACCCCGGCCGGCGCTCGGCCGCCCGGTCTCCGGCGCAGCCCACCTCCCGGCTCGCGGAGCACCTCACCGGCCGGCGCGAGCCCGGCGTCGCCGCGGACCTGTCCACGGAGGTCTCCTACGTCGCCCAGCACGAGGCCCTCGCCGCGGTTCTCGTCCCCGAGGTCGCCCGCCGCCTCGGTCTGGAGCGGGTGGAGGCCGACCTCGTCTACTGCTCACGCTCCGGACCGCCCCAGGCACGCTGGCTCGAGCCCGACGTCAATGACCACCTCGAGGCCCTGGCCGCCGGCCGCCTGACCGACGGCCGCCCGACCGCCCGGCCCGCGGGCGTCGTCGTGGCGCCCTTCGGGTTCATCTCCGACCACATGGAGGTCGTCTTCGACCTCGACACCGAGGCCGCCCAGACCGCCCGGGACCTGGGGGTGCCGTACGCGCGCGCCGCCACGGCCGGCACCCACCCGGCCTTCGTCGACTCCCTGGTCGACATCCTCATCGAGCGGGCCGCCGCCGCCCGAGGCGAGGACGTCCACCCCGGCTCGACCACCGGCGTCGGACCCTTCCACACCGTCTGCCCGCCGACCTGCTGCCGCCCCGGCAACCGCCATCCCGGCCACCACCTGGCCCACGGTGCCGACGGCGAGCACGCCGGCGGGCACCAGCCCGCCATGAGTCGGCCATGAGCCGGCCGTGACCAGGTGCGATCGGACCTCGACCCGCCCCGTCCAGTGACTGACCGCCCCTGTCGGGGCGGATGAGTCCCCGATAGCCTCAAGCCCAGCAGCTCCGGAAGAATCAAGGAGAAGAGATGAGCACCGACACCCACGGCCACCCCGGCGGCCACCCCGGCGAGAGTGGTCTGCACCGCTTCGAGGACGAGGAGCGCCGCCCCCACCGCGACCCCCGCGACGCCACCGACGTCGACCTGGAGGCCATCAACAACCAGTACCACTACACCCTCTACGCCGTCTTCCGCCTGGCCCGCCCCCTGCCCGCCTCCCAGCCCGAGCGCGAGCAGCTCCTGGGTGAGAGCGCCGACTTCGTCGAGGCCGGCGGCGTGACGACGCGCGGCTGGTACGACGTCGGCGGCCTGCGCGCCGACGCCGACCTGCTCGTGTGGTGGCTCGACGACGACCCCGAGGTCCTCCAGAACGCCTACCACCGCCTGCGCGGCAGCGCGCTGGGACGCTACCTGGAGCCGGTGTGGTCCTGCATGGGGCTGCACACGCCCGCCGAGTTCAACCCCCGCCACGTGCCGGCCTGCCTGGCCGGGGTGGCGCCGCGCGACTGGGTCATGGTCTACCCCTTCGTGCGCTCCTACGAGTGGTACCTGCTCGACCCCGAGGAGCGCTCGCGCATGATGGCCCAGCACGGCCGCCACGGCTTCTCCAAGTACCCCGACGTCAAGGGCTCGACCCTGGCGACCTTCGGCCTGAGCGACTACGAGTGGATCCTCGGCTTCGAGGCCGACACCCTCGACCGGCTCGAAGGGGTGCTGCACCACCAGCGCTACACGGACGCGCGCATGCATGTGCGCGTGGACACGCCCTTCTACACCGGGCGCCGCGTCAGCCCCCAGGAGTGGGCCGAGCGCCAGCCCTGGGCCTGACGGGGCCGGCGGCCTCCAGCACGGCGGCCCTGGCCGGCACGCGACCAACACTCAACCGGCACGATGTGAGCCGGCTCGTCGCCGTCGGGGACATTCGACGCCGTCGGGGACACTTTTCTGTAGCCGGGGACATCCTGCGCGTGCAGGGACAGAAACTCCGCACCCGCACGCGCAGGATGCCCCCGCCCGGGAGGTGGCGCACCCGTACGCGTGACATGTCCCCGTCGGTGGCCAGCCTGCCTCAAGACAAACGGCTTAGGGTGGGTGGCATGAGTGCAGAGACCAGAGCAGAGACCGCAGCCGCACCATCCGTCACCTTCGCCTTCACTGCCTCCGCCGCCCTGAGCGACAGCCTCCAGCGCGTGCTGGTCGACCTCATTGCGCTGGGCATCGCCACCAAGCAGGCCCACTGGAACATCGTGGGTGCGAACTTCCGCGACCTTCACCTGAACTTCGACGACGTCGTCGGCATCGCCCGCGAGGGCTCCGACGAGGTCGCCGAGCGCATGCGGGCCATCAACGCGACCCCCGACGGCCGCCCGGCCACCGTCGCCGCCGACTCCACCGTCCCGACCCTGCCCAAGGACGAGATCACCGTCTCCGAGGGCGTCGCCTACGTCGTCTCCGCCATCGAGGCCGCCGTGGCCACGCTGCGCGGCGTGCACGACGCCGTCGATGACGAGGACCCGACGTCGGCCGGCATCCTGGAGGACCTGACCGGCAAGCTCGAGCAGCAGGCCTGGTTCATCTCCTCGCAGGACCGCAAGCCCGTGCGTTGAGCGCGGCGTCCGACATCCGACGACGGGCGGTTCCGGCCACTTCCGGGACCGCCCGTCGTCGCTGGAGAGCCGAAAGACGGACCTCCCGCGACGAACGTCGAGACACGCTCGTGACCTTCGCGGTAGTGTCGACGGGTTGGTTTCCGCCGGGTTGAATCCGGCCGACTGGGAGGAGCCCCTGTGACACGTGTCGAGAGCCGCCCCGTGAACCGGGTCGGAGCCCGCCGTTGGACTGCCGTGCTGGGCTGCCTGCTGCTGGCCGGCTCGCTGACTCTGAGCGGCTGCTCGTCCAGCAACTCCAGGTCCGGAGAGAAGAGCGCCGCGAGCGGCGCGGGCACAACCGGTCACTCGACGTCGTCGCCCTCGGGTGTCGCCACGGCGTCGAGCAGCGCCGGGCCGGTCACGGCGGCCTCCCTGTCCGACGCCCAGCTGGGCTACACCATCACCGCCATCCCGGCCGGCCTGGATGTCACCCAGGTCAAGATCCTCCAGGACTTCGTGGCCTACGACCAGATGTCCTGGCGGCTCTGGGTCGGCGGCGGCCAGGACGTCAGCAAGGTGCCCACCGTGACCACCGGCAACCTCCAGCAGCAGCTCACCGATGACGCCACCAATATGCAGAACAAGGGGGAGAGGGCCAAAACCCCGGTCAGGGTCGCGGTCTCCGAGGTCGCCATGAGCGCCGACGGCCAGAGCGCCACCGTCTCCTACTGCGTGGACATGACGCAGGTGACCTTCGTTGACGCTCAGGGCAAGGACGTCACGGACCCCACTAACAAGGCCCAGATCCCGGCCAGGAACACGATGGTGCCCGGAAGTGACGGACGCTGGCTCGCCTCCGAGGAGGAGGAGACCGGAGAGCCGAATACCTGCTCGGCCGGCTGATATCTCCGGAGCCGCCGTGACATGATTGCTCTCGCCTTTCTTCGACACCTTCTCCCGAAACATCCAGTGTCCTGTCGGGGAAGAAGGGAGTCGGAAGGAGGTGGGGGTCGTGTCCAAGCCGAAAGGCCGACACGGGCAAGTCCGCAAGGACAAGGAAACGGCCCGGAAGGTGAGCGAACTATTAACCGCAATCGCTCGCCTGATCCGGGCCGTCAGTGTCCTTGTGGATACCCTCGGCAAGTGGTTCGGATGAGCCGCTTACCTAGGGGAGCCGTCCGGTAGCCGCCGGAGAGCTCCCCGTCATTATGCCAGCCGGCTCGCGCCAGTGTCCATGCGCTGCCGAGTGCCGTCGTCGTCCTGTTGATGGGTGAGGAGCTGCTACCCGCCATCAGCTTGGTCGAGGGGGTGTTCGCGCAGGTGAGCCTTGGTTCCAGGTGAGGCTTGGCTTGCCTGTGAATCATAAGTAACACCCACAGTGGCTGGCGAAGTAGTAAGGTAATAGCCATGAACGCAGACACCATGACTACCCCGTCCATCAACCTCTCCTTCACCGCCTCCGCCGCCCTGAGCGACAACCTCCAGCGCGTCCTGACCGACCTCATCGCCCTGGAGCTCGTGGGCAAGCAGATCCACTGGAACGTCGTCGGCCCGAACTTCCGCGACATCCACCGCAACCTGGACGACGTCGTCGACATCGCCCGCGAGGGCTCCGACGAGGTCGCCGAGCGCATGCGGGCCATCAACGCGACCCCCGACGGCCGCCCGGCCACCGTCGCCGCCGCCACCACCGTCCCGGCCGCCCCCGAGGGCGAGGTCCTCACCAGCGAGGGTGTCGCCTACATCGTCTCCGCCATCGAGGCCGTCGTGGCCACGCTGCGCGGCGTGGACGAGGACGTCGACGCCGAGGACCCCACCTCCTCCGGCATCGTCGAGGACCTCATCGGCAAGCTCGAGCAGCAGGCCTGGTTCCTCTCCGCGGAGATCCGCAAGCCCGTCCGCTGAGCCCGAGGCTCGCGCCGACGCGCTGACTCATCACGTGGGGCCCACCTCCTGGCGAGGGTGGGCCCTACGTCGTGTCTGTCCGGTGTCCTCGTGCTGTTCCTGTTCTGTCCTTCACGGGCCCTGCCGTCGGCGCGGCTTGCGAGCCCTCATGTCCGGAAGGCCGCCCCGGGGCGGCCGGCACCCCGCGCCGTCACCTGCGCCAGTCGCCCAGCGCCCCCTCCAGGCAGCCGAGCGCCGCGTCGATGAGGCTGTGGCGCTGGTCCTCCGGGCACCCGGCGCGAACCCAGCGCAGGCAGGCGTCGTCGAGGAACCCCAGATAGCCCCACAGGGCGAAGTCGTCGCGATACCCCCGGCTGCCGCCGACGACGTCGGCCAGCGCCCTGACCGCCGCCTCGCGGGCGGCCTGGCGCACCTGCGCGGCCTCGCCCGGCTCGTGCCCGGCCAGGATCTGGTAGGCCATCCAGCCGGGGGAGCGCTCGGCGATGAAGTCCAGGTAGGTCAGGATCGAGGTGCGCACGCGGTCGCGCGCCGAGGAGCCCGGTGGCAGGGCGTCGTCGGCCTGTCGGGTGCGCTCGGCGAGCTCGTCGGTGGCGCGCTGGAGGACCTGGGCATAGATGCCGGCCTTATTGGCGAAGTACTTGTGCACCAGGGCCTCCGAGGCATGGGCCTCCTCGGCGATCGCGGCCAGCGAGACCTCCTCGTACGGGCGGCTCGCGAAGGCGCGGCTCGCGGCGGACAGGATCAGCTCGCGGCGCTCGGCGGGATCCATGCGCAGGCGCTGGCGCTTATCGGTGCGGGACGGCATCTTGACATGCTAGCGGGCGCGGAGGATCCTTGGAGACATGACTAGTGAGGTACCTGGAATAAGTCGTCCTGCAACGCCCGCCTGGATCGATCACGCCATCTGGTGGCAGGTCTACCCTCTCGGCGCCACCGGCGCCCCCATCCGCCCCCGGCCGGGCACGCCGCTGGCCGAGGCCGGCGCCGCCCCGCGCCTGGACCGCCTTGAGCCCTGGCTCGACTACGCCGTCGAGCTCGGTGCCAACGGGCTGTCGCTCGGCCCGATCTTCGCCTCATCCACCCACGGCTACGACACCACCGATCACCTGCGCATCGACCCCCGCCTGGGTGACGACGCCGCCTTCGACCGTCTCGCCGAGGCCTGCCGCGCGCGCGGCCTGGCCCTCATGCTCGACGGCGTCCTCGGGCACGTCGGTACCGAGCATCCTCTCTTTCGGGCCGCCCGCGCCGGGGGAGAGGAGCGGGCTCTCTTCCGCTTCGACGACGCCGCCGGCGGGGAGGGCGGTGGGGCCGGACCCGGCTACGCCACCTTCGAGGGGCACGAGTCCCTGGCCGCCCTCAACCACGACTCCGCCGAGGTCCGTGACCTGGCCGTGCGGGTCCTGAGCCACTGGCTCGACCGCGGTGCGAGCGCCTGGCGTCTGGACGCCGCCTACGCCGTCGCCCCCGCCTTCTGGGCGAGCGTCCTGCCGGCCGTGCGCGAGCGCCACCCCGACGCCTGGTTCATGGGTGAGGTCATCCACGGCGACTATCCCGGGTTCGTCGAGGCCTCCACGGTGGACACCGTCACCCAGTACGAGCTGTGGAAGGCCACCTGGAGCTCACTGGCCGACGTCAACTTCTACGAGCTCGACTGGTGCCTCAAGCGCCACAACGAGCTGCTGGAGCGCTTCATCCCGGCCACCTTCGTCGGCAACCACGACGTCACCCGCATCGCCAGCAAGGTCGGGGCCGGTGGGGCCGCGCTCGCCGTCGTGCTGCTCATGACCGTGGGTGGGGTGCCCAGCGTCTACTACGGGGATGAGCAGGCATTCCGCGGGGTCAAGACCGAGACCCTCGGCGGCGATGACGAGGTTCGGCCCGCCCTGCCGGCTGGGCCGTCCGAGCTCGCGCCGCAGGGGGCCTGGATGCTGCGGCTCCACCAGGACCTCATCGGGCTGCGGCGCCGGCACCCCTGGCTCGTGCGCGCCCGCACCGAGGTCACCGAGCTGGACAACCCGCGGCTGGCCTACGACGCGGTTGGCGAGGAGGGGCAGCGGCTGCACGTGAGCCTGGCCCTGGAGCCGACCCCGCGCGCTGAGGTGCGCGCGCCGGGTGAGGCTCCGCTCGTCGTCGAGCCGCCCGCGCAGTGACCGGCTCTCGCTGACCTCTCTCGCCGACCTCTCTCGCGGCTCGCGCTGGCGGGGACACTCTGCGCCGTCGGGGACATAATCTCCCGGGCGGGGACGTTCGGCGCCGTCGGGGACAGAATTCCGGTCCCCGTACGCGCAGGATGTCCCCGGCTGTGCTTGCGGTAGTCGCCTACACCTCGATCAGGGGGAGGCCTGGATGCACTGTGCTCAGGTCTCCCGGATCAGAGGTCACCACGGTGTATCCCTGTTCCTGAGCCACGAGGACGACGTGGACGTCAACGACGTCCCGATGACCGGTTCGTCCGCACAGCAGGCCGACAGCCCTTGCCGTCATCTCATCGAGTGACATGACCCGCACGCGAGGATCAGACAGCAGTCGCGCGACCCGAGCCTGCCTCGGACCGCCCCGCCAGGCCTGTGCCACAACCCCGGCGGGCACGCTCAGGGGCAGGTCGGCCTCTAAAGCCCGCCGAAGGAGGGCGCGAACTCGGGAGTCTCCGCGTTCAAGGGCAAGCAGCGCGCCGGTGTCCAGGGTCAGACCCTTGGCGGTTCCTCTGCCGGCGGCGGTCATGCCAGGCCCAGCTCCTTGTCCGCCCATGCCAGGTCGGAGTCGCTGACGGGGCCGAGCTCGCGGTCGAGCTCGTCCAGCAGCTGCGCCAGGCCGTCCTCCTGCTGGGCGCGCGCGACCGCTGCGCTGATGAATCCCGACACCGAAGGTGCTCGCCCCTGCTGAACGGCACGGCGAATCGAGATGACCTGCTCGTCCGGGAGGCTCACCGCAATCTTCTGAGTCCCACCGGGATCGTATCGGCGGTGAGCGAGAGGGCGCGATGTGGACATGCTCGTCGCCACTCCGCCATAATGGTGGGGAGCCATCCGGCTGCTATCCGGATGACTCCCCTCGCAAGGGGCCGGCTCAGCCGATCCACTTGCTGAGGGCATCCACAAGGACACCGACGGCCCGGACAAGGCGAGCGACAGCGGTCAAGACTTCGCTCACCTTCCGGGCCGTTACCTTGCCCTTGGGGACTCTGACGTGCCGACCTCTCGGCTTGGACACGGCCCTCACCTCCTTCCCGGCTCCTTCCTCCCCGGCAAGGACAACGGGTGTTCCGGGAGAAGGTGCCGAAGGGAGGCGTCACCCATCATGCCAACGGGTACCGACACTCTGGCCGGGATCGTGGTCTCTTGCCGGCGGCGATGAGACGGAACTGCGATTCGGGCCGGCCTTGACCCTGACGTAGCGTGAGGGACAAGGCTCATCCGCATGAGCACCTTCAACGCATTCGAGATGAGCCCCGTCCCCGCCCCCGGTGAGGACGCCCAGCCACCTGAGCCCTTCCGCGGCATCTACGGCATGCCGATGTTCGTCACCGTCCCAACATCCGACCTGGACGCCTCGGTCGACTTCTGGACGGAGGCGCTCGGCTTCTTCATCCTGTTCACCATTCCCGGCCGGCTCGTGCACCTGCGCCGCTGGGCCTTCCAGGACGTCCTCCTGGTACCGGCCCCGCAGGAGCCCACGCCGGCTGACGGCCCCACGATGAGCGTCAGCTTCTCCTGCGTCCTGTCCCAGATCGACGAGATCGCCGCGGCCTGCGAGCAGCGTCGACCGGGCAGCGTCACCGGCCCGCGCATCACCCCGTGGAACTCCTCCGAGGTCGAGGTCACCACCCCCGAGGGCGTGCGCGTCGTCCTCACCGCCGCCAGGCCCCTCGACCCGCACAGCGAGCAGGCCGACGGCTTCCGGCGCGTCGGCATTGAGGTGCCCGAGTCCTGACCGCTGTCCTCTGAGGTCGCCCCCTCACCGCTGCCTTGTCGTCCCACCGACGCCCCGGCCGGGGACACTCGACGCCTACGGGGACAGAAATCCCGTCCCCGCACGCGCAGGATGTCCCCGGCTGGGATGGGGATGCACCCGGCCGAGTGGAATGTCCCCGGCTGTGCGCGGAGGAAGGGCGGCAGCGTCAGACCGCGGGGTGGAAGCGCGCGCCCGAGGCCGGGTCGGCCAGCCAGGCCAGCGCCGCCTCGATGCGCCCGGGCGTCGAGCCCAGCAGCGGCGCGGGCAACGCGTCCGGCTCGAACCAGCCCACGTGCGTGGACTCGTCGTCGGCCACGTGGGCCCGGGCCGCGCTGCCGGGCCGCGCCCGCCCCACGAAGTTGATATCCATGAAGACGCAGTTGTCCCCGTTGGGGAAGGCGAAGGGCTCGCCCGCGGTCACGCTCGTGAGCGCCAGCACCTCCACGTCCACGCCGGTCTCCTCCAGGCACTCGCGCCGGATCGCCACCGCCGGCTGCTCACCGGGCTCGGGGATGCCGGAGACCACCGCCCACCGCCCGTTGTCGGCCCGCCGTCCCAGCAGGATCCGCCCGGCCTCGTCGACGACGACGATGCTCACCCTGGGCAGCCACAGCATGTCGTGCCCGATCTTCTGCCGCAGGGAGACGATGAACTCAGGAGTCGCCATGCCGTAAGCCTAGACGATCGGCTTTCGCAGAGGCAGCCGGCGGTCGCCGGATGCTGGCCCGCGCACACGCACATCAACAAAATCTTCATACGCAACACGGCTCCGCGTCGCATATGAAGATTTTGTCGAAATAGGTGGCTCCGCCTGCCTCACACGAGCATGGCGACGATGAACCGCGTGAGCGCGGCCATCACCCAGGCGGTGACGAACATGTAGCTGTAGGCGATGACCGGCCACTTCCAGGTGCCGGTCTCACGGCGCATCGCGGCCGCCGTCGACATGCACTGGAGGGCGTAGACGAAGAACACGAGGATGGCCGCGATCGTGGCCGGGTTGAACAGCTGCTCCCCGGCCTTGTTGGTCAGGGTGTCGTGCTGGTAGGTCATACTCGCCAGGTGGGCGCTGGGCTGCTCGGGGTCCTCGGCGGCGGCGATCTGGCCGAGGGTGGCCACGAAGGTCTCGCGCGCCGCCAGCGAGGAGAGCACCGCGACGTTGATGCGCCAGTCGAAGCCCAGTGGCTCGAAGACCGGCTGGACCGTCTTGCCGATCGTCGCACCCCAGGAGTGGTCCATCGTGTAGGAGGTCTTCTGGGCCTCCAGGGCCTTGTCCAGCTCCTCGGCGTCGGTGACGATCTGTCCGTCGTCGCCCTTGACCGTGGACGACGACGGGTCCTCCACCGCTGCCGAGACGGCCGCGCACTCGGCGTCGGCGGCGCAGTAGGCGTTGAACTGCTCCTCGGAGCGCATCGGCATGTTGAGCAGCACCCACAGGATGAGCGTGGTCAGGGTGATGACGGTCCCGGCCTTCTTCATGAAGCCCTTGCAGGCGTCCCACACCATGAGCCCGACGGCGCGCGGCCGCGGCAGCCGGTAGGGCGGCATCTCCATGTAGAAGGGCAGGAGCACCCCGCCGCGGTCGGTGAGGCGCTTGACCACCCAGGCCGCCAGCATCGCGGAGACGGCCCCCAGCAGGTAGAGGGCGAACATGACGGTGCCGCGCGCCCCCAGGGGCCCGATCTTCGCGTCCCCGGGCACCATGAGGGAGGTGAGCAGGACGTAGACGGGCAGGCGCGCCGAGCAGGTCATGAGCGGGGCGGCCAGCATCGTGGCCACCCGGTCCTTCGCGCTGGGCAGTGTGCGGGTGGCCATGATGCCGGGGATCGCGCAGGCGAAGGAGGACAGGAGGGCCACGAAGGCCCGCCCCTCCAGCCCGGCCCGGCTCATGATCTTGTCCATGAGGAAGGCGGCTCGGGACATGTACCCCACGCCCTCGAGGAAGGCGATGATGAGGAACATGATGATGATCTGGGGGATGAAGGTGAGCACCGCGCCGACGCCCCCGATGAGGCCGTCGCCCAGGAGCCCGGCGATGAGCGGGTGGGACTCGTCCAGCCAGCCGTGCACCAGCTGCCCCAGGGCGCTGAATCCTCCCTCGACGGCGTCCTGGAGCGGCGCGGCCCAGGTGAAGATCGCCTGGAAGAAGACGTACATGATGGCGAAGAACACCAGGGACCCCAGGACCGGATGGAGCAGCACCCGGTCGACGGCGGCCGTGACGCGGTCCTGTTGGGGCGCCTCGTAGTCGGCGGCGGCGAGCACCGAGTCCGCCCAGGAGGCGACCTCGCCGGGCGCGCTCGGCGGTGGAAGCGGCGGGCGCTGCCAGGTGGCCACCTCGGTGAGCCGCTCGCGCAGCTCGGGCAGGCCGATCCCGCGGTTGCCGACCACCCGCACGGCCGGGATCCCCAGGGCATCGCCCAGCGCCGCCACGTCCAGGCGTCCGGCGCGGCGCGTGAGCTCATCGGTCATGGTGACCACCAGGCACGTGGGCAGGTCCAGGGCCAGGGCCTCGGCCACGAAGTTCATCCCCCGCCGCAGCGTCGTGGCGTCGACGACGACCACCAGGGCGTCGGGGACGGAGACGGCCTGAGAGGAGTCGGTGAGGACATCGCGCACCACCTGCTCGTCGGGGCTGATCGGGTCCAGCGAGTAGGCCCCGGGCAGGTCCTCGATCGTCAGGTCGGTCTCACCGATCCGGCAGGTTCCCAACGAGCGCGTGACGGTGACGCCGGGGTAGTTGCCGGTCTTGGCGCGCAGACCGGTCAGGGCGTTGTAGATGGAGGTCTTGCCGGCATTCGGGGCGCCGGCCAGCGCGATGCGTCGGGCCCCGGCCACCAGCGTCTTGGAGCTGCCCGAGCCGCAGTGGCAGTCCGGGGCGCCGGGGACGTCGTGCGTGGAGCAGTGGTCGCTCATCGGCGCAGCTCCTTCCCATCGGGCCCGGCGACCGGCCTGGTGAGGACGGTCGCCTCGCCTGTCTCCGTCTCGGTCCCGGTGACGGACCCAGTGACGGACTCAGTCACGAGCTCGACGGCGTCGTCGGCCTCGGCAACGGCCTCGACCCGGACGATGCGGGCCTCGTGGTGGCGCAGGCACAGCTCGTAGTCGGCGACGCGGTAGACCACCGGGTCGCCCAGCGGTGCGCGGCGCAGTGGCGTCACGATCCGGCCGGGAACGAAGCCCAGGTTGCTCAGCCGCCTGATGATCGGGCCGCTGGCCGCGTCCTCCAGGAGGCCGACGACGCGGCCGGCGGTGCCCAGGCGCAGGTCGGACAGGGATCGCTGCGCCGGAGGCGGGGTGTCGGGCGGGGTGCCTGTGGTGCCGGTGGGGGCCGACGTGCTGTGGGATGAGACTGCAGTCGTCATGTTGTCCTTGGGTGTGCTCGGAGCTTCTCAGAGTCCTTGTGCCTGTGCCCTCTGCCTTTCCTCGGCGTCGTCTCGACGCGGGCGGCGCGCATCGACCGCCTCAGTCTGAGGTAAGGCTTTTCTATCGGCAGATTAACACACCGAGCCGGTCATCTTTCGCGTAGCCCTACGGAAAAACGGTAGGGCTACGCGAAAGATGACCGGCTCGATGATGGGGAGTGATGGAGAGGCGGGTTGGCGAACGAGGGGAAGGCCCGGCTCGGTGATGGGGAGGGGCCGGCGCGGCTACCTCTCGATGCGGCGGACCTCGACCAGCCAGGGGCAGCGACGCCGCAGTAGGTGCTCGAAGCGCGCGTGCATCGTGATCTCGGCGGCCGGACACTCGTCGCAGGCCCCCTCCATGGCCACCTCGACGACGCCGTCGCGCACCGAGCGCACCACGAGTGAGCCTCCGTGGCTGTTGACGAAGGACCCCAGTGAGCCGCCGGCGATCTGTCGGGCGGCCGCCTCCAGGGCGTCGTCGGGCCCGGATGCGTGGGCGGTGGCGCTCCCTTCCCAGGCCTCCGGGGCGCCCAGGGCGTCCACCAGCGCGCTGCGCACCCGGGCCCCCTCCGCTCGCCAGCTGTGGCCGGGGCTCAGGAGGGTGAGCACCGCGCCGTCGTCGACCCGCACGGAGCCCAGGGTGCCGTCGTCGATGAGTGCCTGGAGCAGCGCCGGGGCGTGGGCCACCTCCCCGGTGAAGGGCAGCAGGCCGTCGGGGACGACCCACCTCAGCACGTCGGGATCCGGTGTGGTCACCGGGTGCGTGGGAACGACGGGCACGGCCGCCTCACCTCTCCTGAGTGTCCTGTCATCCGTCTGCTCATCGTCTCACTCTCACAGGAAGGCGGCGACGAGCGCGTGGGTGATCGCCGCCATGACCCAGGCGGTGGCGAACATGTAGGTGAAGGCGATGACCGGCCACTTCCAGGAGCCGGTCTCGCGGCGCATCGCCCCCGCCGTCGCCATGCACTGGAGGGCGTAGACGAAGAACACGAGGATCGCGACGACGGTGGCCGGGTTGAACAGCTGGTCGCCCGCCTTGTTGGTCAGGGTGTCCTGCTGGTAGGTCATGGTGGCCAGGTGGGCGCTGGGCTGCTCGGGGTCCTCGGCGGCGGCGATCTGGCCGAGGGTGGCCACGAAGGTCTCACGCGCCGCCAGCGAGGACAGGGTGGCCACGTTGATGCGCCAGTCGAAGCCCAGCGGCTCGAAGACCGGCTGCACGGCCTTGCCGACCGTGGCCGCCCACGAGTGATCCATCGTGTAGGAGGTCTTCTGGGCCTCCAGCAGCTTGTCCAGCTCCTCGGCGTCGGTGACGATCTGCCCGTCGTCGCCCTTGACCGTGGACGACGACGGATCCTCCACGGCCGCGGAGACGGCCGCGCACTCGGCGTCGGCGGCGCAGAAGGCCTCGAACTGGGCGTCCGAGCGCATGGGGACGTTGAGCAGCACCCACAGGATGACGGTGGTCAGGGTGATGATCGTGCCGGCCTTCTTCAAAAAGCCCTTGCAGGCGTCCCACACCATGATGAGGATCGTGCGCACACGGGGCATGCGGTAGGGCGGCATCTCCATGTAGAAGGGCAGCAGGATGTTGCCGCGGTCGGTGAGCTGCTTGACCACCCAGGCGGCCGCCATCGCGGAGACGGCCCCCAGCAGGTAGAGGGCGAACATGACGACGCCGCGCGCCCCGAAGGGGCCGATCCTGGCGCCGCCGTCGACCGTCAGCGAGATCATGATGACGTAGACGGGCAGGCGCGCCGAGCAGGTCATGAGCGGGGCGGCCAGCATCGTGGCCACCCGGTCCTTGGTCGACGGCAGCGTGCGGGTGGCCATGATGCCGGGGATCGCACAGGCCAGCGAGGACAGGAGGGCCACGAAGGCCCGCCCCTCCAGCCCGGCGATGCTCATGACCTTGTCCATGAGGAAGGCCGCCCGGGACATGTACCCCACGCCCTCCAGGACGGAGATGATGAGGAACATGATGACGATCTGAGGGATGAAGGTGAGCACCGCGCCCACGCCCCCGATGAGGCCGTCGCCCAGGAGCCCGGCGATGAGCGGGTGGGACTCGTCCAGCCAGCCGTGCACCATCGTCCCCAGCGCCCCGAAGCCGTCCTCGATGGCTCCCTTGAAGGGCTCGGCCCAGGTGAAGATCGCCTGGAAGAAGAGGAACATGATCGTGAAGAACACGATGGTTCCGGGGATGGGGCGCAGCAGGACCCTGTCGATCGCCGAGGTGATCTGGTCGCTCTGGGGCGCCTGGTAGTCGGCGGCGGCGAGCACCGAGTCGGCCCAGGAGGTGATCTCGTCGGGGTCGGTGGGCGGCGGCAGCGGGGTGCGCTGCCAGGTGGCGACCTGGGCGAGCTGGGCGCGCAGGTCGGGCATGCCGATGCCGCGGTGCCCGATGACACGCACGGCCGGGATCCCCAGGGCCTGGCCGAGGGCCGCCACGTTGAGCCGGCCCGTGCGGCGGCTGAGCTCGTCGGTCATGGTGACCACCAGGCACGTGGGCAGGTCCAGGGCCAGGGCCTCGGCGATGAAGTTCATGCCGCGCTGCAAGGTGGTGGCGTCGACGACGATGACCAGGGCGTCCGGGGCGCTGACCGTGGTCGAGGTGCCGGTGAGGACGTCGTGGACGATCTCCTCGTCGGGGCTGATCGGGTCCAGGGAGTAGGCCCCGGGCAGGTCCTCGATCGTCAGGGCGGTGTCGCCGATCTTGCAGGTTCCCATCGACCGCTGGACGGTGACGCCGGGGTAGTTGCCGGTCTTGGCGTGCAGGCCGGTCAGGGCGTTGTAGATGGAGGTCTTGCCGGCGTTGGGGGCCCCGGCCAGGGCGATGCGTCGTGACCCGGCCACCAGCGTCCTGGAGCTGCCCGATCCGCAGTGGCAGTCGGCGCCCTCATGGTGGTGGTCGCCGTGGTGGTCGCCCTGGTGCTGTCCCTGGTGCGGCCGGCCGGTGGTGTGCTGCATGGTGTCGTGGGTGCTCACAGCGTCTCTCCTGCTGTCTGGGCGGGGTCCGCGGCCACGTGCCTGCCGGCGGGCCTGGGCTGAAGGATGATGCGGTCCTCGACCTCAACGGTGGTGACCTCGACGAGCCGGGCCTCATGGCGGCGCAGGCACAGCTCGTAGTCGGAGACGCGGTAGACCACCGGGTCTCCCATCGGGGCGCGGCGCAGCGGCGTGGCGATCCTGCCGGGGACGAAGCCCAGGTTGCGCAGGCGCTTGATGAGGACGCCGCCGACGCCGTCGTCGAGCAGGCGGGTGATGCGTCCGTTGGTCCCGGGGCTGAGGTCCGACAGTGCGAAGGTAGCCGCTCCCGGCTCGGGAAGGTGGGCGGTGCCGGCGGGAGCGCGGTGTCGTGGAACAGCAAAAGCCATGGTGTCCTCAGATCGACATGAAGGGTGTCTTCGTCGATGGGAGTGTAAGGCGATGCTTCTCTATCCCGCAGGGAGTCGACCTGAAGAATGCGTGAAAGAACCTGCGGTGGCACGTGCCGGCGGAATGCGGCGCTCAAGGCTGAAAGTGGCCGTCCTTGTGGCTGACCGGGGCTGTTGTTCGTGAAAAATCTGGTCCTCCGGCTGGTGGTGGGCGCTCTCGCTGAGGTGGGGTGTTCTCGCTGATGGGCGCCTCGGTGCCTCTCCTGGTGTGAGTAAGGGCGAGCGGGGTCGACTCTCCTGGTGCCGTAAAAATGAGAGAAAAAGGATCGAGGCTCTGGATGGTCTTTTGTGAGACCCGTTTCGGGTCATATTAAATAGGGGACTGGATTTAACTAAAATCAGATAGGTGACCCACGGTGCTGGGACTCGGCGTCAAAACAGAAGGGCGCCCTTGTCTTAATTCTGAATCGACAGGAGGCTGCCCGAGAACGCGAAAGCGGCGTCGCCGGGGCTCTGTCCGGCGACGCCGTATGTGCTGGGCGGAAGCGGCCGGGGCCCTCAGCGGGGCCGGGACATGGCCACGGTGCGGGCGCGCTCGGCCCAGGCGTCGTCGAGGGGCTCGGGCTCCCAGGCGGCGCCGGAGTGCTCGACGGCGCGGGCCAGCAGCCAGTCGGCCACGGCCGGGTTCTTGGGAAGCAGGGAGCCGTGCAGGTAGGTGCCGATGACGTGGTGGACGCGTCCGCCCTCGGTGGAGTCCTTGCCGTTGTTGCCGTCGCCCACGCGCACCGTGCCGAAGGGGCGCGCGCCCGGCCCCAGGGTGGTCAGGCCGGAGTGGTTCTCGTAGCCGACCACCGCCCCGAAGTCGTGGGTGTCCAGAGTGATGTTGCCGATGAGGCGGGTGTCGCCGGCGACCGTATGGGCGTCCATGAGGCCGATGCCGGGGATCTCGTTGCCCTTGGCGGTGGTGAAGCCGTGCCCGAAGAGCTGGTAGAGGCCGCAGATCGCCAGCATGGGGACGCCGTCGGCCGCCCACGCCTTGAGCGTTGGACCGACTCCGGTCAGGTCCTCCTTGATGCGGTCCTGGCCGGAGTCCTGGCCGCCGCCGCCCACGAGGACGTCGACGTCGCGGGGCAGCTCATCACCCGGGTCGTAGGAGAGGAGCTCGACGTCGTAGCCCTGCCACTGGGCGCGCCGGGCCAGCACGAGCGTGTTGCCCCAGTCCCCGTAGATGTTCATGTCCCGCGGGTAGAGCTGGAGCAGGCGCAGGCGGCCCCGGGCGGGACCGTCAGTGGTGTGCTCGTAGCGCGCGGTCATGACATGACCTCCTCAACGTCTGTCATCTCGCCCAGGATCGAGCGCAGGGCCAGCATGGCGGTGTAGGTGGTGAAGATCCGCATGGGGCGGTCGGCGTCGGCGGCCGCCCGGCGCATGAGGGCCACGGCCTTGCGCAGATCGGGCTCGACGTCGGCGACCTCGACGTCGTCGTAGCGCAGCCGCAGCGCCATGTCCCAGGCCCGCACCCCGGTGACGACGGCGACCCCGCCGGCCCGTAGGGCCGCGAACTCGACGTCCCACAGCCAGGACATGTCCCGGCCGTCGGCGTACTCGTCGTTGATGGCCACGACGACGACCTCGCCGGCCTGCGCCTGGGAGGCCGCCGAGAGCAGCCCCATGCGGAAGCCGGCCGGGTTCTTGACCAGGGAGAGCTGGACCGGGCGACCGTCCAGGGTGAGGACCTCGCCGCGGCCGAAGGCGGCCTGCACGTTGCCCAGGGTGGTCAGCAGCCCGGGCAGGTCGGCGTCCTCGCCCAGGACCTCCAGGACCACTCCGAGGGCGGCGCAGGCGTTGAGGAGGTTGTGGACGCCGGGGATGGCGAAGTCGACCTCGTGGTCGACGCCGTCGACGCGCACGGTGGCGCGCTGGCCGTTGATGGTCTCCAGGGTGACGCGCGGGCCGGGCGTCTCGCCGTCGTCGTGGCGTGCCCGGGGGGCGGCCTGGCCGGTGCGCAGGTCGTCGTCGGATAGGAACAGGGAGCACAGGTCCTCGCCTGAGCCGAAGGAGACGACGCGGGCGGTGACGCCCTTGAGGAAGGCGGGGGCGGCCAGGCGCGGGTCGTCTCCGTTGAGGACGACGACGTCGCTGGTGGCCCGGGCCACGGAGTGCAGGAGGGAGGCGGTGTAGTCGATCTCGCCGAAGCGGTCGAGCTGGTCGCGCATGACGTTGAGCAGGAGGCAGGTGCGCGGACGGACGCGGGCCACGAAGTGCACGGCGTGGGCCTCGTCGAGCTCGAGGACCGCGATGTCGGCGTCCAGGTTGCCGGCGGCGTCGACCTCGGTGAGCAGGGAGGCGAGCACGCCGCGCACGAAGTTCGAGCCGGTCCGGTTGGTGAAGACCTTGAGCCCCTGCTCGCGCAGGAGCTGGACGACCATCTTGGTGGTGGTGGTCTTGCCGTTGGTTCCCGACACGACGATGACGCCGCGGGGCAGGCGGCTGAGGGTGCGCTCCAGGAATCCGGGATCGGTGCGCTCCATGACCAGGCCGGGGAAGGCGGTACCGCCTGTGCCGCCGCCGCGCACGCGGGCGGCCAGGCGCGCTGCGCGGCCGAGGGCGACCGTGAGTCGAGAACGCATGGAACTCCTGCTGGCTCAAGAAGACGGCACCGGGGTGCGTCGAGGCGTGGGTGACCGTATAGGTATCGGCTGTGCGCAGTCTAAAGCAGGAGTGCGATCACGGATGCATCACGATGCTCACGTGAAAGATGTGGAGGAAGGGGACGTCCGCGGGGCTGCTCGTTGCGGCGTGCGGGTCCTGAGCGGGTGCATGGGTCCTGAGTGAGTCCGTGTGAGTCCGTGTGAGTCCGTATGGGCCTGTGCGGGCCCGGCCGGGCCGCGGTCCGGGACGGCCCGCCGGCTCACTGGGGGACGACGACGTGCAGGGCGCCCTGGTCGACCTCGGCCCGCAGGGTGCGGGTGGATCCGGCCGTGTCGCCGTCGAGCTCGAAGGGGACGGGACGGTCGGCCTCGATGAGGACCCTCCTGGCCCGGGTGAGGGTGAAGCCCTCCATCTCCTGGCCGGTGAGGATCTGTGCGCCCAGGCGGGCCCAGTCCACGACCTTGCCGGGGCTGGCCAGGAGCAGGTCGACCATGCCGTCGGTGGGGGTGGCCCGGGGGAAGAGCGTCATGCCGGCGGTGATGGTGCCGACGTTGCCCATGAGCGCCATGACCATCTCGCGGCGCCCGGGGGGTGCGTCGTCGAGCGTGATGGTGGCGGTGAAGGGGTCGGGGACCGCGTTCTGGACGGCGGCCACCGCGTAGGCGCCAGAGCGGATGACCCTCTTCAGACCCGAGTCGGTGGACTCCATGATCTGGGCGTCCAGGCCCATGCCGGCCATGACGACGAAGCGCTCCTCGCCGTCGTCGAAGGTGCAGGTGACCATGTCGATGGACTGCAGGCGGCCGCGCAGGGCCAGGCGGATGGCGGCGTCGGTGTCCAGGGGGATGGACAGGTTGCGGGCCAGGAGGTTGCCGGTGCCTGCGGGGATGAGGGCCATGGGCATCTCGGTGCCCGCGAGCTCGGAGGAGACGGCTCGCACGGTGCCGTCGCCGCCGGCCACCATGACCAGGTCGACGCCGGCGTCCAGGGCGCGGCGGGCCATGGAGCGGCCGGGGTCGTCGGGGGTGGTCTCCAGCCAGACGGTGGGGCGCCAGCCGGTGGCGTGCACCTCGGCGGTGACGCGACGGCGCAGGAGCGAGAGATCGTCGAACTTGGTGGGGTTGTAGATGATGGCGGCGCGCTTCTCGCTGCTGGCGCGCGACAGGCGGCTGTTGACCCAGCTGGTGAGGATCGCGTCGATGCCGCCGACCCACAGGGCCAGGTTCGCGAAAGCGGCGCCCAGGAGGAAGCCGCCGATGAGGTCGCTGAGCGTGGCCAGCCCCATGTACCACTGGCCGACGGCGGTCACGGCGACGGCGGTGTAGCCCAGGACAGTGCCGGTGGCGACCATGGCGCTGCGGTGGTGGGCGCGTGCGAGGGTTACCAGGACCCAGGAGGCCAGGGTCATGGCGGTGACGTGCGCGTTGGGGTAGGCGTGGGTGAAGGCGGCGATCGAGTCGGCGAAGGCCGCGCCCGGGGCGGGGCGGGCCAGGTGCAGGGCGATGAGGAACTGGGTGGGGATGCCGGCGGCGGCGATGGCCAGCGAGACGCTCAGACGGCGCATGCGGGCGGTGTAGGCGTAGACCACCCAGGCCGCGATGACAGCGAGGACGATGAGGGGGTGGGTGAGGGTCGCGAAGGCCTCGGCGAGCTGGCCGGCGGCTGAGCGGGGCTGGGTGTCCGGGGTGGGGAGGAGAGCGTCGAGGCCGAGCGGGTCGCTCGGGGAGCGCGGGTCGGCGCTCCGGGTGAGGGGGCCGGGGACGGCCAGGCGGGTCCAGACGATGAAGGTCAGGGCGAAGCAGACGCACAGGACGGCCTCGACATACTTCAGGCGCAGCGGGGGGCGGGGGGATGAGGGGGACGAGGCGGTATCGCGCCGGGACCTGATCACGCTCACTCGTCCTTTCCGCCGGTCGATTGTTCGGGAGGAAGCCTAGCCGGTGCGGCTGTGGGTGGCATGTGTGCGACTGTGCGGTGACTGAGCGGCCGAGTCTCAGGGGTGGGCGGATCCGCAGCGGCTCGGCCGGTGCTCAGCATGTGAGACGGGGACGGTGACCATAGTTATAGATAGTCGAATATATGCTGAATTTTTGCTGATAGTGGCATTGGGCGGTGTGGGAAAGGTGGGGAATAAGAATAGTCCAGGATGTATGACGTCGTGATGGCGGGCACGTTCGGCTCTGTGTGGCTCGAAGAAATTTTCGAGTGGTTATGTTGCTGGGGTCCCCGATGTCTTTCCCGCCCTCCCGTGGCTCTTGAGTGACGGGAGGGCATCCATACGATGATGGAGATCCCTGTGCGTCAGCAGATTCAGTTCCTCTCCCGTGCTCTTGGTCGTCGCGAGACGGTCAAGTATCTGTCCATTGCGGCCGTCGGCGCCGTGATCGCGCCCCTGACCGGCTGCTCCGGCTCCACCTTGGCCTTCAAGAAGTTCGCTGCGGGTACCTGGGACCTGAAGTTCACTGAAGTGAAGAGCAGGGTGACCGGCTGGGAGAACCCGAAGGTCACGATCGAGGAGAATGGGAAGTGGTCCTTCAAAACCGATCTTTATAATCATAAGGACAGTCAGGAGTCGACTGCCGGCACATGGAGCTTGTCCGGCACCGATCTGAAGATACTGGAGACAGGGGTTGACGGTTCTGGCTCCGGCAAAGTGTTCTTCCATGCCGGCAGTGAGGAGGAAGATGCCAGTATCGCAAGCGGCGTCCCTGAGACTGTCGACACCGACAAGTTCCCCACCTCGTTCGAGTGGGCTTTTGATACCGTGGACAATTTCAGTGTACCGGTGAAATGGGACAACAAGTCCCAGACTCTGACACTGGATGCTGAAAGTAAGCGAGGCGGAACCTTCTCGATCATCGCCACCAAGCAGAAGAAGTAGCCGCTGGTGCTGCCGGCACACTTCTGGGTGGCGACGATGAGGGATGAATCGGTGAGTGTCCGGTGGGCTTCGAGTCCCAGGCCCCGGGTGCGGTGCGCCTCCAGGGCCTGCCGGCCGAGGCGTTTGCTGCCCAGAACCTCGCCGACGATCCGGACGGCCTCCTCCCAGTCGATCTGCTTCGGCGAGCAGGCCTCGGCCAGTGCGGGGAAGTCCGGAAGGATCTCGTCGCGGGCGGCCGGGGCAAGCGGGCGCACGTCGCCCTGCGCCCGGGAGAGCACACCGGCGATCGCCATCGCCAATGCGATCCGTCGCCGTCCGGCGATGCCATGCTTCGCCAGAAACGCCAGGTATGGCTCCTCCGTCCGGTACTGTACGGCGATCGCCAGCGTGTGGAGGGCGTCCTGGAGCTCTTCGATCTGCTGGGACTGCTCCTCAACCCGACGACGCAGCTCGTCGAGCGCAGCGGTGGGGTCCGACATGCGCCATGACTCCTTGTCCTGGTGACTCCTACTCAGCGTAGGGCTCTTGCCGCCGGGCTTCGAGAGATGTGGCGAGGTAATCCGTCGTCGGCTCGTCGAAGGGCGCACCTTGCCGAGCGCCGGGCGTGCTGAGCCCGGGGCGGTGCAGCGTGGGTCGATCGAGGACGTACCTTTGAGGCGAGGACTGCGCTTTCCCGCAGGTTACTGAGGTCTGCCCCCAGTCGTCTGCGAGAAAGGTACGTCCCCGACGGAAAGCGCAGTCGTCGATAGCCTCCCGATGATGGTGTGACTCGCAGGAAAGCGAGCGATGAAGCAAAAACCCACGCCATGGGACGTCCATGACGTGGGTTTGAGTGTTGAGTTAATGGTCGGGGTGGCGGGATTTGAACCCACGACCTCTTCGTCCCGAACGAAGCGCGCTACCAAACTGCGCCACACCCCGTGTGCAGCAGGCGACAGCATAGCCTCCCCCCACCGCGGGGAGGAAATCGGAGGTGCTGAGTCATCCGTCACGTCAGTGCTCGGCGCCTTCCGGAGCCCGAGCCCGGTTGGTATCCGACGGCGTCTGTGACAGGCTGGTCGTGACCGGTCCGGTCGCCGTCGAGTCCCGGCTCGCCTCCGCATCTCCGGCCCGAGGAACCCCGGGGCGGACTCCAGGACGCCGAAGAGGCCGGCCCGAGCAGAGCAGAGGAGCCGTCATGCGCATCGAGGCCGTCGTCGGAGACATCACCGCCGAAAAGGTCGACGCCATCGTCAACGCCGCCAACAGCACCCTCCTGGGCGGCGGGGGAGTCGACGGCGCCATCCACCGCGCCGCCGGCCCCCGCCTACTCGAGGCCTGCCAGCAGCTGCGCGACACGGAGCTGCCCGATGGGCTGCCGGTCGGCCGCGCCGTGGCCACCCCTGGATTCGACCTGCCCGCCGCCCGGGTCATCCACACCGTCGGCCCCAACCGTCACGCCGGCGAGGACGACCCCGCCCTGCTGCGCGCCTGCTTCGACAGCTGTCTGGACCTCGCCATCGACCTCAGCTGCGCCAGCATCGCCCTGCCGGCCGTCTCCGCCGGCGTCTACGGCTGGTCGATCGCGCAGGTCGCCGAGATCGCCGTGGCCCGGGCCCGTGCCGTCGAGCAGCGTTCCCTCACCGAGTCCGACGCCGTCGGTCGCCTCGAGCTCATCCGCTTCGTCCTGTCCTCTCAGGCCAACCACGAGGCCTTCGCGCGCGAGCTCGAGCGCACTGAGGATTGACCCGGCCGGTCGCCGGCCCCTCTGCGCGGTTGGCGGCATTCGACGCCGTTGGGGCCCTTTTCTTGTGGCCGGGGACATCTCGCACGGCCGGGGACAGGAATCCTGCATCCGTACGCGTGGAGTGGCCCCGCCCGCAGGAAAAGGTCGCCGCACGCGCAGAATGTCCCCGCCCGGAATGGAACGTCCCCGTGAGTGAGCCACCTCTACACTCGCCGGTATGACCACCGACGCTCAGCACTCGCCTCGCCCCGACGGGGACGTCCTCAGTGACGCCCTCCCCGCCGGCCGCGACCCGCTGCCCCTGGCGGGCCGCATGGTCCTGGTCACCGGCGTCAGCCGCCGCATCGGCATCGGTCACGCCATCGCCTGCCGCGCCGCCGACTACGGGGCGAGCATCGTCGCCCACCACTACCGTCCGCACGACGTCTCCCAGCCCTGGGGCGCCGACGACGTCGAGGCCGTCATGGCCTCCATCCGCACCCACCTGGTCGGCCCGGCCCGACTCATTGACATCCCCGCCGACCTGGCCGCCCCCGGGGAGCCCGCGCGCGTCGTCGAGCAGGCCGCAACCGCCGCCGGTCACCTCGACGCCCTCGTGTGCAACCAGGCCATGAGCAGCCCGGACGGCCCGCTCGGCGAGATGACCGAGGCCGTCCTGGACGCCCACTGGGCCGTCGACGCCCGCGCCTCCATCCTTCTGGCCCAGGCCTTCGCCGCCCAGGAGGGCTTCGCCTCGCCCACCCCGCAGGAGACCGGGCGTCGTCGGCACGGCGCCATCGTCTTCCTCACCTCCGGTCAGGGGCTGGGCCCTCTGCCCGGGGAGATCGCCTACGCCGCCGCCAAGGCCGCCGTCGCGGGTGTCACCCTGACCATCGCCGACGAGCTCATCGACGCCGGCATCACCGTCAACACGGTCAACCCCGGTCCCGTCGACACCGGCTACGTCACCGAGGCGGACCGCGAGGCGACGGCCGCCATGTTCCCCCAGGGCCGCTGGGGCGAGCCCGACGACGCCGCCCGGCTCATCACCTGGCTGCTGACCGACGAGGCCCGTTGGATCACCGGGCAGGTCATCAGCTCCGAGGGCGGCTTCGCCCGCTGGCGCCACTGACGGCCGGCACTGAGGGCCCGCCGCCGGCCCACTGAGCCCACCAGATCAACAAAAACTTCATAGACGACACGGCTCCGCGTCATCTATGAAGTTTTGGTCGAAGTTGGTGGCGCGCGCTGTCAGCCGGCCGTCAGTCAGTCGTTACTGCGCCGGCAGCAGCCTCAGCAGCGTGGCCTCGGGCCGGCAGGCCAGGCGCACGGGTGTGAAGGGGCTCGTGCCGAGCCCGGCCGAGACGTGCAGGTACATGTGGTCCGCCGCCCGCGGGTCCCCGAGGCGACCCGGCCACTGCGACAGCCCCGAGGCACGCCCCGGGTCCAGGTCGCAGTTGGTCACCAGCGCCCCCACCCCGGGTACGCACAGCTGCCCGCCGTGCGTGTGCCCGGCCAGGACCAGGTCGACGTCGTCGGCCGACATCGCCTCCAGGACCCGCCGGTAGGGGGCGTGCGTGAGCCCCAGCCGCAGGGCCCGGCCCTCGCGGTCGCGGATCGCCGGCAGGGAGAGCGCCGACCCCGCCGACCCGGATGTGTCGGCGGCGGCCCGGGGGATGGGGAAGACATCGCGGTTGGCGTGCGGGTCGTCGACGCCGACCAACTCGATGCGCCGCCCACGCACGGTCAGTGCGCCGCGCCGGTTGGTCAGGTCCACCCAGCCGCCGGCCGCCTGCAGGTCGCGGACCTCCTCCCAGGGCAGGGCCTCGATGTCCTCGTCACGGACACGGCTGGAGGCCTTGCGCGGGTCTCGGTGCAGGTAGCGCGTCGGCAGGCGGAACACGGTCGTGCGGTAGTCATGGTCGCCCATGACGAAGGCGCCGGGCAGACCCGTCAGCGGTTCCAGGGCCCGCCGCAGCGGCTCCAGTCCGGAGGACAGGGACAGGTTGTCCCCGGTGTTGACGACGACGTCGGGCTGCACGTCCGCCAGACGCCGCACCCACTCGACCCTCGCCTCGGTGCGGTCGGTCAGGTGCAGGTCGGACAGGTGCAGCACCGTGAGGGGCTCCTCATCGGCGGCCAGAACCGGCACGTCGATGCGCCGCAGGACGGGGCAGCGGGCCTCGATGAGGCTGTAGGCCAGCGTGGCCGCCCCCAGGGCGGCGGTGGCGCCGACGACGGACAGGGCCGCGCGGCCGGCAGGGGAGGGCGTCATGGAGAGTCAGGTCCTCTTCTGTTCAGTTGTGCATCCGTGCCGGGAGGCCGGCACTCACTGGTGGGAGGGGATGGGCAGGACCGGGTCGCTCGCCAGGGCCTGGGACATGTAGTCGCGCCACATCGGCACGGCCAGGTCGCTGCCGTACATTCTCGCGTAGTAGCGCCCCCCGATAGTCCTGCCCGCGAGGCTCTTGTTGCTCTCCTGGGCGTCACCGATCCAGACGGCGGTGGACAGCTGCGGGGTGAAGCCCACGAACCAGGCGTTCTCGGCCTCGTCCGTGGTTCCGGTCTTACCCGCGATCGCCCTCCCGAATCCGGCGTCCTTGGCGGTACCGCCGGACTCCGACGTGGCTTGGAGCGTGATCGCCGTCTGATCGGCGACGTTCTGGTCCATGGCCTGGGTGCAGTCGGCGCTGGGAACCGCCATCGAGGTGCCACTGGCGTCCAGGATCGAGTCGATGGCGATGGGCTTGCAGTACTTACCGCCGGAGGCGAAGGTCGCGTAGGCGTTGGCCATGCTGAGCGGCGGCACCGGCTTGGCACCCAGGGCCAGCGAGGGGTCGGGATCCAGCTGGCTCCCGTCCGCCTTGGTGACGCCGATGGAGGAGGCGAACTGCGTGACGTCGCAGACGTCCAGCTGCTTGAGCATCTCAGTGAAGCCCACGTTGATGGACTGCTTCGTGGCGTCCCTGACACTCATGACGCCGGCGTTGGTGCCGGCCACGTTGTTGACGGTCCAGGAGCCGGCAGCGAGCTCGGGGGCGCAAGGAATGTTGAACGTGTTGGGCGGGTAGGTTCTCGGCGCGGACGCGTTGACCGTTTGAGCGGCCGAGTGGCCTGTCTTGAGCCATTCGGCCAGGATGAGCGCCTTGAACGTCGAGCCGGGCTGGAAGCCGACGTTTCCGTCGGGGAGCTCGACTCCACCGTGCTTGGCGTCCGCCGCGAAGACGAGCTGGGAGTCCTCATAGGTGGTGTTCTGAGCCAGGGCTCGGATCTTTCCCGTACCGGGCTCGATCGAGACGATGGTGGAGTTGGCCCCGTCCGAGTCCCCGATCGGGGTCTTGGACTGAATGACGCCGTCGGCGGCGTTCTGCCGCTGGAGGTCCAGAGTGGTGGTGATCTTCAGTCCTCCGCGCGTCAGGAGCTGGCGGCGAGAGGCGACGTCGGGCCCGAAGTTCTCCGAGCCGAGGATCTCGTTGACCACGTAGGTGCAGAAGTAGGCGTAACTGCCCGCGGCGCCGCAGCCGGCAGGCGCCTCCTGAACATTGAGCTGGATCTCGGAGCTGACGGCCTCGTCGTACTGCTCCTGGGTAATGAACTTCTCCTCCAGCATCTTGGACAGAACCCAGTCCCTACGGCTCTTGGCCAGCTCCGGCTGGGACTCGGGGTCATAGGCACTGGGGGCGTTGGTCGTTCCGGCCAGCAGGGCGGCCTCGGCCACCGTCAGGTCCTTGGCGTGCTTATTGAAGTAGTGCAGCGAGGAGGCCTCGACCCCGTAGGTGGACGGGCTGAAGGCGGCGATGTTGAGGTAGCCCTCGAGGATCTGCTGCTTGGAGTACTTCTGCTCCAGGCTGAGCGCGAACTTCATCTCCCGCAGCTTGCGGGCCACGGTGCTCTCGGTGGCGTCCTTGATGATCTTGTGGTCGTCGTTCTTCAGACCGGTCTCGATGAGCGTGTTGCGCACGTACTGCTGCGTCAGGGTCGAGGCGCCCTGGCGCGAACCGCCCGAGTTGTTGGAGACCAGGGCGCGCACCATGCCGGTGGGGTCGACCCCCTGGTGCTGGTAGAAGCGCTGGTCCTCCACGGCGACGATCGCGTTCTGCATGTTGACCGAGATCTCGCTCAGGGGCACCACGATGCGGTTCTCCGCGTAGAACTGAGCGATCTCGCTGCCGTCGGACGCCAGGAGGGTCGAGATCTGGCTGGGCTGCTGGACGTTGAAGTCGCTGGGGAGCTCCTCGAAGAGCTCGGCGGAGGCCTTGGTCAGGGCCGCCGTGACGCCCACGAAGGGAGTGGCGAAGCCTGCTGACAGGACCCCGCCGACGCCCGACAGTGCCAGAAAGACCACGAGCATCGAGACGACCTGGGGAGGTGTCAGAGAGCGTCCGCGCGCAGAGGAGTTCGCCATGGCGCCAGCCTACGTGGAATCGCTCGAAGGATGCAGTGGCGTAGACCCCCCTCGGCCTGAGAAGACCCTAGGAGACTGCCCCGGTGCCCTTCGGTGGCCCTCCGGACAAGGGGTTTGGGGTGACCGGGCGTCGTCGGCGGTCGTCGGCGAGGGGGTCGCAAGCGGTACGGCTCGACCACATGGCGAGACGGCGCTCCACGCTCAGGGAATTCTTAAGAAATCTTCAGGGGTGGATCACGACGGGGTCACGGTTCGTCGATCGGGCTCTCGGCCCGCAGGTGGCCCTGCGCCCGTGAGAACTGGATTTCCCAACCGTGCGAAAGGTGAGATCCCGATGAGTCCGACGCCCGGAAATTGGCTCGCTCTCAGAGAACTCCCCTTGAATGCCGTGGTGGGCGCCGGTCTTGCGGAGGTCTGCGTCGCCGAAGCCGCTCGGACCACAGAAATGGGATTTGGTGTGCGGCGCCCGGTTGCCATACGGTAACGGCTGTGACGTGACCGACAACGGCGTCGGCCGTTGAATGAATCGGGAGTGAGCATGACTCAAGACGACCAGACCTGGGCGGCCAGGGCGGCGTGTGCAACTGTCGAGCCCGACCAGCTCTTCGGCAAGGGAGCTGAGCAGCGCGACGCCAGATCGCTGTGCTTCGCGTGTCCGGTTCGCATGGAGTGTCTGGCCGAGGCTCTCAACTCCGAGTCCAGCTTCGGTGTCTGGGGAGGGCTGACCGAGCGGGAGAGGCGGGCGCTGCTGCGGCGCTTCCCCGAGGTCGACGACTGGGGGCTGTGGCTCCAGCGCGAGGACGACGAGCTCGTCGCCGAGATTCACGCCCGCCGCGCCCCCCGCATCCTGGCCCGGGTGCGCTGCGCCTCCTGAGCCGGCCCGTGACCGGACGCGACCGGGCTTCCGACGCCTCGCAGCGGGCTCTAGGCTGAGGCCCATGACTGCATCATCCGACCACGTCTCCGGCGCCCCGACCGCCTGGGAGTACGTCACCGTCCCCCTCATCACCCACGCCACCAAGCAGATCCTCGACCAGTGGGGCGCTGACGGCTGGGAGCTCGTTCAGGTCGTGCCCGGCCCGTCCGGCACGGAGAATCTCATCGCCTACCTCAAGCGCCCCCGGCCCTGAGGCCCGCCGGCGAGGGCGCCGACAGCACCAGTAACGCCACGAGCGCGCCGCGTCCGCGGTCCGTGAGTACGGACCGCGGACGCGGCGTCTTCGGTGGTGTGCGGGAGCGTCGGGACGCCTCGGCGCCTGGCGCTCAGGTGCGCCGCCCGGGAGGGCTCGTGACCCGAAACGGGCCCTCAGCGGGCGCGACGGCGCAGGCGGTCGACGTCGAGCAGCGTGACCGCCCGGCCCTCCAGGCGGATCCAGCCGCGGGAGACGAACTCTGCCAGCGACTTGTTGACCGTCTCGCGCGAGGCGCCCACCAGCTGGGCGAGCTCCTCCTGGGTGAGGTCGTGGGGGACGTGGACGCCGTCGTCGGTGGGCGAGCCGAAGCGGTCGGCCAGGTCCAGCAGGGCCTTGGCCACGCGGCCGGGCACGTCGGAGAAGACGAGGTCGGCCAGTGCGGTGTTGGTGCGGCGCAGGCGCTGGGCCAGGGCGCGCAGCATGTCCTTGGCCAGCTGCGGGTGGGACTCCACGAAGGTCATGAGCTGGTTGTGGTCCAGCGTCAGGAGCTCGGTGGGGGCCACGGCGGTGGCGGTGGTGGAGCGCGGGCCCGGGTCGAACAGGGTCAGCTCGCCGACGATCTCGCCGGGACCGAGCACCGCGAGCAGGTTCTCGCGGCCGTCGGCGCTGGCGTGGCCGAGCTTCACCTTTCCGGAGAGGAGAATGTAGAGGCGGTCGCCTGAGTCGCCCTCGTTGAAGAGGGTCTCGCCACGGCGCAGAGTCGTCTGCGTCATCATGGCGCGCAGTTCCTCCTGCTCATCCGGGCTCAGGCCCTCGAAGAGCGGGATCCTGGAGATAATGCTGTCTTCCACGGAGATCCTCCTGGTGGTTAGGGGGCTGGCATCCCGCATGCGGGAGCCCTCGGGTCTATCCTGCCACGGCTTGTGACCTGTGGCACGCCGTCGAGCATTGTAGCCTTCGTGTGTTGCAGGTCAAAGGGTAGTGAGCAAAATCGGGTGCGTCCTGCGACACCCTCGAGCCATGTGCGGTTGCGGGCGGGCGGCGGGATCGACTGCAATGGCGTCCGCATGGTTCAGGCCTGATAGGGCTGTTGACACGACGATGGGCGAGGCGCGGGTGGCGCTGGTGGTGACACTGACGAGAACGCGGAAGGAGGACGAGGTGCGCAGGTCGGCACGTAGTGAGATCTCGGCGGCAACCGCCGACGCGGGCGCTGGGGTCCCCGAGGTCCCCGAGGTATCGGCGGTTCCGGGACCGGCCTGGCGAGCGGGCGCCGTCGACGACGAGCTCATCGCCCTCTATCCCGACGCCGCCTGCGCCCTGGACCACGACGGCCCCTTCCAGCTGCTCATCGCCACCGTCCTGTCCGCCCAGATCACCGACGCCCGTGTCAACACCGTCACGCCCGAGCTCTTCGAGCGATACCCCGACGCCGGCGTCCTGGGGGCCGCCCGGCGCGAGGACCTCGAGGCGATCCTGAGGCCCCTTGGTTTCCAGCGGGCCAAGGCCGGTCACCTGCTGGGCATCGGCCAGGCCCTCACCGAGCGCTTCGGCGGCGAGGTCCCGCGCAGTCGCGAGGAGCTCGTCTCCCTGCCCGGGGTGGGGCGCAAGACGGCCAACGTCGTCCTCGGCAACGCCTTCGGGGAGCCCGCCATCACCGTGGACACCCACGTCGGGCGGCTCTCGCGCCGCCTGGGGTGGACGACGTCGAAGGACCCGGTGCGCGTGGAGAAGGACATCGCCGCCCTGTGGGAGCCCTGGCGCTGGACCGACGGCTGCCACCGGCTCATCGAGCACGGGCGCCGGGTGTGCTCGGCCCGCGCGCCCCGTTGCGGTGAGTGCGCGCTGCTCGAGGCCGGGCTGTGCCCCCAGGTGGGCGTCTGATGGGCGTCTGAGGCCGGAACCTGCGGGGCCGCGCGCCGAGCCGGATGCCGAGCCGGGCACATTTCGCGTAGCCGGGCAGAATTTCCGTAGGGCTACGCGAAATGTGCCCGGCTCGACGGGGTGGGCGGGCAGGCGGGCAGCGGTGGGCGGGCGGCAGCGTACGGGGGTGGGCGGCAGCGTATGGGGGTGGGCGGGTCGGCGCAGCAGTGTCGGGCTAGCCCCACCCCGGATTCGCCAGATGGCTGGATGGGACCGGCGGGCCGGCGCGGTCAGGCTGGAGACATGAGCGCACGCCAGCCCCTGACCCCCTCCTCCTCATCCTCCTCGTCCGCCATACCACCCGCGACGCCGCCCGGTCCGGCCGGACCGGGTACGCCGTCGCCCGTCGCCATCCGGCTGCGCGGGCTCACCCGCGTCTACGAGGTGCCCGGGCGCCAGGACGCCCGCGTCACCGCCCTGGACCACGTCGACGCCGACCTGGCCGAGGGCAGCTTCACCGCCGTCGTCGGGGCCTCGGGCTCGGGCAAGTCGACGCTGCTGCACTGCGTGGCCGGCCTCGATGCGCCCACGGCAGGCCAGGTGACCATGCTCGGCGCCGTCACCTCCGGGCTGCGGCCCGCCGAGCGGGCCCGGTTCCGCGCCCGCCACGTCGGCTTCATCTTCCAGGAGTACAACCTCATCGCCTCCCTGAGCGCCGCCGACAACGTCTCCATGCCCTCACGCCTGGCCGGCACCCCTCTGAGCGACGCCCAGACCCGGGCGGCCCTCGACGCCGTCGGGCTGGCTCACCGCTCCGGTCTCAAGCCCCACCAGCTCTCCGGCGGGGAGCGCCAGCGCGTGGCCATCGCCCGCGTCATGGCCAGCCGGCCCCGGATCGTCTTCGCCGACGAGCCCACCGGCGCCCTCGACCTGAGCTCCGCCGCGCTCGTGCTGGACTGGCTGCGCCGGCTCGCCGAGCAGGGGACCACCGTGGTCATGGTGACCCACGACGTCGAGGCCGCCGCCAAGGCCGACGCGGTCGCCGTCATGAGCCAGGGGCACCTGGTCCAGTGGACCGGCTGCCGCGACGCCCGCCAGATCGCCGAGCTCGTCCACTCGGCCCGGGCCGCGCGCGCCGCCTGACCGGGACAGGAGCAGAAGAACATGGTCACACTCATCTGGAACGACCTACGCCACCACGCCCGCCAGTGGCTGTGGTCGCTGCTCGTCGCCACGGTCGGCGGCGCCATCATCGGCGTCATCATCATCGCCTGGTACAGCGCCCTGAGCTGGGCCCAGGCCCAGGGCTCGGCGGAGCTCGTCAGCGCCTCCCACATCATCGGCTCCAGCCTCGTGTCCTACGCGGGGCTGGCCACCGCCGTCATCCTGTCCACGACACTGGGACTCACCGTCTCGGCCCAGCAGCGCTCGCACGCGCTGTGGAAGGTCCTGGGCATCCCCGGAAGCCGCATCCGCCGCATCATCCTGGCGCAGGTCGGGGCGATCGGTCTGGCCGGCGGGATCATCGGGGCGGTGGCCTGCATGCCGCTGGCCCGCGTCTACCTGCTCACCTGGCGGGAGTTCGAGGGCTTCCCGCATGACCTCCCGGTGAGCATGCCGGGCTTCGGGGTGCCTCTCACCATCGCGGCGACGACGCTCTTCTGCATCCTGGGCGGGACGGGGCCGGCCCGGCGCGCGGCGTCGGTCCCCGAGATGCAGGCGCTGCGGGAGTCCACGGCTCCACAGACCCGGACCCGGTGGTGGCAGTGGGCGATCGTCGGCGTCATGGTCCTGGCCCTCGTGCTGGTCCCCTTCGACAGCGCTATGCCTCTCAACGAGGCGGAGAGGGCGGAGATGGTCGCCGCTGGTGCCGATCTCAACGACCCGGGGGAGCGCGCGGTCATCGGGGGCGCCATGGGGCTCATCGCCGCGATCGCGGCCCTCAGCGTGCCGAACTGGACCCTGCGGCCGCTGCTGACCTGGTGGACCGCGCTCATCCCGGGCCGCAGCCCCGCCTGGTTCGCCGCCCGCGCCAACGCCCGCCACCGCGCCTCTTTGTCGATGACGACGATCGTCCCCTTCGCCATCGCCGTGGCCATGACCGGTACCGTCTACGCCGCCGTCGGCGCCGGTCAGGCCACCGGCGCACAGGGCTCGGTCAACGGTTTCCTCACCGTCGGGGTGCCGATCTTCCTCATCGCCGGCGTCGGTGGGATCGCCAACATCGCCATGGTGGGGCGGGCCCGGCGCCAGGAGGGCGCGCTGCTGGGGGTCATCGGTGCGCGCACCGGGACGGTTCTGGCCTCCACCGCGCTGGAGGGCGTCATCTACGCCGTCACCGGCATCCTCTTCGGGCTGGCGGCCACCGCCTTCAGCGCCGTCTACGCCGCGCTGTACTCCGGGGGCGGGGTGGCGGTCCTGGTCGCCTCGGTCCCGGTGGGGCTGCTGGCGCTCGTCAGCGGGATCTCGTTGGTGCTCGCGGTGGCGACCACCTGGCTGCCCGCACAGCTCGACCGCCGGCCCCTCATGGAGAACCTGCGCCAACCGGTGTGAGTCGGCGGCACGTACGCGCCGAGCCGGGCATTTCTCGCGTAGCCGGACAGAATTTCTGTAGGGCTATGCGAGAAACGCCCGGCTCGAGGGGGTCAGGCGGGGGTGGCCGGGGCGACGTCGGCCAGGAAGGGCAGCAGGGCCCGGACGAGCTCGGCCGGGGCCTCCTCCTGGGGGAAGTGCCCGGAGCGGCGGATCGTCGCCTGGCGCAGGTTGCCGGTGACGTGATGGGTGTCGCGCGCGTAGGCCTGGGCGGGCTGAACCGGGTCGAGCTCTCCCTGGACGGACAGGACGGGCACCGCCACCGGCTTGTCCAGCGCCGCGGTCTCGGCCCGCGACAGCATGAGGTTGCGCAGCGGCTCCAGGGCGCTGTGGGCGGCGCCGGGGCGGGAGAGGAGCTCGGCGTAGTAGGGGGCCTCCTCGGCCAACGCCTCCCGGGTGTGCGGCCCGGCCCAGGATCGCAGCAGCCCCTCCAGGGCGCCGCGGCTGCGCAGGCGCCGCTCGGCCAGGCCCGGGATCTGCAGGCTCGCGTACTGCAGCGCCGGCCCCGACAGCACCCGGGCCCGCAGCGAGCGCAGCGCCAGCGGGTGAGGGGCGCCCACCGGAACGATCGCCGTCGTCAGGCCCGGGGCCGCATGCGGCAGCGCCCAGGCGACCTGGCCGCCCAGCCCCGCCCCGACGACCACGGCCCGCTCGTGTCCCAGGGAACGCACCACGGCGGCGAGGTCCTGGGCCAGCGTCACCAGGTCGTAGCCCGACGGCGGCCGGTCCGAGCCGCCGAAACCGCGCAGGTCGAGAGCCGCCACTCGGTGCCCGGCCTGCGAGAGGCCGGGGATGACATGGCGCCAGGTCCACCAGCACTCGGGGAATCCGTGGACCAGGAGGGTCAGGGGCCCGGTGCCGGTCGGGGCCTCGGGGCCGGCCAGCGCGACATGGAAACGGGTGCCGCGGGCGGTGAGGTTGCGGTGGGTCCAGGGGCCGGGGCGATTGACGTCAACAGGCACGGCCGCAGCCTACTGGCCGGCGCGCGGTGCCGCCTGCGGGGCCTTCGACGTCGTCGAGGACATGCTGCCCCGACTCGCCGCGGGTGGGGACCTTCTGCGCCGCCGGGTGCATCCCCGATCTCGCGGGGGCCTTTCACGCCTACGGGGACAGAATTCCCGTCCCCGTACGCGCAGGATGTCTCCGCCCAGCTCAGGGCCGCACCCGCCCGCGTGGAGTGTCCCCGCCGGCCGCGGCGGGTCAGGTCAGCAGGAGGCTGAGGGCGACGTAGACGCCGGTGCCTCCGATGAGCGACAGGCCGATGGAGCGCCTCCACAGGTGCAGCCCCGCCGTCGCACCGATCCCGCCGACCGCCGGCAGCCAGGTCGACGGCGCCAGGCTCATGCCGCCCAGCGTGTAGGCCACCAGGACGATCATGACGCCCAGGGGCATCGCCCGGGACAGGAAGCCCAGCAGCGCGCTGTCCCCGCGCCCGCGCAGCAGTACGAAGGGGGCGATCCGGCAGGCGAAGGTGATGACGGCGACGACCACGACGGCGATCGCGATCTGCGGGTCGGTGAGCATCACTCGACCCCTTGTCCCGACGCGGACCTTGGCGCAGGCGCCCCGGGCCGGCGACTGCGCCAGACGTACAGACCCACGAGGCCGAGGGCCAGCGTGACCAGCGCCGTCAGCAGCGCCGCCGATCCGCCCACCGCCAGACCGACGCCCCCGGCCACCAGCCCCAGGCACAGCACCCCGATATCGGGGTGGTTGCGCCAGTTCTCGATGGCCAGTACGACGAACAGGGCGGTGAGCACGAAACCGAGCAGCTCGATGCGCTCACCCACGACGGAGGCCAGCGCCGTCCCGGCCAGCGCCCCGATGGTCGTGCCCGCCACCCAGGAGGTCTGGCTGATCGCCTCCACGGCCACCAGGTAGCGCCCGCTCATGGCCCGCCGGTCGCGGGCCGCCAGCAGCGCGTAGACCTCGTCGGTGATCGCGTGGACGGCGTAGAGACGGGTGAGTGCCCCGCCGCGCACCCGGTCCAGGGGGAACCCCAGGCCGTAGAAGACGTGCCGGCCGGAGACGAATCCGGTGGACAGGGCGATGGTCGCCAGCGGCTCGCCGCCGCCGGCCAGCGGCACCAGCAGCATCTGCATGGTCCCGGAGTAGATGACCAGGCTCCACACCGGCGCCCACCACCAGGACAGCCCCTCGGCGACCAGCAGCATCCCGGCCGCGATCCCCAGGGTCACGTAGCCGATGACGACCGGGGACGCGTCGCGGGCGGCGTCGGCGACGGACTGCATCCGAGGGGCCGGCTGCGAGGTCGCTCCGGTGGATTCCTCGGCGGGTGGCCGGGCGGCGTCGGACTCAGTCACGGCGACCGCGGTCGTCGGTCTCCTGCTCGCGCCTGCCGGCCCGGCGCGCCAGGTGGGCGACGACGGCGACCATGGCTGTGAGCACGCCCATGAGGATGAAGCGGCCCGACAGGCCGTCGTCCATGACGTAGGTGGACAGGGCGCGACCCAGGTCGGAGTGGGCCTGGAGCCGGTCGACCGTGGGGCCGATGACCGACTGGACGACCCCCGGCATGAGGACGAAGGGCAGCCCGATGACCGCGCTGATGGCGCCGACGACGAAGGCCCCCAGGGAGGAGCGCGAGATCATGAACAGGGCGGCGGCGCAGGCCGCGGTCCCACCCAGGATCTCCAGGGCGCCCAGCGGGGAGGCGGCGGCCGGCCAGGCCGAGGGGTTGCCGCCGGTCAGGGTGGCGGCGCCGTCGTGCACGAGGAACCAGGCCGCCGGGAACAGGACGACGGCGATGAGCACCCCGGCCCAGTGGGTCTCGGCGCGCGAGTCGGCGACGCTCAGCACGCTGGCGCCCTTGAGAAGGATCGAGTCGTCGTCCTGGGCCGAGCCGGTCATGGCCATGGCGGCCTGCCGGGCGCGCGAGCGGCCGCGCTCCTCGGGGTCGTCGCTCTCCAGGGGGTCGGTGCCCGCGGAGAAGCCCCGGGCAGTGGAGGTCGAGGGCCAGGTGGGCCTCTGCAGCGGGGAGGCATCCTCCGACGGCGCCCCTGCCGGCGCGGCGCTCGGCGCCGAGGTCGCTGCTGAGCCCGACGCTGAGGCCGCCGCGGAGGCGGCGCTGTCGGTCGTCGGCGTCGGACGTGCGCCCGGGACCGGCTGGGTGGCGGGGGCGGGCCGGTAGGCCTGCGGGGCCGCGGTGGACGAGGTCGCCGGCACCGACGATGCTCCCGCCGGCCGCGCCGACGCGGAGAGAGAGGCAGTGGTGGACGCTGTGGTGGAGGCAGTGCCGGACGCTGTGCCGGATACTGCCGACGACGTCGTCGCGGAGGTGGCCGTGGGGGTCGTGTCTGCCGGTGCTGAGCTGTCCGCTACCTCGGGCCGGTAGCCGGAGAGCCCGGAGGCAGGGGCCGAGGGCGACGTGGTCGCCGCCGGCCTGTCCGCGGGGAAGGCGGGGCGCACGGAGGAGGTCGACTCGGCCGAGCGCGCCGTGGAGGCGCTCGCCGCCGAGGCCGTCCGGGCCAGCTGGGCCGCGGGGGTCGCCGGCCAGGAGGGCGCCGAGGGGCGGTTGTCCACCGGGGCGTTGGCAGGCGCATCGGTCGACGTGGGCGCTGCGGGCGGTTCGGTGGCGTCCGCCGTCGGTTCCGATGTCGGGCGTGCCGGTGCCGAGGCCGTCGGCTCTGTCGGTGAGGCCGCTGACGGCACTGACGCCGGTGAGGCCGATGCCGGCTCGGCAACCGAGTGGACCGAGGACGCGCCCGTGGGTGAGCTCGCCGAGGGGACCATCGGCGTCTCGGAGGGTGCGTGCGTCGGCTCGGCGTCCGCGAAGGAGCCGGCGGGAGAGTCGGTGACGTCGCCGGCGGCCGTCGTTGGTGCAGCAGCAGATGCGGACACGGTGGAGGTCGCCGCTCTGGCGGCTCTGGCAGCGGAGGAGGCCGATGGCGCCGAGTAGGCGGTTGCCGACGAGGCGGCAGATGCGGCTGATACCGCGGATACTGCCGAAGCGGTTGACGCGGCCGACGTCGTCGCGGCTCCCGAGGACGCGGATGGTGCCGATGACGCCCATGCGGCCGCAGCACTGAAGCCATCGTCCTCGACTGTGTCCACTGCGTCGACCACGGCGGCCCGATCGGCGGCCTCGTCCGAGGCCGGAGCCTCGGGGACGGCGGACGCATCGTGACCCCCACGATCCTGCGTTGCTGGGAGGTTCTCCGGTTCTGCCGGATCCTCGGCGGTGTCGGCCACGGGCGCGCGCACTCCTGCGCCTACGGCCGTTGTCGCCGGCGCAGTGGCTGACTCAGTGGCTGACCCAGTGGCCGGCTCAGTGGCCGGCTCGGTGGCGGTCGTCGTGGTCGCAGTGCTCACCGCACCCGATGGCGCCTCGTCCTCCTCGCCCGCCTGAGCGGGGGACGACGGCGTCTGCGGGGTGGAGGCGGTACGCCCCCGATCCTCATGCTCGTCCTGGCTCCCCTGGGCAACCGGCTCTTGATCCGCGGGCTCTGAGGAGCCCGAGGAGGCCTCCGCGGCGTCGGTCGAGGAGGTGGAGGGAGCTGCCGATGCAGCGGCGACCTGGGCAGTCTCCGGCTCCTGCGTCCCGGTCGGCGCCTCGGCCCTCGCCGCGCCCGGCCCCGACGCCGGCGGGATCGACGGCGGCATGCCGGTGCCTCCGATGCTTCCAACGGCCCTGGTGGCTGCCGTCATCGGCTGGCTGACCGGTTCGGAGGACTCGGACGGCGTTGGAGCCGCCTCGGTGACCACCGGACGGGGTGAGGGATCCTCCGGACGCAGCGGGTCCTGGGCGGGGCGGCCGACCGGGAAGGTGCCGACCTGGGCCTCCTGGCGAGCCGTCGATGCCGGCCCATCGGAGACCTCGTCGACCTCCCCGTCCGCGTCATCGGCCATGTCCTCGGCGTCGTCGTCCGCGTCGTCCGCCGTGTCGGCGACTCGGGCGGCGTTCACGGCTCCGCTCCCGGTGGAGCCGTGAACGCCCGCCTGCTCGCGGATGTTCAGGGTGTCGACGTCGTCATCCGCCGTGTCAACGGCGGAGTCGATCGTGCTGACCGCGTCGTCCGCACCAGCCGCATCGTCAACGTCCGCGTCGTCCGCCGTCGCCGGTGTGACCGGCGTGGAGGTGGCGGACCGGGAGACCTGGGTGACCTTGCCCGCGAGGCTCTTGAGAGAGGCGACGGCCTCATCGGCCAGGTCGACCGCCGCCTCCTGCTGCGGGTGAGCCTCCGAGGCCGGTGGCCCCGCGACGGGAGTCGACGCCGTCGGGGAGGCTGGGTCGACGCCGTCGGACGTAGTGGGTGTCTGCGGGGCGGTGCGGTCTGTGTTGTCGGTGCTCACGAGGTCTCCTTACGCATGCACACGGTAGTAGGAGGGGCGGGGACGCCGGAAGGGGGCCCGGTCATCCTCAGGACACGGCTGCGGGCATGGGACCCTCAGACGCCGGAGCGCAACCTGGCCAGCGCGTTCGCACGACCCTGGCGGCGAGCCATATGTGCTCCCCAGCCGATCGCCATGAGCTCGATGCCGATGGCGGCGAGCACGACGGCGTCCGGGCCGTAGGGCAGGAGCCTGGAGACCAGATGGCCGCCAGGGATCATACCGTTACTGAGCGCCGGCACCGCCAGAAGGACAAGGACCGGGCCGGTGACGCGCGCGCCGAGGGTGGAGTGCGCCGTCGAGGCACCGGCCGCGACCAGGGCGATGAAGGAGACGAGCACGGCGGCCAGCATGAGCGGACCGGTCTGGATGCCGGGGGCGACCGCCCGCAGGTAGGAGCGGGGCAGCAAGAAGGCCGCGAGCGCCAGCCCTGCGACCACCCAGGGCAGGGACAGGAGGTGGTCGCGCCGACGCGAGGGCGGCGGCGTCGGGGTGGAGCCCACGGTCCGGTCGGCCTGAGTGAGCCGGAAGGCGGCGTGGCCCTGAGCCTGCCCGGCGCGCCGGGCCAGGCGCATCCCCCAGGAGCCGCCGAGCCACAGGCCCGCCAGGATGAGCATGAATCCGGTGCTGATCAGCTTGCGCAGCCATGTCTCGGACAAGGAGGACGCGTGGATGGGAGCCATGAAGACCATCGACTGGGCCGCCAGGGCGGTCAGGCCCGTGACCAGCGCGCCCAGTGAGGAGCGGCCGGCGAACAGCGCCGTGACGGCGGAGGAGACCAGCAGGATCGCGCCGAGCAGCAGGGCGGTGTGCAGGATCGAGGCCCGTGGGGTGTCGGCCAGGCCCAGAAGGACAGAGACGCTCAAGGCGAAGATGACTCCGACGACGGCGGTGAGCACGTAGTCGGGCCGACGACTGCGCGGAGCCTGCTCTGACGCGCCCGGGGGCGCGGACGGCGGGGCGGAGCCCGGGATGTTATGGGAGGGGGAGTCACTCACCTGATCGAGTCTAGGGGGTGCGCCCGGTCCGTGTTGGTTCACGGCTGGTTCACGGCTCGTTCACGGCTGGTTCACGGTCGGCCCACGCCGGTCCGGGTCCGTTTCGTCGAGGTCTGAGGCGCTCCGGGATGGCCTGCGGCCGGCAGCGGCCGGGGTATGCCACAGTGGGCGCGTGGTGCGAATGTCGGTAGGGATCGGGCCGTCCGCGGCCGGGGCGCCGAGGAGACACGACCGGGCGGGGGCGGCGGGCCGGCTCGGCGTGTCGACCGGGCGGTCGGATCCTGGGGAGGATGCGCTCACCGAGACGGTGGAATCCGGTGCCTCTCCCGCGCTGGAGGCGCTGAGGTCGGTGGCCGCCGACGAGCGGGTGCGCGCCGTCGAGGCGGCGGTGCGTGAGGCCTGCGCCGAGCTGCGCTGGAACGAGGCCCTGCGGCGTCGGTGGCGTGAGGCCCGCGCCGAGGCCGCGATCCGGGGGGCCGTCGCCTCAGGCGGAGCCGAGGGGGCGGTGGTCTCGGCCGAGGTCCTGCGCGAGCACGTGGCCGCGGGCTCCCTGACCGAGGCCGCTACGGGCGACCCGGGTCTGGACGCCGTGGCCGGGCTGTGGCGCGCCGGGACCCGTCTGGTCGGCTGGATGCCGGACCTGGTGGGGCGGGGCAGGCCGGTGGTGCCCCCGGCGCGCTCGCTGCTGGCCGTGCTGCACCGCGACGTCGTCGGGCCCCTGGCGGCCGGCGGTCGGGTGGGGCTGGAGGAGGTCGGCGTGCCGCGCGCCGGGTGGGTGCGCGCCCGGGAGGGTGGTCCGGGAACGGCGCCCCAGGGGGAGGAGCTGGAGGCGCGGCTTGCGGGGCTGGTGGGGCTCCTGGAGGCGGAGCCTGCGCCGGCGCTGGTGCGGGCCGCCATCGTCCACGCCGAGATGCTCTCGGCCAGGCCCTTCACGGCCGGCAATGCCGCGGTGGGTCGGCTGCTGGTGCGTCACCTCCTGGTGCGCGACGGGGTCGAGCCGACCGGCACGGCGGTCTGCGACCTCTACCCCGGGCGGGTACCGGCGGCCTACGCCGAGGCCGCCGGCGCCTACGCCTCCGGGACGATGGAGGGGGTGGTGGCCTGGGTGGTGTGGCAGGCCGAGGCGGTGCTCGTGGGGGTGCAGGAGGCTCAGCGCCTGTGCCGGGCGGTCCAGGCGGGTACGTGGCGCGCCGGGTGACTGTGCGGATGCCACGTGGGGCGATGCCCCGTCCTTTGTGTCACGATGGCAGACTTTTCCGCTGGTGAGGAGAGCGCTGAAGTCCCCGACCACCCTGCCGCCAAGGCTCTGACCAGCACATATGTAGAACAGTCGATGGGGGAGAGGGCTGGTTCCGTTGTCGAAAGGTCGCCATCTGTGACACGTCGGGGCCCCACGAGGCGCTGACGACGGACAGATCAGGCCGCACCGACGGCCCGGCGGTTCAGGCCCCGCCGCGACCGCGGCGGGCGACGAGCCAGGCGGCGGCGCCCCCGACGGCGAGAACTCCCGCCGCTCCGGCGATGAGGGCGGTCCGCGTGGACAGGGCCGGAGGCTCCCAGCGCGGCCGCAGCCGCACCGGCCGGGCGAAGTCGCGCACCGGCCAGTCGCGCTCCTGAGCCAGGCGCCGCAGCTCCCGATCGGGGTTGACCGCGACGGGGTGACCAACGGCGCTGAGCATCGGCTCATCGGAGATGGAGTCGGAGTAGGCCCAGCACCGGGCCGGGTCGATGCCGTGGGCGACGGCGTCCTCATGCAGCGCCACCACCTTCTCCGAGTGCAGCATGGAGCGGGAGATGCGCCCTGTGAACAGGCCGTCCTCGCCGACCTCCATGCGGGTGGCCACGGCGCGGTCGGCTCCCACGAGCTCGGCGATGGGGGCGACCATCTCGGTGATGGAGGCCGAGACGACCACGACGTCGTGCCCGGCCCGGCGATGGGCCTCGATGAGATCGAGGGCCTCGGCGTAGACGGCCGGCTCGATCGCCGTGGTCAGGGCGCTCTCGACGACCTCCACCAGGTCGCGGCGGCTGATGCCTGCGGATATGAGGGCCAGGTGCTCCATGAGGCTGGTCGACTGCCGGGTGCCGGCGCCGACCAGAAGGTAGGGGAGCTGGGCGACGAGCCCATGGGCCAGCGCCCGCGAGGAGATGAGGCCGCTGCGCCGCATCGGGGTACCCAGCGCCCAGGTCGACGACGTCGCCAGAATCGTCTTGTCCAGATCGAAGTAGGCCGCAGCGCGGTGCCCGGTGGGCTCGATGGACCCGGCAGGTGCGCTGACGGCAGCGGGCGCAGCCGACGCGGAGGCAGGCGACGTCACCGGTGACGCTGCTGCTGGCTGGGAGGGGTCGCTTGCGCGGGGCTGCGCGCTCATGGCCCCATCTCATCACGAGGTGGGCCGCGCTGTCAGGCGTGTGAGCCCCTACGTCTCGCCACTGTCTTATCGCACTTATCACTGTTTTATTGCTGCTGTCTCATCGCTGCGTCGGCGCCGTCCTCAGTGCCAGTGGCGGGCGGCCGCGGGTTGCCAGAGGCCACAGGTCCGTTTCCGCAACCCGTTTCCACAGGTCCGACGACGCCGGTGGGCGCCGCCGGCTACGGGCTCGCATCCTGGTGAACGGGACCGGCACCGAGCCGGCACTGATCCGGTACTGAGCCGGTACTGAGCTAATGCCGAGCCGATACCGCACGCGGATCGGGGAAGGCGCCCACGGAGGCAGTCGTCAAGGACAGGGGAGAAGACGGGTGGAGACAGTGGAGACAACGATGGAGGCACTGGAGGAAGCAGTCAGGGCGCCGCAGACAACGGGGGACGCGGTGACGGCGGAGACATGGGACGGCCGGGACGTGTCCTTCCCTCCCCTGAGGCCTTCTGAGGATACGTCTGCGCCTCCCGTTGAGGCGGCTGAGGCGGCGCAGGAGGCAGAGAGCCGGGGCGCCTTGACGGCACTGTCGACGTCGTCGGCGCCGACCGCGCCGACCGCGCCGGCTGGGTTGCCGGCAACCGTCACCCAGGCCCGGAAGGGCCCCGCGGCCCAGATCCTGGCCGTGACCGGCGCTCGCGGGGGCCTGGGCGTCAGCGTCCTGCTGCTGCACCTGGCGTGGGCGCTGAGCCGGGCCGGCCGACGGGTGGCGATGATGGACCTCTACCCCGCCGGCGGGCTGGACCTCCTGTGCGGTGAGACCGTGCTGACCGGCCTGCGCTGGGCGGATCTTCCGGCCGAGGAGTCCGCCTTCCGACCCGGGCACCTGGTCGGGGCCCTGCCCGTGTGGCACGCCATGCCGGTGCTCACCGCTGACGTCCGTGGCGGGCCCTCGAGCTGTGCGGACGCGGTCCTGGAGGCGATGCGCACCGAGCACGACGTCGTCCTGGTGGACCTGCCCCGAGGCGCGCCCCCGCCGCCGGGTGCCCGGGTGCTGCTCGTCACCGGCCTCGACCTGCGCTCGGCCGTCGCGGCGGAGAGCGTCGCCCCACGGCTGCGGGGCCCTCATCCCTCCAACGCATCCCCTGCCGCCGACCCGGGCTCGCCGTCGCCGGTATGGCTCGTCGTGCGCCGGAGCGGCGAGGACGTCGTCCCCGAGGACCTCGAGCTCATCACCGGCTGCCCGGTCCTGGGACACGTCCCCACCGACCGGGTCCTGACCAAGCGCCTCGCTCTCGGGGAGGACCCGGTGCGGGCCCGTTCGGCCACCCGGCGCGCGGCCTCCGCCCTGGCCCGAGAGCTGCTGGCTCGCGTTCTCGTCGCCGAGCCGCCCCAGCCGGTGCCGACCGCCGCCGGGGGAGCCCCGCAGCCGGCCGGCGGACGAGTCAGGGTGCAGGAGAGGGGGAGCCGGTCATGGTCCCGATGAGCCCCGATCGTCCCGGCGACGCCGGGAGACCCGCAGCCCCGGGCCCCGAGGACCCCGAGCTGGCCCGGGTCCGCAACGCCCTGGCGCGGGGAGCCGGCCTGGACCGGGCCCTCAGCGATGCCGCCGCCCCCACCACCGGAGAAGTGGGCATGGCCCGTCTCGGTGAGCGGGTGCGCGCCGACGTCGAGGGCGCCGGACCGATCCTCCAGCCCCTCATCGAGACCGACGGCGTCACCGACGTCCTCGTCAGCGGCGGAAGCACCTGGATCGACCGAGGACACGGCCTCGAGCCCGTCCCCTCGGCCACCATGGACGAGCCCCAGGTGCGGGCCCTGGCCGTGCGCATGGCCGCCTCCGCCCACAAGCGCCTCGACGACGCCTGCCCCGTCGTCGACGCCACCCTGCCCGACGGCACCCGCCTCAACGCGGTCCTGCCGCCCCTGAGCGCCGACGGCACTCTGATCAGCCTGCGTACCAAGCGCCGCCGCGGCTTCACCCTGGCCGAGCTCACCCTGGCCGGAACCATCGCCCCCGGCCTCGACGACGTCTTGACCGCCCTCGTGGCCGGCCGCGCCAGCTGCCTGGTCACCGGCGCCACCGGAACCGGCAAGACCACCCTTCTGGCGGCCCTGCTCGGGCTCGTCCCGGCGGACGAGCGCATCGTGTGCATCGAGGAGGCCAGCGAGCTGCGCCCCGACCACCCCCACGTCGTCCACCTCCAGGAGCGCGGTGCCAACGTCCAGGGCGTCGGGGCGGTCTCGATGACCTCCCTGGTGCGCACCGCCCTGCGCATGCGGCCCGACCGGATCGTCCTGGGGGAGTGCCGCGGCCCCGAGGTGCGCGACGTCCTCACCGCCCTCAACACCGGCCACGAGGGCGGCTGGGCCACCCTCCACGCCAACTCGCCCGCCGACGTCCCCGCCCGCCTCACCGCCCTGGGGGCGCTCGCGGGACTCGACGAGGCGGCCGTCGCCGCCCAGGCCACCAGCGCGCTCGACGCCGTCGTCCACCTGCGCCGACAGGCCGGTTCCTCCGGGGCGCGCCGCTACGTCGCCTCCATCGGGGTGCTGCGGCGCGAGACCACACCGGCCGGAACGGTTCTCACCTGCGAGGAGGCCCTCCGTGTGGATGACGACGGACGTCTGGCCACCGGCCCGGCCGCCGCGGCGCTGCGAGCCCGGATCGGTCCACAGGCCCTCTCCCGCCTCGGTCCGGCGGGCTCGACCGGCCTGGGCGAGGGGAGCCCGCTATGACCGAGGCGACTGCTCCTCCGGCCGCCATGGCGGTCTCGATCGTCTCCGGCTCGGCAACCGCCCCAGGGGCCGTCTCGCCCGCGCCCGGTGCCTGGATCGCGGCTGTCCTGGTGGCGCTGGCCACCGCCGTGCTCCTGCTACCGGCCCGTCGCGGGCTGCCGCGCGGCCGGACCACGGGCGTCGCGCCGGCCGGTGCGAGCCCATCGGCCCCGCAGAGGCTGCTCGGCGCCCTGGGCTCGTGGCGGGCCGGGCCGCCCGAGCCCGACCTCGGGCTGCTGCTCACCGAGGTCGCCAGCCTCCTGCGCGCCGGCGCCACCCCGCAGCGGGCCTGGACGCGCACCCTCCGGCGCGCGGGGCTCAGCGAGGGAACCGAGCCCGACGATGACGGCGTCCCACCCGCGCTGCACGCGCTCGCCGACCTCCAGCACGACTCCTGGCTTCCCCGTCTGCGCGACGGCCACCCGCACTGGCGCCCGCCTCCCAGGGGGCGGCGGGCCCGGCAGCGGCGAGCCACCGCCGCCGGGGTGCCGGGAGCCATCGCCTCCTGCCGCCTGTCGACCGCCCTGGGGGCGCCCCTGGCCGACATCCTCCAGGCCGTGGCGGGTGGCGTCGCCGAATCCGGCCATGCCGAGGCCTCCCGCCGGGCCGCCCTGGCCGGTCCCCGCACCACCGCCCGGCTCCTGGCCTGCCTTCCCGCGGTCGGCCTGGGGTTGGGGATGCTGGTGGGCGCTGACCCCGCCGCCCTCCTGCTCGACGGCGGCGTCGGCAGCGCCCTGGGAGTGCTCGGCGTCGTGCTCATGGTCGTGGGTCACCTGGTCACCAGGCGCTTCGTGCGTGCCGCGACGGCCGACGGCGACGTCGTCGACGAGGCCCTCGTACTGGACCTGGCCGCCGCCGCGCTGAGCGCCGGGGCCTCGGTCCCCGGGGTGCTCACCGCCCTGGGCCAGACCCTGGAGGAGGACGGCGCCGGCATCGCGGGCCGGGCCCTGCTGCTGGGCGCCGACTGGGAGGAGGCCTGGGAGGCACCCGACGACGAGCAGTGGCGCCGTCGGCGCACCCGCCTGGAGTCCTGTCTGCGCCCCGGCTGGGAGGACGGGGCCTCACCGGTCGCCCTCCTGGAGGCGACGGCCGCGAGCCTGCGCGCGGGTAGGCGCGCCAGTGACGAGGAGGCCGCCGAGCGCCTGGCGGTCCGCCTCGTTCTGCCGCTGGGCGCCTGCCACCTGCCGGCCTTCGTCATCCTGGGGATCGCACCGGTCGTCGCCTCGGTCGGTATGAGCATGCTCACCGGTTGAACGGCCGCTGCCCTGGGAGCACCCCGGTTCCGCCCGATAGGTGCCCTGTCTCCGCCTCGGCTCCGCCCTGGCCCTGACCCGTCCCCGCCCTGTCCTCGTCCTGTCCCAGCCCAGAATGCGGACGGCTGATGATCCGCTCATGACCGGCCTGCGACCGGCTTGCGACCAGCCACTGCTCGGATGACTCGCCGGCCCCTCCCACTCGGGTGCGCGAACCCCCGGCGCCCTGGCACGATGGGGCCATGGCACTGTCGAAGAAGCTCCTGAGCCGCGACGAGGTCGTGGTGCGGCACATGCACACCCACATCAAGGTCCTCCTGTGGCGGTTCGTCGTCGAGATCCTCCTGCTGGTGGTCGGCGTCGTCGCCTCGGTCATGGCCCCGGCCTCCTGGCAGCCCTGGGGCGTCCTGGCGATCTGGGTGGTGGTCCTCGCCGCGAGCATCCCCCTGCTGCTCGTGCCGTGGCTGCAGTGGTACACGCGCACCTACACCGTCACCACCAAGCGCATCATCACCCGCTCGGGCGTCTTCAGCCGCGTCGGCCACGACCTGCCCCTGACCCGGATCTCCGACATCCAGCTCGACAAGGACGTCACCGACCGCTTCTTCGGCTGCGGCACGCTCGCTCTGCAGACCTCGGCCGACGACCCGCTCCTCCTGCACGACGTCCCCCAGGTCGAGATGGTCCAGGTTGAGATCTCCAACCTGCTCTTCGACGACGTCCAGGGCGCCATCGACGCCGACCCCCGCAGCTGACCCGCGATCGATTCCCGTCGCTGCCCCCGGGCGAGGCCACCGGCGTCATCAGCCGGCACCAGTGACAACGACGGCGGCCGCCCGCTCCCAGTGAAGGAGCCGGCGGCCGCCGTCGTACCGGTCAGGACGGCGAGACCGGGTTCAGTCGAGGGTCTCCACGACGCTGATCGCCTGGGCCACGCCGGTCAGGGTGGCGGCGATGCGCACGGCCTCCCAGACCTGCTCGGTGCTCAGGCCCTCACCGCGCACGGTGGCCTCGTGGGCGGTCACGCACTTCTCGCAGCCGTTGATGGTGGACACGGCCAGGCTCCACAGCTCGAAGTCGACCTTCTCCACACCGCCGGAGGTGCCGATGATGTTCATGCGCAGGCCCATGCGCTCGTTGTCGTAGGCCGAGCCCAGGAAGTGGCGCGTGCGGTAGGCGACGTTGTTCATCGCCATGATGGAGGCGGCGCCCAGGGCGGCGCTGACCGCCTCCTCGGACAGGTGGGTGCGGGCGTCCTCCATGACCTGGACCAGGACGGACTCGTTGCGGGTGGCGGCGGCCGCGGCCACGAAGGTGCCCCACTGCTGCTGCTCGGTCAGCGAGGAGGAGCGGGACAGGGTGGACAGGTTCAGGGAGAGGTCCTTGGCCCAGTCGGGCAGGGCGGAGCGCAGGTTGTCGATGCTCATGTCTTCTCGTTTCGTCGTTGGGGTGGCGGAGAGTAGTGAAGGTCAGGAGGTGCGGGCCGGTAGGTCAGTCCATCTGGCCCAGGGCGTCGATCGTGGCGGCGCCGGCCTGCCAGTTGCAGGCGCACAGCTCGTCGGACTGGAGGGCGTCGAGCTGGCGCAGGACCTCCTCGGTGTTGCGGCCCACGGAGTCGGCGGTCACGGAGACGGACTGGATGACGTTGTGGGGGTCGATGATGAAGGTGGCGCGGTCGGCCTCACCGGTGGCGCGCTTGATGCCCAGGGCCTCGGTGAGCTCGCGGTTCAGGTCGCTGGCCATGGGGAAGGGCAGGTCCTGGAGCTTGTCGTGGCTGCGCCGCCAGGCGTAGTGGGTGTACTCGTTGTCCACGGAGACGCCCACGACCTCGCAGTCGCGGTCCTTGAAGTCCTGGTAGAGGTCGCCGAAGGCCGCGATCTCGGTGGGGCACACGAAGGTGAAGTCCTTGGGCCAGAAGAAGACGACGCGCCAGGTCCCGGCGGGAACCTGGGAGGAGACGGTGGTGAAGTAGTCCTCGGGCTTGGTGGCCTCAACATCTTTGAGGTTGCCGGGGACGACGGCGGTGAGCTCGTAGGCGGGGAACTGGTCTCCGATGGTGAGAACGGCCATGGGTGCCTCCTGATTCGTGGATCGCGGCGCGGTGCGGCGCGACGTCGTGTGAGTTGGTGCGAGCCGCAGCGGATCCGGGGAGCGCCGGTCAGGGTCCTCCGTACCTGTCATCCCCGTCCCGGTGGACGGTGATCCTTTCAGGTGGGATCGGTGGACGCTGCGTCGGTTTGTGCCGGGCTGGTACCGGCTGGTGCCGGGCGGCTTCGGGGTCCAACCGTAGGGCCGATCGTTAATAACTGCAAATATGATTTCTCCTATCTTTGAGAAGGAACACCTTATGTTGTGTCGGTCCGATGACGGCGCTCGTGAACGGCTCGCGAACGGCCCGCGAACAGTCGCTGTGCACTGCGAGGCACTGCGAGCCATGTCCGGAATGAGGGCCCGCCGCCCGGTGTTGACCCGGCTGATCGGTAGCCGCCGCACGCCGTGACGCGCTATCACGCACCGTCTCCCACCGTCACGCCTCAGGAGAAGTCATGAGCCCTCGCCTCAGCCGTATCAGCGCCCTCGAGCAGGTCCCCCTCTTCGAAGGAGGAGACACTCGCCGCACCCTGGAGGACCTCGTCGTCCTGGGGCGGGGCCTGGAGGAGGCCGGCTACCACCGCTTCTGGCTGGCCGAGCACCACAACACCGGCTCCTTCCTGTCCTCGGCACCCGACCTGCTCATGATGCACGTCCTGGACGCCACCAGCCGCATCCGCGTGGGCTCGGGCGGCGTCATGGCCATGCACTACGGCTCACTGCAGATGGCCGAGCGCTTCGCCACCCTGGCCGCCCTCCACCCCGGCCGCGTCGACATGGGACTGGGGCGCGCCCCCGGCGGCGACATGCGCGCGGCGGGCGCCCTCAACCAGGGCCGCGTCATCGATCCCGACGCCATCAACACCCTCATCGAGGAGACGGTCGCCCTCCTGCGCGACGACCTGCCGGCGACCCACCACTACGCCTCCCTCGAGGTTCAGCCCCGCCCGGCCGAGATGCCCGAGGTCTGGCTCCTGGGCTCCTCGGGCCAGTCCGCCGCCTGGGCCGGCGCCCACGACCTCAACTACGCCTACGCCCAGTTCTTCACCGGCCGCCAGCAGGTCGAGATCATGAACCACTACCGGGCTCACCTCCCCGAGAGCCCGGGCACCCACTCCGACAACCCGACCCGCGGCGGCCGCGATGGAATTCATGGTGGCCAGACCCTCTCCGCCCTGTGCGTCAGCGCCGCCGACAGTCGCGAGGAGGCCCACGAGCAGGCCCTCGTGGCCGCCGACGCCCGCTTCAGCCTGCGCACCGGCCGGCCCATGCGCTTCCGCGACCCCTCCACCCTCGACGCCGCCTACCGTGCCGAGATCGAGCGCTACCTCGAGCGTGACACATCCATCATCGTGGGCACCTACGACGAGGTCGCCCGAGCCCTGTCCTCCTTCGCCGAGAACCACGGCACCGAGGAGGTCATGCTCGTCAGCTACATCGACGACGTCGAGGTCAAGGCGCATCAGTACACCGAGCTCGCCTCCCGGCTCCTGTGAGTCGGTGGGCGCCCCGTCGGGCTTCTTCCCCCGGCGGGGCGCCCGAGGCGACCGGCGCGCCCCGCGCTACGGTCGGTGCCATGCGCCCAGCGAGCCCAGCCAGTACCCGGTCCGAGTCCGCGCCGTCTCCCGCGACGACGCCGCGACCCTCGTCCTCCGTCCCGCCCCCGGCTCTCACCGGCGAGCAGGCGGCGAGCCTGCGGGCGGACCTGGACGGCGCCGGCTGGGGCGTGGAGGCCGTGGCCGCGCTCCTGGGCGAGGCGGCCGATGCCGCACTGCGCCGGGAGATCCGCCTGCCCGCCCTGAGGGCCGTGCGCGCCGCCCTGGCCCAAGGGGCCGATGCGTCCGCCGTGGCCGTCCTGACCGCGCTGTTCATGCTCGGCCAGCCGGTTCCCACCACCTTGCTCGACGCCGCCCTGCCCCGCACCGGAGCGGCCGGCGCCCACCGGATCGGCCTGGTCGGTGATCCCGACGAGGACGGGCGCGTTCGCGCCCGCGTCGACCTGCGCCCCCACGAGGCCGTCGACGACGCCGGCGAGATCCGCTGGTGGGTGGCCTCCGACCTCGGCGAGCTCGTCACCGGCCGGGCCCTGGCCCCCGACCACGTCCTGGGCATCGGCGGCGCCGGACTCACCCTGGCCGGCCTCACCCCGCGCACGCCGGTCCGTACCGCTCTGGACCTGGGCTGCGGCTGCGGCATCCAGACCCTCTACCTGCTGCGCCACGCCGAGCACGTCGTCGCCACCGACATCTCCGCGCGCGCCCTGGCCTTCACCGCCTTCAACGCCGCCCTGGCCGGCGTGAGCGACACCGTCGGGCTCGGTTCCGACGTCGGCGCCGGCCGGCTGGAGCTTCGGCGCGGCTCCCTCCTCGAACCGGTGGCCGGCCGCCGCTTCGACCTCATCGCCTCCAACCCGCCCTTCGTCCTCACCCCGCCCGCGGTACGTGAGGCCGGCCTGCCGCTCATGGAGTACCGCGACGCCGGCGGCCCCGTCCTGCCGGCCCTCGTGGCCGGGCTGAGCGAGCACCTTGCACCCGGAGGAACCGCCGTCATGCTCGGCAACTGGGAGCACCGCCCCGACCCCCGCGACCCCTCCGACGCCCCTGAGCCCGATGCCTCCGGCTCCGAGCGCCCGGTGTCTCCGGCGTCGGCGGGCACCTCCTGGCGCGACGCCGTCGCCGCCTGGATCCCCGAGGACCTCGACGCCTGGGTCATCGAGCGCGAGGTCCAGGACCCGGTCGAGTACGCCACCATGTGGCTGCGAGACGGCGGCCTGACCCCCGAGCGCGACGCCGGCGGCTTCGACACCGCCCTGGAGACCTGGATCGGCGACTTCGAGGCCCGTGGCGTCGAGGGCATCGGCTTCGGCTACCTCGTCGTCCACCGCCCGGAGCGTCACCGCCAGCCCTGGCGCCTTCTGGAGGAGGTCACCACCTCCGGACAAGGAGTCCTGGGACCCCACGTCGCCGGCGTCCTGGCCGCCCGGGAGCGGCTCGCCGGTCTCGACGACGACGCCGTCGCCGACCTGCGTCCGGTGCTCGCCCCCGACGTCACCGAGGAGCGCCACCTGATTCCGGGGGCGGCCGAGCCCACCGTCATCCTGCTGCGCCAGGGCGGCGGGCTGGGGCGCACCATTCGGGCCACGACGGCGGTGGCCGCCCTGGCCGGGGTGGCCGACGGCGAGCTGAGCATCGGGCAGGTCGCCTCCGCGGTCGCCGCACTGAGCGAGATGACCGGATCGGATGCGACCGCGCTGCGAGCGGAGATGATCGAGGCGGCCCGGCACCTCCTGGCCGTGGGCTTCCTCACCATCGGCTGAGAATTGCGTGCTGCGCACGGAGCGAAAAGGCGTGGATCACACGTAGATCGTGCGGTGAATAATCCTTTCGCTTGAGACTGGCGATTAATGTCTGCCGCCTCCTCTTCATCATCGTAACCACTCCGCCATCAATGATGCGCAACTGGAACGTGCACTGATTGGTGGGATCTCAAGGAAAAGTGGTCGTGTCGTGCGACGATGCGCGATTGTTGCCCATTGCGGGGCCTCATGGGTATCGGAGCGGAGGCAGGGGATCTACATTCCTCGGCAGTCAAGCCCGTGGCGCGCATCCCCGTGCGCCCGTTCCTCATGATCGGATTCAGATCGGTATGCCCCTCTCGTCAATCCGCCCGCGGTGCGGGCGCGAAGGACTCCTGCGCAGATTCGTTGCCGCGGTTGGTTCTGTTGTCATCGTCCTGGTGACGATGGTGTCGCTCCCGTGGGCGACGCCGTCGGCGGACGCGGCCACCGGTGAGCTGACCGTCCCGCTGGGGGACACCTCCGCTCAGATCGCCTACGTGCGCAACACCGAGGGGGTGGACGCCGTCACCGAAACGGTGAACGACTACCCCTATACGGTACTCCCGTGGGAGTGGGCGTACTCGCGCGCCTGTGTTCGCTACTCGCCCGCCGGCGGCGGCTACTACACCGATGTCGTCAAGGGGAGCAGCGGCGCCTACGCCACAGTCGGGTACGGGCGCCAGGAGCTTAACGGCGCCTGCCCGGACTTCGAGGGCGACCCCTCCTGGGGGAGGCAGTCCTCGCTGGGGTTCCAGCCGTCCAATACCACGTCCATCAAAACCGGACAGGTGTTTCTCGTAGGAATGATGAGGCACGTCAATCGCCCCATCTACTCGGACACCAGCAGTGTCACCAACCCGGCCAGGCCGGAGACGATCTACTACGGAAGCTTCAACGTCAGGACGGCCGGAACCATTGAGGCCAACTTTCCCTGGGTTGAGAAGGACACGATCAACACCTGCACCGGAAAGATCGGCTCCGACGGCAAGCTGGTGATCGATGACTATGGCAAGGAGAGCCAAAGGATCCCGACCCCTTACGCCTACGACTCCAGGGGAAATGTCGGCCGTTACGGCGGCGGCTACGTCTACATGTACCAAAATGGCAGGCTGGTGTGGTTCGACGGTTACATGACCCAGGACTACACGGACAAGAACGGACGGACCTGCTCGGATGACATTCTTGATATCCGCTCCGACCGCTCGGACACGGCCTGGACCGACCCGAACACCGGCATCAGCTACAAGCTCAAGCTCTGGGGATTCGTCAACAACGGGAGCTCCGACAACTGCCAGGCGCAGCTGTCCAAGGCCGAGTCCGCAGGACTTGAGGAGCGCTTCATCACCCGCGAACGGGCCATCTCCTACGGCTGCCTCTACGGCTCCCTGGAGCAGGAGCGGCCCGTCACCTTCGCCAAGGACGTCAAAGCCGACCCCTCTGTTCAAGGATCGCTGACAATCCCTCAGTTCAGCTACGTCAACGCCTCTCCGAAGGGCACCTACGGGTACGAGAACTGGGGCACTCCCTCCGGCCTCACCCCTACCTGGGACAACGAGGCCGTGGACCCCAAGACCTACACCCTGCTGGCCCCCAACGACGCCGCAACGGTCCAGGAGGTCGGGACCGCGCCGCAGGGAGCCATCGACAGGGATGCGGGAGAGGTCCGGAGAACGGGATGGTTCCTGCGCGGTATCACCTGCACCGCCGGCACCCGCCAGACGCCGCTGCTGCGTCGGGACGGCGCGACCCGCCTGGACCAGTCCGACTCGGTCAACCTTCAGCAGCAGACCGTCCGCCTGGACGAGACCCAGCTCGCCGAGCACCAGGACGAGCTCGGTATCAAGTGCGTCTGGCACAACGAGTACGTCGTCGCGCCCGGACGCCTGACCCTCGTCAACGTCGTCGACGCCGGCTCGGCCAAGCCCACTGAGTGGACCCTGTCGGCCACGCCCACGGTCTCCGGGCTCTTCGGGCAGAAGACCGTCACCGGGGCCAGCGGCTCCGCGCAGGTCACCAGGATCAGCACCGCCGGCGGCACCTACTCGCTGACCTCCGGCTCCGGTCCGGAGGGCTACACGCAGAACGGCCCCTGGGCGTGCACCGACGACGACGGCTCCGACGTCCCGGTCAACGGCGACGGCCAGTTCGTGCTGGGCGAGGGACGCCACGTCACCTGCACCGTTCACCAGAAGCCCCTCCAGACCCCGGTCAGCGCGGACAAGACCGTCGACGGCGCCTCCGACGCCGCCACGGCCGGCTCCTACTCGCTGTCCTACAGCTGCACCCCGGGACCCGACGGCCGGGGTACCTCGACCGGCAGGATCTCGGTGGACGCCAAGGGCGGCGCCGTCGACCTGCCCGCCCAGCACGTGGGCGCCACCTGCACCATCACCGAGGACGCCCGTGACGCCAAGGGCCTCAAGCAGCCGGCCTCGGCCGCGGGGGGCTCGGTCAGCTGGAAGGACCCGGCCGCCTTCAAGGTGGTGACCAACCCCGGCCGTCAGGAGAAGGAGATCGCCTCGACCGCCGTCGCCCCGGCGAACGGCAACGCGGGAGGCGTGACGTTCACGGTTCCCGACTCCACCGAGGGCAACGTCAGGGTCAAGGTCGTCAACTCCGTCGTCCCCCACGCCGGTATCGCCAAGACCTTCACCAAGGTCACCAAGAGCGCCGAGAAGGTCGACGGGAGGAACACCTTCGACCAGACCTACACGATCACGGTCACCAACCCCTCGGCCAAGGCCGACCTCACCTATGACCTCAACGACGCCTGGCAGGTCCCCACGGGTGTCACCGTCCACAAGGTCAGCATCTCCGGCGGCGACATCACCGGCACCGAGACGCCCCAGGCCGGCGTCCCCTACGCCAGGACCGGCATCACCCTGCCCGCGGGCCAGAAGCACACCTACACGGTCGTGCTCAACGTCTCCGGCCCCGACGTCGGCCTGCCCGGCGTCCAGGGAACCTGCCAGCCCGGCGCGGTCGGCCAGGGCAGAGCCGTCTACAACAAGGCCTCGGTCACCACCAAGGGCGACGATCAGCCCAAGGAGGCCGCGGCCTGCGGCTCGCTGCCCCCCAACCCCCGGTTCAAGGCCGCCAAGGCCCCGCTCGACGTGATCCGCAACGCCGACGGCACCTTCACCGCCGGGTACACGGTCACGGTCACCAACACCTCCCAGGCGGCCAGCCCGGTGGTCGCCGACCTCACCGACACCCCGCAGCTGCCCGCGGGCACCCGGCTCAGCCGGGTCAGGGTGCTGGAGAAGGGCGTCGACGCCCAGGGCACCACCGTCCCCGCCATCAACGGCGCCACCGGGACCCTCGACGGCCCGATCACCCTCATCAGGGCCGGCTCCGGCGGGACGCTCGCCGCTGCGAGCCCCGGGGGCGAGGGCGGCAGCCGCACCTTCACCGTGCAGATGACCTTCACGGTCCGCGAGGACGCGCAGGGCTTCGTCGAGTCCGACTTCCAGTGCGGTCACCAGCGTGCCGACGGCAGGCCCTCCGGCCTGGTCAACACCATCGCCATGGAGGGCGACGCCGACGGCGAGGACAACAACCACGCCTGCCTGTCGACCTCCGGCAAGCTGAAGTTCTCCAAGGAGATCACCGTCCAGCCCACGAGCGGCTCCACCTTCGACGTCGTCTACACCGTGAGCGTCGTCAACGAGGGCTCCCTGACCGCGGCCACCGGCCCCATCAACGACACCCCCTCCTTCGCCCCCGGGCTCGTGCCCACCACGGTCAAGGTCCAGCGTGAGACGGACAGGCCCCGGACGGTCACTCAGCAGGCCGACGGATCCTACCGGCTCGCTGATAACGAGCGTCTCCACTCGGGCCTGCGGATCCGCTACACGGTGACCTTCACCGTCAGAATCGATCCGTCGGTTCAGGGCTACAGCGAGGACCTGCTGTCCTGCACCACCGAGAACGGCAGGCTCGTCCCCGGCCGCGGCCTGTACAACAAGGTCGTCCCCGAGCCCGGCAAGGACTCCGACACCCGCCCCGACCACGATGTGGCCTGCGCCAACGTCTCGCCCGACGCCGGTAGGCGCGTCCTGTCCATTGTCAAGACCGGCAGCCAGGGTCCCCTGGACGACGCCGCCTTCGACATCTACCCGATGGACCCCGCCACCCCGGGGGCCAAGCCCCTGCCCGACGGCGTCACCTTCACCGGCGGCAAGGGCACCGGAACCTTCACCACGACGGGCCTGGCCATCAACCGCGAGTACTGGCTGGTGGAGACCAGGGCCCCGGCCGGCCACCAGCTCATGGCCAAGCCCGCCCGCTTCAAGGTGACCGACTCCGGCATCGAGCTCATCAACCCCGACCCCGGCGGCTCGGCCCTCACGGTCTCGCGCAGCGGGGCCGGCAGGGCCGAGGACACGATCACCGTCCGCGACGTCCAGATCGGCACCCTGCCGCTGTCCGGCGGGCGCGGCATCGGGATGAACGTCGCCATCGGGATCGCGGCCATCACCGGCGCCGGCCTGCTGGCGCTGCGCCGACGAAAGACTTCCTCACCCAGGCACGCCGCCTGAGCGCGAGAAGAATCCCCGACTCCGCTCCGTCGTGCGCGGGTCACCTCATTTCCCTCAATATCCCTCACTCATCCCACAACCACAGGAGACAACAGCCATGCACTCCCTCACCATGCGCCGGGGACTCGGCCTCGCCGCCGCGTTGACACTCGCCGCCGGCGCGCTCATCGCCCCGACCGGCGCGGCGGCACCCGCTGACCCGAACGGATCCACCATCGACCCCGACGCCGCCACGACGCTGACCATCCACAAGTGCGAGCAGACCGATGCCAACGGCGTCAAGGAGGGCAACGGCAACGAGGACCCCACGGCCGAGTGCAAAGCGGTCGCGGGCGTCGACTTCACCATCACCAAGCTGAACGTCAACCTGACGACCTACGACGGCTGGAAGACCCTGGCCGATCTCAAGGGCGACGTCTCCAAGGCCCGGGCCCTCGCGTCCTCCACCACGCACACGATCACCACCGGCGCCAACGGTCTGGCCTCCTTCAACGCGGACCAGACCGATGTGGGTGCCTACCTCGTCAGCGAGACCCGTACCCCTGCCCAGGTCATTCCGGCTGAGGACTTCGTCGTCACCCTGCCCATGACCAACCCGGCCAAGACCTCCGAGTGGAACTACAACGTCCACGTCTACCCCAAGAACACCGTCTCCGGTGTGGACAAGAAGGTCGAGGACCAGCCGGCTCCCGCCTCCGGTCAGGCCCTGACCTACACGATCGCCACCTCCATCCCGAAGGTCGACACCGCCAACGGGGCCACCCTCAAGCGCTACCAGGTGATCGATCCGCTCGACTCCCGCATCAAGTCCGATCTGACCTCGCTCAGTCCGGTCGTCAAGATCATCAACCCCGAGACTCAGCTGGAGAAGGACACTGACTACACCGTGGCGGTTGCCCCCAGCGTCACCCCCGGTGACAAGCACAACTACCTCACGGTGACGATGACCCCGACGGGGCTGGACAAGCTGGCCAAGGCCCGTAGCGCCGGCACCGGCGAGACCAAGGTCCAGGTGAGCTTCACCGCCGCGTTCGACGCGAGCGTCGACCTCGAAGGCTCCCTGTCCAACGTCGCCTACCTCATTCCGAATGACAACCCCAACTTCACCTGGGACCCGAATCACCCCACCAAGGACGTCCCCGGCGTGCCCACGAAGCCCGTCCTGTCCAAGTACGGCAAGCTGGTGGTCACCAAGACCGGTACGGACAACCTGGCCGACAAGGCCAAGTACAACGGCGCCCAGTTCCAGGTCTACGAGTGCACCAAGACCGACAGCGGTGCCACCCTCAAGGACGCCGACCCCAAGAAGGCCGGTACGAACCCGCTGACCATCAGCGGTCAGGACACCTTCACCACCTCCGGCAATGGCACGGTGGAGATCAGCTCCCTGCGCGCCAACGACTACGTCAACGGTGCGGAGAAGACCCCGCTGACCGACGACGACTACTACTGCCTCGTTGAGACCAAGGCGCCCGAGGGCTACAGCCTCCAGGCCGACCCGATCCCCTTCCGGATTCTGGCGGCCAACACCGAGCCCAACCAGTCAACCGCGCTGACCGTCACCGACGTGCCGAAGAACGCCGGCTTCCGCCTGCCGCTCACCGGTGCCAACGGCATCATCTTCCTCACCGTCGCCGGCGCCCTGCTGGTGGCCGGTGGCGCGGTGGTCGCCTACGCCAACAAGCGGCGCAACGCCGCCAAGCACTGAGCCGGCACTGAGCCGGCACCGAGCAGGCGCTCGGAGGGGCCGGCGCTGAGACGCGGCCTGGAGGTCATCGGTTCCATGTGACCTCATACGGCCGCGCCGCAGTGCCGGAGCCGGCTCCGGTCCCCGTGTGGGGGAGACGGGACGTCCCGTCTCCCCCACACGGGGGCGTCACCGCGAGCCTCCCGCGCATCCATCGAGCCCAGCGACCTCTTGCATCCCGCCGCGGTGAAGGCGCCGCCAACACCCACCCCATGAAGGAAAGGCACGGTTCTCCCGTGACAGCGCTGCTCCCCTCACGTCGTCCTCCGTCCCAGTCCGCCCCGGTGTCCTCGGGCGACGGCGAGCCCGCCGGTCTCGAGGGCGACGAGCCGACCGAGGTCGCCAAGGAGTCCTTGCCTCCTCAGTCCCCTCAGGACGGCCAGGATCCTGAGGGGGCGCGTAAGGCGGGGCGCCGCAAGCGGTTGCGCGAGCGCGCCCTGACCTGGCTCCCGCTGGTCCTGGTCCTGGTCGGCGTCGCCGTCCTCATCTACCCGGTGGTGGCCACCCAGCACAACAACGACGAGCAGCAGCGCCTGGCCGACATGTACACCGCCAGCGTCGAGGCCGCCGGCCCCGACGCCGTCGCCGAGGAGCGCGCCTCCGCCGAGACCTACAACAACCAGCTCGAGAGCGCCCCGATCCTCGACCCCTGGCTCGAGTCGCAGCGGCCCGACACCCCCCAGTACCAGGCCTACCTCCATGAGATGGACCTCGACCCGGTCATGGCGCGGATCGTCATCCCCTCCATCCACGTGAGCCTGCCCGTCTACCACGGCACCGACACGCGGACCCTGGCCAACGGCGTCGGGCACCTGTTCGGCACCAGCCTGCCGGTCGGCGGCCCCTCCACCCACGCGGTCCTCACCGGTCACACCGGGCTGCCCACCGCGACGATGTTCGACAACCTCACCCAGGTCAAGAAGGGGGACGCCTTCTACGTCTCCTCCCTGGGGCAGACCCTCAAGTACGAGGTCGTCGACATCACCGTCGTCACGCCCGAGGAGACCGACTCCCTGCGCAAGGTCCCCGGACGCGACCTGGTCACGCTCATCACCTGCACGCCCTACGGCGTCAACTCCCACCGCCTCCTGGTCACCGGTGAGCGCGTTCCCATGGACCCCACGGCGGCCGCGGCCGAGGAGGCCGAGGCCCTGCCCGCCCCCATGCAGACCTGGATGAAGGTCATCATCGTCGCCGTCGTCATCATCCTGGCGGTCGTCGTCGGGATCCTGGGGCGCCTGTGGTGGCTGCGCCGCCGCGCCCGGCTCGCATCCGGCGCCGAGGGGTCCTCCTGCGCCGGCAGCAGGACCGACGACGCAGGCGACGCCGATGACGTTGGTGACTCAGCCGATCCCGGTGCGCCCGAGGACTCGGTGAAGGTGGGCTCGGTGGAGGTCGACGACGTCGGCGACGTCGTCGACGCGGGCCACTGGCCCGGCCGTCACCTCAAGGACCAGCTCAAGGACCACGTCGAGGACGCCGCCGGGTCCACCGGCGACGCTCCTGGCGAACGACGAGGGAATCCCCCCGACGACGTGGAGACACGCGAGCCGTGAGCAGTCCCGCACAGGAATCGCGACTGTCTTCCTGCTGGCGGTGTACTTCAGAACCTACGATCTGCCGGTGGCCTCCTTCCAGTCGCAGACCTCCCAGTCCCTGGGACGGCTGCGCCTTCGCGGAGGCCTGCTGTCCCTGAGCTGCCTGGCGGCGACGCTCGGCCTGTGGGGCCTGTTCGTGTTCACCCACACCGGCCAGATGCTCGACGCCATGGCCCTGGACGGCTCGGAGATCGGCTCGCACTACGTGAGCGACCACGCCCGCACCCTGCTGTCCATGGTCTCGATGCCGGCGGCCGTCATCCTCGTGGTGACGATCCTGGCCATCGGTCTGCTGCGGCGCAGTCACCGACGGGCCGTGTGGGCCGTCGTCGCCGTGGTCGGGGCCAATCTGACCTCCCAGGTCCTCAAGTACCAGATCCTGTGGCGCCCCGACTTCAACATCACCGAGCGCTGGGACAACGCCAACACCCTGCCCTCGGGGCACACGACCATGGCGGCCTCCGCCGCGGTCGCGCTCATCCTGCTGTCCGGGCGGCGCTGGAGGGCGCTGTCGGCCTGGGCGGGGGCCCTGTTCACCATCGCCATGGGCTACTCCACCCTCGTGTGCCAGTGGCACCGCCCCTCCGACGTCCTGGCGGGCATCCTCGTGCCCGTGGCCTGGGGCGCCTTCGCGGTGGCCGGCGGCGCCTGGCGAGCCCCCTGGTCCCTGCGCTCGGGAACCGGGGAGGAGGGCTCCGGTGAGGTGCCCGAGCTGACCACCGTGGGGACGATCCCGGTGACCGCCGCCGGCCCGCGGCTGTGGAACCAGTTCGTCGGCAACGTCCTGCTGGCCTCGGCCGGCATCGTGTGCACGCTGGGCGCACTCGGTCTGGGTACCTGGGTGTGGCGGCAGCTGGACGGCTCGGGCGGCACGGACTCGCGCTGGCAGCTCTTCGGCGCCTACGCCACCGGATCGGTGGCCGTCGTCGGCGTCACCTGCCTGGCCCTGTCCGCGCTCGTGTCACTGACCGACTGGGGCCGCACTCGACACAAGCACGAGCCCCGCCACCGGGACTGATCGGGACTGACCTCGGCTGACCGGGACCGGCCCCGCTCGTTGGTCTACTCGACCTGGTCGGCTACTCCTCGACGGCGGCGGCCGGGAGCCTGACGATGAAGGTGGTTCCGTGGTCCTGCGGCGCGGTGGAGGACTCGACGTCGATGCTGCCGCCGTGGGACTGGACGATCGCCAGGGCGATGGACATGCCCAGCCCCGTCGATCCCGTGCGCCGCTCGCGCGAGGAGTCCCCGCGGGCGAAGCGCTCGAAGAGCCTGTCGCGCACGTCGGGCGCGATGCCCGGGCCGTCGTCGCCGATGCGCACGATGAGGGACTCGCCCTCGCGCTCGAGCGTGGTGGTCACGTGGCTGCCGGCGGGGGTGTGGACCCGGGCGTTGGCCAGGAGGTTGACGATGACCTGACGCAGGCGCGCCTCGTCACCGATGACCAGTGGCGGCTCGGGCAGGAACTCCTCGGCCTCCTCCGGCGTGACGTCGGCCGGCGGCTCGAGGACGGCCAGGTCCAGCCTCCAGTCGTGGTCCGGCCCGGCCGCGCGGGCATCGGCCACGGTGTCCACCAGGAGCCCGACCAGGTCCACCTCCTCGTGGCGCAGCTCGCGCCCGGCGTCCAGACGGGCCAGCAGCAGCAGGTCCTCCACGAGTGCCGTCATCCGCACCGACTCGGAGTGCACGCGGTCCAGGGCGTAGGTGGCCTCCTCCGGCAGGTCGGCGTCGGCTCCCTCACGACGGATGAGCTCGGTGTAGCCGCGGATCGAGGCCAGCGGCGTGCGCAGCTCGTGGGAGGCGTCGGCCACGAACTGGCGCACCTGGGTCTCCGAGCGCTGACGCGCGCCCAGAGCCGACTCCACGTGCCCCAGTAGGGTGTTGAGCGCCCCGCCGACGTGCCCGACCTCGGCCGAGGAGGTCAGGTCCGCCTCCTCCACGCGGTCCTCGATGGTCACCTCGCCGCGCTCCAGCGGCTGGGAGGCCACGCGGTGGGCGGTGCGGGCCACACGCTCCAGCGGGGCCAGCGAGGAGCGCACCATGGTCCGACCGGCCAGCGCCACGATGAGGGCCCCCACGAGGGCCACTACCAGCTCGATGAGCAGCTGGGTGCCGATGAGCGCCTTGTCCGCCTCCAGGGAGAGCCCGGTGATGACCGTGTCCCCTGAGACCTGGTCGCGCGTGGCCACCACCCGGTAGCTGCCCAGGTGGTGCAGGTGAACGGTGACGGGATGGTCGCCGGTGGCCTCGGACAGCAGCAGCCGGCAGTCCTCCTTGGAGATGGCCGCGTAGCGGCCGTCCTTGTCGATATAGGCGGCCGCCTCGCTGCCGGAGGTCGACGTCGCCGGGGCGATGAGCGTCAGGGTGCCGGTGGACTGCCCGGCGGCGTCGAGCCCCGGGGGAACCCCCTGCTTATCGGGGGCGGCTCCGTCGGCCCCGTCGGGAGGCTGTGCCCCGCCGGCCTGGCTGCCCTGGTCGGTTTGGCTCGATTGGGCCGCCTGGTCGGAGGCCTTCCTGGCCTCCTGCTCCACGTCGTGACGCTTGTCGGCGGCGCGCTGGGCGGCGGCCATCAGCTGGCTGTCGGTGCGAACCGTGAGGGTGTGTCGCAGGCTGAGTGTGGAGAAGGTGCTCATGACCGCGGCCATGACCAGGACCAGCCCGAGCACACCGACCACGAGGCGGGTGCGCAGGCTACGAGGTCTCCTGAAGGAGGAGACGGGCCACCATGAGCCGCGGCCGGTATAGCGGCCGGTCCGCTCGTCGGCCGGTGATGGGCTCATGAACTTCTCCGGCATCTGCGGCGTCTCCGGCATCTGCTCGCCGTCAGGCCTGCTCGTCGGCGCCGGCCACCGGCTTGAGGACGTAGCCCACACCGCGCATCGTGTGGATCATGGGCTCGCGGCCCTTGTCGATCTTGCGGCGCAGGTAGGAGATGTAGAGCTCGACGATGTTGGCCTGCCCGCCGAAGTCGTAGTTCCACACCCGGTCCAGGATCTGGGGCTTGGACAGGACCCGGCGGGGGTTGCGCATGAGATAGCGCAGCAGCTCGAACTCCGTGGCGGTCAGCTGGATCTCATCCTCGCCGCGCCAGACCTCGTGGGAGTCCTCGTCCATGCGCAGGTCACCGACCTCCAGCAGGGAGGCGGGCTTCTCCTCGCTGGCCCCTGAACGGCGCAGCAGGGCGCGCAACCGGGCCACGACCTCCTCCAGCGAGAAGGGCTTGGTGACGTAGTCGTCGCCGCCGGCGGTCAGGCCGGCCACCCGGTCCTCGACGGCGTCCTTGGCCGTCAGGAACAGGACCGGCACGTTCGGGCTGTGGCCGCGCACGCGGCGCATGACCTCCAGTCCGTCGAAGTCGGGCAGCATGATGTCCAGGACGATGACGTCGGGGTCGATCTCCTGGGCGGATCGGACCGCGGCGATCCCGGTCCCGGCGGTCGTGACCTCCCAGCCCTCGTAACGCAGGGCGGAGGCGAGCAGGTCGGCGAGCATCTGCTCGTCGTCGACGACCAGGACGCGCAGGGGGGAGCCATCGGCACGGGTGAGGTTCTCGGCGGGGGCGTTAGTCACGTCGCCTATTCAACAGGAAGGCGCTGTGCTCGACCACAGCGCAACCTGTGTCTCGACTGTGTTACCGATCTGAGACCCAACGGCGACCCAGAGGGACAGGTGCTGTGACATGCTTATGCGGTCGTGCGTCTCGGTTGTTGATCCCCACATCCGTGTGCACCAGAACGTTACTTCGTAGCGTAGTCGCACAGAGGGCGGCTCAGTGGTATCTCAGCCGCCTCCTCATCCAGCGTGTCGCTGCCGGTGATCCGGTAGTGACCGAATTCCCCTAACACAGCAGGAGAGTCATGGAATACGTCGATGGCAACGAGCGCCGCTTCGGTGCCGAGGACCTGTTCTTCTCGACGACGGATACCAAAGGTGTCATTCGCAGGACGAACCGAGTCTTCGATTCGCTGTCCCGTTACAGCACCGAAGAGCTCATTGGCTCCCCGCACAACATTATTCGGCATGACGACATGCCCGCCGGCGCCTTCAAGCTCATGTGGGACGAGCTCGAGCAGGGGCGATCATCGTGCGTCTACGTGCTCAACCGGGCCAAGGACGGTCTGGACTACTGGGTCTTCGCGACGATCGCCCCTCTGTCCGACGGTTACCTGTCGGTGCGCGTGCGTCCGACCAACCACGCCATGTTCACTCCCGTCAAGGAGATCTACTCCCGAGTGCGGGCCGCCGAGCGCGCCTACGCCGAGGAGGGGCACGGACGCCGGGAGGTCGCCGAGCACGGCGCGGCGCTCCTGACCGAGGAGCTGGCGGGGCTCCAGTACCACGACCTGCACAACTTCGCCCGGGCCGCGCTCCCGCGCGAGCTGGCCCTGCTGGTGGTCGAGGGCGTCCGGGTGCCGCCGCGCGCCGAGTCGGACAACCCCATGTTCGCCGTCCTCCAGGCCGTCGCCGCGATCGAGCGGGACACCGACGAGCTCATCTACCAGCTGGGGGAGTATCAGGAGCTCATCAACGGTCTGGGCTCCTGGGCCGGCGGGGTGCGCTCGGTCATCGACCGGGCCAACCGTGTGGGCTCCCTCATGGAGGAGGTCACCAGCCCCGACGGCGACTCCTCCGTCCCCACCGTCTCCGAACGGGTCAAGGAGCGCAGCGCCCAGGCCGTCGAGGTGCTCCGTCAGCTCAACTCCTCCCTCGTGGCGCTCTACGAGGCGGCCTCCGAGGTGCGCTTCCGCAGCTCGATGATGCGCCTGCACACCCTCATGGCCGGCATCTTCGCCGCCGCCGTCCTGGACGGGGATGAGGGGGAGTCGGCCGACGCCATCGGCGACCTCGCCGAGGCGATGCTCTCCGACCTGGAGGACCTGGTGCCCTCCTGCCAGGAGGCCGCCAACCTGGCTGAGCGCCTGGAGGGCGACCTGCGCACCGTGGTCAGCAACCTCGACCGCGTCAAGCGGCCCTTCCAGCGCTGGATCCGCGCCCTCCAGGACGAGGGCGCCCAGGCACTGGTCGACGGTGTCGATGCCGAGGCCGCCCTGGAGGAGGCCGTCGCCGTGGGCGAGCAGGGCTTCCCGGAGACGGCCTCCCTGGCCGAGCTGGCCGCCAAGGCCCGCGGCGTCGTCGTGACTCTGGACGAGCCCGTCATCCGCGAACGGGTGGCGACGGTGCGAGAGACCCTGAGCCAGCTGGGGGAGTAGTTAGCCGGAATCTACAAGATAGGTCCCAACTTACTGGTGACAATGTCATAAACAGTCTTCCGCGGGCCCGCGCGTGTCATTAAGGTTTTTCTGGCACTGTGCGAGGAGCTAAGGAAATGGTCCTCGACGAGGTGCTCCCGCGAACCATCTACCATGAAGGAGAGCACCCATGGAATCGCAGGTCGGGTACGAGCGTTTGTTCGATCCACAGGACATCTTCTTTTCCACCACGGATCTCAAAGGTGTCATCCAGAACACCAACAGGACATTCGATACGCTCTCACGCTACTCGCGTGAACGTCTCATCGGGGCTCCGCACAACATCATTCGGCACCTGGATATGCCGGCCGGTCTCTTCCGTCTCATCTGGGACGACCTGCAGTCCCAGCGCCCGGCCTGCGGATACATCACCAACCGGGCGGTGGACGGTCTGGACTACCGGGTCTTCGCCACGATCGTGCCGTTGCGTCAGGGCTATCTCTCGGTGCGGATCAAGCCGATGGACGGGGTGACCCGGGGCAAGGTCGAGGAGGCCTATCGTCGGGTGCGCGCCAAGGAGCGCGACCTGGAGGCCCGGGGCGCCTCGCGCCACCAGCTCGGGGAGTTCGGCGGTCGTGAGCTGGCCGCGGAGCTTCAGGCCCTGGGCTTCTCATCGCTGCACGACATGACGCTGGCGACCCTGCCGCGCGAGGTGGCCGCCCTGGTCGGCTCGGGGGTGCGCGTCCCGGCGGCCGCCCCCGAGAGCCTGGGCGCGGTGGCCCGCATCCTCAACACGGTGGCGGCCATGGAGAAGGACACCAACGCCCTGGTCTTCGAGCTCGATGAGTACCTGCGCCTCATCACCACCATGGAGGCCACCCACGCCTCGGCCCGGGCGGTGGAGGCCCGGGTGGGGCGTATCGGCCAGCTGGTGGCCCACGACGCAGGCAACGGCACCCAGACCAAGGCGCAGATGCTCGCCGAGCGCATCTCCGAGCTCACCGGTGCCGCCGGTGCCGAGCTGACCGGGCTGCCCTCGCGCCTGCAGGTCCTGCACCAGTCGGTCACCGAGCTGCGCTTCTCCGTGGCCCTCATGCGCCTGCTCACCCTCATGGTGGGGCGCTTCGCCCAGTCCATCCTCGACGGCAGTGAGGTGGATGCCACCCGCTCCCTGACGGACCTGTGCGAGGCGCTCGAGTCCGGCTTCCGCGGGCTGGGGCCCGTGCTGCGGACCGTGAGCACCCAGGTCGCCCAGCTCAATGACGCCCTGCACACGGTCACCTCCAGCCTGGACCGCGCGGCCCGGCGCCTGGGCCAGTGGGTCGACCTGCGCGGCGGTGGAGCCGGCTCGTCGGGCTCCGCGACCGTCGACGAGGTCGCCCAGCTGACCTCGCGCGGCTTCCCCGAGGTCCGCTCCCTGGCCGAGCTGGCCGCCGAATGCCGCGGCCTGCACCTGCCCTACGACGAGAACATCGCCGCTCAGCGTCTGGCCGCCGTGCGCAGCGCCCTGGCCGAGCTCATCTGAGGCCCGAGGCCCCGGGCCGATCCCCGTCTCAGGCGGTTTCAGGCGGTCCGCGCCGGGAGGCGGCCGCTGAGACGAAAGTCGTTTTCCGTACACTCTCCGTAGAATGCCCGGTTGGAAAAGGTGGGCGGTGCGTTACAGTCGGCTGAGAGCCGGCGTGAGCCGGCTCCCCGCCGTTCGTCCTCGTCACCTGCCCCGATCACCCGGATCATCACGATCATGCGGAGATCGCCCGGGCCTGCCGACGGCGCGAACCACCCACAGACCCGCCAGGCGCGGCCAGCCGCGCACCACCCGTGAGGAAGGCTTTACGTGTCCACCAAGCTCGTCATCGTGGAGTCCCCCAACAAGGTGCGCTCCATCGCCGGCTACCTCGGTCCGGAGTTCGACGTCGAGGCCTCCGTGGGGCACATCCGCGACCTGCCGCAGCCCTCCGAGCTGCCCGCCACCATGAAGAAGGGGCCCTACGGGAAGTTCGCGGTCGACGTCGAGGACGACTTCACGCCCTACTACGTCGTCAACCCCGACAAGAAGAAGACGGTCGCCCAGCTCAAGAAGGCCCTCAAGGACGCCGACGAGCTCTACCTGGCCACCGACGACGACCGCGAGGGCGAGGCCATCGCCTGGCACCTCCAGCAGGTCCTCAAGCCCAAAGTGCCGGTGCGCCGCATGGTCTTCACCGAGATCACCCGCGAGGCCGTCACCCGGGCCCTGGACAACACCCGCGACCTGGACATCCACCTCGTCGACGCCCAGGAGACACGCCGCATCCTGGACCGCCTCGTGGGATACGAGGTCAGCCCGGTCCTGTGGCGCAAGGTCCGCGCCGGCCTGTCCGCCGGGCGCGTCCAGTCGGTGGCCACCCGCCTCGTCGTCGAGCGCGAGCGCGAGCGCATGGCCTTCCGCTCGGCCTCCTACTGGGGGGTCGAGGCCACCTTCTCCACCGTCCTGTCCCCGGTGGACGTCACCGCCCGCCAGGACGCCTCCTTCACCGCCCGCCTCGTCACCCTCGACGGGCGACGTGTGGCCACCGGCCGCGACTTCAACGACGCCGGCGAGCTGCGCCCGGCCGCGCTCAAGGCCTCCGCCGTCCACCTCCACCAGGTGGGGGCCACCGCCGTCGCCGAGGCCATCGGCCGGGGCGAGCCGCGTGTGGCCGGCGTCGAGGACAAGCCCTACAAGCGCCGCCCGGCGGCCCCCTTCACCACCTCCACCCTCCAGCAGGAGGCCTCCCGCAAGCTGCGCATGAACCCGCGCGAGACCATGCGCGTGGCGCAGGGCCTCTACGAGAACGGCTTCATCACCTACATGCGTACCGACTCCACGGTCCTGTCCGCCCAGGCCGTGTCCGCGGCCCGCTCCCAGGTGGCCGAGCTCTACGGGGCCGAGTACGTCCCCGGGCGACCCCGCGTCTACGCCTCCAAGTCCAAGGGCGCCCAGGAGGCCCACGAGGCGATCCGCCCCGCCGGCGACCACTTCCGCACCCCGGCCCAGGTCTCCGGGGAGCTCACCGGCGCCCAGTTCCGCCTCTACGAGCTCATCTGGAAGCGGACGGTGGCCTCCCAGATGGCCGACGCCGTCGGCTCCACCGCCACCGTGACCGTCGAGGTGCCGCTGACCCCGGCGGCCGGCGAGTCGCGCGACTCCGGCCCCACCTTCTCCACCGCCGGCCTGACGGCGTCGGGCACCGTCATCACCTTCCGCGGCTTCCTGGCCGCCTACGAGGAGGGCCGCGACGCCGAGCGCTACCAGGACGACTCCGGCGCCGCCGGCAAGGACGCCAAGGACGTGCGCCTGCCCGCGATGATCACCGGCCAGGAGCTGGCCGCCCTGGCCGCCGAGGCCTCGGGCCACGAGACGACGCCGCCGCCGCGCTACACCGAGGCCTCCCTGGTCAAGGCCCTCGAGGAGCGCGAGATCGGCCGCCCCTCGACCTACGCGGCCACCATGTCCACGATCTCCGACCGCGGCTACGTGGACCACCGCGGCCAGGCCCTGGTGCCGACCTGGCTCGCATTCGCCGTCACCCGCCTGCTGGAGGAGAACTTCACCGAGCTCGTCGACTACGACTTCACCGCCTCCATGGAGCGCGACCTGGACCGGATCGCCGCCGGCGAGGAGGACCGGGTGGCCTGGCTGCGACGCTTCTACAACGGGCAGGGCGTCCCCGAGGACGTCGCCCAGGAGATCGCCGAGGCCGCGGCCTCCGGCGAGCTCGACGCGGCCGCCGCCTCCGCCGCCGAGCTGCGGGCCCAGGGGCTCAAGGGGCTGGTGGACAACCTCGGTGAGATCGACGCCCGCGCCGTCAACTCCATCGAGATCGGCGAGGGCATCACCCTGCGGGTCGGGCGCTACGGCCCCTACCTGGAGGACGCCGAGGGCAAGCGCGCCAACGTGCCCGCCGACGTCGCCCCCGACGAGCTGACCGTGGACAAGGCCCGTGAGCTCTTCGCCCGCGCCGCCGACGACGGCCGCGAGCTGGGTGTCGACCCGGTCAGCGGGCACGTCATCATCGCCAAGGACGGCCGCTACGGCCCCTACGTCACCGAGGTCCTGCCCGATCCTGAGGAGACGGCCGGGCAGACGGAGACCGCTGCGGACGGGCAGACCGCCAAGAGCACCGCAAAGACCACGAAGACCAAGACGACGCGGAAGACCGCCAAGGCCGCCAAGCCCAAGCCGCGCACGGCCAGTCTCCTGCGCTCCATGGACCTGTCCACGGTGACCCTGGAGCAGGCCCTGGACCTGCTCAGCTTGCCGCGCGTCGTCGGGCAGGACCCGGAGTCGGGCACGGACATCACCGCCCAGAACGGCCGCTACGGGCCCTACCTCAAGAAGGGCACGGACTCACGCTCCCTGGAGACCGAGGAGCAGATCTTCACCGTCACCCTGGAGCAGGCCCTGGAGATCTTCGCCCAGCCCAAACGGCGTCGGGGGCAGGCGGCGGCCCGCGGGCCGCTGCGCGAGCTCGGCGAGGACCCGGCCACCGGCAAGCCCGTGGTCATCAAGGACGGCCGCTTCGGCCCCTACTTCACCGACGGGGAGACCAACGTGACCCTGCGCCGCGGTGACGACCCGGCCACCGTCACCCCCGAGCGCGCCTTCGAGCTGCTCGCGGAGAAGCGCGCCAAGGGACCGGCCAAGAAGCGCACCACCCGTAAGACCACCGCCAAGAAGACCGCCACGAAGAAGTCCACGGCGAAGACCGCCACCAAGAAGGCTGCGACGAAGACGGCCACCTCGAAGGAGGCCTAGCTGTTACGGGCGGGGACATCCTGCACGTACGGGTGCCGGATTCCTGTCCCCGAACGCGTGGACTGCACCCGACGGCGTCGAATGTCCCCGGCCAGAGGACAGGGCACCCGGCGGGGTCGAATGTCCCCGAACGCGTAGGCGTTTTTGTTCCGTGAGCATCATCGCGGCCGCAGTCGCAGTTCTGCGACAGATCGGCGACGAGGTGGGCACAACCGGCCGGTATTGTATTTCGCGTACAACTCCCCACATGACTCCTGAGAGGACCCCATCATGCGCCTGCCCAAGATCGTTCTCGCCGGTACCGCGGCCCTGGCCCTGTCCCTGAGCCTGGGGGCCTGCTCCCTGTCCGTCAACGGCTCAGGCTCCGGTGACTCCGGCTCGGCGGCCGCCACCCAGGCCGAGCAGAAGGACTCTCAGAGCACCGACACCGGAGCCTCCGCCAAGGCCGATGCTCAGGCCTCGGGGAACTCCAACGGCTCGGCGAAGGCCTCCACCGGCTCCGACCACAAGGATGATGACAAGGACAGTGACAAGGACGGCGACGACGCCCCCATCACGGACGCCACCTGGAAGGACATCCAGAGCAAGGGCGAGCGCACGGAGGTCTCCGGCTCCTACGCCGTCCAGAGCTCCGGAGGCACCCTCAACCTGGTGGGCGACCTCGACACGCTGACGGTCCAGGGCTCCGAGGTCAAGATCGCCGCCGAGGACGTCGACACCCTCACGATCCAGGGCTCCGACGTCACCGTCTACGCCCGCGACATCGACCACCTCACCATCATGGGATCCAACGTCACCGTCCACTGGCTGGGCGATGACCCGACGATCCAGGACGCCGGCGCCGGCAACACCACCGGGAAGCTCGCCCAGTGAGACTGCCGTGACCCAGCCCGCCGCACCGGCTCCGTCCGCCACCGTCCTGCTCGTCGACGACGAGGCCCCCATCCGCCGCTCGCTGGGCCCCTACCTGGAGCGCAGCGGGTACCGGGTCATGCTCGCCTCGGACGGGATGGAGGCCCTGGATCTGCTGGCCTCCTACCAGGTGGACATCATCGTCTCGGACGTCCTCATGCCCAGGATGGACGGACGTGAGCTGGTGCGTCGGGTCAGGTCCGGTGGGGCCTGGACCCCCATCATCCTGCTCACCCAGGTCGACGCCTCCTACGAGCGGGTCTCGGCCCTCGATGACGGCGCCGACGACTACCTGTCCAAGCCCTTCGACCCCGCCGAGCTCGCCTCCCGGATCCGCGCGGTCCTGCGCCGTACCCGGGGCACGGCCCAGCCGCTCACCTCCGCCTCCAGGCTGGTGGCCGGCGATCTCGTCCTGGAGCGGACCTCCCGGCGGGTCGCCCTGGCCGGTCGCGAGGTGACGCTCACCCCGAAGGCGACGATGCTCCTGGACTACCTCATGAGCCACCCGGGCGAGCTCCACACGCGCGATGACCTGCTGGCCTCCCTGTGGGGAATCGACTTCGCCACCTCCACGCGCGCCGTCGACCACCGCATCCGCGAGATCCGCCAAGCGCTGGGGGACGACGCCGCCCACCCCACCTACATCGAGACGGTCCCCTCCGTCGGCTACCGCTTCCGGGCCGGGGTCCAGGCATGAACCAGTCACCGTCGGGGGCACCGGCGTCGAACCTGCCGCCATCGCTGCCTCCCCGGGAGTCCTCACAGGACGGCCGCACCCGCTACCTGCCGCCGAGGCTCGACCCGGGCGGGCCTCAGACCATGGAGATCCGCCTGCCCCCGGCGGGGCCGTCGCAGCCGACGCCCGGGCCCTCGGTGGTTCCTGCGCCGGCGGCTCAGCCGACGATGGACCTGGCCATGGCCGCTCAGCCCACGATGGGGCAGCCCGCGCTGGGCGAGGGGCGGGCCGTGGGGCCTCCTTCCGGGCCCACTCCTGAGGCCGCGCCGGTCGACCCGGCCTCTGCGGCTGAACGACCATCCGGGAGAGCGTGGATCGGGTGGCTGATTGCGCTGCTCGTCATCGCTGTAGCGGTGGCCGCCGCCTATGCCGTCTACGGCATGACTCCTCTGCTCATCTCTACGACGGTGCCGCTCGTGGTGGCCCAGGCCGGCGCCGTCCTCCTGCTGCTGGCCCTCCTCGTCACCGTGGGGCGGCGTCGGCAGCGGCTGGCGACCGAGCGCGCCCGCCGTGAGGCCCAGCGGGAGGCCTGGGCCCACCACCAGCAGTTCCTGCGCCGGCTCGACCACGAGCTGAAGAACCCGCTGACGGCGGTGCGGGCGGCGGTCGCCGATCTGCCGCAGGCCCACCCCCAGGAGTGGCAGGCCCGGGTCGACGTCGTCGACGCCCAGGCCCGTCGGATGGGCCGCCTGGTGACGGACCTGCGCAAGCTGGCCGACTTGGAGACGGCCGCGCTCTCACTGGAGGACGTCGATATCGCCGAGACCGTCCAGGACGCCGCCCAGGCCGTCAGCGAGGAGGGCACTGCTCGTGGCCGGGCGCCCCGGATCCGCTTGGATCTGCCGCAGGTGCCGTGGCCGCTCTCGCACGTGCGCGGCGACGGCGACCTGCTGTACTCGGCCGTCTACAACGTCATCTCCAACGCCTCGAAGTACACCGGCCCCGGCGGCACCGTGGAGGTACGCGGCCGGGAGGAGTCCGGCACCGTCACGATCGAGGTGGCCGACACCGGCATCGGGGTGCCGCAGGCGGACCTTCCGGCGGTGTGGAGCGAGCTGGCCCGCGCCGGCAACGCCCGCGGACTGCCGGGCTCGGGACTCGGGCTGGCGCTGGTGGCGACGATCGTGCGCCGCCACGGCGGCAGCGTGCGCATGGCCTCCCGTGAGGGCGTCGGAACCCGGGTGTGGCTGAGCCTGCCCGTCGCCGGTCCGGGTGGCGGCGGCTGAGGTCGATCCAGGGCGGAGGATTCGAGTTTCCCAGCATATTCTGCCGACGTTACGGTAAAGTGATCCGAGGCTAACCCGCCATCCAGGACGTAAGGACCTTTGATGCCTGATAACCCCCCAGCCGACTCGACTGACGGCAAGGTCGATAACAAGAAGCTGATCGCCATCAATAACATTCAGTCCAAGGCGACCTCCGCGCAATCGAATCTTCGTGGGTGGGCGCCGGCGTCGGGAGGGTCTGTCGAGACGCTGAAGTCGGGACTGGAGGGGATCTGGGATGCTCCAGTGGCGGAGACCTTGTCCGCGACGATGACTGCTGCTGTGGACTCGGTCGACTCCGATTCTGGGGTGATGGCAACGATCATCAGCGACCTGAGCGCTGCAGCGGCGCAGCAGAGACTGAGTCCGGGTGAGAAGGTCAAACCGGACGAGTACCCGACGGAAGCGAACTGGAAGACGGAGTAGGCGCCACCGTTGGTGCTCGATTGAATTGAAACAACAGAATAAGAGGAATCATGGCCTTCTTTAAAATCGATACCGAAAAAGCCACGACTCAGAGCAATCGCCTGAATGAGTATGGCACGTTTGTTGCCACTGAAAGATCCAATATCTACAAGTCCAGCGAGAACAACTCGCATCCTGTGGGCACAGTGGAGGAGGCTGCGCGAGCCTATGGATCGGCTCCTGGAGTTTCGGGGGGTACTCCGGGTGCTCCAGCTTCCCCCGATGGGTCGTCCACCCAACCGGACGCACTGGGTGGTGATGGATCTCCAACGACTCTGGCTGGATGTGTCTCCGCCATCATCGGGCTCGCCGCTGAGCTGAAGGCTCGCACGACAGAGGTCATTAACCTCAACCAAAGCGGTGTTAACAATCTGAACGCCGATGGTACGTACTCCTACTATCTTCCCGATCCACCCGAGGGGACAACTGATACGGCGGCCTATTGGGCCAGCATGGACACCTCCTCCAACGTGCGGGCGTATAATACGGAATCTGCTGCGAACGGTAAGAGGCAGGCGCAGGAGCTCGAAACCGCTATCAACTCGGGTGACCAGGCCAAGGTCAGTCAACTTCTTACTGAGATTGATAAGCACCGAGATGTCCCGGCATATGGGGCCACGTTCTATAAACAATGCGGTGGGCCCAACGAATATCTTTCCCTAGTGCACAGTGCGGAGCAGACACTTAGCACCGATCCGAATGCTGTGCTTCATGTTGTCAATACGTTAGGACACGTACTGGGCGGCGCATCTCAATCCGCCGTTGGTGGTGATAGCTTAGGCAAGGAGTTCTCGGCAGCAATCAAGGGAAGTCCTTTGGGAGACAAGGTAGCGGCGTTCAATGCGCTGACATCTGCGCCTGGATCTCTGTATGGGACGGGGTTTCTGGTAGATGCGGCAACCATTCTTGAAGATGTGGATCCGAATAAACTTAGTGCGGGGACTGGCTTGCTCTCTCTGGAATTCACTAAGGATCCGATGGCTGGAGTGCTCGCCGCAATGGGGAACAACTCGAAAGCGGCGCTCACCTATCTCAGTGGTACGGGATCGGTTGATGCAGAGGGTAACTGGGTGCCGGATGAGAAGACTCAGAAGCGGTGGGATAAGCTCACGTCGCGTGACTGGAAGAAATACGGTGTTGAAGACAGTGGTAGATCGTGGTGCAAAACGGGGCAGGAGGGATTCACTGCCGCTCTTGCTGCTGCATCATCGTACCGAAATGCAGACTCAACGAGCTCCAGCCGGGAATCGGATGCTCGAGCCACCTATGTCTCAGCCAATGGGATTGTTTACTTCGCCGGTGACGGGACAGATGGAAGGTATTCCTGGTCCAAGGGGGACTTCACTGATGCCATGCAGAAGAACATGGCCGTTGTGCTCGGCAACAGTCCTGAAGAGGTGTCGGGTGCAGCGTCAGGCGGAGGGTTCGACAATGAAGATGATGGACCCAGCCTTGGTAACGTCATCATCCGTAACCCTAAGGATCCGAAAAACCCTCTCACAATGCGACCCGGACACATTTCAACCCTGATCTATCGGTTTGGAAATAACGAGGATGCTCTAACGACGCTAACGGCTAGGCTTGGAGAATATCACCACGATCATAAGGAAGCGGCGATGAATACTCCTGGTGCCGGTGGGCAGACCTTACATGATGCGTATGCTCGCACCTCTGCGTCGATGGCTTACATCGAGTCATTGGCCAACTCGCGCGTCTCTGACGACATGATTGCCGCTCAGCAGGCACAATCTGCTGACGAGAAGGCGGTGAAGGCGAGGCAAGCCGAGGTTGTGGGAACATCACTATCGATTCTCAGTACGATCGCTGCCGCAGGGGTGACGGAACTAACCGCTGGATCGGGAGCTCCTCTCGCTCTCTCGCTGCTCACTGCGGCGGGGCAGCCGATCGCCACCGATCTCATGGTCGATGCGTTGGGAGGAGTTCCGGACGTTGGCACAGGTGGAAGTACCAACACGTCGAGTGGTGATGGATCCACGGTCAACACCTATGATGAGTTAAAAGCACAGGGGTACGCAGATGTCGCCAACCGCGGCATGTTCCAGCAGCAGCCAGAAAAGCCGGGAGAAAAAACCACGGACCAGAATGCGAAGGCGAAGCATCCTGATTGGTATGTAAAAGACGAGAATGGTAATCCCGTGCGGATAGATCCCGGCTCTCTGAGTTCAAAACAGATTGAAAAGATGATGAACTGGGAGAATGAAATTACCAACGACGACGACCGAGGTGTACTTAATTATGTAGATGGTGGGGTCGCCGAAGGCGAGACAAATGGGGGAGGTCATGCACGCAGCGCTCCTCCGTCAACGAAGTAGTTTCTAGCTCGATCAGGAGGGTGTTGTTGTCGTGTATGCAAAGTGTATGAAGAAGTATGTGCCAGCGCTGGCGATGTTTGCCGCTCTGTGTCCTTGGTTGTGCTCCTGCTCGTCGGTCAATCCGGAGAAAGCTTCATCATATTCGCCAACCCAAGTGGAAACGTACTTGAATCAAAGTGTTTTCTGTGAGGTCTTGTCTCAGGATGTGCTTGGTAATGCTTTGTCGATGCGGGTGAACTTTTTTGGGTATTCACATCACTTTGAGTACAGGTCGTTCCAGTGTGAAGTTAAAGGGAGGCGTTCTGGGGATAGCGGGGATTCCTCATTGCTGATCAATTATGCTGCAAACGGCAAATTGTCTAATGTTGGAGGGCGGCAAAAGTTTGATGAGATCGACGGTGCTGGGTATGCTGCTCTTAATGTCGCAGGAACTGAGGGGCATGGATATATTTGGTTTGATTCACGTAATGATAATATTCATTTTGCTTGGCTCTATCCGGATGGTTATGTCCTGGATGCTGTGCTCTTCGGAAATGGATTCTTGTATTCTGCCGACGACCCGGCAATCGATGGAATGCGTCTCATCGCGAACGCGGTGATTCCGGCGGTACCTCCCGTCGCGGCCGGATCAAGTCAGGCCTACACATCGTCAGTAAGTTGATTGCCGTCAGATGGGGCGGATCACTTCTGTCGGGGGTTGCTGTTGTTGGTGGTGAGGGTCTGGACCTCGGCGACGGGCAGGTTGACTGGTGGTGGTGACTGCCGGCAGGCTGCCGCTGGAGCCGTCGGTGGAGGTGTAGGAGGCGGAGTAGGCCACTGATACCGTCAACGGTGTGGTCCCGCCCAGGTGGGCCGAGCTGCGGTTGAAGGAGATCATGCAACGTAATAGCACGAGGGCTTGATGCTCACCGACGTCGACGATGAGACCACCTCGCCTCCGCCGCCCCCGCCGGACGAGGCCGTCGTGTACTGCTCGGTAATACTCACCGAGATCTCACCACCACCCGCATTCTCTGTCGATGCGGCACCCACTTGAGGGGCGGTATCAGGGCTGTTGGCGGTGCCGGCATGGGCGGCCGGCCCTGCAGTAACAGCGGCAGACAGGAGCAGGGTGGCTAAACCCATGGCTGACGTGTGTCTGTTCATGAAGTTCCCCTTCACTAGTTGACGTTGCAGGTATTGTGCTGACCGATCTCCTCTCGAGTGGCTCGCCACCTGCCGTCTTCCCCCTTGTTCATGAAGGTTATGGAGGGGAAACGTGACTGCCTACTTGGTGTTGTGATGTCTTTACCTTGGCCGTCAATGAACGTGGCCTGGGTCAGGTCCAGGCATGAAGAGACTGAATAACCGTTTCCATCTGCAGAGGCAATGACCTCGGAGACTGAGATCCTGATTGGTGGGCGAGTCAACTCGCCGTTCTTGTTGGTGGCGTTACGGTGGATGTCTCGTAGCGCCTCACCTTCGGCGAAGTCGTCTATGGTGTCCAGGCCTTCATCCTTCGTCCACAGGCGCCAGGTCGCCCTGTCGTAGGTGAAGTAGGCGCGTAGGACCTCGGTTTGGGTGGCGTCCAGGCTCTCGGGGATGGAGACGACCGTGTAACCCAGGTCTGGGTCGGACATCGACTCGGCTGTGACCGGGCCGCCGCCGGCCGTGCTGCTCGTGCTCGGTGAGGCGCTCGGGGCTCCGGTTGACGACGTCGTCGCGCCGGTAGAGGCGCTGGCCCCGCTTGCGGTGCTGTTCAACGGCGGGACGGTGCCGCCGCCCTTCGGGCTGTTCGATGAGCATCCCGCCAGGGCCAGGGAGCCGGCCAGTAGCGCCGCTCCCAGGGCGCCTGCCACGCGACGAGAACCGCACTGTCCCATGAGCGCACTCCATTCAGTTGTGGTCGGAATCGACCAACGAATCATAATGATCCGACTATACCCCGCACATCACAGCCGTATCACGGCAACGACCTCACGACGATATCGCCGTCGTCACTGACGTCGTCGTATCTTGAAGAGCTCCCCGCGCATCGGTGCGGTGTCGGTGCGGTCGAGACAGCCCTGTCGCAGGACTGCGACAGCGAGGGGACGGGACGGCGACAACGTGCCGGTAACGTTCATGTCATGACCAAAGCACTCATCTCCCTGCCCTCCCTCGCTCTCATCACCACCCTCGCCCTGAGCGGATGCTCCCTGAGCATCGGGGGTGGCGGCTCCTCGTCGCAGGCGCAGAGCCAGGAGACCCAGGGCGGCTCGGATACTGGCAGCACCGCGGGCGGTGCCGCGGGCTCGGCCTCCGCTCAGGCGACGAGCACGGCCGCCTCCGCGAGCCAGGCGGTCGCCGGCTACGAGCCCGGCCAGATCCCCCCGATCCCCATGATCTCCCTGCCCGACCTCAGCCTGCTCACCCAGTCCACGGGTGCCTTCACCCCGGACCTCACCCGCTCCATCACCTCCCAGCCAGGTGTCACCGTCAGGCCCGCGCGCTGCGATGCGAGCGGCTCGCTGGTCTCCGGCTCCACGGTGCTCGGCGGCGACGGATCCATGACCACGAGCTCAGGCGCCACCTCCGTCACCAACAACGGTGACGGCTCGGGCACCTACTCCGACGGCAAGGTCTCCATCACCAACAACGGAGACGGCTCAGGCACCTACTCCGACGGCAAGGTCTCCATCACGGTCAATGGCGACGGCTCGGGCACCTACAGCGACGACCACCTCTCCGTGACGGTCAATGGCGACGGCTCGGGCACCTACAGCGACTCCACCACCGGGGAGTCCATCGCTCTCAACGGTGACGGCTCGGGCACCTACAGTCGCGGCGAGATCTCCATCGCCAACAACGGTGACGGTTCGGGTACCTACAGCGACGGCAAGCTCTCCATCGCCAACAACGGTGACGGCAGCGCCGTCGTCAACGGCGAGCCCATCTCCGCCAAGCCGATTCCCAAGGCCGGCAAGGTCGGCACCTTCCCCTCCATCGATGCCGCCAAGCCGGTGCAGTCCTGCGGCACGGTCATCACCCTGGAGGACAGCGTGCTGTTCGACTTCGGCTCATCCGAGCTGCGCTCCGAGGCCTCCACCACGCTGACCAACCTGGCCACCGTCCTCAAGGACTCCAAGGCCCCCAAGGTCCAGGTCCAGGGCCACACCGACTCCGTCTCCGACGACGCCTCCAACCAGACCCTCTCCGAGCAGCGGGCCAAGGCGGTCTCCGACGCACTCACCTCCGACGGCGTGACCGCCACGATCGACTCCGTCGGCTACGGCGAGACCAGGCCCGTGGCCCCCAACGAGAACGCCGACGGCTCCGACAACCCCGCCGGGCGCCGCCTCAATCGCCGCGTCGAGGTCTTCGTCCCGACCTTCTGAACCCTCTGGCAATCCGACCCTGCCCGGCCGAGCCGACCTGCCGCCACCTACCGCTGACCGTCACCATCCCCCACCACATCTGAATACTGGAGAGAATCATGTCCCCGACCACTCGTCCCCTCTCGTCCCGTCGCGCCGCAGCTGCGATCCTCATGACCCTGTCCCTGGCCGGCGTCAGCGCCTGCTCCGTCTCCATCGGCGGCGGATCCACCAACCAGGGCGCCGCCACCACCGCGAGCCAGGAGGTCGCCTCGCCCAGGCAGTCCACAGCCGCCGCGCAGCCCTCGACGGCGGCGACCGGCTCGCAGGCCGCCGGGTCTCAGGCGACGGCGTCGGGCGCCCCGGAGCAGTCCGCGCCGGCTGCCCCGGCCGCCACAGCTGGGGGCAGTGCCCCTGGGGCCGGTGCCCAGCAGGCATCCGGTGACAGGCCCGGGGCGCAGGCGACCATCACCGACAGCGACTGGCTCAGCGACCTCGAGGGCGTGGACCGGACCGTCTCCGCGACTCCGTCCATGCTCCTGAACGAGGCCAATGATGAGGTTCGCATCGAGGGAGACGTGGCCAACCTGAACGTCTCAGCGGACAACGTGACGGTTGTCGTCGACTACGTCGGCCTGCTGACCGTCACCGGCACCAACGCCGAGGTCTACGTCAAGGACGTCGACCGCGTCGTCATCAAGGGAGGCAACGCAAAGGTGGTCTGGGCCGGAAACACCCCGAAGATCGAGGACTTCGGGAGCAACACCGAGACCCGGCAGCAGGGCTCCAGGAGCAGCTGACTTAAGACCGCCTCGTCCGCAGCCTCATCCTCACGCTCATCCATACCGTGTGGCCCGCCCGGCTCCTGAGCCGGGCGGGCCACACGGTTCGCGCGTGATCTGTGCCGGATCTGTGTCGGATACCTGCCGGATCACACGATGCTGGGGCGCTCGCCTTCCCAGGGGCGTGACGTCCCTCTTAAAGGTCGGCTTGACGACTGCATCGAGGGCGACAGTGGTCTTGAGTCGGCTCGATGAGGGCCTCCACTGGGCTTGTTCGTGAACCTGGTGACTGGGTCTGCTCCTGTTCCAGTCGTCGGGACAGCCCCTGAGCCGGCGTGCCCCGACCCCTGACCGCAGGTATATCCGCCGTATGTGGGCGAACGCATGCTTGACTCCATAGTGCACCTACTGTCTATAGTGTGTATGTACGGAAGGAGTTGCTATGCCGCTCTCGGTCGTTCTGTCCAATACGGCGGGAGTTCCCATCTACGAGCAGATCGCCCAGCAGGTCAGGGATGCGATCCTGACAGGCCAGGTGGAGGCTGACGAGATGCTGCCCTCGATCCGGGCTCTGGCCCGGGACCTGCGTGTCAGCGTCATCACCACCACCCGCGCGTACTCCGACCTCGTCACTGACGGCTTCCTGGCCAACGTTCCCGGTAAGGGCTACTTCGTTCTGCCCCGGGACTCCGAACTGGTGCGCGAGCAGGTGCTGCGGGAGGTCGAGGAGCACCTCGACCGCGCCGTGGAGCGCGCGCGCCTGGCCCAGCTCAGCGACGAGGAGCTCCACACCATGCTGCAGACCATCATCACCACTTCCAGCACATCCAAGGACAAGCAGTGAACCCTGTCGAGATCTCCCACCTCACGAAGCACTACCCGGACTTCAGCCTGAGTGATGTCACGTTCTCCGTCCCCGCCGGTTACGTGACGGGCTTCGTCGGGGCCAACGGCTCGGGGAAGACCACCACCATCAAGGCGGCCCTGGGCATGATCCATCCCGATGCCGGTTCGGCCACCACCCTGGGCCATGAGCGCATCGGCGTCGTCTTCGATGCCCCGCCCTACAACCCCGAATGGCGCCTGAAGGACCTGGGCCGTGGCATCGGACGCTTCTACCCCACCTGGTCCCAGGAGCGCTACGACTCCGAGCTCCAGGCCGCGGGCCTCGTCCCCACCAAGAAGGTCAAGGAGCTCAGCCGGGGCATGGGCATGCGCCTGCAGATGGCGGTGGCCCTGGCCCACGATCCTGAGCTGCTCATCCTCGACGAGCCGACTGGTGGACTGGATCCCCTGGCCCGTACCGAGATGGTGGACATGCTCGCCCAGTTCATGGTGGAGGAGGGCCGCACCATCCTGTTCTCCACCCACATCACCTCCGATCTCGATCGGTTGGCCGACTACCTGGTCATCCTCAGTCGGGGGAGGGTCGTGGCCAATGGCACCGCCGAGGAGATCATCGGCTCCTTCCGACTCGTGCGCGGTACTCCCGAGCGCCTGACCGACGCCGTGCGTCAGGCCTGCCTCGGACTGCGCAGCACTCAGCTGGGCTGGGAGGCCATGATGCCGGCCGACGCCGCCGAGGCGCTGGCTGACCGCATCGTCGTCGAGACTCCCACTATTGAGGACCTCGCCGTGCACATCGCCAAGGAGGCAGGCCATGAATGACCTCATGACTGCGGATCCGCGCGAGCAGCCGGGGGCGGCTGCGGTCACCGGAGCGCCGGTCGGCTCGGTGGGGAGAGCAGCGGCAGCCGGACGAGGGCTGGGTGGTCGAGTGCTCTCCCTGGTGCGGTTGCACCTCCTGGGCCTGCGGGGTGTTTTGCTCACCCTCCTCGGCCTTCTCCTCATTGCCGGCTCCTTCAGTCTCGTTACCGGCGATATCGTCCCGGTCAGCGGATTCCTTGCGGGGAGTTCCCTGGTCGGAGGCCTATCGGGGGTGATGGCCGAGCGCTCTGGCATCAACCGTCTGCTGGCCTCCCTGCCCGTCTCCCGGGCCGAGGTCGTCAACTCATACTGGGCAGCCGCAGTGCTGCTCCTCCTGGCCGCCTCGGTCCTCTACGCGGCCATTGGCCTCCCCTTGGGCGTACACCTGCGTGAGCTGCTCGTCCTTCCCCTCATCGTCATCGTCGGGCAGGCCCTAGGAATTCCTGTGTTCCTGCACTTCGGGCCTGGGCGCGGCATGCTCGTATGGCTGATCTCGATCCTTGTCGTAGGGGCGCTGGGCCTGGGGGTAGCCGGCTTCGGAGTGATCCGGGACCTCGCTCTGGGGACGACGACGGGCCGCGTCGTGCTCCTGGCCCTGGGGGCCGGCTCCCTCATCGGCCTGTGGGCGCTGAGCCATCGCCTCTACCTCGAGCAGGACCAGTGAACGCCATGACGACGGGGGCGGTGTCGGTGAACGGGCGGCACATCGGACGAACCACGACGACTGGGCCTTCCGGTCCCGGGAGCGATAGCGCTGAGATAGCGCCTGCCAGGGTGAGGGCGGTTGTGCGTCTCGACCTCATCGTGCTGCGCCATCGTGGTCCGCTGCTCCTCCTCCTGCCGCTGTCGTTCGCACTGTTCATCGGCGTGGACGTCCTGGTCGGTCGTCTTCAGGCAGTAGTGATGATGGGGGTCGCCCCGGGGCTGTGCGTCCAGTACGCGCAGGGGGCCGTCGAGGCCGCTCACCGCATGGGACGCCTCCACGGAGCGCTGCCGCTGCGGCGCAGCGAGCTGGTCGGTGCCCGTTGGATCGAGGGGCTCGTCCTGGCATTCCTCTCCTGCCTGGTCTGCGTGCTGGTGGCCGCTCTCACCGGTGACTGGGGTGGCCTCATGGCCGGCCTGGTCATCATCTGCCTGTCCGTGGCCCTCGGACTGCCCCTGTTCCTGTGCCTGGCGCCGGAGAGGGCCCTGTGGGTGTGGGGGCTGTGCCTGGGGACGGGGGTCGGCGCCCTCTATGGCGGCACGTTGCTGCTGGCCGGCTCCGTGGCGGAGGTGCTGCGTGAGCCGACGCCCGCGGTACTGGCCGCCCTGGCCTGCCCCGCCCTCCTAGGCGCCTCCCTGCTGGTGGCTCTCCGCTGGTACAAGCGCCAGGACCACTGAGACCCGGTGAGAAAGAAGTAAGAAGAAGTAAGGAGACCGGCCATGTCCGAGTCCATGACCACGTCCGTAACCATTGGACGAGCTGTATCCGCCATGCCCGCTACCGCCGAGTCATCCAGGGGACGCGCTCCCGGTGCTCCTGCTGCGGTGCGGGGGACGGGCGCCCTGACCCGGTGGGAGGCGGTGCGCGCCGTGATGCGCTTGGAACTGGTTGTCTGGGATAAGTCGTACCTGGTGGCGATGATAGGGCTGCTGCTTGTTGCGCAGGCCGGCATTGCCGCAGACCGCTGGCTTGGGGCGGTGCTCCCGCTCCCGCTGGTGCTCGTCCTGGCGCTCCTCCCGCCATTCATCCTCCTGTCCCTCTGCTGGTCGGTGTGCCTGTCCCAGTGGGGGCCACCTCGCTCCACAGAGGCTCTGCGGCTCTACGGGGCGCTGCCCGTGACTCGCGCCGAGGTGCTTGCCGGTCACTACCTGCTCATCCTGGCCTATGGGGGTGCCTCGGTCCTCTTAGCCGTCCTCAATCTCTTCGGGGCCCTCGGCGCCGCCGATCCCCTGGCCTGGGCGATAGCAGTGACGTGGGTGGTGTCAGTGATGGGGTCTGCGCGGCGATGCCCCCGGTGCTCGTCAGGTACCGCAGCGTCCTTGCGGGGATCGTAGTCATGATGGGGGTGTACACAGTCGTGGGCTCGCTCGCCGGGTTCCTCAAGGGCTCCGAGGCGGTATCCCTGCCCGCCGTCTCCCAGTCCGGGATGTTTCTGGGTCTGGCAGCTCTGCTCCTGGTGCTCGTCCCGGTGGGACTGGGCGCCTCATGGACGATTTGCCGCCGCGTCTACGTCCGGCAGGACCACTGAGGGCGTCGCCTGAGAGCACCAGTGGTGGTGGGGACCGGTGTCGTCCTGCTGGTCCGGCCCTCCTCATCGCCCTGGACCTGTCGCAGGTGCCGTGGCCGCTGTCGCACGTGCAGGATGACAGAGGTGACGGATCGGTGCTGGATCCCTGCCGGATCACACGGTGCTGGGGCGCACAGCGGAGCCGAGCAGCCTCTCGCGCCGCCTCCACAGGGAGTAGGGCGCGGCGTCATCGGGGTTCCAGATCCTGCTGGCCATGGCCCGCAGCAGAGGGCGGACGCCCTGGGCGACCTCTGCCTCGGTCTGCGCCTCGGGAACGTCGCACCAGATGGCGAATGACGCCCCCAGGTTCCAGTCGGGCTGCGGGTCCGGCCAGGCCTGCGGCCCGTGAACCCGGTGCTCGGGGAAGTGACCCGGCCGCCAGCCGTAGACCTCCTCCGCCGTGGGTATGCGGAAGTAGGGGTGACCCTCCTGGGCGAGCACGTAGTAGAAGCGGGTGTCGTTGACGTTGATGATGTCGTGCCCCTCGTCCACCAGAGTGCGCACGGTGGGGAAGGTGCGGTGCCCTCCGCTCCAGTAGGTGACGGTGACATCGGCGGGCAGGGTCTGGCTGGTCCCGGGAAGACTGAGCGCATCGTTCCAGACCCGTACCCGGTCCTTGCCCAGATCGTGCAGCTGGGTGGCCACTGTCTCCAGGTAGGCCACGTAGCCGTCGAGGACCGTCGCCTCGCTGCCGGCGCGGCAGTGGGCGCGGGCGTAGTCGAGCAGCTGAGGGAAGCGCTCGCCCATGTCCCGGTGGAACCGAGCGTCGTCCTCCTCGTCGTCGGCTCCGAGCGGGAACACCTCGTCACCGCCCAGGTGCCAGGACCGGGAGGGGAACAGCGGCGCGAACTCGTCAATGATGTCGGCGACCAGTGCCCGTGCGCCCGGCTGCGAGTAGTCCAGGATCCGGCGGCCCGCGGCGGTGTCGTCCACCCGCCACTGGGGATGGGCGTTCAGGACGGCCTCCATGTGGCCGGGCACATCGAAAGCCGGAATGATCTCCACGTGGTACCGGGCCGCGACGGCCACGAGCCGGGCCAGCTCCGACTGCGAGAGGTGCGCTGCGCTGACCACCTCGGGGTGCCGATGACTCTCCAGCCGGAAGCCCTCGTTCTCGGAGAAGTGCAGCTGAAGCTCATTGAGCTTGACCCATGACATCTCTCGAACCCGGTCCAGGAGCCAGTCCAGGGTGAAGTACTTGCGGGCGGCGTCGAGGTGCAGACCGCGAACCGGCCGCGACGGAGAGTCCTGCACGACGCCGGCCTCGACCCGGCCCTCCCCGGCCAGGCACTGCAGCAGGGTGCGGGTCCCGGAGAACACGCCGGCGGCCGTGGCGGCCGTGATCGTCACCTGCTGCGTCGTCACCTCCATCTCATAGCCCTCAGCACCGAGGGCCTCCCGGTCAGGGGTATGAGGCGCGACGACGAGCAGGATCCGTCCCTCCTGCCGGTCGGCCTCCTCGGACACGACCGAGACCACCGGGGGACGCTGCAGCAGTCCCAGGTCGTGCTCGCAGCACATGGCCCCGATCTCGGAAGCGAGCAGGTCGGCGGTATCCAGGAGGCCGCCGACCTCGTCGTCGTGCTGGGCGCAGGAGTCGTCATGGCCTGGGGCGCACCGGTCCGCGTCCGCCGTCGGCGACGACGTCGAGGTCACGATGACGGTGGAGGGACGCAGGCGGAACGGTGACAGCGCGCTCGGTTGGAAGGAGCGGACCGTTGGGATCACGCGGGCCATTCCGGACAGGGACGGCGAGTCGGGTGCCCGGCCGGGGGAGGGCGGTTCGATTGTCATGGAGGCTCTTCCAAAGTCCTCTCACGTCTTGACCCCGCCTTCCTGAGCTCCTTTGAATCAGGGGCCGGCGAAGTCAGTGAGTGAGAACGGTGAGGGGTGGTGCGGCGGGGCCGGTGCGTCGTTGAGACGGGATCGGGGTCCCGGTGGGGACCTTGAGCGGTGCTCGATTCACTCCGGTCCCGGGGCCCGCGCCGACGCCATCCTCCACCACGACCGCCCGCCGCGCCAGTTCCTGCCTCAGTCGTGGCCCAGTCGTGGCCCAGTCGTGCTCCAGTCCTCCGGGCTGCGGCGGCCGCTCCGGCCGCTACGCTGGGGACGTGACTCAGCCGCCCCCCGCCACGGCCCACCCCGGTCTGTTCATCTCCTTCGAGGGAGGCGACGGCGTCGGCAAGACGACGCAGATCCGCATCCTCGCCGACCTCCTGGCCGCCGCCGACGTCGACCACGTCCTCACCCGTGAGCCGGGAGGCACGGAGCTCGGCCTCGAGATCCGGCGCCTCCTCCTGCACGGCGGGCACGTCGCCCCGCGCGCCGAGGCCCTCCTGTACGCCGCCGACCGCGCCCACCACATCGCCACCAGCGTGCGGCCGGCACTCGAGCGCGGTGCCGTCGTCCTGACCGACCGCTACCTCGACTCCTCGGTCGCCTACCAGGGGGCGGCCCGCTCACTCGGCCCCGAGGAGGTGCGTGACCTGTCCCTGTGGGCCACCGAGGGCCTCCTGCCGGATCTGACCATCCTCCTCGACGGCGACCCCGCCCTGGCCGAGCAGCGCGCCACCGGTCGCGGCGCCAAGGACCGCCTCGAGCAGGAGGGCGATGCCTTCCGCGCCGCCCTGCGCGAGCAGTTCCTCGTCCTGGCCGGGGCCGAGCCCGAGCGCTTCGTCGTCATCGAGGCCGACCGGCCCGTCGACCAGGTGGCCGACGACGTCATCGAGGCTGTTGCCAAGGTCATCACCGAGGCCGTGCGCCGCCGCAGCGTGCACCACCACGGGCAGGGCGGGGCCCACCAGGGCGTGCTCGTCGGGTTGGAGGCCTTCGTGGAGGCCGCCGCCCGTCGTCGTGCCGAGCAGCCGGACAAGGAGGCGCGGTCATGAGCGTGTGGGACGACGTCGTCGGCCAGGCCAGGGCCGTGGACGCCTTCCAGGCCGCGGCCCTGGCCGCCCGGGACGTGGCCGAGCGGCGCGAGGCGAGCGCCGCCGCAGGGGGCGCTTCGGGGACTGCTGACATCACGGACATCGCCGACGTCATCGACACCCCGGGACGCGGGGGAGCGGGGTCCTCGGCCGGGCTCGCCATGACCCACGCCTGGCTCGTGACCGGCCCGCCCGGATCGGGCCGTTCCAACGCCGCCCGCGCCTTCGCCGCCGCCCTGCAGTGCACCGGTCCGGTGCCCGGCTGCGGGCAGTGCAAGCCCTGCCGCGACGTCATGGCCGGATCCCACCCCGACGTCGTGCGCCTGGCCACCGAGAGGCTCATCATCACCATGGATGAGGTCAAGACCCTCATCGGTGAGGCCCAGCGCCGCCCCTGGACCGGCCGCTGGCGCGTCATCCTCGTCGAGGACGCCGACCGCATGGCCGAGCGCACCACGAACGTCCTGCTCAAGTCCATCGAGGAGCCGCCGCCCCAGACCGTCTGGCTGCTGTGCACCCCCAGCGCCGACGACGTCCTGCCCACCATCCGCTCGCGCTGCCGCCTGGTGACGTTGCGGATCCCACCGGCCGACGCCGTCGCCGAGCTCCTGGTGCGCCGCGACGGCGCCGACCCCGAGCTGGCCGCCAGGGCCGCCCGGGCCAGCCAGTCGCATATCGGGCTGGCCCGGCACCTGGCCACCGACGCCGACGCCTGGGACCGGCGCCGCCGCCTCCTGCTCGCCCCGGTCTCGCTGCGCAGCGTCGGCGACGCCGTCCTGGCCGCCGCCTCCCTGGTCGAGGCCGCCGAGTCCGAGGCCAAGGAGGCCACGACCGAACGTGACGCCCGCGAGAAGGCCGAGCTGACCCGCGCCCTCGGCCTGGAGAGCGACGGGAAGATCCCGGCGGCCCTGCGCGCCCAGATCCGCCAGCTCGAGGAGGACCAGAAGCGTCGTGCCAAGCGGGCCCGTACCGACGTCCTGGACCGGGCCATGATCGACCTGCTGTCCTTCTACCGCGACGTGCTCACCACCCAGATGGGCAGCAACGTCGAGCGCGTCAACCTCGACCTGTCCGACGCCGTCGACCAGGCCGCCCGCACGACGACCCCCGAGCAGTCCCTGGCCCGGATCGCCGCCATCGAGGAGTGCCGCACCCGCCTGCGCTCCAACGCCGCCCCGCTGCTGGCCGTCGAGGCCCTCATGGTCCAGCTGCGCCCTCAGGCCGCAGCGATCCCCCAGTCGAGCCGCGTCCTGGGGGCTGGTGCGCCTCGATAACGCCAGGGTATTCCCGATGCGATGGAGCCACGGGGAGAAGGGGGTACGGGCCGTCTCATCCCTGAGACGGATCACATACCGGGCGGTTAGTTCATACGATGTTATTCATGGAGACGAAACAAGGACGGCTTAAGCGACATGGATACCGGAGTGCTGCCGTTTCCACGGTAGTGAGCAGGGGCGGGCCAGCCGGGAGTGCCCGGGGTGCCGGGCGTCGTCGGGTGTCTGCTGGGGTGCTGGCGGCTGTGGCGGGTGTGTGTCTGGGGGTGGGGGCCGGTGTGGTTCCTGCTGCTGCGGCGCCGGCTGCTCCTGCTGTTCCGGCTCAGGCGGCGGTGCCTGCGGGGTTGGAGTCGTTCTACAGCCAGAAGGTGGAGTGGTACGACTGCGGTGCTACCGGTGGGGTGGAGAGGTCGGCGGAGGCGACGGCGTTCAAGTGCGCCAAGGTCAGGGTGCCGCTGGATTACTCCAAGCCCGATGGTGAGACCATTGAGATCGCCATGAAGAAGCATGTGGCCACCGGTTCGGTGCGCCGGGGCAGCCTCTTCGTCAACCCCGGCGGCCCCGGCGGATCAGGGGTCAGTTTCCTTGAGACATCGGCGGAGACCACCTTCGCCGGGGTGCAGGGCGCCTACGATATCATCGGTTTCGACCCCCGCGGTGTGGGGTCCTCGACGCCGATCACCTGCGCCTCGGGGGACGACATGCCTGCTGTCGCAGAGGCCGCCCCGGCCGATGCTGGGACTGACGGCACGACCTTCGAGCAACGGGCGACTCGGATTGCCGCCCAGGCGAAAAAGCTGGAGGCCGACTGCGCCGCCAATACCAAACCGGCCGGGCTGCTCGACCACGTGGACACGGTCTCGGCGGCTCGGGACCTCGACGTCCTGCGGGCGCTGTCCGGCGATGAGAAGCTCAACTACGCCGGCTTCTCCTACGGCACCTACCTGGGTGCCCACTACGCCGAGCTCTTCCCGGCCAACACCGGCCGCATGGTCCTCGATGGGGCCCTGGACCCCAGCCTGACCCACAGCGAGCGGAAAATGGGGCAGGCTCAGGGATTTGAGCGTGCACTGCGCAACTACGTCGAGTGGTGCCAGTCGGGTCAGAACTGTCCGCTCAGCTCTGACCCTGACGCTGCACTCCAACAGATCGGGGACCTCTTTGCCTCCGCCAATCGGACGCCGATCCCTACCTCGGACCCGAACCGTTCGCTGACGGGCACGGAGATCATGACCGTTGTGCTGGTCTACCTCCGTGAGTACGAGGGCGCGTGGGGCGGTCTCAATGCTGCCCTGGACCAGGCCATCAACCAGAATGACGCCTCCCTCTTCAAGGAGGTGGTGGACTTGCTCGCCGCTCAACCCATGGTCGGCGAGGGCGCCTTTCAGGGGGTTACGTGCCTGGACTATCGGGTTGAGGGCGATATGACGACCTGGGCGGCGCAGAGCAAGGAGCTGGAGCGGGTCTCTCCCCGCTTCGGGCGCGGCTACGAGGGGGCCGACCTCGCATGCCAGTCCTGGGGGCACCACGGCACTCAGGCCCCCAGGGCGCTCCGCGCCAAGGGCGCCGCACCGATTCTCGTCGTCGGGACGACCGGCGACCCGGCCACACCCTATGAGTGGTCCAAGTCCCTCGCTGACCAGCTGGAGTCCGGCCAGCTCCTCACCTGGGAGGGCAATGGGCACTCGGCTTATGGCAATGCCGGCCGAGGCCCCTGCGTCACCAACGCGGTCGATACCTTCCTGCTCACCGGCACCATGCCCAAGAAGGACCTGACCTGCCACGGTCAGGAGTGAGTCGTCGGGGGAGCCGTCGGCCTCCCGGCGGTTCCCCACTGAGGAGTGTCAAGGAGCTCCGCGGGGACCCGTGAGAGCCTCATCGGGGTCTCATCGGAGACTCAAGGCCGTGGGTGGGAGCGCCGGAACCGGGTGCTCCCACCCACGGTTCTCCTCTCATTTCCTCCCAATCCTCCGGCGCACTCCGCTGTCGGTTTGTAATATAAATGTTATGAAAATAAGCATGAAACAGTGTGCGGCTCCGAGCCGGGTCATGTCGGCGCGTCGTCGGGTGTCTGCTGGGGTGCTGGCGGCTGTGGCGGGTGTGTGTCTGGGGGTGGGGGCCGGTGTGGTTCCCGCTGCTGCGGCGCCGGCTGTCCCGGCTGTTCCGGCTCAGGCGGCGGTGCCTGCGGGGTTGGAGTCGTTCTACGGCCAGAAGGTGGAGTGGTACGACTGCGGTGCCACTGGGGGGATGGAGAGGTCGGCGGAGGCGACGGCGTTCAAGTGCGCCAAGGTCAGGGTGCCGCTGGATTACTCCAAGCCCGATGGTGAGACCATTGAGATCGCCATGAAGAAGCATGTGGCCACCGGATCGGTGCGCCGGGGCAGCCTCTTCATCAACCCCGGCGGCCCCGGTTACTCAGGGGTGGAGATGGTGGAGAGCAACGAGACCGAGTTCTCGCCCGACCTCAACGCATCCTTCGACATCATCGGCTTCGACCCCCGCGGCGTGGGGGCCTCGACGCCGATCACCTGCGACGTCGTCGGGGGAGCACTGCCCGCCGGCGCGGCTCAGGCAGCCATGGGAGTCAATGACCCCCTGCCCGGTTCCCTCGCCGCCGACGCCGCCGGCGCCGACCCCACCCCCTTCCAGGACGCCCAGGACCCCGCCGCCGATGGCGCGGCGCAAGGGGACATCAGCTTCCAGACGCTCATCGACGAGATCACCAAGGACTTCACGCAGGAGGAGGCCCAGTGCGCCGCCAGCACCAAGCCGGCCGGGCTGCTCGACCACGTGGACACCGTCTCGGTGGCCCGGGACCTCGACGTCCTGCGGGCGCTGTCCGGGGATGACAAGCTCAACTACCTGGGCTTCTCCTACGGCACCTACCTGGGCGCCCACTACGCCGAGCTCTTCCCCGCCAACACCGGCCGCATGGTCCTCGACGGCGCCGTCGACCCCAGTCTCTCGCTGGGGGAGCGGGCCGCCGGCCAGGCCGCGGGCTTCGAGAGCTCGCTGCGCACCTACGTCGAGCAGTGCCAGGCGGGTCAGGCCGTCCAGGCCGGCCAGAGCTGTCCGCTCACCGGCGACACCGAGGCCGGGGCCCAGCAGATCCGCGATCTCATCGCGGCAGCCGACCAGACGCCACTGAAGACCTCCGACCCGAACGTCACCGTGGATGGCAGCACGATCCGCGTCGTCGTTCGCCGCCTCATGTACTCCTCCGAGTACTGGAGCTTCCTCACCTACGCCCTCGACCAGGCCATCACCCAGAACGACGGCTCCTACCTCCAGGCGCTCTACGGTCCGGCGACGGCCGGCGTCAGCGCGCCGACCTACTACGCCGTCAACTGCCTCGACATCCCGGTTCAGGGGGACATGGCCGCTTGGGAGAAGGAGTATCAGCAGATCACTCAGACCTCGCCGACCTTCGGCGCCTCCTTGAGCAACCAGGACGCGCGCTGCCGGGCATGGGGCCACAACGGGACCCGCAAGCCCGCCCCCATCCACGCCAAGGGGGCCGCCCCCATCCTGGTGGTGGGCACGACCGGTGACCCGGCCACCCCCTACGCCTGGTCACAGGCCATGGCCGAGCAGCTCGAGTCCGGCCGGCTGCTGACATCGGAGGGCAACGGCCACACCGCCTACGGACGCTCCGGTTCCTGCATCCATGGCGCAGTCGACGGCTACCTCATCAACGGGACGGTGCCCGAGCAGGGCGCGACCTGCAAGAGCGGTGAGTGATGCCGGCCTACGCGGGGCCGAGTACGGCCATGGGTAGGTGTCTCCGCTCCACCTACAGGAGGAGGAGTCTGAGGACTCGGCGTCATAAGGTTCATCCCGTGACTACTGAGACTCCTCGTCAGCCTCGTACCAAGCGCTTTGTCGCGGCGATCGCCGCGCTCCTGGTGTGCACCGGCCTGACGGCCTGCCAGGGCTCCCCGGATATCAAGGCCTCGCCGGCCACGGCCTCGGCCTCGGCAACGGTCCCGGCCGGGTTGGAGGGCTTCTACACCCAGAAGGTCTCCTGGTACACCTGCGCCAAGAAGGGCATGGACCAGGCGAAGTCCGGGGAGGACACCGGCTTCACCTGCGCCAAGGTCAAGGTGCCGCTGGACTACGACAACCCCGGTGGTGAGACGATCGAGATCGCGGTGAAGAAGCGGGCCGCCAACGGGGACTCGGTCGGGTCCTTGTTCATCAACCCGGGCGGGCCGGGAGGATCGGGCACCGACCTGGTCGAGAGCGTCGGCTCCTACTTCTCCAAGAACCTGCTGGGCTCCTACGACGTCGTCGGGTTCGATCCTCGGGGCGTGGGCGCCTCAACGGCGATCGACTGTCTGACCGATGCCGAGCTCGACGCCGAGCGAGCCGGCGCGAACGACCCGGCGACGCCGTCGGCGACCGCGACCATCGAGCGGGCCCAGAAGATGAACACGGCCTGCGAGTCGAAGACCAGCACCCCGGGCCTCCTGGACCACATCGACACCATCAGCGCCGCCCGGGACCTCGACATCCTGCGCGCTGTCGACGGACAGCAGGTCCTCACCTACCTGGGCTTCTCCTACGGCACCTACCTGGGGGCGACCTACGCCGAGCTCTTCCCGGCCAGTACCGGCCGCATGGTCCTCGACGGCGCCGTCGACCCGTCTCTGGGCGCGGAGGACCTGGCTCTGGGCCAGGCCAAGGGCTTCGAGGCCTCGCTGCGGGCCTACGTGGAGAACTGCCAGAGCTCCAGGACGGGTTGTCCCTTGAGCGGAGACGTCGACTCCGGCGTCTCCCAGATCCGCGAGCTCCTGGAGTCCACGAAGACGGCACCGATCCCGACCTCCGACGACCAGCGGCCGCTGACCTACGACCTGGCCCTCTACGGTGTCCTGGGATCGATGTACCAGACCAGCCTGTGGCCGTCTCTCAACCTGGCCCTGGGCCAGGCGATGGGCAACACAGGAGACCCGGACGGGAGCGGGCTGCTCACGATCGCCGATGCCATCGCCTATCGGCAGAGCGACGGCAGCTACTCCGGTAACGGCGCTGAGGCCCTCATGGCGGTCAACTGCCTGGACTACCCGGTCCAGGGCGACAACGCCTCCTGGGAGCAGAACGCCACCGCCGTCAAGGAGGCCTCGCCCACCTTCAGCTCGCAGCTGCTCTACCCCGACGCCTACTGCCAGGGCTGGGGTCATGAGTCGAGCCGCAAGCGTGAGAAGATCACGGCCTCCGGCGCCCCGCCGATCCTCGTGGTGGGGACCACCGGTGACCCGGCCACCCCGTACGCCTGGTCCGAGGCCCTGGCCGAGCAGCTCGAGTCCGGCCGGCTCCTCACCTGGAAGGGCAACGGTCACACCGCCTACGGGCGCTCCAACGACTGCGTCAAGAACGCCGTCGACACCTACCTGCTCAACGGCACGATGCCCGACAAGGGACTGACCTGCTGACCGGCACGCGGGTGCACGGCGAGTCCTGAGCACCCGCCAGGGATGAGTCCGGCCCCGGACGGCTCGTGAAGCCGTCCGGGGCCGATTCTGTGGAGCGGGCTCGGCTGCTCCACTGCCGGGGCGCTACTCGCTCAGCTCGCCGGCGATGGAGCGCTCCATCCACCGGGCCAGCTCGTCCCCGCGCAACCCCTGCGAGAGCAGGAACTGGACCTTGGCGTAGGCGGCCTCCAGGGTCATGTCGCGGCTGCCGACGGCGCCGCTGCGGGCAAGAGCGTCACCGGCCTCGTAGTGGCCCAGAAGGACCTCGGACTCGTGGCACTGGGAGGTGACGATGACGGCCGTTCCGGCGGCGATCACCCGCTCGATGACATCGGTCAGCCCCGGTTCCTGGGAGGGGAGGTTGCCGACCCCGAAGGCCCGCAGGACCACCGCCTCGGGCAGCGGCGTCAGCAGCGCCTCCAGGCGCGTCGCGGTGATACCCGGGGCCAGGTCGATGACGACGACGTCGTGACGCGCATAGGGGGCGGCGTCCCTCCAGCCGGCCCCTGCCGACGTCGCCGCCGCCCACTGCCACGGGGCGCCGGTGGTGGCCAGCGGGGCGGCATTGGGGGACTCGAATCCGGTGAAGGCCCACGAGGAGGACTTCGTCGCGCGGTTCCCGGCCAGAAGCCGGTGACCGAAGAACAGGCAGACCCCGTTGATGCGCCCGGAGGTGGCGGCCTTGAGCGCACCGGTGACGTTCGCCGCGGCGTCGGAGCCCAGGACCCCGAGCGGGAGCTGGGAGCCGGTGACGACGACGGGCGTGGCCAGGTCCGTCAGCGCGTAGGACAGGGCGGCGCTCGTGTAGGCCATCGTGTCGGTCCCGTGCAGGACCACGAAGGCGGCCTCCGGGTCGGCCGCGGCGTGGGCGCGCAGGTCGTCCACGATCGCCTGCCAGGACAACGGAGTGGCGTTCGAGGAGTCGATGAGCGGCTCCAGGGAGGTCACCGTCACCGCGTGCGCCAGGGGCGTGCCCTCTAGCAGGGAGCTGAGCCAGCCCTCCAGGTCGGCGCCGGGAACGAGGCCGTGGGGGGAGTCCACCATCCCGATGGTGCCCCCGGTGTAGGTGATGTGAACGTGCATGGTTCGGCTCCTGCCGGTCAGGCCTCGTGCGGTGAGGCGGAGGCTGATCCGTCCACCTCGTCGGCGAGGACCTCCTCGAGGAGGTCTCCCCGGATCCGCCCTCGCACTGCGTACCAGCCTGCCACCATCATGACGACGACGATGGCGAACAGCACCAGGGTCCACCGTCCGGCCGGGTCGGCGAGGTTGGAGGCGACAACGATGGTGAAGAAGGCCAGGGCCGCATAGTTGGTCCAGGGGGCTCCGGGCATGCGGTAGGTCGGGCGTTCCTCCCTGCCGTCGTGCACCCGTCGGAGGAAGGCGAGGTGGGTGACGAGGATGGCGCCCCAGGTGCCGGCGATGCCGATACCGGCGAGATTCATGACGATGTCGAAGGCATCGCCCGGCAGGTAGGCGTTGAGGACGACGCCGAGCAGTCCCAGCGCCGAGGTGATGATGATGCCGCCGGCGGGAACCTGGTGCTTGTTGAGCCCGGCCGCGACCCGGGGAGCCTCGCCGGCCACCGCCATGGAGCGCAGGGTGCGGCCGGTCGCGTACAGGCCGGCATTGAGGGAGGACAGCGCGGCGGTGAGGACCACGACCTGGATGATGTCGCCGGCGTAGGGCACGCCGATGCCGGAGAAGAAGGTGACGAAGGGCGACTCGGTCCTCGAGTAGGAGGTGTAGGGCAGAACCAGGGCCAGAAGCCAGACGGAGCCGACGTAGAAGACGAAGATGCGCAGAATCATCGAGTTGATCGCCTTGGGCAGGATCTTCTCGGCGTCCTTCGCCTCACCGGCGGCCACCCCCACCATCTCCGTGCCTCCGAAGGCGAAGACCACGCCGAGGGCGAGGGCGAAGACGATCGGGAATCCTTCGGGGAAGAACCCCCCCGTTTCCCAGAATATTGTGAGTGCCTGCGGTGATAGCGTCTCCGTTGGAGGCCGTACCGGTGTGAAGCCCGAGAATAATGGCGACGACGGCTACCACCATGAAGGACACGATGGCGGCGACCTTGATGAGCGCGAACCAGAACTCGGCCTCCCCGAACATCTTGACGTTGAGCATGTTGAGGATGAAGACCAGGACGAGGGCCACGAGCGCGAAGACCCACTGCGGCACGATCTGCAGATTCTTCCAGTAGTGGAGATAGAGGGCCACGGCCGTGATGTCGGCCATGACCGTCACCGACCAGTCCAGGAAGAAGAACCATCCAGTGATATAGGCGCCCTTCTCCCCGAGGAACTCACGGGCGTAGGAGACGAATGCGCCGGAGGAGGGCCTGCGGATGGCGAGCTCGCCCAGTGCTCGAACCATGAGAAACGCGAAGACGCCACAGACGGCGTAGGCGAACATCAGGCCCGCTCCGCCTTCCTTGAGGCGTCCGCCGGCACCCATGAAAAGACCGGTGCCGATGGAGCCGCCAATGGCGATCATCTGCAGGTGGCGGTTCTTCAGTGACTTGTTGTATCCCGCGTCGCCGCGGTCCTGGACGAGATCACCCTGGAGCGAGTCGGTGGAGGCGCGAGATGAATCCGGTTGGGGTGATGAAGGAGCGGAGGAAGAGCTGGACGCTGACTCGGTCATGGGGATCCTTACGGGAGGGAGACCTGTTGAATGACGTGTGGAGAATATCGGGGTCCGGCAGGGGCGGCCGGCGCGGGTGGCGCCCGCCGAGTGGAAGTCACCTACCAGGATGCGCGCTGCTTCGGTATTGCTCCAGTGCAGAGCCTGAGAATCCTGGGGGTGGAGGCCTGCCTGATGTTCTGCTGACGCGCAGGACTCCGCTCACTGTGTCGAGGAACACTGTCGTCGGTGTTGCGCTGGATTGCGGAGGCGGGCGCAGGAACGGTATGTTCGGCTCTGCTGCTGACGCCAGTACGCCGCCTTAGCTCAGTCGGCAGAGCGATTCACTCGTAATGAATAGGTCGTGGGTTCGATTCCCACAGGCGGCTCGATCAGCCCCGGGAGCACTTGCCTCCCGGGGCTTTCGCGTTACCGGACTCCTCGTTCTCGGCTGTGCGCTCTGACACACTTGCCTCGTCTATGACGGAGCTCCGTCGTTCCTGATTTCTGGGACGGCCGTGTCTCTCAATTGCTCACTCTCAAGCGGTTGAGGCTGAGTTCTGCCGTCGGGAGGCAGGATTTTCCCCTGCAGGGGTTTCGGGGGCGAGGGTGCGGTCCCGGTGGCAACAGTCATCTCTTCTGGCTGGGAGAATCATCCACTGCTGTCTGAGAGTCCTCTGGGAGGCGATCCGCCATGGGTTGGGCGGTCTTCGGATACCTCTAGTCGGTTGGAGGGGCGTGTCTGACGGGCGTGGTTTGCCTGCCTGCACCTCGTGGAGATCTCCAAAGGGGACATCAGGGCTTTCACAGTTTTCATCCCCGTTGTCGGGAGGTGTGAGGCGGTATGGCGGCGTGGGGCGCTGCGGGTTTTGGGGCTGTGGGTGTGATCAGTAATGCGGGTGGCGAAAAGTTGTGTTGCATTGAGGGCAACTATTGTTTAATCTAACGTTGTCCGCAGCGGGATACCTGCTTAGGTCCGCTCCCCCCAGTCAGAATGAGGAATCATGGCACAGAAGACTCAGGTCATCCTCGTCGACGATGTCGACGGGTCCGAGGCCAACCAGACCGTTACCTTCGCCCTTGATGGCGTGACCTACGAGATCGACCTGAACGATGAGCACGCAGCGGCTCTTCGTGAGTCCCTTGAGGAATGGGTTGGAAAGGCGCGTCGTACCGGCGGTCGTCGTAGTTCCGGTCGTCGTCGTTCCAGCGGTCCTTCCGACACTCAGAAGATTCGCGAATGGGCCCGTGAGCAGGGCCTGGAGGTTTCTGATCGCGGTCGCGTCTCTGCTGAGGTGCGCAAGGCCTACTATGAGGTCAACCCCAGCTAACCGAGGGCATGTGGGTGTGGCGGGCTCATGCGAGCCGGCACCCTGCATCGAGTCAACCTCGAGCTTATTGCCACCTCGCACCATGGTCCTGGTTATGCGCTCAGGCGCATCACCAGGACCGTCGTGTTTTCAATACGTGAATATGGCTTTCGGGTGAACACTGCACACGGGGCGGTGCCTGCTCTCTTACCCCGTGGCCCGAGGTCTGATCCCGCTCCTCCACACACGGATCATGGAGCGCGGGCCCCGCCGCGACGAGGCGAGCGTCGGGCTGCGACCCCGAAGACCGTTCCCTCACACCCCTCTGCGCAACACATAGGACCTCCAGGGCCTCGCGCGGTGCCTGTGATCCTGGCAGGATGGCCCCATGGCTTACACCCTCGTACTGCTCCGCCACGGCGAGAGCGAATGGAACGCGAAGAACCTCTTCACCGGCTGGGTTGACGTCCCGCTGTCAGACAAGGGACGCGCCGAGGCCGTCCACGGCGGTGAGCTCCTCAAGGAGGCCGGTGTCCTCCCGGAGAAGCTCTTCACCTCGATGCTGCGACGCGCCATCATGACCGCCAACCTCTCCCTGGACGCCGCTGACCGCCACTGGATCCCGGTGGAGCGTGACTGGCGCCTCAACGAGCGCCACTACGGCGCTCTGCAGGGCAAGAACAAGAAGGAGATCCGCGACGAGTACGGGGAGGAGCAGTTCATGCAGTGGCGCCGCTCCTACGACGTGCCGCCGCCCGCCATCGAGCCCGGCTCCGAGTTCTCCCAGGACACCGACCCCCGCTACGCCGGTGAGCCCATCCCCGCCACCGAGTGCCTCAAGGACGTCCTCGAGCGTCTTCTTCCCTACTGGGAGGGCACCATCGTCCCCGAGATCAAGACCGGCAAGACCGTCATGATCGCCGCCCACGGCAACTCGCTGCGCGCCATCGTCAAGCACCTGGACGACATCTCCGACGACGACATCGCCGGCGTCAACATCCCCACCGGGATCCCGCTGGTCTACGAGCTCGACGAGGAGACCCTCAAGCCCCTCAAGAAGGGCGGCCGCTACCTCGACCCCGAGGCCGAGGCCAAGATCGCGGCGGTGGCCAACCAGGGCAAGTGAGCCCATCGGCTCTTCCCTGTAACGGGCGGGCGGCGTCGAACCTTCGTCAGGTTTGACGCCGCCCGCCTCGTTGGCGCGGATCGCTCAGTGGAGCGCGTCGGCGTCCTCGGCGTCGTGCGTCTCCGGCATGGAGGCCCCCGAGACGAGGTAGGCCACGCGGCTGGCCACCGACGTCGAGTGGTCCCCGAAGCGCTCGAGGAACCGGCCCATGAGGACGGCGTCGATGACCTGCTGGCGGCTCAGGTCGTGGGCCGGGTCCAGGATCATCTGGAAGGAGCGCCGGTGCAGGGCGTCGAGCTCGGCGTCGTTGGACTGGATGACGGCGGCCAGCTCCAGGTCCCGCGTCGAGATGAGGCGGGCGACGTCCTTGCCCGCACGCACCGCCAGGTCCGCCATCTGGAGGATGAGCCCCAGGACCGGCTCGGGCAGCGGCGGCTCGGGGTAGCGGCCCCGGGCGATCGCCGCCACGTGACGGGCCAGGTCGCCCTGGCGCTCAAGGGTCTGGGCCATGCGCAGCGCGGACAGGACGTTGCGCAGGTCCCCGGCCACCGGCTGCTGGCGGGCCAGCAGCATGACGCACAGGTCGTCGATGTCCCGCTGGAGGTCGTTGATGCGCTCGTCGGCGTCGATCACCTGCTCGGCGATGACGATGTCCCCCTGGCGCAGGGACTCCGCGGCGCGCTCGATCGCGGTGGCGACCTGGTTGGCCATGGACTCGAGGTCGGAGCCCAGCTGCTTGAGCTCCTGGTTGAAGATGGCGCGCATGAGGCTGCTCCTGTTCCGGGCGGGGGCCGACGGCTCGTGTCAGTCGATGATGCGGCTCGACGGCGCTGCTCGGCGATGGTGCCGAGAGCGCTGCCAAGGATATCGGTGGATATTGGCCCAAGCACAGCAGCCCTGCGACGCCGCCGCAAGCGGCGCGCCCAGAGGCGGGCCCGGCCGGGAAGCGCCGTCGGGTCTCAACTACCCTAGAAACGTGGGTCCGACCGTCATCATTCTCCTTGTCGCAGCCGCCGCCGGCCTCGTGTGCCTGGGGGCGGGGACCGGCGTCATGCTGTCCCGGCGCAGGCGCGAGGCGGCCACGAGCGCCGCCGACCTCGCCGGCCTGGCCGGCACCGACACGGCCGTCCCCGTCCTGGCCGCGCTGCGCTCGACGGTCGTCGTCCTTGATGACGACGACGAGGTCCTGCGCGCCTCGGCATCGGCCTACACCTTCAACATCGTGCGCGACGACGCCGTCGTCGAGCCGACCGTGGCGGAGATGGTCAGGCGGGTGCGGACCTCGGGCCGGGCTCAGGACGCCGCCGTCACCGTGGCCCGGGGCAGGGTGCCGGGGGCGGGCCAGTTCCACCTGCAGGTGCGCGTGGCCGGCATCGGCCAGGGACGCGTCCTCATCCTCATCGAGGACCACACCGCCGCCCGCCGGGTGGAGGCCATGCGCCGCGACTTCGTCGCCAACGTCTCCCACGAGCTCAAGACCCCGGTCGGCGCGATCCAGCTGCTCGCCGAGACCGTCGAGGCCGGCGCCGACGACCCCGACTTCGTGCGCGAATACTCCGGGCGCATGCGCAAGGAGGCCCGCCGCCTGGGCGTCCTGGTCCAGGAGATCATCGAGCTCACCCGGCTTCAGGAGGGCGACGCCCTGGCCGAGCCCGAGGTCGTCGACATCGACGAGGTCGTCGCCGAGGCCGTGGACCGGGTTCGCGTCGAGGCCGACGGCCGCCGGATCACCCTGGTGACCGGAGGCGCCGAGGGGCTGCGAGTGCGCGGCGACGCCGCCCTCATCACCACCGCCGTGCGCAACCTGCTGGACAACGCCATCCGCTACTCCGAGCCCCGTACCCGGGTCTCGGTGGGCGTCTCGTTGGACCCGGAGCACTCCGACATCGTGCGCATCGCCGTCGTCGACCAGGGGATCGGCATTCCCAAGGAGGAGCAGGAGCGCGTCTTCGAGCGCTTCTACCGCGTCGACAAGGCCCGCTCGCGCGCCACCGGCGGCACCGGCCTGGGGCTGAGCATCGTCAAGCACGTGGCCGCCGACCACGGCGGCACCGTCGAGCTGTGGTCCGCCCCGGGACGGGGGTCCACCTTCACCCTCGTGCTCCCGCGCCTGCCCGAGGGGGAGCCGGTCCGCAACGAGCCCGGTGAGGAAGTCCCCGCCGAGGAGGATCCGGTCGAGGGCGATCCCGCCGACGACGCAGCCGGCCGGTCGTCAGGGCCCTGTCCAGCGCGGTCTTCAGGTCAGTCGTCAGAGCGGTCGTCAAGGAGCGTGTCGTGAGCCCGGCAGAGTCCTCCGCGTCCTCCGTGCCCTCTACGGCCTCCGCAGCACCGGCCGCGGGACGGACCGCGGCATCGCCGTCGTCGCCGGTCGGCCCGACCCGCATCCTCCTGGTCGAGGACGAGGAGAACTTCCGCGACCCGCTCGCCTTCGGCCTGCGGCGCGACGGCTTCGAGGTGGTCGAGGCCGAGGACGGCCAGCGCGCCGTCGAGATCTTCGAGGCCTCCCGGCGACCCGGCGGGGTCGGCCCCATCGACCTGGTCCTGCTGGACCTCATGCTGCCGCGCCTGGACGGGACCGAGGTGTGCACCCGTATCCGGCGGTCCTCCTTAGTGCCGGTCATCATGCTCAGCGCCAAGGACACCGAGCTGGACAAGATCGTCGGCCTGGAGATCGGCGCCGACGACTACGTCACCAAGCCCTACTCCTACCGGGAGCTTCTGGCGCGCCTCAAGGCCGTTCTGCGCCGTAGCCGGGCGGTCCCCGTAGAGCCCGAGCAGGTTCTGGTCGCCGGCCGGGTGCGGATGGACGTGGAGCGCCACGAGGTCAGGGTCGACGGCGAGCCCGTGGCCATGCCGCTGCGGGAGTTCGATCTCCTGGAGCTGTTTCTGAGGCATCCCGGACGGGTTCTCACCCGCAGCCAGATCATCGAGCGCCTCTGGGGAGCCGATTACGTGGGGGACACCAAAACCCTGGACGTCCACGTCAAACGACTGCGGGGCAGGATTGAGGCGGACGCCTCCAAACCGGTTCTCATCACCACGGTCAGAGGCCTTGGCTATCGACTCGACAGCGGCGCGGATCGCTGATCCTCTTTCCGGTTCCATCGCATTCCCGCTCCGATCCGGAGTCGTGATCGCCGTGATCCCTGTGAGATACGTCCCCGATCTTTTCGCGGAATGACCTGATAAACTAGAGGCCCGCAAACCAGTCTGGAGAGTCATCCTTATGACCTATGAAGTCGGTGAGACTGTCGTCTACCCGCACCACGGGGCCGCCCGGATCATTGATATCCGGCAGCGCAAGGTACGCGGTGAGGAGAAGACGTACCTGCAGCTCGAGGTGGCCCAGGGTGACCTGACCATCTTGGTTCCCGCCGAAAGCGTCGAGCTCATCGGTGTTCGTGACGTCGTTGATGAGACCGGGCTGGAAAGGGTCTTCGAGGTGCTGCGGGCGCCGCTGACCGAGGAGCCCACGAACTGGTCGCGCCGGTTCAAGGCCAATCAGGAGAAGATCGCCTCCGGGGACGTCATCAAGGTCGCCGAGGTGGTGCGGGACCTCTCCCGCCGGGACACGGACCGCGGCCTGTCCGCCGGTGAGAAGCGCATGCTGGCCAAGGCCCGTCAGATTCTCGTCTCCGAGCTGGCCCTGGCCCAGAAGACCCCGGAGGAGGAGGCTGAGTCCCGCCTGGACGAGGTCCTCGCCTCCTGAACCGTCCGGAGCCCGGGCTCAGGCAGCCACGCACACGGTAGCGTCCTGCTCGTGAGCACCACCCCTTCATCTCAGCCATCCGCCCCGCCCGCGTCCGCTCCGGGTGGGGCGGTCGCCGTTCTCACCGCGGCGGGTTCCGGCTCCCGCCTGGGAGCCGGCGTCCCCAAGGCACTCGTCGCCGTCGGCGGCATCAGCCTCCTACGGCGGGCGGCGGCCGGTCTCATCGCCTCCGGGGAGGTCAGCCATCTCGTCGTCACCGCCCCCGCCGACGACGTCGAACGCTTCCGCGCGGAGCTCGACGGCCTGTCCGAGGAGCCGGTCGACGCTGTGCCGGAGGGCCTGTCGAGCGGCCCGGGGGACTCGGGATCCGCTCGGGCGCCGGGGGAGGGAACCGGGATCCAGGTCGTCGCCGGCTCGGCGCACTCGCGGCAGGCCTCGGTGGCCCTGGGGCTTGCGGCGGCCCTGGCCGCGGTGCCGCAGGCCGACGTCGTCATCGTCCACGACGCGGCCCGGGCGCTGACGCCGCCGCAGGTGACGCGGCGGGTGATCGCCGCCGTGCGCGCCGGGCATGAGGCAGTGGTTCCGGCACTGCCCGTGTCCGACACCGTCAAGGAGGTCGGGCCCTGCCGGGCCGGTGAGCCCGAACCCGTCGTCGGCACTCCCCGGCGAGCCCGGCTCCGTGCGGTCCAGACCCCGCAGGGATTCCGGACGGACGCACTGGTGGCGGCCCATCGCGCCGGAGCCCAGCGGGCCGGCGACGAGGCACTCGCCGCCTCCGACGACGCCGGTCTGGTCGAGGCCTGCGGCGGCAGCGTCGTCGTCGTCGCCGGGGACGAACGCGCCATGAAGGTGACAACGCCGGTGGACCTGGCCCTGGCCGAGCTGCTCCTGGAGCGCCGGCCCGCGCGAGGCCGAGGCGGGCCCGCTGAGGATGGGGAGAACTGACGATCGGGTCTGTTGCCCTTTCGATACCGTGACAAGCACAGATGGTTCTATCGTCTCTCCCATGAGCACGACAGCGGCGCCTGCGCCCGCGCAGGCCGGCTCCCGCACCCGGCTCCTGTCCTGGCCCGTCATCGCCTGGGGCCTGTGGGACTGGGGGTCGGCGGCCTTCAACGCCGTCATCACCACCTTCGTCTTCACCGTCTATCTGGTCAGCGACTCCTTCGGGCCCAAGGCGGACAACGAGTCGGCGCTGTCGATCGGGCTGGCGATCGCCGGGTTGTTCATCGCCCTGCTGGCACCGGTGACCGGGCAGCGCTCCGACAGGGCCGGGCGGACCGTCTTCTGGCTCGGGGGCTACACCGCCGTGGTGGTCGCGGTCTCGGCGGCGCTGTTCCTCGTGCGACCGGAGCCCGCCTACCTGTGGCTCGGCATCGTCCTGCTGGGGATCGGGAACATCTTCTTCGAGCTGGCCTCGGTCAACTACAACGCCATCCTCAACCACCTCGCCTCCAAGGACCGGATCGGCGCCGTCAGTGGCCTGGGGTGGGGGATGGGTTACCTCGGCGGCATCGTCCTGCTGCTCATCCTCTACGTCGCTCTGGTGGGGCCGAGCCCCCTCATCTCCTTCCCCGCCGGCAGCGGCATGGGGGTGCGGGTGGCCATGCTGGTCTCGGCGGCCTGGTTCGGCCTGTCCGCGCTCCCGGTCCTCATCAACCGCTCCCGCAGGCTCGGGCGCTCTCGCACGGACCGCGACGAGGAGGTGGGCGAGGGCATGGTGTCCGCCGAGCCGGGACGGGACCGGGCGGGCATGGAGGTCGAGCCGGAGGAGGCCGTGTCCCACCATGCCGGGCACAAGGAGTCGATCCTGACCTCCTACAGGCTGCTGTGGCGCACGCTGCTCCAGCTCCACCACTTCCAGCCGCGGCTGCTGTGGTTCCTGCTCGCCGCCGCCGTCTTCAGGGACGGCCTGGCCGGAGTCTTCACCTACGGCGGCATCATCGCCCAGAACACCTTCGGCTTCTCATCGGGCGACGTCATCATCTTCGCCATCGTCGCCAACATCGTGGCCGGTGTCGCCACGATCGCCGCCGGGCGGCTCGATGACCGCTTCGGCCCGCGCAACGTCATCATGGCCAGCCTCATCACCCTGGTGGTGGCCGGGCTGCTGGTCTTCCTTCTGCACGACGCCGGCACCGTCGCCTTCTGGGTACTGGGGCTGCTCCTGTCGGCCTGTGTGGGACCGGCCCAGTCTGCCGCCCGCTCCTTCCTGGCCCGCCTCATCCCCGAGGGGCAGGAGGGTGAGATCTTCGGCCTCTACGCCACCACCGGGCGGGCGGTCTCCTTCATGGCGCCCATGATGTACGGCATCTTCATCTACCTGGGCACGCGCGTCGTCGGACCCGGGGCCAACTACTGGGGGATCCTCGGAATCGTCACCGTGCTGGCCGTCGGCCTGCTCCTCATGCTGCGGGTGGGCAACCCCGTGGCCGAGGAGACGTCGGCCGCGTAACCGACTCGGGCCGGTCGCACCGGCGAGAGCGGCACGGGGGAGGGGCCAGGAGCCGCTCAGGACGAGGCCTTGCGGGCCTCGCGCTCGGCGCGCATGCGCTCGATGTCCTCCGGGCTCAGTGGGCCCTGGGTGGTGCCGGGCGTGCCGTCCTGACGGCTCCAGCTCACGGCGAGGGCCTCCTTGGCGCCGAAGCGGGCCAGGTGGATGCCGACGACGTGCTCGAGCCTCTCGAGGTGCTCGTCGTCGGCGGACAGGTCGAGTTGGAGAACGCCGTCGTGGCAGGAGAGTGCAACGACGCCGGTGACTGTCCCCTCGCGGTCGAAGGTCAGGGAGCCGGAGGCGGTGTCCTCGTCCCACGCGGTGCTGATCTTGCGGCCCATGTGGCCGGCCAGCTGCTTGCCATACCGGGAGGGGCGGTCCGTGGTCACGCGGGCGGTGGACAGGCGCGAGAAGGTGGGCTGTGCTGAGTCGGTCATGCCCCTATCCTTACGCGCTTCTTCATCCATGGCACCTATGAAGTCCCTGACATCGCGAGGTGCGGGAAGAGGGGACGCCAGTAAGAGGCCCTGCCGGTGGGCGGTCGGGAGGCAACGCGGTTCGGGACGGGGCATTTTCTCCACACTCTGCTGGTACTGCACGAGGGGCGGGCTCTACCGGAGGACAGGTGGGTGTACTGCCCGACCGTCGGGGTGTCGTGCAGTGCGGTTAACTGTCGACCGGTAGAACCCGAGGATCGTGGAGTAGACGCCTAAGGATTGCAGCCCGAGCGTGCGGACTCTGTGAGGCGCCCAGTGGTTCCGGGTGGCCGATGCCCGGGCCGCTGGCAGTCCGTCAGTTCGCCTGGGCCGAGCCTGCCGTCGGGGAGTCTGCGGTCGAGGTGGAGCTCCTGACCAGGGGGAGGGTGGCGCAGCGGAAGCCTCCCGGGAAGCGTGTGACCTCGCTGAACTTCAGCGGCACCGGGGTGATGCCGCGTGAGCTGAGCTCGCGCTCCAGGTGGGTGGCGCGCTCGTCGATGACAATGCGGTCAGGGGCCAGCGCAAGAGTATTGACCATGAGTGCAAGCGCCTCGGTCTCGGAGGCCTCGATCAGCTCCAGGTGCTCGGCGACCTTCTCGCGTGAGCGAGGCTTCAGGGACGGTGAGTAGATGTAGCCCAGGCCCGGGCCGACGAGGGTGAGCTTGGTGTCGAGGTGGACCACGCCCCGGTGCGAGAATTCGATGGGCACGATCTGCCGGTCGATGCCTGCTCGGGCGAAGGCTCGTCGTAGTGAGCCCACCCCTTTGAGGTCGGTGGCCTCGCTCAGTCCCACGAACACGATATCGTCGGTGACGATGACGTCCCCACCCTCGATGTGGCCGTCGTCCAGGGGGACGACGCGTGAGACCTCTGCCAGCAGGGGGATGAGTGCCCTCTGCTCCCGTTGACGCACCGGATCCACTGAGCGGGCCAGGAACAGGACGTCGTCGACTGCGAAAGCGATGTCGCGTGGGTAGAGCTGGACCGAGACGTCGTCAATGGTCTCCAGCGTGCGCACGACCACTCCGGCCTCGCGCAGTACGGAGACGAACTGCTCGTGCTCGCGCTGGGCGATGTCGTGATTGGGGATGCTGACCGTATTGCTGGAGAGGTAGAACGCGTAGCTGAGGCTGGGACTGCGTAGCGTTTCTCGGATCAGCGGCCACCATCCGAAGCGCTTGTACGGCCCGATGACGACCTCCTTCAGCGGGGCGATGTCGTTGGGATTGTGAATCTGGATCATGACGCTCCTGAGGTGTTGACGTTGTTCGGCAAGCCTGCGACGCGCGCCGGAGGAGCCGGTGGCTCACTGCGGCTCCAGGAAGGGGTCCATTCCTCGAATAAGCTGCTCCGCGCTAAGGCTGGGGTCGAGGGCTCTTTGCAGCAGAAACCCGTCAACGGCGCAGACCAGGACGAGCGCCCTGTTCGGCGCGTCCCCTGCCTGCGGGCCTTCCCGTGCGGTGAGCCACTCAGCGAGGTGGGAGCGAAAGGCGGAGAACATCGCGGCCAGGTCGCTGCGCAGCTCGGTGTCGTGCGTGGCTGCGACCAGTGCCTCGTTGAGCAGGACCACCTCTGGGTAGTCGGGCTCAAGGTCGAGGCGGCGGAGGAAGGCCAGCAGCCCCTCTCGAAGGTTCGGCGCCTCCAGCGCTTCGCGGAAGGGGCCCTCCAAGAGGCTGCGGGCGCCCTCGCACGCGGCGAGGCGACGCAGTTTCTCGACACTGCCCACGTGGTAGTGGACGAGGCCGGGGCTGACCCCGGCGCGTTCGGCGACCCGGCGGGTTGTCACCGTCTCCCAGCCGCCGTCAACGACGAGCTGCTGCGCGGCGGTGACTAGTTGCTGGTGGGTCGAGGTTCTGTCGGGCACGTAGCCTCCTTCGCGTCCTCCGGGCTTGGTGAACGATGTGTTTGTACAGTTGTCTTGGACGTTCGTCCAAGGCAACTGTACAAACCTGCTCTGCCTGTCGCAACTCGAGACTCGGTTCTTAGGGGGCGCGTCATGTGGTTCAGTGCCCCTCGGTGGGGGCGTTCCGCGTGGGCTGGGGGCGTTTTCCTGCTCACGGGGCATGTCGTGCGTACGGGGGCAGTACTCCCGCACCCGTTGGCGTAGGTCCTTCTCCAGGGCCTGGACGGATCGGTGGTCGCTGCGTTGGAGCAGGTCGCGGGTGATCTCGGCGAAGAGGGGCTCGACCTGCTCCACCCCGACCACCGCCGGCCTGCCGGCCTGGGCTCGTCAACCAGACCGTCAAGACCGCGCTCAATGAACCTGCCGCGCCGCTTGCGCACCGTCGGCAACGACACCCCCGGCTCCCGGGCCACCTGAGAGTTCGAGGCCCCCGACGCCGCCAGCACGATCCTGCACCGCAGCGCCGGCGCCCGGGAGGATCTGCGCCGCCTGGCCCACCGCGCCAGCTGCTCGCGCTCACGGTCGCTGAGCGTCACCGGGATCCAGGACAGGAGCTGGCAGGGGGGTGGACAATGACTCGGCCCGCGGTTCGGGAATCCGAACCGCGGGCCCAAGCCTCGCGAGGCCCCACCTACGACCCGGGGTCCCATGCACCCGAGGAGGCGGTTCCTCCTTCGCCGGAACGACTACGCCGGGCTCCCTATGACCCGACGCCGTCTCAGGAGAACAGTCCGTCACTGGGCTCCCCAACCCTCGAGACCGTCCCTGTCCAGCGGTGGTCACTATGTAACGCCACCACCCTGTGAAGACGAGGGGCAGAATCCTGGAAAAAAACTGGGAAATTCTCGGTCGGGTCGATTCGATGAGTCAAGAGTTCTTCCGGACCAGGTGGGCGCTCATCATCGCTCAGGAGCTGTGAGGGGTCGCGGTGAACAGGGTCGATGAGGTGATGTCAGAGCAGAGTGGTCGGGACGTTGAAGGCTCCGGCAACAGCACGCAGCTCATCGGTGGTGACCCCCTCGCCGAGGCCTCCTGTCATGAGGTTGCGGACCTCGTACATGGCGCCGGTCTCGGCGTACTCGACCTTGTCGACGGCGGCCAGGGGGTCAGTATCGGAGCGCACCATGATCCCGTGCTTGGACCACATGACAAGGACATGGTCGCGCAGAGCCTTCACGCTGCTCTCCATCAGCGTCTGTGAGCCGGGGACCATGAAGTCAAGCACCTCGATTCCCTCCGGCAGCTGGACGATCGTCTCCGGCTCCCACCGCAGGATGCGGCGGTTGAACTCCTCGGTACTACGGATGTTCCTCATATGGGAGAGCTGGACCAGATAAGGGGGCTGGGCGTGGATGACGGACTGGAAGTCCACGGCGCGTCGCTCGACCTGATCGTTGTGGACTGCCAGGTGGGAGTTGAACTCGCTCGTCGGCCTCATGTACCTCCGCCTGGGGTGGGTGTACCAGGTGCCCGTGGTCCCGTCGTCGTCAACGACGAAGGCGGACACATTCGCCTCGGGGGAGTCGGCGATGTCGCGTAGACGGCATCCTGAGCCGGTCACGAGGACCGTGCGGCCGGCGAGCGCCGGAGCCGGCAGCGGCAGCTCCGTGCCGGGATGTGCTTGTGGCAGGCACTCGGCCAGGCCCAGGTCGTCAGCGTCGGCAGCGACGGATACCGAGATGTTGCCGGCTCCTGCCTCGACGGCGTTCATGTGGTCCAGTCGGAGTCCGGCGGCTCCCATTCGCGAGAGGATCTCGTCCAGAGTCGGGTGAGTGGTCGTCTGGGTGGTCATGGTTCTGTTGTCTCCAATGAGGTGTTTCGCGTTCAAAGGTTGCTGACCGGATGGATCAGCCGAAGAGACGGCGTTCCACGGCGTCCCAGTCGGCGCAGGCTCCGCTGTCGGGTACGTACCGCGTCAGCCGACTCGAGTGACGGATCAGACGCCGTAGGTCGCTCAGGTCTCCGTCGATCAGACCGGCTCCTCGAGCGGCGATGACGATGTTGCCCAGGGCCGTGCCCTCAGCCGGGCCGGCCATCACGGGGAGACCGGTCGCGTCTGCGGCGAGCTGGCACAGGAGCCGGTTGCGGATGCCGCCGCCGACGACGTGCAGCACCTTCACCTCTCGTCCCGAGAGCTCCACGGCCTGGCGCACCGCGCGGCGGTAGGCCAGGGCGAGGGAGTCGTTGATGCAGCGGACGTACTCCCCGATGTCTCGAGGCAGCGGCTGCTCGGTGGCACGTGCGGCGTCATCGATGCGCGCCGCCATGTCACCGGGGTCGTAGAAGGCGGCGTCATTGATATCGATGACGGTTCGTAGCGGCTCGGCTGCTGCCGCGGCTGCGTCGACCTCCGGCAAGGAGATCTCCAGGCCCTGGTCGCGCCAGGTGCGAACGGCTTCGTTAAGGACCCAAAGCCCCATGACGTTCTTGAGATAGCGAACAGTGTGGTCCACGCCGAGCTCGTTGGTGAAGTTTGCGGTCCGAGACGCCTCGGTGAGCACGGGCTCGTCCAGCTCCAGGCCGACCAGCGACCAGGTTCCGCAGGAGACGTAGGCGAACTCGGAGTCCGTGGCCGGTACGGAGGCAACGGCGGAGGCCGTGTCGTGACTACCGACAGCGATGACAGGAGTGGGTCTCCCGTCTGGACCGAAGATGTCCGCCGCATCGGGTCGTACTGTCCCGATGACGGTTCCCGGCTCGATGATGTCGGGCAGCAGGCCGCTCAGGTCGAGACCGATCTCCGTGCGCAGACGCTCCAGCAGGGGGCGGGACCAGGTTCTGCGACGCGCATCAACCAGCCCGGTGGTCGATGCGTTGGTCACCTCGGCAGTCCGTTTGCCGGTGAGGAAGCAGGCGAGAAGATCGGGCAGGAGCATCAGGGCGTGGGAGCCGGCGCCATCAGATGTCCGGGGTAAGCCGTCGTCCCGTTGCTGGGCCATGAGCTGGAACATCGTGTTGAAGTCCTGTACCTGCAACCCGTTGATCGCGTAAATCTCCTGCGCGGGAATTCTTGTGAAAACCTGTTCGGGAACCCCTCGGGTGCGTGCGGACCGGTAGGCGTGGACCTGGGATGACAAGGCGCCGGAGGCATTGACCAACCCGTAGTCCACTCCCCAGGTGTCAATACCGATCGCGGAAAGTGGGCCGACGTTGCGAACAGCGGTGAGTAGACCCTGACGCACCTCGCTCCACAGGTGCAGCACGTCCCAGAACAGGCGCTCCCCGTCTCTGGTGGGCACGGGTACGACGCTGTTCGAGAAGCGCCTGATCTCAGTGAGGGAGACGCGCCCGTTGGCGACGGTGCCGACCATGACGCGTCCGGAGGATGCGCCGAGGTCCACGGCGCCGATGTGGACAGGAGTGGCGTCGGACATGAGAGAACCTTTCGGGTGATGATGCGGGGGCGGCCTGGAACCGGAGCGGGCGGGGTCGGGGCCCGCCCACTCCGGCCTCGGACGCGATGAGGACTCAGGCTCCCCAGCCTGCGGCACTGCCTCCGATGCGCTCCGAGCGAATGCGTTCGAGGTATCCCGAATCGAGGAAGGCGCGCATCGGATCGGGGGCCAGTCCTTGGGACTCTCGCAGCTCGGCGAGCATCGGGCGCACGTCGGTGTTGAAGGCGTCAACGAAGATGTCATTGGCACCCAGCACGTCGCCGGCGAGCTGGGCTGCCTTCAGGGCCTCCCGGTCCACGAGCAACGCCTTGGCGGTGGCCTCCTGGACGTTGGTCGCGGAACGGATCTCGCCAGGAATCTTCTCCTCCAGGTTGTGGCACTGATCGAGCATGAAATTGACCCCGGAGTCAGGAGCCAGGGCCCCGGCGGCGACGATCTCGTTCATAATGCGGAAGAGCTGGTAGGGATCGGCGGCGCCGACGATGAGGTCGTCGTCGGCGTAGAAACGTGAGTTGAAGTCGAAGGCTCCCAGACGTCCCAGGCGGACCAGCTGGGCGACAATGAACTCGATATTTGTTCCCGGCGCATGGTGCCCGGTGTCCAGCACTACTTTGGCGCGCTCCCCGAGAGCCAGGCAGTGGACGAGGCTGGTGCCCCAATCCGGCACGTCGGTGTGGTAGAAGGCCGGTTCGAAGAACTTGTATTCCAGGACAAGGTGCTGGTCCTCATCGAGTGCCGCGTAGATCTGGGACAAGGAGTCGGCAAGACGATCCTGACGCTCGCGAATGGAGTCCTGACCGGGATAGTTCGTCCCGTCGGCCAACCAGATCTTCAGTGCCGGGGACCCAGTGGCCCGCATAATATCGATGCACTCCAGGTGGTGGGCGATCGCCTTGGTGCGAATCCGCTCGTCAGGATTGGTCAGGCTGCCGAGCTTGTAGTCCTCGTCCTGGAACACGTTGGAGTTGATCGTCCCGATCCGGACGCCCCGGTCCTCGGCGTGCCGGCGAAGGGCCTCGTAGTTATCAGTCTTGTCCCACGGGATGTGGAGAGAGACTCGGGGGGTGATGCCGGTGACGTTGTTGACCTCGGCGACGTCGTCGATCTTCTCGTACGGGTCACGGGGGACGCCTGCGGTGGTGAAGACGCGGAAACGAGTCCCCGAGTTGCCGAAGGCCCAGCTGGGCAGCTCGATGGTCTGTGTCCTCAGTAGGCTGAGTGCTTCCGGGGTCAGGTCGGACAGGCTTGGGCCGGTCATAGCGGTTCTCCGTTTCTGTGGGGCTGATCTGTGGGGTGGATTGGTGAGCTGTCAGTGGATCGGATCGGGGTGACGCGTTGCTGGACGGACTTGTTGTGGAGGCGCCGGTGCGGGGTGCGGCCCGGCCTTCACGGGCTTCACCCCGACCAACCGGCGATCATGCGTTGAGCACGTGCTCTCCGTAACGTTCCATCTCGATCTCCTCAAGGCTCTTCCCCTGGGTCCTCGGGGCGCCGATTGTTCCGACGGCGGTGGCCACCACCAGGAATCCGATCAGGATGATGCCGTCGATCAGCAGGCCGCCCGGGCGGGCGAGGATGACGGGGAAGATCAGGGAGATCAGGCCGGAGGCGAGACGTACGACGAAGAAGACGATGCCCTGGGCCGCTGAGCGGTATGGGGTTGCGAACAGCTCGGGAGACCACACCGAGTAGAAGGCCTGGGCCGACGGTCCTGCGGAGAGGCCCCAGATGACCGTGTACCCGAAAGCGGTCCAGGCGGCGTCGGACGGGCCGAAGACCAGAACGATCCAGGACACGATGGCGAGGAGCCCGCCCACCAGGTAGTGCCAGCGGTAAGGCACTCGGTCGACCAGTCCCATGAAGATGAATGTCGAGACAATGACGAAGCCCCAGGAGAGCATGGAGAACAGGTTGGTCTGCAGGGTCTCGTAGCCCATGGAGCTGAGGATCGTGGGCAGGAAGATCCCGTTCTGGGAGGCCGCCTGGTTCCAGCAGGTGTAGATGACCGCGAGGAACACCAGGGCGCTGATGTTGACACGGCGGTTGAAGAGCTTGCGGAACGATGCCCACATTGACGGGGGCTTGGCGTCCGCCCCGCCTTTGGCGTTCTCCCAGGTCTCAGACTCCTCAAGGCCCCGTCGGATGTACCAGGTGGCCAGGGCGATGACGACGAGGTGAGCGAAGACGATGCGGCTGCCGAGCAGCCCCAGCGGAGTCAGTGCCGCCGCCAGGCCGAAACCGATGAAGGGGCCGAATGACCAGGCGAGCTGGGTGGCGCCGATGTGCTTGCCGCGCTGGTCGGTGGGGGCGAACTCTGCGATGTAGGTCCACCCCGCGGGAACGGATGCGCCCACCGCCAGACCGATGATGATGAAACCGGTGAAGAGCATGGCCAGGTTGGTTGTGAAGACGACCACAAGGCCACCGGCGGCGTAGAGGAGGAGATCGTAGGTGTAGATGAACTTACGGCCGTACTTGTCGCACAGGGGCCCACCGATGAGAGCGCCGATGGCGGCACCGAATGCGTTGGCGCTGAATGCGGCCAGAAGACCGGCGATGGTGCCGTCGTCGTCGGGGAAGTACGCCTTGCCCCAGAAGCCGAGGGATGTTGCGATGGCAATGATGGAACCGGAGTCGATGTAGTTCGACATGGAGACTGCGGCAGTCGCCTTCCAGCCGGTCAGAGGGGTTTGAGCCATTCTCTCCTCCTTGAGAGATCTGAAGGGTGGGTGAAGCGGGGCGTCACGGGAGGTGGAAGTACTGGGCGAGGATCTCGGGTGTGCCGCCACCGGGCTGGACGAAGTACTGGGCCATCTCGGTCTGCCAGCGCGTATTGACGTCGTCGTCCTCCATGGCCCTCATCGAGGCGGCGGCGTCATCGGACTCGAAGTAGCCGACGACGAGGCCGTCCTCAGGCCTCAAGAAGAGGGAGTACCGGCGCCAGCCGGCGTTGCTGAGGGCGTCGCGCATGTCCTGCCAGACGTGCTGATGAACCTCGACGTACTCCGTGAGGCGCTCGGGACGCACTCGCAGGAGGAAGCAGCAGCGCTGCTCCGAGCGCTGTGGTGTGTGATCGAGGAGGGCCTTGAGCTGATCCTGGCCGGCTGATGCGGTTGGCGGGGTGGTCATCGAACGTCCTTGTCCGTGGGGAGGGGCGGGGCGACTCAAATGAATCGTTTCAATCAATGTAGCATCGCTCACTTGAAGCGGCAACCTCCGCTGGAGCGCGTGAGGCGGTGAGCCTCAGTGCCGTGCGCTGCGCGACTTGCGCAGATTTTCATGGAATGATTTCGCAGGCCCTGTCATGCCCGGTGGCGAGGGTGATGCGAAGCGACTCGGAACGCCGTCGACATCGACAGGGGCGACTGCACTCGCGCTTCCGCTCAGCGAAAGGGGGACACATGGATACAGTCGCGTCAGTGCGTCCCTCGGTGCGGGACGTCGCCGCCTGTGCCGGTGTGTCCGTGGGCACCGTCTCCCATGTGCTCAATCATCCCGAACGTGTCTCCGAGACGACTCGCAAGCGCGTGGAGGAGGCGATCGCGTCTCTGGGATTCGTGCGCTCGGAGACCGCGCGTCGTCTGCGTGATCGCGGGTCGAGCGTTGTCGGGGTCGTCGTCCATGATGTGTCCAACCCTTTTTTCACCGAAGCTGCTCGTGGGATCGAGGATCGTCTCCGTGAGTCGGGGTGCGTGCCGATGCTGTGCTCCTCTGACGCCGACTCTGCTCGCGAGCAGGAGATCCTATCCCTCCTGGCCGGAATGAGCTTACGAGGCGTGATCATCATGCCCTCGGCTACGACGCTGGACCGGCTCGGTATTTTCACGGAGCGAGGCATCCGCGTGGTCCTCATGGGCCATCCCCCGCTTCCCGGAACTCTGTCCACCGTTACCGGAGACGACGTCGCAGGAGCTCGGGCCGCGGTCTCCCATCTGCTGGAGCTCGGTCACCGGAGGATCGGATTCGTCAACGGCCCCACTGCCATACGGCAGGCACGGGACCGGCGCGACGGCGTCCTCAAGGAGCTCGTGGCGCGAGGGCTCGATCCTGGGGAGGTGCTTCTGGAGGTCGAGTCCGAGGTCGGCTCGAAGAGCTTCGATGCGGCTTCCGGGGCGGCCGGAGCGGCCAGGCTCCTGAGTGAACCGCACCCGCCGTCGGCGATCTTCTGCGCTAACGACCAGATGGCGATCGGCGCGATGCGGGAGATACGCCGTCGCGATCTGTCGATTCCCGGTGATGTAGCGGTTGTCGGCTACGACGACATCTCCTTCGCCGCCGAGCTCATCACGCCGTTGACCAGTGTGCATCAGCCGATGCGTGAAATGGGTGCGGCCGCCGCCGAGCTGCTTCTCGCAGAGGATGGCCGGACGCGCAGCGAGACCTTCATCCCGACGCTGGTGGTCCGGGAGTCAACGCTCGGGTGATCGGTCCGCGGCGTCGGGTAAGGCTCTTCCTGCCCGGACTGTTGTCGCCGGTCGCGTGAGAAGCGTGCTCAGGAGGCGGAGAAGCGTACGGCTGTTCCGCATGCCGTCACCATGAGCATGCCGTTGTCCGAGCACGCCTATAGGCGTCCTGACATCTCCTTGTGATCTTGTCCTGCCGCTCGGAGTCGCGCACCGTTGAGGAGGCGGCCGTAGCGCTCGCTGATCTCCTCGTGGGCGACTGGCCTGCCGTCGAGGCTCCAGGACAGCAGGTGCTCCAGGTTGAATCGAGGGGCGCAGCGCGAGCAGGAGACGGGAGAGGCCGGACGGCGCATTCGATCCACCTCGTGGCCGGCCGGGCACCTGCCCACCCAGCGTCCACGCAGTCTCGGCGCCCGGGCGTCCACGAGTCGTCGGCCCGTGGCTCCCAAGCGGATCGCCTCGGCGGCCCAGACGGCGTCGTGCCCGTGACGGGGGCCCACGCGCGCATGGGCGATCTCATGCAGGATCGTCTCGCGTACCTCAGCCTCGTCATACAGCCCCATGAGGTGGCGGCTGAGCGTGAGTCGGCGTCGCGCGTGATCCGTCTGACCGGCCCGGCGCCGTGCCCGGTCGAAGGCCAGGTCCCAGTCCCCGACGTCGGCCTCCTCCATGAGGGTGCGCGCCAGGCTCAGGACGTCGGGAAGGTTCACGTCCCCACAGTACGCTCCGCTGTCTTTTGCCAGGATCTCTACTGGGATCGGGGACTGCGATCCTCCTCGAGGACTGCGTTCTGTCGCAGACGACTGGGGGCCGGCCCCAGTGATCTGCGGGAAAACGCAGTCCCCGTCGGAAAAGTACGTCCCCGACCAGGGGCAGGCTCATGCCTGGAGTTGCCAGGCCGGCACAACCTCGCTACCCCGGCACCCGCTGACCCGGGCTCCGGCGCAGCGCCCTGGATGGCCGGTTGTTCCGGGAACTCCTGGAGTCGTGGGGGCGGTGCATGCGGTCTTTGTATGACACGATGATGCCGATGTCCCACCATCCCTCCAGTCGACGATCGCGGGCGCGCCGAGGCGCCGGCGGTTCCACGTCGTCCCAGCCCGCCCGTGCCTCGCAACGCGCCCGCCCGACGGCGCAGCGCGGCACCGACCGTGCCCGTCCCGGGAGTCAGGGGCGTCATCCCGGGCGGTCCCAGGAGCGCCGAGGGGAACGAGGGGATACTGAGCGTCCGGGCCGTCTCAGGGCCAGCGTCAAGCGTCGCAGATCGGGGCGGGCCGGCTCCGTCCTGTCCTTTCTGCGCAGTCCGGTCGGCGTCGTTGTCGCAGCCTTCCTGGTCACGCTCCTGGTGGGCCTGATCGCGCTGCGCGCGGCCGGCTCCTCGCTCAGCGGGCTGATCAACCTGGGGCGGCAGACCTCCGGGACCACCAGCTCCGCACCGGCCCCGTTGGCGCCCGATACGAGCGGCTTCGACGCCGCCCGAATCATCGACGACGAGGTCTTCTACGACGCCGACGCGATGACGCGCGAGGAGATCGCGGCCTTTCTGACGCGGGTCAACGCCGGGTGCCAGCCGGGCAGTGACGGCACCGAGTGCCTGGCCACGGCCACCTTCTCCACGCAGGCCCGTGAGGCCACCTCCTTCTGTCCCGGCGGCATCGAGTCCGCCTCCGGGCTCAGCGCGGCCGACGTCGTCTGGGAGGTCTCGCAGGCGTGCGACATCAACCCCCAGGTGCTCCTCGTCCTCATCCACAAGGAGCAGGGGCTGCTGACCGCCTCCGGTCGGACCCTGAGCGCCCGCGACTACGAGGCCGCGGCCGGTTACGCCTGTCCCGATCACGGGACCTGCGACCCTCAGTGGGCAGGCTTCTCCTCCCAGCTCTACGGGGCGGCCTCCCAGTTCCAGCGCTACCGTCTCAATCCGGGAACCTACGACGTGGTGGCGCAGCGGCCGACTCAGATCGCCTTCTCGCCCGACGCGCAGTGCGGCAGCGGCGAGCTCACGGTGATGAATCAGGCGACGGCGGGCCTGTACAACTACACGCCCTTCCAGCCCAACGAGGCCGCCGGCAGCGGAGGAGACCAGTGCACCTCGTGGGGGAACTGGAACTTCTACGGCTACTTCAAGGCGCTTTTTGGAAGTCCGACGTCGGACTGAAGGTTCTCGAATGTGCTACGACTCCGGCGCCGTTCCAACGATTCTGAGGTAGGGTGTTGTCACACCCGGAAGGCCGTGACCATATCGTCACCAAGCGTCATCATTTAGATGCGTTATTTCCAGCCTTCTCTCAGACAGCGTCGGCAGAGTCATAGTCACCGCTGGACGGTGGCGACCGCGAGGTACTGGGGAGTACCGCTGACCGGCCACCATCGAGTCTGGGCCACAGCCAAGGGAATGTGCTCGGACGTTCCAGTGAAGGAGGACCCGCTGCCGAATGGGAACCGGTAAGCGACCTCGTTGCGAAGGGCCCGGCCCGGTGGTTCAACCGGGGCGGGCCTTCGCAGTGCCTGGGCGCAGGGCCATCCGGCCCGCGCCCAGGCTTCCTTCCGGAAGGTCCTTCGAGGGCATGACATGATGCGAGCATGACGTTGCCGCCGGTACTGGCGACCACCTGGGTCGTCATCGAGTACCTCATCAAGATCGCCGCGCTGGGCACGGTTCCCGAGAACCGTCGCCCGTCGTCGTCGACCGCGTGGCTGCTGCTCATCTTCCTGCTGCCCCTCGTGGGGCTCCCGCTCTACCTGCTCATCGGCAGCCCGTGGGTCCACGGCACCCGCCGCCGCCAGCAGCACACCGTCAACGAGATCACGCTCGACTACACCCGCGCCATGCCGGACCTGCCCAAGGGGGCCCGCCCCTCGACCTACCTGGCCGGGGCGCTGCGCATGAACCGCCGGCTGACCGGACTGCCCTGCGTCAGCGGCGAGGTGGTGGCCGTCCACGCCGAGCCGAGTACCACCTACGAGGCCATGGCCCGCGCCGTCGATGCCGCCACCGACCATGTCCACGTCGAGTTCTACATCATGAGCTGGGACGAGGTCACCGACGTCTTCTTCGCGTCCCTGGAGCGCGCGGCGGCCCGCGGGGTCACGGTTCGCCTCCTGCTGGACCACCTGGGCAGCCGCAAGTACCCCGGCTGGAAGCAGTTCTGCCAGCGCATGACCGACGCCGGCATCCGCTGGCGGCTCATGATGCCGCTGCTGCCGCTCAAGCGCCGGTGGCGCCGCCCGGACCTGCGCAACCACCGCAAGATTCTCGTCGTCGACGGCGAGAAGGCCTTCATCGGCAGCCACAACGTCATCGACCCCACCTACCGGACCCGACGCAACGTGCGGGCCGGGCGTCGCTGGGAGGACCTGTCCGTGGAGGTCACCGGCGAGATCGTCCTGGAGGCCCAGGCCGTCTTCGCCATGGACTGGTACTTCGAGGCCGGCGAGCAGCTCGAGGCCTTCGACCTGGCCCTGGGGACGCCGGTGGAGACCCTGCCGGAGATGGCGGGGCTGCCGGGCGTCCCGGTGGGGACGCCGGCCCCGCGGCCAGGGCGGCCCGACGCCGTCGTCAACGCCATGCAGCTCATCCCCTCCGGGCCGGGCTACCCCACCGAGCCGAATCTGCGGATGTTCCTGGCGCTCATCAACGGCGCCAAGCGGCGCGTGTCCATCACCAGCCCCTACTTCATCCCCGACGAGGCGCTGCTGTCGGCGATGACCTCGGCCGCCTACCGGGGGGTGGAGGTCGAGCTGTTCGTGGGCAAGGAGTCCGACCAGTTCATCGTCAGCCACGCCCAGCGCTCCTACTACTCGGCGCTCCTGGCGGCGGGGGTGCGGATCTACCTCTACCCCTCTCCGACCGTCCTGCACTCGAAGTACATGACGGTCGACGACGAGGTCGGGGTCATCGGGTCCTCCAACATGGACTTCCGCTCCTTCGCCCTCAACTACGAGGTCATGCTGCTGGCCTTCGGCGGGGACCTCGATGACCTGCTGCGCATCAACGACGCCGACTACCGGGCCATCTGCACCGAGCTGACCCCGGAGGTGTGGGCCACCGAGCCCTGGTACAACCGCTACGTGGACAACGTCTGCCGCCTCATGTCCGCCGTGCTGTAGCGAAAGGGCGTCGGCCCCCGCACCTCGGTGGTGCGGGGGCCGACTGTGTGGAACCGGAGAAAGAGGCTGCGGAAGGCGTGGACGGAGAGTTCGAGCCTCCCGCAGCAGGTGTTCTGATGACGTGACTTCAGAGTAGGGGAGCCGGCTCCCGGTGTGATCATCCCGGTGGGTGAATGTGGTGCTGTCCGATCTCCTCCCTTTGGGGGAGGAGGCGGTCATCTCTGTAGATGACGGCTCCCCGCATCCTGCCTCCGCGCGGGGAGAAGCCAGACCGGCGCGTGGTCTGAGACGTCAGGCGATCTGGGCGCAGAGTTTGGTGATGCGCTGGAGGCTCACCTTGCGGCTCGTGCCCAGGGTTTGTGCGAACAGGCTGACTCGCAGCTCCTCCACCATCCAGCGGGCCTCCTCCAGAAGGGCCTCGCGCTGCGGGTCGGCCGGCAGCGAGGCCGCCTTGACGCGGGCCTTGTCCACGACCTCCTGCGCCTGGGAGACCTGGAAGGCCAGGGCCGCGTCCTGGGAGGCGGCCGACGGCGAGGAGGCCGCCTTCTCCACTCGCATCACCAGGGCCCTCAGGTATCGCTCCAGGTGCGTCAGGTGCTCCGGCGGGGTCGCGGTGAGGAAGCCGTCCGGGACCAGGGCCGCCGCGTGCTCGCGCACCTCCTGGAGCGTGCCCAGCAGGGTCAGCGACGTGTGCTCACCCACCACGCGATCCACCTCCCGGGCCGCCTTGAGCGCCGCGACCGCACACCGGGCCACCCGGTAGACCTCGTCCTCGAGCTCGTCGCGCATGAGACCGACGAGGGATTCGAAGACCTCCCGCCTGCGCACCTCGGCCAGCGGTTCACCCTCCGCCGAGTCCGCCCAGCGGCCGGCCACGATCCGGGCCGCAGCCGCCTCCATGTCCTCCACCAGTGCCTGCGTGCTCCGGTAGGGGCTCGCCGCCAGGATGAGTGACTCCTGCGCACTCCATCGGCTCGTCACCCGAGCCGTCGGCAAGGCCGTGCGGGCCAGGGCCAGGGCCGTGACCCCGGCGCCGTGCGCGCCCGCCTGGGCGACGGCGTCGGGCAGGATCCTTAAGTTCGCGCTCCTGGCCGAGGCGGCCACCAGGGCCGGGTAGCCGCGCACCACCAGGCCGGCCCGACCCGCCGACTCCACCGAGGCCGGGATCGTCGAACCGTCCGGCTCTCCCAGGCCCGGAACACCGCTCGGCCAATCGGTCAGACCCCGCCGCTCCTCCAGTCCGGAGGTCGCAGCGCTCGACCCGCCGACCTCGCCTGCCCCGGCAGCGCCGTCGGAACGCCGGGCGGCGGACTGCTGACCGCCCCTCTGCGCGCCCTTCCCCCTGCGGCCCTTACGGCCGGCCTTTCCGCCCGCGCCCCGGGAGTCCTGCCGCTCCTGGGCCTCGGCCATCGCCTGCGCCAGGGCGCCGCGCACCACCGAGCGCACGGCGGCCTCCGTCCTGCCCGACAACCTCTGCTGGAGCGAGACCAGGTCCCGGCTGCGCCCAATGACCCGGCCCCGGGCATCCAGAGCCGCGAAGCCCATCGCCAGGTGGTCCGGCAGCCGCTCGGCGGCCTCGGTCCAGTCGGCCTCCGTGATCTCCACGCCCCTGAGCCGGGAGACCACCTGGGCGAAGGCCTCCTCGAAGGGGGCCTCCGGGCAGCTCGCGCCGGGCGGCGTCGGGAAGTCCTCCCTCAGCTGTGCCCACACCTGGGCGCCCACGTCCGGGGCCGGCACCAGCTGGCGGCGCACCCGCTTGGGCAGGGCTCGGATCGTGGACACGCACAGCTCGGGGCGCATCCCCGGCACCAGCCAGTCGAAGCCCTCCGGGGCCAGCCGCCCCAGCACCTCCACCGGAATCTGGACGCTGACCCCGTCCTCGGTGCGGCCCGGCTCGAACACATAGTCCAGGCCCAGGGTGAGGTCGCCCTGCACCCACGTGTCCGGGAATCCGCTGGCGTCGCCCCCGCCGGGCAGCAGCAGCTCGCGGGTGAAGTCCAGCAGGTCCGGGGTGGTGCGCCGCTGGTCCTTCCACCAGGCGTCGAAGGCCGCCGCCGAGGTCACCTCCTCGGAGACGCGGTCGTCGTAGAAGTCGAACAGGGCGGTGTCATCGGCCAGCAGGCCGTGCTCGCGCCGACGCCGCTCCACGTCCTGAAGCTCCTCGATGAGCGCCCGGTTGCGCTCCACGAAGCCGTGCCGGGCGTGCCAGCCGCCCTCCACCAGGCCCGAGCGGATGAACATCTCCCGGGCCACCTCCCGGGCAGAGTCCGTCCCCACGCTCGCCAGCGTCGCCGGCCGGTCCGCCACCAGGGTCATCCCGTAGAGCAGCACCTTCTCGTGAACCATGGCCGCCCCCTGGCGGGTCGACCAGTAGGGCTCGCCGAAGACATGACGGGTCAGGCCCGCGCGGTCGGCCACCTGCTCGATCCACCGGGAGTCCACCTTGGCCACCGTCCGTGCGAAGAGCCGGGAGGTCTCCACCAGCTCGGCGGTCATCACCCAGTCGTAGGTCTTGCGGCGCAGCCCCGAGCCCGGCCAGATCGTGAAGCGGGTCCCGCGCGCGCCCGCGTACTCCCGACGCCGCTCGTCCCAGTTGCCCACGTTGGACAGCAGCCCCACCAGCAGCGAGCGGTGGATGGCGTCGGCGTCGGGCGTGTCCGCGCTGCGCCCCAGGGCCACGACGGCGGCCGCCACGCCCCCGTTGGCGACCTGGGCCGCGTGGCTGCCCGGATCCAGGGCCTGGGTGGCGGCGCGGATCGAGCGGGCCGTCGGCAGCTCCACCGGGGCGGCGTCCAGGCCGAGGGGCCGGGCGAGCTGGCGCAGCTGGGCGTGGACGTCCTGCCACTCGCGCACCCGCAGGTAGTGCAGGAACTCGGCGCGGCACATGCGCCGGAAGGCCGAGCCGGACAGCTCGCGGCTCTGCGTGCGCAGGTAGCGCCACAGATTCAGGTAGGTCAGGAAGTCGCTCGTCGGGTCGGCGAAGCGCCGGTGCAGGGCGTCGGAGGCCTCCTGCTTGTCCGCCGGGCGCTCGCGCACGTCCTGGATGGACAGGGCCGCCACGATGACCATGACCTCCCCGACGCAGCCCAGCTCGCCGGCCTCCAGGAGCATGCGCCCCAGACGCGGGTCGATCGGCAGGCGCGCCAGGCGCCGCCCGATCTCGGTCAGGCGCGGTCCCCGGCGGCCCCGCCCGGCGTCGTCGGACCGGGAGGAACCGGCCCCGGCCGGCTCGATCGCGCCGATCTCCGTGAGCAGCTGCAGCCCGGAGCGGACCTGGCGGGAGTCGGGGGCGTCCAGGAAGGGGAAGTCCTCCACCGCGCCCAGCCCCAGGGCCGCCATCTGCAGGATGACGCTGGCCAGCGAGGTGCGCAGGATCTCCGGCTCGGTGTACTCCGCTCGCGCCTCGAAGTCGGCCTGCGAGTAGAGGCGGATGGCGATGCCGTCGGCCACGCGCCCGCAACGGCCCGCGCGCTGGTTGGCGCTGGCCCGGCTGATCGGCTCGATCGGCAGGCGCTGGACCTTGGTGCGGTTGGAGTAGCGGGAGATGCGCGCCAGGCCCGGGTCGATGACGTAGCGGATCCCGGGAACCGTCAGCGAGGTCTCGGCCACGTTCGTGGCCAGGACGATGCGGCGCGCCTGGTGGGCCTCGAAGACGCGGTGCTGCTCGGCGGCGCTCAGGCGCGAGTACAGGGGCACGACCTCGACGGCGCCCGGCGTGCGTGAGCGGCCGTCGGGGGTGTAGCGCGCCCCCAGGTGGTCGATGAGGGCCGCCTCGGTGTCTCGGATGTCGCGCTCACCGGCCAGGAAGATGAGGATGTCGCCGCTGGGCTCGCCCATGAGTTCGTCGACGGCGTCGAGGATCCCCGTCACCTGGTCCTTGGGCTCACCGGGCTCGGGGTTCGCCCCGCCGGAGGCGGCCCGCCCGCGACCCTTCCCACGAGCGCCCTGGTTGCGGGGGCTGAGCGAGGTGGAGTCCGCTCCCGAACGGACGGCCTCACGGCGGGCCCGCGCCGCGGCGCGCACCGCCGGGTCGGGGGAGGTCAGGGCCTCCAGCTCGGCCTCGCTCAGCTCCCCGGGCGCCGCAGGGCCGGGCCGGGTGCTGCCGGCGCCACTGGCGTCGTCGGGGGAGGGGGTGACGTCGTCGGGAGTCAGCGGGCGGTAGCGGACCTCGACGGGGTAGGTGCGCCCGGAGACCTCGATGACGGGGGCCGGTACCGTGAAGGGCCGGCCCCGGTCGCCGGTGAGCTCGCGGCCGAAGTGCTCGGCGAAGCGCTCGGAGTCGATGGTGGCCGAGGTGATGATGACCTTCAGGTCCGGGCGCTGGGGCAGCAGGCGCGCCAGGTAGCCCAGGATGAAGTCGATGTTGAGACTGCGCTCGTGGGCCTCGTCCACGATGATCGTGTCGTAGCGGCGCAGCTGGGGGTCGGACTGGATCTCCGCCAGGAGGATGCCGTCGGTCATGAGCTTGACCAGGGTGTTCTCGCCGACCTCCTCGGTGAAGCGCACCTGGTAACCGACGACGCCGGCCGGCCCGATCGGGGTGCCCAGCTCGGAGGCGATGCGCTCGGCCACGGAGCGGGCCGCGATGCGCCGCGGCTGGGTGTGGCCGATCATGCCCGTCACGCCCCGGCCCAGCTCCAGGCAGATCTTGGGCAGCTGGGTGGTCTTGCCGCTGCCGGTCTCGCCGGCGACGATGACGACCTGGTGGTCGCGGATGGCGGCGGCGATCTCCTCGCGGCGGGCCGAGACCGGCAGCTCCTCGGGGTAGACGATCGCCGGGACGGCCGCGGCGCGGGCGGCGAGCCGCTCGGGGGAGTAGCCCGTCCAGGTGCTCCGACGTCGGCCCGGACCCTTACCCGGGCGCCGACCCCGGCGGCCCCCGCCACGGCGGGAGCGCCGGCCCTGCTCGCCCCTCGCGTTGTCGCTGCTGCCGTGGCTGTCGCGATCGGGGTGCCCCTCGTTCTGCCCGGTGCCCTGCTCGCGGTCCTGCTCGTCGCCGTGATGGCTGTTGTGCCGGTCGGCCCGATCGCCGTCGTGACCCCGGTTGCGGTCCTCGCCCTGTTCCATAGGTGACCCATTGTCCCCTATGCGCGCCCTCTGACCCGCCCGGGGACGCTGAGGGCGCACACGACTGCGGTCTGCGTCGGGTTCCTGGCGGTCCTGGGGCCTGGCCGGCGATGGTGGTGTCTGGTTGAGTGGGGTCATGAACCGTCGTCGACAGATCCTGCGGTGGATTCCCGCCGGCGTCCTCATCGCCCTGGCTCTGGCGAGCCTGTTCCTGCCGACGACGGCCCTCGTCCTCGCCCAGCTCATCGCCATGCGCTCGCTGCTGGCACTGGGTGCGGTGCTCACGGGCGTCGCGTTCCTCGCGGCCGCCGGTGGGCTGCGGTGGCGAGTGCGCCGTCGACCTGTGCAGCCGGGGCAGGGAGTGCGCGGGGCGGGGCTGCGCACCGGGGTGGTCGGTCTGGTCCTCCTCCTGGTGGCTGGAGCCCACGGCGGTGTCCTGCTGGCCCGAGGCGTGCGGGAGAGTCCTGTCAACGCGGATCACACCGGTGCCATCGGCGTCCTGAGCCTCAACACCGAGCGGGAGGGCGCCGACATCGAGACGGTCACCGGGCTGGCGGACGATGCTGGGGTGGACGTCGTGGTCCTGCCGGAGACGACGCAGCGCTACGGACAGCAGCTGGCCGAGGCCCTCAAGGAGGCGTCGTCGGCCAAGGGCGGGGAGACCTTCGCGGTCTTCTCCACCAGCGGGATGCCGCCTGGCCTGGCCGAGCAGGGGGTCGACGTCGAATCGGACCCGGCCTACTCCACAACTGTCCTCGTCTCCTCGCGCCTGGGCGAGTACCGGCAGGTGCAGGGACCCACCGACACGGGCTTCGGCGCGGTCCGGCTCGAACCGGCTGACGGGGACGGTCCCGTCATCGTGGGCGCCCACACCTACCCGCCGGTGCCGGGCGCTATGACCTGGTGGCGGAGCTCGGTGGCGGGTGTGGCCTCACTGTGCAGTCGCCCGCCCGGTGGACTCATCGTGGCCGGCGACCTCAACGCCACCCGCGACCATGCCCCGCTGCGAGACCTGGGAGGGTGCGCGAGCGCCGGGGAGCAGGCTGGGATCGGGGGCCTGGCCACCTGGCCCAGTGCCACCGGTACCAGCCGGCTCGGCGCCACCATCGATCACGTCCTGGTCGACGACAGTGCCTGGCGGGGGAGCCACGGAACAGTGGTCACTGTTCCCGGGACGGACCACCGCGCCGTCGTCGTCCGGCTCGTCGCGGACGCGCCTTAGGGCTCGGCGACTGACACCTGTGGACCCGTCCGCGGGCTCCAGGGTGCGTCCGCGAGGCCCGACGGACCCTCGCCACACGATTCAGCGCAGGCGGCGGCGAGCCCACTCCAGGCTCAGGCGGGCGACCTCCTCCTGGGCCTGGTCCAGGGTCTCGGCGTGAACGTGCACCATCTGGCTGGAGTCGGGCAGCAGGGGGAAGCCCTCGGCCGTGGCCTCGGCGGTGTCCGGCAGCTCGTTGGACAGCACCCCGTGCACCATGAGCACGGGCCAGGGCAGGTCGGCCAGGGTGCGCTCCGGCTCCTGCATGGAGAAGTCCGCTAGCGTCTCCTTGGACAGGATGTTCCACTCGCGCGAGTTGGGGTTGTCGTCCACCAGGCGCGTCAGTCCGTGCTGGGCGAGCTCGTCGAGCTGCTCGGGGGAGAAGACCTCCTCCCACAGGATCGACTGCGGGCCCACGATGGCGCCCACGAGCACGGCCGTGCGCACCTGCTCGGGGCGGGCCAGGAGAGCGGCCGTCGCCCCGAAGCCGTTGGCGTGGATCATCTGCCGGGTGAAGCCCAGGCCGGCCAGCCAGCTGGAGGCCGCACGCAGGTCCTCGGCCTCGCCCGCCAGAGTGATGACGTCGTCGTCGGACTCGCCCAGACCGGAGAAGTCCAGGCTGAGGGTGGCCAGGCCCGCCTCGCGGTAGCGGGCGCCGATGCGGTCCAGGCGGCCGTTCTGGCCGTGACGGTCGGTGAGGAAGTCATGCGCCAGCAGGACCACGCCCTCGGCCCGTGCCTGCGGGAGCTGGGCGTCGTCGGGCGTCGTGGAAACCTCCAGATCGATCGGAGCGGCCCCGGCGGGCAGGAGAAGGGTGCCGGCCAGGGTGATCCCGCGAGGGGTATCGATGCGGACGTCGCTCATGGGGTCAACCTAAGACAGAAAATAGGGGCGGTCATGGGGGTCGTGGGTGTCGTTGTCCCAATTGCGCTTCCAGCGTGATGGAGACGTCGAGGCGTCCGATCGCACCGGGTGTTGTGAATATCTACGAACCGTGAGGATTACTCGACGGCGACGGCGATGGGGACGTGGGCGGGGACGGTCGGGAGGCGCGGATGCGACGAGGGGAGTCGAGACAAGGGCCGGGGGAGACGACGACGCCGGGCGCCTCCCCGGATCGCCCGGGGGCGGCAGCCGGCGTCGGCAGCCGGATGGGTCAGGGCCTGTGGAGAGGGTCCGGCGGGGTTGCCGGGCTACTCGGGCAGCGGGACCGCGCGGACCGCCTCGACGGCGCGGCGCACCAGGGCCTCGTCGGTGCGCTGGGGCTCGTCGGGGGTCATCCCCTCACGCGGGCAGCGCATGTGGACCTCGCGCACGCCCGTGGACTCCACCAGGTCGACCAGGCCGTCGGGACGCACGGCCCCGGCCGCGACCACGGTCGGTCCGCCGCTGGTGACGAGCCCGGCGATCACCGAGGCGCCGTCGGCCGCGGTCTGAGCGGCACCACTGGTCAGGACGTAGCGCACGCCGAGGCCCTCCAGGTCCCCGTAGGCCTCGACGGTGTCGCGGCACTGGTCGAAGGCCCGGTGGAAGGTGACCGGGGCGCCGTTGGCCATGTCGACCAGCAGGCGCACCAGGCCGCGGTCGACGGCGCCGTCCTCGGTCAGGGCGCCGACGACGAAGCCCAGGTCCACGGCCGGCGGCAGCGCCCCGCGCCCCCCACCGGTGGCCTGGGGGCGGGTGAACTCGGCCATCTCCAGGGCCAGGGAGGCGATGCGCCGCACGTCGGCGATCATGGCCCGGCCCTCATCGGCGTCGTAGACGAAGGACCCGCCGCGGGGGCGGATGAGGACCCGCAGACCGAAGGGGGCGGCGGCCTCGGACTTGTCCGCCCAGTGGGCGCCGGCCTGGGCGCGGCGCTGCTCCACCTGCTCGGCGGCGGCGAAGATGGCGGCCTCGACGGTCCCGATCGAGGGGGTGGTGCCGGCGGCGGTGAGGTTCGCGCCCAGCTCGGCGCGGTCGGCCCCGGCGCGAGCGGAGATCCTCACGCCCTCGACGTCCTCGACACAGGTCTCCAGGACGATGTGGTCCGGACGGCGCCAGGTGGGGGTGGGAGCGGTGATCGTGTGCTGGCGCAGCGACGGTGCTGAGCCGGTGAGCCTCATTGCGTTCATGAGGCTGAGTCTGACATGTCCGGACGTTGATGAAAACCGGGTAGATGTCAGATGTCTTCAAGATCCTCGTAGGACTTGGGGTCCTCGATCGGCTCCAGGTGCGCCGAGATGCGCAGGCTGGAATCGGCGTCGACCAGCTCGTCAATGATCTGCTCGGTGAAGTCGTGCCCCTGCTTGACGCTCCAGACCGCGGGAACCAGCACGTGCAGCTCCATGAACCGTCGGTTGCCGGCCTCGCGCACCCGCACCGCGTGAAAGTCGATCATGCCCTGGCGACGGTGACGGGACAGGACCTTCTCGACGCTCTGAAGCACCTCGGTGGACGGGGCGATGTCCATCAGCCCGCCCACCGAGTCCCGGATGAGGGTGAAGCCGGTCCACATGATGTTGAGCCCGGCTCCCAGGGCGACGACGGCGTCGAGCACGGCCGAGCTGAAGACCTCCACCAGCGCCACCCCGACCAGGACCGCCGCGGAGGTGACGACGTCGGTGGCCAGGTGCTTGGCGTCGGCCACCAGGGTCATGGAGCGCTCGCGGCGCCCGGCCCGGTAGAGCACCCACGCCGCCGCGCCGTTGAGGATCGAGGCGATCACCGAGACCGCCAGGCCCAGCCCCAGCTGCTCTGGCATCCGCGGGTCGATGAGGCGTCCGATGGCGGAGATGATGATGAAGGCGGCGGCCACGAAGATCATGACGCCCTCGACGACGGCCGAGAAGTACTCGGCCTTGGAGTGGCCGAACTGGTGGTCCGCGTCGGCGGGCTTGGCCGCGATCTTCAGGACGATGAGCGCCACGATCGCCGCCACCAGGTTGACCACCGACTCGGCGGCGTCGGAGAGCAGACCCACCGAGCCGGTCAGCCAGGCCGCGGCCCCCTTGAGCGTGATCGTGCCCAGGGCGGCGCCGATGGAGAGCCACGCGTAGGAGCTGAGGTCCTTGGGGGGTGCGTATCGTGAGGACACCTCCTGATCATCGCGTGGGCCGGTGCGCCCTGGCCACCTGAGGTTTCGCATCGCCGCAACGCGCGAGTCGCAGGCGCCCGGTGCCCGGCCGACGGGCCGGGTGTGGGCTAGTGTGGCTCGCGACGGCGGCTGCCGGGCCCGCACCGGGGCCGACACCGTGGCCGACGTCGGGGCGCAGGAACGACAACATCGGTGAAAGGCGGGGGATCGGGTGCTGGACGTCTCCTCCCTCCTCCCGCCCGCGCTTCACATGCCGGCCTCCCTCACCGACACCTTCCGGGTGCTCGACCTGTGCGGCGTCCTGCTCAACGGGATCCTGGGCGGGCTCATCGCCCGGCGCAAGAACTTCGACCTCGTGGGCTTCGTCGTCCTGGCCATGCTGACGTCCACCGCCGGCGGCATTCTGCGCGATGTCATGATCCAGGCCGGCCCGCCCTTCGCCCTGACCGACCCCTACTACCTCTACACCGCCTGCCTGGGCGCCACGGTGGCCTGGTTCGTGCCCCTGACCTCGCGCCCCACCCGGCGCCTGCTCGTGGTCGCCGACGCCGTCATCCTGGGCTGCTGGGCCGCCACCGGCGCCTCGAAGGCCCTCACCCACGGGCTCGGCGTCATGCCGGCCCTCCTGCTGGGCTGCCTCACGGCGATCGGGGGCTCCATGATCCGCGATGTCGCGGTGGGGGAGACCCCGGCGGTCTTCGGCGGCAACAAGCTCTACGCGATCCCGGCGCTCATCGCCGCAGGCACTCAGGTCGTGGCGGTGAAGGCGGGGGTGGCCGACGCGCACGCCATGCTGGTGTCCACCGCCGTGGGGGCGGGACTGTGCGTGCTCGCCTACTGGCGCTCCTGGCAGCTGCCGGTCATCGCCGACCGGGAGCGGCGCCGGGCCGGACGCCGCAGCGGGGCGGGCGCCCTGGTCGGCTGGCGCCGGGCGCTCATGATGGGGCCGCTCAAGCCTCCGGCCTGGCGCGGTCGCGGTGGAGGGCCGACCGGCCCCGACGAGTAGCCGGCCAGTAGCCGGCCTCAGACCTCCTCGCCGACCGGGCGAACGCTGGCCTCGCCGGCGTCGACGGGCTGGGACTGGCCACCGCTCCTGGCCGACGGCGCCCCGAAGAGCCGCTCCTTGACGGCGTCGGCCACCTTCTCGGTGACGGCCTCGCCCTGGGTGCGCACGGCCTGCTTGACGTGGCTGGAGGCGGCGTCGACCCGGGTGCGCACGAAGGGCTGCTCAGCGACCCTCGAGGCGGCGGACTTGATGCGCTCGTACTGGGCGCGCCCCGCGCGGGTCCCGAGCACGTACCCTGCGCCGAGTCCGAGGATGAAGGGGATCTTGCCGGCCATGTATGTCTCCTGAGCTTGAGGGAAGCGCTGGTTGATGAGTCATCACCATACCGGCCCCTGACCGCGGCGGCCGCCGCGAGGAGGTCCCGGCGGCGGCCTGATCGCCCACAGCGTCACGTGCGGGGGCGTTCGCACGATGCTGTGGAATCACATGGCTGCCGGCGAGGAGTCGTCGCCGGCCTGGCTCTCGGTGCTGGTTCCGTGGGCGCCGGGCTGGGCGCTGACGAGGCCGTCAGGTGAGACGGTGGTGATGTAGGAGCGCCCGCCCAGGACCACGCCGAGGGCCACCAGCAGACCGGTGCCCATGAGGGTCGCTACCTGCAGCACGTTGAGGTCGGCCAGGATCGCGTGGCGGCGCAGCGAGGCGGCGGTCGAGGACGTTGAGGACGCCGAGCGGGCTCTCGGGGCCGCAGTACCCGCGGCGGACGTGGCGGTGGGCTCGGTCGAGGAGTCCTTGGCAGAGACGTCAGTGGAGAAGGGGGACATTGTGGTTCCTCCTGTTCGGTGGGGATGGGAACTGGGCGTGCGCCCCATGTGGAACCAGATAACCGCCGGGACCTGTCGGCCTCGTAGGGCACGTCTGTGGTCTTCCTGTGAAGAGAGGAGGGAGCTGGTCGAACCGCATGCTGCCGGGGATCGGCGGAGTCGGAGGAGGCGGCGTGAGACATGCCGCACCGGGGGAGAGGGCCGCTGGAACCGGCGGGGCCGCCTCCGTTGCCTCCGGTCGCGCGGCCGTACCCTGTGGGGCGCAGGCTGGTCCGAGAGTTCAGGATCCGCGCCGCAGGGCACGGTCGCGAGCTTTTCGGTGACCGACTCTGACCGTCGGTGACCGTCGGCGGCCACCGGTGACGTTCGGTGACTCCCCGAGGTCGTCAGCGGCGCGGCGGGGCCTCCAGCAGCCAGCGGGGCAGGAGCCGGGCCAGCTCGTAGCCGTCGGCGCCCACGACGACGGGCACGTCGGCCTCGGCCAGGGTGCGGGCCTCGGGGCCGATGCCCATGGGGTGAGCGGTCAGCCCGCCGGCGAGCACCTGCTGGGTGGCGGTCAGGCGGCGGATGGCGACGGCGGCGATCCGGTCGGCGTGGTGGCGGGCGGCCTCGCCGTAGATGTGCGGGTCGTGCTGGCCGTCGTCGCCGAAGAGGATCCAGGTGATCTGGGGCAGGTCGATCATGAGCCGGCGCAGCTCGGTGCGCTTGTGCTCGATGCCCGAGCGGAACCAGCCGGTGTTGGTCGGCCCCCAGTCGGTCATGAGCGCCGGTCCCGAGGGGAAGCCGTGGCGGGAGAAGAAGGAGCGCAGCGTGGGCATCACGTTCCACGCGCCAGTGGACAGGTACATCATCGGGGTGTCCGGGTGGGCGGCCCGGATGCGCGAGTAGAGCTCGGCCATGCCGGGGACGGGCTCGCGCGCCGAGGAGTACTTGACGAGCTGGTTCCAGGCGGCCACGAGCACGCGGGGGACGTGCGTCACCATGGCAGTGTCGTCGATGTCGGAGATGATCCCCAGACGCGGGCCCTCGGGGATGATGAGGACCTTGGCGGCGACGGCCTCGGCCCCGGTCGCCTCGATCCGGGCCTCGTGCCAGCCCGGCTCCAGCCCGTGATCGCGCACGACGACGTCGATGTAGCCGCTGCGGTCCGCCCTGGTGCGCACGCTGGCCCGACCCACGTGGACGGTCACCGGCAGGAAGGCCACCGGCACCTCGATGAACAGGCGCCAGCCGCGCTGGGCGTCGAGCAGGCTGGTCAGGGCGAAGTCGCGGGCCTGTGCGGGGCTGACCGGCAGGGAGGCCGGCAGGGAGCGGAACAGCGGGCCCTCGGCCGGGGCGTCCTGGGGGCGCATCACCATGCGGGCCAGTACCCGGGCCATGGAGGCGGGCCGGGAGGCCTCGGCCGCGCGGGACACCGAGGGCGTCCCCGGGCGGCCGCCGCCTCGGGCTCGCGGGTGGATCGCCCTGTGGCGCTGATCCGACGTCGGCCCTGACGGGTTCGATGGGGCTGACGGTTCCGGCCGAGTCGGTGCGCTGGTGCCGTAGCCGTCGTAGGGGATGACGCGGGGGCGCCAGCCCTGACGCTTGAGGACGGGGACGGAGTCGCGGTGGAACTGGTCCTCGACGGCGCGGGCGATGTCGGAGAGGGGCACCCCCCGATCCTAGGCGACGGGCCGAATCCGGGGGCCGATGTGAGGGGGCGTTCTGAGCGTTCTGAAGCGGGGCGCCTCGGATTCCGCCGCCAGGGGGCGGGCTACTCCACGAGCCTCGGGACCTACTGGCCAGGGGTTGGGTGCACTGCACGAGACCCCGGACCTCGTGGAGTACCCCCGCGTCCCGGCCAGTGGACTCCTGGGCTCGTGCAGTGCCCACGGGGCACCACGAGGCACCGCGGGGCGACCGCCCTCGCCCCTCATGTCATCGCAGCGCCCCGCATCCAATAAGTCATCCAATAAGTCATCCACTGAGTCATCCACTGACGCGACCGCTTAAAGCCGCCAGGCGCCGGCCGGACGCCCACCACAGGGTGGCGCCGCAGCCCAGGGCCCACCAGGTATAGCTCGAGCCGACGACCTTGGCCCAGGCGGGCCAGCCCTGCTCGACATGGTTCTGCTCGGGGAACCACCACTGCATCGCCAGGACGAAGACGAGGACCCCGGCGACCCCGGCGACCCCGAGCGCGGTGGAGCGCCAGCGCCAGGACGCCGCCCCCACCGACATGAGGGCCGGCAGGCACCACACCCAGTGGTGCGACCAGGAGATGGGGGAGATGAGCAGGCCCAGCACCATGACCACGCTGACCTGAAGGGACAGGACCAGGCCGGCCTCTGCGGCGTGAGCGGAGTCCGCGGTGCCGGCCACGCCGTCGTCGGTCGTGCTGCCCGAGCCCCGCAGTCGGTCCAGCCGGCGGCACAGGAACCAGGCCGCGACCACCGTCAGCAGTGAGCACGCCGCCCAGGTCGGGTTCCAGGCCGACTCCGGCAGCGCCCGGGCGATCGCGCCCTTGAGGTTCTGGTTGCCGGAGTAGTCGGCGAAGCCGGCGCGCCCCGGGTCCCACATGGCCGAGGTGAAGAACTCCCACGTCTCGGCGGGAGCCATCAGCCCGGCCAGGACCGTCAGCCCGACGGCGCTGCCGGCCATCGTGGAGGCTGCCCGCCACTCGCGTCGCGCCAGGAGCACCAGGATCGCCACCGCCGGCGTCAGCTTGATCGCCGCGGCCAGGCCGCTGAGGACGCCGCGCCACCGTGATCGGGTGGGCACCACGAGCAGGTCGACGGCGACCAGGGCCATGAGGATGGCGTTGACCTGCGCGTACTCCATCGTCTTGGGGAGGGGCTCCAGCACGACCACCCCGACCAGTGCGAGCCACGGCGCCAGGCCGTGCGCCGTGCGGACCCTGACCCTCAGCTGCCTGAGCACCGCGTACACCGTCACAGCGGCGCACAGCGGGGTGGCCACCATCAGCAGCACGGTGGCCGACTGGTACGACATCCAGGTCAGCGGCGTGATGACCCAGGCCGCCAGCGGCGTGTAGGTGAAGGGCCACAGGTGCTGGGGCGGGTTGGCGTACCAGCTGTAGAGGTCTCCTCCCTCGTGCCACTGGCGAACAGCCTCGTAGTAGACGAAGGAATCGAGCTTGAAGAGCCACTGGCCGTTGCCGTCCACCAGGGACCAGTAGGCGGGCACCAGCAGCACGAGCCACCCCAGGACGGCCACGACCGGTGCGCGTGCGGCTGCAACCAGAGGCGCGAGCCGGGTTGCCGGTGCGCGGCGGTCCGTGCGGTGGTCACGGTCCTGACGGTCCTCGGCCTCGGAGCCGGACCGTGCGGATTGGGCCTCGTTCAGTGAATTCCCTGCGATGGACATCGCGCTGAGTGTAGAAGAGGCGCGGAGCCTGCCGGGAATCGAGAGTCAGTCCCCCGGTCGTCAGTGGGCCGACAGGGGGCGAGTGGTCCGCGCGCGCCTGAGGGCGGGCAGGCCCACGATCCCGGCCACGACGGCGGCCCAGGCGAAGCCGGCGACCGTCAGGTACCCGGCCCGCGATCCGCCGGCGTCCGCGGCCTGACCCGCCAGCAGCGACCCGACCGAGACCCCGACATTGAGCGCCGTACTCACCCAGGCCAGCCCCTCGGTGAGCTGGGACGGGGCCACCGTCACCTGCACGATGTTGTTGCCGCTGGTCAGGGTGGGGGCGATGGCCAGTCCCGTCATCAGGGCCAGCACCGAGAGGATCACGAGGTTCGGCGCCAGGGAGAAGGTCGAGGTACCCACGGCCAGCGCCACCGTCCCGGCCATGAGCTGCTTCCACAGCGGCCACCCCCACGTGCGCGATCCGTAGAGGAGGGCGGCGGCGAAGGACCCCACGCCCCAGACCGCCAGCACCAGGCCGGAGGCCGACTTGTGTCCGGCCTCAGTGGCGAAGGCGACCGCGGCCACGTCGTTGGCCCCGAACATGGCGCCGGCGAGCAGGAAGACGACGACGGCGGCCACGACGGCCCCGTAGCGCAGAACCGGACGGTGCCGCGCGGGGTCATGAGCCGCGTCGGCGGCGGAGCCCTTGGAGCTCTCGGCGTCCTCGGCGACCTCAGTCCTGTGCTGCGACCGGTGAGGATGCGGGGCGGGCTCGGTGGCGCGCCGGCTGAGGAACCACAGCCCGCCGAACAGCTGCATCGCCAGGCAGGTCACCCAGCCCGAGGTCACCGGGAGGAACGGCGTCGTGCACAGGGCGGTGGCCAGCACCGGGCCGAGGATGAAGGCCACCTCGTCCAGGGCCGCCTCCAGGGAGAAGGCCGCGTGGACGTCCTCGGGGCGAGTGAGCATCGCCGTCCAGCGCGCCCGCACCAGTGAGCCCATGGAGCCGGTCAGCCCGCCCGCCAGGGCGGCCAGCACCGCCAGAGCACTCAGATGCATGTGCGTGGAGGCGGCGACGACCAGCCCCGCCAGGCTCGCCGACGACGCCGTGATCGCCGGCAGCATGACGCGCGACTGGCCGTAGCGGTCGACGCACCGGGCCAGGATCGGCGCCCCGATCGCCATCGCCACGAAGTTCGCGGCGCTGACCAGCCCGGCGGCCGTGTAGGAGCCGTAGAGCTCCTCGACGGCGAGAATCGTGGAGATCCCCACCATCGACATGGGGAACCGGGCGATGAGGCCCGCGGTCGTGAAGGAGCGGGCGCCGGGGCGAGTGAGTATCGCGTTGTAGGAGGTGGCCATGTCGAGAGCTGCTGGGAGTAGGTGCCTGCTGGTGGCCGGGCCGGTCCGATCCGGTCGAGGGACCGACCCGGGCGGGAGCGCTCAGCGGCCGTGGGTGGTGGATTCGACCCCCTCGCGGCTGAGGGTGAAGCCCTCTCCGCTGACCTGGCTCCAGCACTGCATGCCGTTCTCGGTCGAGGTGCAGGCGAAGCTGGAGTTCTTGGCCGAGAAGTTGTAGTTGAGGCTGCTGCCGCTGGGGGTGAAGGTCGATCCGCAGGACTGGCTGGACTGCCCGTTGGTGCCGACCTTGACTGTCAGGGGCCGTGAGGCGGGGCAGGCGGGCGTCGCGGCGTGCTCGTTGATGGTGCAGGTCACCTCGTTGTCGCCCAGTGTGCAGGTGATGTTGCCGCTGGGGGCGTTGAAGGCGGACATCTCCTGGGCCCCGTTGGGGGCGGGCGCCTTGAGAGTGGGCGTTGCCGAGGCGCTGGGAGTGGCCGAGGCCTTGGGGGAGGCTGAGGCGGCGCTCGGGGCGGCGCCGGCCCCCTGGCCGCTCTGGGCCGTGGCCTGGGTCTGCGAACCGGTCGCCGAGTCGCGGCCGTCGCCGCCGGAGAAGTACCAGGACGCCAGGAAGATCAGGATGATGATCACGATGAAGGCCAGGATCAGCAGGATGCGGTTGGACGTCAGGAAGGAGGACGGGGTCGAGGGCTCGTCGTCCTCGGTGCCGACGCCGAAGACGCCGGCACCGCCGTCGGTGGCGGCTGAGGCCTGCGTGGCGGCGGGAATGACCGGGCTCTGGGCCTGAGAGACGTTCGCCGACTGCTGGAAGGTCTGCTGCAGGGCCGGCTGGACCGGCCTGGCCGGTGACTGGGACGGAATGGCCTGGGTGGGGTGGAAGGTGGGGTCGGAGACGGTCGGGTCGCCCGAGGCCCGGAAGCGGTCGACCTGGGTGTTGGCGCCGGCCGCGCTGAAGGCGCTGGACGCGCTCGCGGCGCTCCTCGAGCTGGTTGCGGAGATCGCGGAGGTCCCGGAGGACCCTGAGGTTCCAGAGGATGCGCTGCCGGGCTGGAGCGAGCGCGGCAGGGTCACCTGAGTCGGAGCCTCCGAGGACCCGGCCGACGGCGACCCCGGCTGGGTGCCGGGGGGCGAGACGACCGCCAGCTGGGGCTCGCCCTGAGGCGACTGGGCCGACTGAGGCTGTCCACCACGAGAGGCCAGGGCGGCGTCGACCGCGGGGTCGCCCAGGGTGCCCAGCCATTCCAGGAGGGCGGGATAGGTCCGCGGGTTGGCGGCGATGTAGGGGCGCAGGCCGGGGTAGTTCTGTGCCAGCTGGTGGAGGGTCTCCAGCTCTGCGTTGGGATCTTGCGCGCGCGCGACAAGCTCGTCCTTGGCCTGAGACATGCTGGGTCCTTCGGGGGTCGGGAAAATTGCGTCGGTCCAGGTTGTGACCGGCACCTGGCTCCGTCGTGGATAGGGTGTCGGGACCACCTGCGGTGCCGAGTCAGGGAACGCGGTACCGCACTGGTGGCGCATGGGCCGGAGAACCGGCCGCGCAGAAAGACTACCTGAGGAGCCTGCGGTGCTGACTGCCTGACGGGTCACGGCCACCCGTGACAACCCGTGAGAAGCGGTCGGGGACGAAGAGGATGGAGGAAGGAACGGATGCCCCGTGCCGGAAGGAGGCGGCGGCGCTGCCGACCGCCTCCGGCACGGTAGAGTCTCCCGTATGGTGGAATCTCCGCCGTGGTGCGGTGGTTCAGGAACGGGTGCTGGGGTTTACTAGGGGGGTGCAAGCAACGCAGGGAAAGGGAGACGATGACCGAGCACGTTCGTGCTGACGCCGAGGCCCTCGTGATCCGCGGCGCAGACGGCGCCGGGCCCTCCGAGGTCGTCGTCGGCGCGGCCACTGACGTGGGGCGCCTGCGCACGATCAACGAGGACGGCTACCTCGCCATCGCCCCGGCCTTCGTCGTCGTCGACGGCATGGGCGGGCACGCCGCCGGCCGGATGGCCACGCAGGTCGCCCTCGACTCCCTCTACTCACTGGCCGGGACGACCGTCACCGACGTGGGGACCGTCGTCCACGCGGTGATGGCCGCCCAGGAGGCGATCGTCTCCATCCCGTCCCACGCCGCCTACCTGCCCGGCGCCACGATCGCCGGCGTCGTCCTGGCCTGGATGGAGGACGAGCAGGGAGTCACCCGGCCGACCTGGATCATCTTCAACATCGGGGACGCCCGGGTCTACCTGCTGCGCGACGACATGCTCTCCCAGGTCACCCGGGACCACTCCCGGGTCCAGATCCTGGTCGAGACCGGGGAGATCACCCCCGAGCAGGCGCGGCGCGACCCTCGCCGCAATGTCGTCACCCGCGCGCTGGGGGGAGGCATCGCCGACTCCGCGGTCCCCGATCTCTACAGCGTCCCGGTCGCCGCCGGAGACCGGCTGCTCATCTGCTCCGACGGCCTGAGCGACGAGCTCGACGACGAGGCCATCGCCACCGTGCTGGCCGCCGGCTACACGGCGCAGCGCACGGCCGAGCTCCTGGTGGCGGCCTCCCTGGAAGGGGGTGGCCACGACAACACCACGGCCGTCGTCGTGGACTCCGTCGAGCTCCCGGTCTCCGCCCCGACAGCCGCCCTCGACGGCACCCCGACCCAGGAGGCGCAGTGACCGCATCACCTCTGCCAGGCGAGCGCGTTCCGCTGCCCGAGGGGCTCACGCGGCTCTCGGACGGCTCTCTGCGGGCCGACGGCGTTGATGGCGTCGCCGTCATCACTCCGGCTGCCGGGGCCGCCTCGCGCACCGTCTCCGTCGAGGCGGGACTGCGGGTCCTCCAGGCCCTGGGGGGCACCTACCTGCCCAGGGTGGGGCCCACGGCGTCGACTGCGCAGGCCGAGGGGGACACGACGTCGACCACAGCACCGACCACGACGGCGCGGCAGACCGGCCTGCGGCCCGTGGAGGCCTGGGATGACGAGGAGGCCTCCGACGGCTCCGTCGGCATCGTCCCGGCGGATCCCGGTGACGAGACCACCCTGCTCAGGCCGGTCGCCCTGGTGACGGAGCTGCCGCAGGACCGGGATACGGCCCCGACGCTCCTGGAGACTGAGGACGTCTGGAGTCCGGACACCGATGAGGACCCTGGTGAGGACTCTGATGACGTCGTGCCCGTCGCGCATGCCGCGGAGCCCGCCGGTAACCGCAGCGCGGAGGCGAGCGCCGCAACGGGCCGGCTGGGCCGCGATGAGGACGGGGAGAACGAGAAGGACAGGGAGGACAGGGAGGACTCTGCCGCGGAGCCCGTCGTGCCGAGCCTCGCCGAATCCTCTCCCGAGATGCTGGAGACGGGCGTCTGGGAGGATCCCGACGACTCCCCTGAGCCTGTGGGCGCGAGCCGGCAGGACGCTGAGGCCGACGGTTCTGACACTGATGGCATTGGCCTGTTCCCGGACTACCCCGAGCCGGAGCCCGGATCGGGGCGTCGACGTCGAGGCGCTCACCGGGCCCCGTCGGCACCCTCGGCGAGCTCGGGAAGCCAGCCGACGGCCGACACCCCCACCGCGCCGGACAACTCCAAGAGCAAGCAACCCCAGCCGGTTCGTGCCCCCCAGCCTCTGGAGGCACTGCCCAACACCGAGGTCGTCTCCGCCTCCGAGGCCGCTCTCATCGCGGCGCCGCCGGTGCGGGCGTCGATCTGTCCCCAGGGGCACGCCAACCCGCCCGAGCTCCGGGACTGCCTGACCTGCTCCCTGCCCCTGACGGGCGTGTTCTCCTACGTGCGCCGACCGGCGCTGGCCACGCTGACTCTGTCGACGGGAGCCGCCGTCGAGGTCGCCGGTGACGTCGTCGTGGGACGGGCCCCCCAGCTGCAGCACGGGGGTGATCCGCACATCGTGGCCCTGGTGGCGGTGCCCAGCCCGCAGCACATGGTCTCGCGCTCCCATCTCATGCTCACGACCTCGGGGTGGAGCATCCTGGCTCAGGACCTCGGCTCCTCCAACGGCACGGTGCTGGCCCGCCCCGGTGCGACCCCCGTCCTGCTGGGCTCGGGGATGCCGACGCCGGTCTTCATGGGGGACCTGATGGATATCGGCGACGGTGTGACGCTTCGTGTTGATCCACCGGCATGGCTGCGACCACGAAGTGGGTGAGGTCATATTCTGCTCGACGATGCTTCGCCGGTGCGGAACCGGGTTCTCGGCAAGACTTGTCGTAGGCGCCGACAGCACCTCGTTGCAACGTCAGACAAGATCAGACAGCACCAGACGGCACTGGACGGATTGGTGCTACTGCGGCCCCGTCGCTCCGTTGCTGACCGCTCCGGAACGAGACCGGAACTGTGGAAGGAGAACTAATGAGTGACCTGACCTGGACGGAGATGCCGGAGGTCAGTCCCGAGCAGCCCGACGAGCTCGTCCTGGACTTCTCCGGCGAGATCTACCGGGTCGCTTCCACCGACACCTTCGTCATCGGCCGAGGCGGCGACCTGGACATCGACGACAACCCCTACCTCCACCGCCGCTTCCTGGTCTTCGGCTTCTCCGAGAGGCTCTGGTGGATCGCCAACGAGGGGAGCCGGCTGTCGGCCACGCTGACCGACGGCGAGGGGCTGGTCCAGTCGCGACTGGCCCCCGGAGCCCGCATTCCCCTGGTCTTCCCCCGGGTGATCCTCACCTTCTCCGCCGGACCCACCACCTACGAGATCATCCTCATCACCTCCGGGGAGGACCACTTCTCCGGGATCGACGGCGTGCGCCAGTCCTCGGGGCAGACCACTATCGGGGTGACCCCGATGACCCGTTCCCAGCTGCTGCTCGTCCTGGCCCTGTCCGAGCCGGTGCTCAAGCGGGCCGGGACCGGAGCCGCCGAGATCCCCTCCTCCGCGGCGGCCGCGGCGCGCCTGGGATGGCCGTTGACCAAGTTCAACCGCAAGCTCGACAACGTCTGCGAGAAGCTCGACCGGGTGGGGGTGCGCGGGCTGCGCGGCGGACGCGTTGCGGGAGCGGCCTCCAACCGGCGCACAGCACTGGTGGAGCACGCCGTGTCCACCCTCATGGTCACGGCCGAGGACCTCTACATGCTGGATGAGGAGCAGGCCGCCAACCAGGCGCCTGGCGACCAGACGGCCGAGCGCTCGGTCAGCACTGCTCCAGTGGCGCAGAGCTCGTCATCGGCACCGAGGCGATGACGTGGCACGAGGTGAGATGCGCGACCGGGGTGACGCCGATCTGCCCGAGGGGTCGGAAAGCGAGAGTGAGACGGGCGGGTCCCGGGAGGCCTTCTTCGAGGAGGTCCTGGAGGGCGACGCCGAGGAGCGTGATTCCGCGGAAGGTGGTCGACGCCGTCCCGCGCGTCGCCGGGGGCGACGCTGGATGGTGGTGCTCCTGGTGCTCGTCGTCGTTCTGACGGCCGGGGCCGTCGGGGCGGAGTACCTCGTGCGCGGACAGGTCGATGCCGCGGTGCGTTCCGCCCTGCCGGGGCTCAGCTCGGACGCGAGGATCGCCACCAGGGGGATCGTCCTGCGCCAGCTCGTCGGCGGCTCGCTGGACAGCCTGACGGTGGACTCCGAGAGTCTGGAGATCACCTCCCGGGGCGAGGGCGGAGGCACGGTCACGCTCAGCGACGTCGACGTCGACCTCAGCCGCATCAGCCTGCGTTCCCCCTACCCGGCCGGCACCGTGACGGCATCGGCAACGATCGACTGGCGGCAGGTGGCCGCGCTCGCCGCCCGGTCTCATCCGAGGATGCAGGGCATGACGCTCAAGGCCAAGCGGACCGGCACGAGTGCCCAGGAGCCGGGAGCCATCCAGGCCTCGGCCTCCCTGCTCGGCCTGAGCGGCGAGGCGGAGATCGTGCCGTCGGTGGGGTCCGACGGCAGCCTGGTCCTGACCATCACCTCCACCCGCATGGGAGGGGAGCAGACCGGGGTCGACGTCGGGGATGACAGCCTGCTCAGCTATGTCGGGCTGGACTCTTCGCAGATCACGGTCCCAGCCGACTCCCTGCCTCGGGGACTGCGCCCGACCAGCGCGATCGTCACCGACGACGGGATCCGGCTGAGCATGGCCGGAAGCCGGGTCAACCTCGGCCAGATGTGAACCGGAGGTCACCGGCTCCAGGACGATTCGTCTCACATTTCCTCTGAAGTGACGTGATAGCGGCGAAAGGTGAGTGAGACTGTGCCGGGCCCGTGGGGAGGACTCTCCCCTCCCGGGTGCCCCAGCCGGCGTCGGCTCGTATAGCCTGCCAACGCGTCGCCCTTCCGGGCGTGAGCACACGGCGCGAGGAATCAAGCCAGAACCGACCAAGGAGAACCATGAGCATGCAGCCTGAGCACCGTACCCAACCCGGCAGTCAGCCGGGCGGCTGGGGCAGTGGTCAGCCGACCGGGCAGCCGACGGGACAGCCGACCGGGCAGCCAGCTGGTCAGCCGACCGGGCAGGGAGGCCCGGCCATGGTCCAGCCGCCGCCGGCGTTCCCGCCTCAGGTCGATCCGCAGGCCTCCGGGGCTCAGGCGTCCCCCTCGGCGCCGTCATCGTCCAGGGCGACGGTTCCCGGCTACCCCTCCGGGCCGGCGGCGCCGGCGGAGGAGAAGGTCGGCACCGGCCCCCTGCCCTCCCGTGAGGCGCTGCGCTGTGAGGCCCGCGCCGCCTCCAGCCGACGCGGCGCCGGGGACGCCGACGTGGAGCGCGCCGGCGTGCTGCTCAAGGCGGTGGCGGATATCTTCTCCCAGCGGGTCGTCGGCCAGGAGCAGCTGCGCACGGCGCTGGTCACCTCGCTGATGTCCAGCGGCCACATCCTGCTGGAGTCGGTGCCCGGCCTGGCCAAGACCACCGCCGCCCAGACGCTGGCCTCCGCCGTCTCCGGCTCCTTCCGTCGCATCCAGTGCACCCCCGACCTCATGCCCAACGACATCGTGGGCACCCAGATCCTCAACTCCTCCACCGGTGAGATGACCACCCAGCTGGGGCCGGTTCACGCCAACATCGTCCTGCTCGATGAGATCAACCGGTCCAGCGCCAAGACCCAGTCGGCCATGCTCGAGGCCATGCAGGAGCGCCAGACCTCCATCGGCGGCGTCGTCTACCCGCTGCCGCACCCCTTCATGGTCCTGGCCACCCAGAACCCCATCGAGGAGGAGGGCACCTACGTCCTGCCCGAGGCGCAGATGGACCGCTTCCTCATGAAGGAGGTGCTCACCTACCCCCGGCCCTCGGAGGAGGCCGACGTCCTGGACCGCATCTCCAACGGCGCCTTCGACAAGCCCGTGACCGGACGGCCCATCTCCACCGACGACGTCGAGTGGCTCCAGCGGGCCGCCGAACGGGTCTACGTCGACCCTGTCATCAAGCAGTACATCGTCGCCCTCATCAACACCTCCCGCGGCGGAGGACCGCGGCCCGTGCCCGGCCTGGACCGGCAGGTGCGCGTGGGCGCGTCCCCGCGCGGCGGCATCGCGCTGATGAAGGTGGCCCAGGCCGTCGCCCTGCAGGAGGGGCGCACCTACGTCATTCCCGACGACGTCCGCCTGCTGCGCCACGGGGTGCTGCGCCACCGGCTGGTGCTCACCTATGACGCCCTGGCCGACGGCGTCGCCCCCGAGGCGATCATTGACGCCATCTTCGCCGCCGTCCCCACGCCCTGAGCCCGGTGGGGACCAGCTGAGCGATGAGTATGGAGGCACCTGACGCTCTCGGAGCACCCGAGTCCGACCCCGGCGGCGGGCGGCGCGGCGCGCGGATCGAGCGCCTGCGCGCGGCCCTGAGCCTGCCGACCCTGCGCCGGGCCACCGGGCTGCTCGACGGGCGCCACAAGTCGGTCTTCGTCGGGCGCGGCCAGGACTTCGACGACATGTCCTTCTACCGGCCCGGGGACGACATCTCCGACATCGACTGGAAGTCCTCGGCCCGTCTGGGCCAGCCGGTCATCAAGCGCTACCAGCGCGAGTCCATGATGTCGATGGTCCTGGCCGTGGACACCGGACGGACCATGGCGGCGATGGCCCCCTCCGGGGAGGACAAGCGGGACCTGGCCCTCGGGGTCGCCGAGGTCTTCGCCTACCTGGCTCGCATGCGGGGCGACTCGGTGGCGCTCGTGGCCGGGGACGCCGGCCGGACGATCTCACGCCCGGCGCGCTCGGGGGCCAAGCACGTGGAGACCCTGCTGACCCTGCTGGCCCGCACCTATGAGGACCTCGACGTACCCGTCGAAGGAGCGCCCGACGGCGTCTTCGAGCTGGCCCCCGGCGCGCCCCCCTCCAGCCTGCCGCGGCTCATGGAGCGGGTGAGCACCTGGCACCGTCGTCGTAGCCTGGTGGTCCTCATCACCGACACCGCCCACCCCGGCCCCGACGCCGCGACCTGGCTGCGGCGCCTGTCGATCCAGCACGAGGTGATCGTCGTGCAGATCGAGGACGACGACCCGCTGCGCCCCGACGGCGGCCGCGGGCGGGACATCGACCTGCCCTTCGAGATCCCGGCCTTCCTGCGCGCCGACACCTACCTGGTGGCTCAGGCGGCAGCGGTGCGCGAGCAGTGGCGAGCCGCCGTCGAGCAGGTGCTCGACGCCCGGCACGTTGAGTACGGCGTCGTCTCCTCCGAGGAGACCCTCATCGACTCCATCGCCGAGCTCCTCCAGCGCGAGCGCGCCGCCGTGGCCCGAGGGAGGCGATGACCCGTGCAGATCATGCCCCCGGTTCTCATGCCGATATGGATGGTCATCGTGATGATCATCGGGCTCCTCCTGGTGAGCGCCTGGCTGCTGCGCACCTTCCTGGTGACCCGTAGAGACACCTCCCTCGAGGTCGGAGACATCCCGATGGCTCCTCGTGAGCGCCGTCAGTGGGGTGATCGCCTCACCGATATCACCCAGCGCTGGGACGGCGGGGAGCTGGACCTGCGCGAGCTGCACCTGGAGCTGGCGGCGCTGCTGCGCGGCTTCGCCGAGGCCCGCAGCGGCGAGGAGATCACCACCGCCACGGTCTCGGAGATCCTCGACATGGCCGATACCGCCGGCCCGCACTCGGTGGAGGAGCGCCGACGCAGCGTGCGCGAGGCGGGCCGTCCCCTCGACACCAACCCGCTGGGGCATGTCGGTGAGCTGCTCGCCGTGTGGGAGCAGCCCTCCTTCGACCGTGAGCCGGAGTCCGCCGCGCAAGAGGCCCTCAATCACGCACGGGAGGTGGTCACCCAATGGTGATGCCCTGGCTGTTCGGCATCCTTGTCGCTCTTGCCGTGGTGGCGGTCATCGCGGTTCTCGTCCGCGATCGCCGCTCGAACGGACTGTCCGGCTCCTCGTCCCGAAAGCGCCTGGTGCTGCCCTGGAGGCGTTCGGAGATCCAGCAGACCGTGGAGCTCCCGCGGCGCCTGGCGAACTCGGCGAGCCTGTTCCAGCTTCCCGCGGTGCGCTCCCGTATCCGGTCCCAGCGCCGGCTCCACGCGCTCCTGGCGGTTCTGCTGGCCGTGTGCCTGCTGAGCGCCTCCGCCATCGCCGGCCGCCCCGTACGCGTCACCGAGCGCTCCGACGCCCTGGCCAACCGGGACATCGTCCTGTGCCTGGACGTATCGACGTCGATGGTGAGGATCGACTCCTCCGTCCTGACCACCTTCGCCGACATCCTGGAGGACTTCGACGGCGAGCGCGTGGGGCTCGTGGCCTGGAACTCCGCGGCGCAGACCATCGTTCCGCTCACGGACGACTACGAGCTGCTGCGTCAGCAGATGGACGACCTGGGCGACGTCCTGGACATCGATCCGGACAATCCCACCTACAAGCAGGCGCTCAGGTACAGCGAGGCCTTCAGCGGGACCCAGAACCGGAGCATCAACGGCTCCTCCCTGGCCGGTGACGGGCTCGCCTCCTGCGCGCAGGCCTTCGACAACCAGGGCCTGGAGCGCTCCCGCTCCATCATCCTGGCCACCGACAACCAGGTCATCGACCCCGACAAGGAGCAGATCTACACCCTCCCCGACGCCGTCGACCTGCTGGCGGAGCGCAAGATCCGCCTGTTCTCCATCTACGGCGCCGACGACAAGCAGTCCCACCAGTACGAGCTCGACCAGAGCCCCGAGGACTCCCGCGAGGAGCTCAAGACCGTCACCGAGGGACAGGGGAGGGGACGCTTCTACGACGTCGAGGACTCGGGCACCGGCGGCGACATCGTCAAGCAGCTGGAGAAGACCGAGGTCAACGCGCTGGGAGGCCGGAAGCAGACCCGTCGCACCGACGTCCCCCAGACGCTCGTCATCACCCTCTCCCTGGTGCTTCTGGGCTATCTGGGGCTGACCACCTGGAGGCGAGCATGAGACCAGTTCCCATCATCGGAGACTTCGCGTTCATCCCGGTCACCTGGTGGATTCTCGTCCTCCTCGTGAGTGCCGCTCTGGTCACTCTGCTCATCGTCTCCCGCCGTCGACTGGACCGTGATGCCGCCGAACCGGTCGCCCGCTGGGCCTGGTGGCGACGCCTGGCCATCGTCGTCGTCATCGTGCTGGCCATGGCGGGGCCGGCGATCCGTGGCAGCGAGGCCATCAGCGTCTCCAACGTGGAGATCTACATGGTGGTGGACCGCACCGGGTCCATGGCGGCCGAGGACTACCAGGGCAAGGGGCCCGACGGCGTCGACCAGGCGGCCTCCACCAGGCTCGACGGCGTGCGCTCCGACATGCGCGCCGTCCGGGACGCCTTCCCGGACTCCCGGTTCTCCATCATCGCCCTGGACAACACCGCGGCCACGGAGCTGCCGCTGACCCACGACACCAACGCCGTCGACTCCTGGATCGGCTCGCTCAAGCAGGAGGTGACGGGCCACGCCACCGGCTCCTCGCTGGAGGTGGCGCTGCCGCTGCTGGGCCAGTCCCTGGTCCAGTCCCGTCAGTCCGAGCCCAAGGACATCCGCCTCGTCTATATCTTCTCCGACGGCGAGGCCACCGATGACGGCCGCGGCGCCCAGGCGGCCGACAGCGCGGGCATCTCCTGGCAGTCGCTGGCCGGCCTCGTCGACGGCGGCGCGGTGCTGGGCTACGGAACCGCCGAGGGCGGGCAGATGCGCAGCTACGACGGCTCGGCCGCCACCGGCGAGCACACCCAGTCCGACTACATCGCCGACGGGGAGGGCGGACAACCGGGCGTGTCGAAGATCGACGAGAACGAGCTCCAGACCGTGGCCAAGGACATGGGGCTGTCCTACTACCACCGCACCGGCGGGTCGGGTGACGACCCGACGAGCGCGTTCACCAACCTGGACATCGAGGCCGTCACCTCCGACGGGCGGACCAAGACCAACGCCCGGGTCTACCTGACCTGGCCCCTGGGGATCATCGCCTTCGGCCTGCTGCTGTGGGAGATCATCGACCTCATGCGAGCCGACCGCCGCCTGCGTCTTCTCATGGGGAAGGGGAGATGATGACGACAGGAAACACTCCCGGAGCGGATTTCTCCCAGGGGGCTGGCGAGACCGCCGAGGGCGAGACGTTCGACTACCTGAAGGAACCGGAGTCGAACGCGTCCCAGGACGCCTCCGCTCCCGAGGACCCCCGACGGCGCGAGGCCCGCCTGCGCCGGCGCCGTCGGCTCCTCAAGATCGGCGGGGTGCCCGCCGTGCTGGCCACGATCATCTCCCTGTGGCTCGGGTCGATCTTCCTCATCTCCCTGGCCGGTAACCGTGCGGCGGCCGCCGGTCACTACGACACGGCGCTGTCCCGCTACCGCACGGTGGCCCGGATCAATCCCTGGTTGGAGCAGTGGCGCGTCTACTTCAACCTGGGGACCGGGCAGCTCGCCGCGCAGGATCCGACCGCCGCGGTCTCCACCCTCAACAAGGCGCTCACCAAGGCTCCGAGGGCCAAGAGCGACCCCCAGACGAAGGTGAAGCAGGCCGGCTCCCCGGAGTGCATGGTTCGCGTCAACCTGTACGTCGCGCACATCTCGCTGGCCACCCAGGCGCAGGAGAGCGGCAATGCGACGTTGGCGGACGAGCACGCCGAGGCCGCCAGGAAGGCCGCCGACACCTGCGAGGTGCCGCCCCCGCCCGAGCAGGACCCCTCGGCGACGCCCAGCTCGGATCCCTCGGCCACACCCAGCTCGGATCCCTCGGCGTCCTCCAGCTCCGACCCGTCAGCCAGTTCCAGCAGCGACCCGAGCTCGACGCCCAGCTCGGATCCGTCGGCCACGCCCAGCTCGGATCCCAGCGCAACCCCCAGCTCGGACCCGTCATCATCGGCCTCGAGCTCACCGGGTGAGACGGCCTCCAGCTCACCGACCCCGGCCGACGACCGGGCCCAGCGCCTGCGCGACCGCAACAACGGCGGCACGGGGTCCAGTGAGAAACCCGGCGGAGACGGCGGGGGGAAGCCCTGGTGAGCGGATCCGATACCGCGAGTGCCTCCCGGCTCGTGGTGGCGGCCGCGGTCCTGGACCGGCTCGAGCGCCCGACGACGCTGCTGTGCGCGGCCCGCTCCTACCCGCCCGAGCACGCGGGGCAGTACGAGCTGCCCGGGGGCAAGGTCGAGCCCGCCGAACAGCCCACTCAGGCCCTGGCCCGTGAGCTGGATGAGGAGATCGGCCTGAGCGCGCGCCTGGGTCCCGAGCTCCTCCCTCCAGAGAACCTGGCGGTCCCCGCCCCGCCGGGCGGCGGCCTCGGCGACGACGCCCCGGCCTGGCCGGCCATGCACGGATTCCGGATGCGGGTGTGGCTGGCCGAGCCGGCCCGGCCCGGAGAGCGGGGGCGGGCCGGCGCTGACCACCAGAGGCTGGAGTGGGTGAGCCTCGACCCGCCGGAACGGCTGGGACGGTTGCCGTGGCTGGAGGCGGACCTGCCGATCATCGACGCGCTGGTGGCGACGCTGGGTCGCTGACGACGCCGATGCCGGCAGGCGCTCGCCGGTTTCCTGACACTTCTATCACCCGCGTCATCTCGTAGGTTAGGGTGACCTCATGCCGAAGATCCTGGGTTCCTCACTGGCCGAGCATCGAGAGCGCACGCGCACGGCCCTGTTCCAAGCGCTCTCCGAGCTCATGAGCCAGCGCAGCTTCGACAAGATCACGCTGTCCGACGTCGCCAACCACGCGGGCGTGGGGCGCACGGCCGTCTACAACCACTTCGCGGACAAGGAGGACCTCCTCCTGGCGTTCATGGAGCACGAGGCCGGCCGCTACGCCGAGGAGCTCTCCCGCGCACTGGCCGGGACGCAGGACCCGATCGACCGCCTGCGCATCTACGTGCGTCAGCAGGCCCTCATCGCCCGCCACTTCCACTTCCCGACGTCGGGGCCGCTGGCCAACTCCGTCTCCCGCGGCACCGCCGGTCGCCTGCGGGCCCACGGCGCGCTCCTGGCCCAGATGCTCGCCTCGATCCTCACCGACGCCATGGACCAGGGGCTCATCCCCGCCCAGGAGCCCGAGCAGGTCATCCCCCTCATCCACGCCACCGTCATGGGCGGGCGCCCGACCCCCACGGACCCGGAGCGGCGCCGGGCCTACCTGGAGTCCTTGGACGCCTTCGTGCTGCGGGCGGTGGGAGCCAGCCAGCCGGCTCACGCCGTCCCGACCATCCCGCGTCCCCACGGCACCGAGCCGGTGGAGGGAACCGGCCGTTCTGGTTCGATTCGTCACACCGCGGTCGGCTGACAGCGTGCGCCGTGGGCTGCCGGGCGCACAGGTGCACCTGGCAGACTTCCGCCCGTGAACCTGAGTTGGACTGATACCTGGAACGACCTGCTGGCGCGCGCCTCGAGCGTCGTCGGCCTGGACCCCGGCGTCCTGTGGCCGGCGCTGGCGATCCTCCTCATCGTGCTGGCATGGGCCCCGGCCCGCCGCTGGGGACGGACCCTGGTGACGATCGTCCACGAGGCCGGGCACGCCGCCGTCGGCCTCATGGTGGGTCGGCGCTTCCTCGGCTTCGTCGTCAGCCGGGACCTGTCCGGGCACGCCGTGACCGCCGGCAAGCCCACCGGCCCCGGCCGGGTGGCCACCTCCTGGGCCGGCTACCCCGCCCCCGCGGTCCTGGGCGCCGTCGTCGTGCTCCTGGCGCTCCACGGCTGGGCGAGCGCGGTCCTGCTGCTCGGGCTGGTCCTCCTGGCGGTCCTGCTGGTCATGTCCCGCTCAGTGCGCACGGTCCTCCTCGTGCTGCTGGTGGCGGTCCTGACCGGCTCGCTGTGGTGGTGGGGCGGATCGTGGCGCGACGGCGTCGTGGCCGGGATCGGGCTCGCCCTCATCGTCGGGGCCTGGGACTCCCTGCGCGACGTCTCCGTCTCACGTGATCCGCAGCAGGACCACCGTACGCTGGCCCAGCTGACCGGCATCCCCGCCGGGGTGTGGCTGGCGACCTGGTTCCTCGTGGACGCGCTGGCCACCGGCGTCGTCGTGATGGCGGTGCGCGATCTCCTGTGAGGAGGGGGCCGGCGCCGGATGAATGGCCCCGAACCGGACCGTGGGCCGACCCGTGGTCCAAGATGGCCTAATCTTCCTCCTGGCGACGCCGAGCCCCGCGGGCCCGTCCGCCGTCCCCACCCGACGTCGATCGCCGTGCGCTCCCGCGCGCAGCCGGCGGCCGGGGCCCATCCCGCCCCCGGGCACCCCGGGATTCCCTCAAGGAGAACACATGATGCTGACCCGTCGGACCCTCGGCCTGACCACCCTGGGACTGGCCGTCTCGGCCACGCTCGCCGCCTGCTCGTCGACGTCCCAGGACGAGGCCACCGAGGAGGGCAAGATGGCGCTCATCGTCTCCGACGCGGGTGAGGCCGCCTCGGAGGAGCTGTCCAAGGCGGTGGAGGCCTTCACCAAGGAGACCAAGGTGGAGGTGGACGTCAGGACCGTCTCCGACATCTCCCAGGAACTGGCCCGCGGGATCACCGCCGCCCCGACCGTCGACGTCGTCGTCCTCAACCCGGCCCAGCTGTCCAGCTACGCCGGCTCCCTGCACGCCTGGGACCAGGGCTCGTCCGCCGTCAAGGACGCCCACCCCGCCCTGGTGACGAGCGCCACCAGGCAGGGGAGGATCAGCGCTGCGCCCAGGGACGTCTCCACGCTCGCCCTGTTCATCAACACCTCGCTGTGGTCGGCGGCGGGCCTGAGCGAGTCGGACTACCCCACCACCTGGGAGCAGCTCGAGCAGGTGGCCGCCGCCCTGACCTCCGACGGCGTCGTCGGACTGACCCTGGATGCCTCCTACTCGCGCGTCGGCGCCTTCATGGTCCAGGGCGGCGGGGGGCTGACCAGTGCCGACGGCACCCGGGCGACGGCCTCCTCCGAGGGATCGGTCGCCGGACTGACCGAGGTCAAGAACCTCCTGTCCTCCGGCTCGGCCGGTTGGGGCGCCGACCTGCCCGCCGGGTCGGCGGCGGACGCCTTCGGCCAGGGGCAGGCCGCCATGGTGGTGGAGACGGACGCCCTGGTGAAGACCCTGGCGGATGTCTACTCGGGCGTCTCCTACACGGTCGTCGAGCTGCCTGCCGGCAGTGGCGGCAAGGGGACCCTGCAGTTCCCCACCTTCTACGGCGTGGTCGAGGCCTCCAAGCACAAGGCCGACGCCATCAGGCTCGTCGAGTACCTCAGCGGCGCCGAGCGGCAGGTGGCCCTGGCCGGCGCGGCGGGGACAGTGCCCGCCGGCCGCTCCGCCGGTGAGACCTGGAGGGGCAAGCACGCCGACCAGGCCGCCTTCCTGGCCGGCGTCGAGTACTCACAGGCCGTGCCCTCCGCCCCCGGTGTCTCCGACGTCATCGCCAACCTCGACAACGAGCTGCCGGGGCTGGCCGCGGGCGACCCCGCCGGCATCCTGGCCGGCGCCCAGGTGAACCTGGAGGCTCTCCTGTCCTGACGCGGCGGGCGACAGACGACAACGAGGGCCCGGACCGTGACGGTCCGGGCCCTCGGCCTGGAGCGGGTGACGGGAATCGAACCCGCGCTGTCAGCTTGGGAAGCTGAAGTTCTACCATTGAACTACACCCGCGTGGCACCGGTGGACCTGCGTCCCAGGTGCGTGCGGAAGTCTAACCCAGACTCCGGCCGTCTGCGCAAATCGATCTCAGGGACTCGCCGGCTGTGTCGGCGGTCGGCGGGGTGCCGGCGCACTGCCGTCCTCACCGTGGACAGGCCCTGCCGGTGATGGCCTCTGCCGTTAGAATCGCAGATGTTCTTCCGGACACCTCGACGCATGCGGTGAGTACATGACCTATCCGACCGATCCCTACGATCCCGCCTCGGGCCTCCAGCCGGATGCACCGGCGCTTCCACCAGGATCCTCTGCGGGGGAGCACCCGGGGGCTGAGTACCCGCCCAACGCCGGTCAGCCCGGTGACGGAGCGCAACCCGGATACGACCCACGGGCGGGCTACGGGCCCCAGCCCGGTTACGGTCCCGGCTATGCTCCGCCGCCCGGATACGGCCCCTATCCGGGCTACGGCCCCGCCCCGGGCAAGTCCAAGGTGGCCGCCGGTATCTTGGCGCTGCTCATCGGCACCCTCGGGATCCACAACTTCTACCTCGGTTACACGGGCAAGGGCCTCATCTAGCTCCTGGGCTCGCTCCTCAGCTGCGGATTCCTGGCCATCCCGATCGCCATCTGGGCCTTCATCGAGGGGATCCTCATCCTGACGGCCCGGCCGGGTGAGCCGCCGTGGGGCGTCGACGCCGATGGTGTGCCACTGACCGGCTAGGTCGTGTTGCGAAACTAGGCCCGCGGGGATCTCTCAGAGCCGCAGCAAGGCACGCGCCTCGTCGCGGTCGTAGGGTAGGTCGCGCGTTCGAGGGGTAAAGGGTACGACCGCGCGACCTACCCTACGAACCCGCGGATGCCTCGCCGTGCTTTCGCAACACGACCTAAGGCACGAGGGAAGTCCGCGTGGGAAGTCACTGGCGCCGTCGGAAGACTCTGTTCCGGCACTCCCCGCCGACCTGGCACAATCGGGCCCGTGCTGCTCTCCGACCGCGATATCCGCACCGAGCTCGACGCCGGACGGGTCGTCCTCGACCCCTGCGACCCCGAGATGATTCAGCCGGCCTCCATCGACGTGCGCCTGGACCGCTGGTTCCGTCTCTTCGACAACCACCGCTACCCGGTCATCGACCCGGCCGCGGACCAGGAGGGCCTCACTCACCTGGTCGACGTCGGCGCCGACGAGCCCTTCGTCCTGCACCCCGGCGAGTTCGTCCTGGGGGCCACCTACGAGCGCATCACCCTGCCCCACGACGTCGCCGCCCGCCTGGAGGGCAAGTCGAGCCTGGGCCGCCTGGGCCTGCTGACCCACTCCACCGCCGGGTTCATCGACCCCGGCTTCACCGGGCACGTCACCCTGGAGCTGTCCAACACGGCCACCATGCCCATCAAGCTCTGGCCGGGGATGAAGGTGGGGCAGCTGTGCTTCTTCCGCCTGTCCAGCCCCGCTCAGGCCCCCTACGGCTCGGGCGCCACCGGCTCGCGCTACCAGGGGCAGCGCGGACCGACGGCCTCGCGCTCCCACCAGTCCTTCCACCGTACCCGTATCCCCGACGCCCCGGCGGCCCCCGCCGACGGCGCCGGTCCCGTCTCCCAGGAGAAGCACGCATGAGCGACTCGACCGACTTCGCCGTCTCCCTGCCCACCGACACCGGCACCTTCACGGCCTCCTCCATGCTGCCGGTCGGCCTGCTGGACACCAACCACGTCCTGCTCCTGGCCGACGACGTCGCCCCCGACGAGGTCGAGGCCCTGGCCCTGTCCCAGGACATCCAGGCCGGCTGGGTGGGGGTCTCCAGCCTGCAGCTCTTCCCCGGGGTCTCCCTGCTGGGGCCCTGGCAGGTCGACGCCGAGATGCGCAACCTCCTCGGGGCGCCGGAGTGGACCACCCAGCTGATGATCCTGGACTGCCCCCGAGTGCGCGCCGGTGCCCTGCCGGCCGAGCTCGCCGGCCTGGACCCGCTCTCCGACGCCTTCCCCAAGGCTCAGCCCACCGGAGCCGAGCTGGTGGCCCTGACCCGTCTGCGCGCCATCGCCCGGCGCCTGGCCGGTGCCCTGCGGCTCATTCCCGGTGGGGACACGGAGGAGCCGGTCCTGGTCGAGCCCAGTCCCGAGGTCTCCGCCTCCCTGACCGTCTACGCCCCGGTGTGGCTCGGCCCGGAGGACCTGGCGGCCGTCCTGCGGCCCGTGGCCCCCGAGGTGACCACGGCCCTGGAGGCCGTCCAGCCCCGGGGCGCCGTCGGACTCGACGCCATCGATCCCGAGCAGCTCGAGAGCCTCGTGGAGCGCATCGGCCCGGAGGTCTTCGAGAAGGCCTGGCGCGGCTCGGAGAAGGTCCGCCAGGACACGATGCGCCAGGAGATCGTCGCGGCCGCCACCGGCAACGTCATCGAGGAGCTGCGCGACGGCTACGCGGTCGTGACCCCGGTCGACCCCGAGCACGAGGGCTGGGGGCGTATCGAGGTGCGCGCCGGCGCCACCGACGGGCTGCCGCTGGCGGTGCGCGGGGAGCCGTGGGCCCGCGGGGCGGTCCTGTCCTACGACCTGCGCTGGATCCCCCAGGACCAGGCCGACGCCTACGCCGAGGTGGTCTCCCGCTCCCGGCGCCGCGAGCGTCAGACGGCCCGGGACCTGGTGGAGGAGCTGGCCACCGTCCTGGTCTCCGCCGTCTCCGGGGTCGCCGTGGACGACGACGGATTCCTCGTCTCCCTGGGCGAGGACGCCGAGGAGGCCTGAGACCCGGGCCGGGGGCGCTCGGCGCCGGGACCTCTCCGAGCCGTGAGGTGCTCGACGCCGGCCCGCGCCCTTCCCGCGTCCCAGTGCCAGCCGGTGAAGCGCCGGGCATCAACGAGCGCCCGGGCCCAGGCCACCGGCTCCTCGCCGCGCTGCGCCCCCACCGCCAGGTAGTGGCGCAGGAGGCCGGCGGCGGCCAGGGCGTCGTCGAGCGCGTTGTGGTGGCGGCCGATCTCCACGCCGGCCACCTCGCAGCAGGTGGTCAGGCGCCGCGACGGCGTTGTCATGAAGTGGCGCGCCCACTCCATCGTGCACACCCGCGGCACCCGCGCACCGCGGTCGAGCAGCCCCCGAGTGCCCAGCGCCTGGGTGAGGAAGCCGACGTCGAAACGGGCGTTGTGGGCCACGACCGCCCGCCCGGCCAGGTCGGCCACGAGCAGGTCGGCGACGTCGTCGAGCCGGGGCGCCCCGATGAGCTCCTCGGCGACGAGACCGTGAATGTGAGTGGGGCCGACGTCCACGTCCGCGCCGGGGTCGATGAGCGTGGACCAGCTGCGCTCGACCCGTCCGGTGGCGTCGGCGAGCACGAGCGCGATCTCCAGGATCGAGTCCGTCGTGGGGGACAGGCCCGTGGTCTCCAGATCGACGACGGCGTAGCCGACATCGGCGGCCCCGGCCGGCTCTGCGGGTGCGGGGGCGGCATCCGCCTGCGCGGGGGCCGCGGGGGCCGTGGGGGAGAGGGGGCGCAGCGGTCCGCGGTCGGTGGGCGGGCGGTGATAGAAGGGCATCGCCCCGATCCTCTCGCGAGCAGGCCCGATTCGCAGACTCGTGGCGCGCCGAGTTCTGTGCGGCCCCGTGCTGGCCGTCCCCGGGCCCGGCTCGGACAGGGCTCGCGACCGCGCTCTGCGGCTCGCGGAGGCGCCGGGGCCTCAGGTCTGGAGGCGTAGGGTACGGTCGCGAGGGAGCAGGCCTCCCGTGTTGAGACACGATCCTGGTGAGGAGAAGCGATGAGCACCCCGGACACCTCTCAGGCGGATGCCGCCGCCCTGCCGGCCCTGGCCGACTTCCCCTTCCCGACCGCCCTCGTGGTCACCGGTGCACCTGCCACTGACGGCGTGCTCCTCGAGGCGGGCGAGGTCGACGAGATCCTCCCCTTCGCCTCGGTCACCAAGCCGATCGTCGCCTGGGCGGCCCTGGTAGCCGTCGAGCGGGGGTTGCTGGACCTGGACGCTCCGGCAGGCCCTCCGGCACCGGAGGGCGCGACCATCGGGAACCTGCTGTCCCACTCCTCGGGGATCGCCGCCGACTCCGACAAGCGCCTGGCCGCCCCGGGCACGCGGCGCATCTACTCCAACCGCGGCTTCGAGATCCTGGGGGACCGGCTTCAGGAGGCCACCGGCACACCCCTGGAGACCTGGGTGGAGACCACGGTGCTGGAGCCCCTGGGGATGGCCAGCGTCCTCGTTCCCGGCTCACCCGCCCACTCCGGGGAGGGCAGCGCCCGGGACCTGTCACTGCTCGCCCGCGAGCTGGCCGCGCCGAGGCTCGTCTCGCCCGCGCTCGCGGCTCGGGCCTGCGCGCCGGTCCTGCCCGGGCTCGACGGCGTCCTGCCCGGCTACGGGCGCCAGGTCCCCAATCCTTTCGGTCTGGGGGTGGAGGTGCGCGGAGCCAAGTCGCCGCACTGGACCGGAGCGGGCAACAGCCCGCAGACCTTCGGGCACTTCGGCCAGTCCGGCTCCTTCATCTGGGTGGATCCGGTCGCCGAGCGTCAGGCCGTCTTCCTGGGAGCCGAGCCCTTCGGGGCGGTTCACCGCAAGACATGGCCCGCGCTGGGCGACCAGATCCTGGCGTTGTAGCGAGCACGGCCAGTCACAGCCGCCTGCTCGCCGGCTCCTTCGTCACTCGGCCTTGACGTTGAAGATGACGCCGGTGGTTGACTTGTCGTCGATGAGAGGCTTTTCCTGCTTCTGGGTGATGGGCGTGAGAGTGATCTTCAAGGCGTTGACGTTCGCGACGTTGACGTCGAAGGCGTGCGCGTCATTGAAGGGAACGTCAACCGTCTCGATCTCCTTGCCGTCGGCGAGGACCGCGACCCTCACCAGGAGATCGGAGCTCTCGGAGTCGTTGGCCTGACCGACGTTGAACGTGACTTTCTGGAACTTGTTGGCCAGGCGCAGCTCGATCTCACCGTTGTGCAGCCAGTCGAGCTTGGTGCCGACTCCCATGGTGTTGGTGGTGGAGGCGACGTCGTAGCGCTTCTCCTCCCAGCTGATGTCAGAGCTGGGCAGCTGGAAGTCTGAGAGCCGGAGTTCGCGTCCCTTGCTGTTCTCCGGGGTGAGGCCGTTCGTGGTGGCCTCCGCCGAGGGGTCGCCGGAGGCGGTGGCGGATGCCGCGCCGGTGGCGCTGGCCGTGACTGAGGCCGACGCGGAGGCGGAGGCTGATGCGGAGGCGCTGGGGGTGGCTGATGGGGAGGGGGCGGCGGTCGTCGCCTCGGGGGTCGAGGACGTTGATGGTGACGAGCCGAAGGGCAGGCTGCCGCAGGCGGCCAGGGACAGGGTGGCGACGGGAATGAGAGCGGTGGCGATTCGACGTGTGGGAGAGAGTTGTGAGGAGCTCATGACGCAGAGAATAGCGACGCCGGTCGGTGGATTCTGCTGTGATTCCGGAGTCCGGTACAGGAAGAATGAAGAAGTATTAGAATTCGACCGATTGAGGTAATATATTTGTGGGTCATGTGAAGCGGTGTCATTATTGGCATATCGGGGTGCTGATGAGAAATTTGCAGGTCTGCTGCAGAGGTGATTGCGGGTCGTCCCTGCCGGGATGGGTAGTATTCCCCTAGGGCCTTGGTCTTATTTATCTGTGTGGGTCATGAATTCCTGCCTGAGCGACGCCAGGATCCGTATCGCGTCGAGAGGCCGTGCTTATTCCGGTGGGCGTCATCGCGGCGGCGGGCTCACTGCCCGGATCGGGACAACCACCTGAGGGCGAGAGCGCCCAGAGCCGCGCACAGGAGCACGGCCAGGGCCACGGCGAGGTGAAAACCGTCGACGAAGGCCGCCTTCGCCTGGTCGACGACGGAGGCGGATCTCGCGGCGTCGAGACTCTCCCCGACAGTGGGGGCCGTGCCGGGGCCGCGAAGGCGGAACACGAGGGTCGCCGTCGAGCCGAGGAGGGCGATGCCCAAGGCGTTGCCGACCTCGTTGGAGGTCTCGGCGATCGCTCCGGCAGCCCCGGCGCGCTCCGGGGGAACAGCTCCGACGGCGGTATCGGCCACCAAGGAGAAGGAGATCCCGTAACCGACCCCGGCGACGGCCGTGGAGGCGATGAACCAGCCGACGCCCGCGGCGGTGCGAGTGAGCAGCAGGAGGGCCAGCCCGCCGGCCATCGCGACGTGGCACGTGAGCAGAGCCCTGCGCTGACCGATCCGGTCGGCCAGGGCGGGAGTCAGGACGCAGGACGTCGTCAGGACGAGTGCGCCGGGAAGGGCGAGCAGCGCTGCGGTGAGAACCGACAGTCCCAGGACGGACTGCAGGTAGACGCCGCTGAGGTAGGCCGCCGCGGACCACACGACCAGCGAGATCACGCCGGTGAGGATGGCGATGGTGAAGACCCGGCCCTTGAACAGCCCGACGTCGACCAGGGGATGCTCCAGCCGACGCTGTCTCATGAGGAACCAGGTCAGCAGGCCGGCTCCCGCAGCCGCCGACATCGCGACCAGTGGAGACAGGCCGTAGGCCGCCGCCCGTTTCACGGCGTAGACGGACAGGAACATGCCGGTGGCGGACAACCCGATGCTGAGGAGGTCCACTGCGGCGGGGCGGGCGGCTCTGACCTCGCGCAGGACGAAGGGCGCCATGAGCAGAAAGACTGCGACGACCGGCAGGTTGATGAGGAACACCGAGCCCCAGGGGAAACGGTTCAGCAGCAGCCCTCCGATGACCGGGCCGATGGCGAAGCCCGCGGCGAAGGTGGCTGCGAAGATCCCGATGGCCCGGGAGCGCAGGCGGGGGCTCACGAACAGCTCGCTGAGCACCGCGAGCCCGGAGGGCAGGAGCGTCGAGCCGCCCAAGCCCATGACCGCGCGTGAGGCGATCAACCAGCCGGGGGAGGGCGACAGGGCCGCCAGGCCCGAACCGACGCCGAAGACGAGAACCCCGCCGAGCAGGAACCGCAGGCGTCCGAACCGGTCGCCGAGGTTGCCGAAGGTGATGAGCAACGAGCTGACGGCGAAGCCGTAGATGTCGAGGATCCACAGCGCCTCATCGGCGCTGGGCCCGATGGACCGGGTGATGGTGGGCATCGCCAGGAAGAGCACCGAGCCGTCCATGGAGACCAGCAGCACCGGGCCGAGCACCACCAGAAGGCCGAGCCAGGCGCGCCGCGGAGCGCGGTCGACGTCGTCGAGGGAGCCGGATGCCGAAGGAGGGTGAGCGGGCGCGTCCGTCGTGTTCATGCCCATCATGCTCAGGGGCTCCGCCTCCGCCGGCCACGCCCCTGGGGTGGGTACACCCCGTAGGGGTAGGCGCGGCGGATGGCGGCCGCCTACGCTGAGTGGAACATTGTTCGGGACGGTTGCGAGCGATGGTGCGGAGGTGGGATGGAGACGGCGAACACCACGGCGGAGGTCTCCGGCGAGACGCTGGGAGCGTTCCTGAGGACCTGCCGGGACCGGGTGACGCCGCAGGCCCTGGGACTGAGCTCCTATGGGACGACCCGACGTGTTCCGGGGTTGCGGCGTGAGGAGCTCGCCCAGCTGGCCGGGCTGAGCGCGGGCTACTACACCCGGCTCGAGCAGGGGCAGGCGGGTCGCGCCTCCTCCCAGGTGCTCGACGCCCTGGCCCGGGTCCTGCGGCTCGACGGCGTCGAGACGACGCACCTGCACAACCTCGCCCGCGGTCCGGCTCTCTCCCGTCTGGAGGTGCCGGACGAGGAGGAACCCGATTCGCACGTGCTCGCTCTCCTGCACGCTCTGGGGGAGAGTGTCCCGGCCGTCCTGCTGGGGCGGCGAGGAGATGTCCTGGCGTGGAATCGGACCGGTCACGCCCTGCTCGCCTCGCACCTGGACTACGACTCGCCGCGTCTTGCCGGCACCAGGCCGTCCATTCCTCGAATGTTCTTCCTCGATCCCGTGCACCGAGACCTGTACCGCAACTGGGAGGATCTGGCGCGCATCCACGTGGGCTACCTGCGTCTGACGGCGGGGGCGCACCCCACGGATGCCTACCTGGCCGGGCTCATCGGCGAGCTCGCCATGCGCAGCCGGGTCTTCTCCCGGCTGTGGTCCACCGGCGAGGTCGCCGACTGCACCACCGGTCCGATGGATCTGGACCATCCGGATACCGGCCGTGTGGATGTCGACTATCAGATCTGGCTCCAGCCCGACAGTCCCGACCACCGCCTCGAGGTGTACACGCCGCGGGATGGCGCGTCGCATGATGCGCTCAGGCGCCTGGCTGTCCGGGCTTCCAGCTAGTGTCGCGTGTCGTTAGTTTGTTTTTGGTTGGCATTTGGTGAGGATCTCGTCGGGGGTCTTGGTCCAGGCCAATGGGTGGCAGCGTTGGTTCCAGCCGTTGATGAAGGCGCGGATCTTGGCGTTGAGGTCCTTCACGGAGGTGAAGACTCCTCGGCGGATCGCCTGGCGGTCGATGACGGAGAAGAAGATCTCGACCATGTTGAGCCAAGAGGCGCTGGTGGGGGTGAAGTGGACGTGGATGCGGGGGTTGGCCTCCAGCCAGGCGCGCACCTCGGGGGTCTTGTGGGTGGCGTAGTTGTCCATCACCAGGTGCAGCTCGTCGTCGGGGTAGGCGCGCGCGACCTGGCG
>NZ_JAAIJY010000033.1 GCF_011752065.1 Actinomyces sp. ZJ308
CACGCAGCCAGGACTCAAGCACCTCCAGGTCACCCTCACGCACAACCAGTCCAGGAGCAGGTCTATTCGCCATACCCCCATCATCCTAAGCACCAACCACAAAACAACTAACGACACGCGACACTAGCTTTGCTCCGATGCCGTTGATGCCGCTAGTGGTGGCCACGTTGTACAGGTTCTGCTCGAGCTCCTCCGGTGGGTGGAAGAAGTCTTCTCGCGTCAGGTCTCGGCCCTGGGTGTTGACGGGCGCTCCGGTGGCGGAGGTCGGTCCCGGGGTTCCGCCGTAGCCGGCGGCGTTCATCGACGTTGTCGACTGGGTGGTCGCCGTGGTGCTGGCCGTGGGGGAGGGGGTGGTGGTCGGCGTCGGAGTCTCCGTGTGGCTCGGAGAGGGTGAGGGGCTCTCGGTGGGTGAGGTCGTCGTCGGCTGCGTGCTGGGCTCGGAGGTGGTGCGCTGTCCCGAGCAGGCCGCCAAGGCGAGGGTTGCAAGGGCGGAGAGACTGATCGCGTTGCGCCGGGTGAGAGGCTGCTTCGAGCATTTCATACGGGCATGATATTGCCGTTATTTCAGCAGAATGAAGGGGATGAAGTGAGATTGTCCCACAAATAACTCTGAATTATTCAGACTGATTCGTCGATTGAGTTCTGCATGCCTGAGTGGCATGCGGCCCACGGCTGGGTGCTGGGCGGCTCTGTTTGGCCGCCCGCTCTTCTTGGTTTTGCTCTGCGGCCCTCAGTCGACCTCGACGATGACGGGGACGTGGTCGGAGGCGCCCTTGCCCTTGCGCTCATCACGGTCGATGGCGGCGCCGGTGACGCGGCCCGCCAGGGCCGGCGAGGCGTAGACGAAGTCGATGCGCATGCCCTCGTTCCTCGGGAAGCGCAGCTTCTGATAGTCCCAGTACGTGTAGTTGGTGACCCGCTCACGGGTCACCTCCTGCATGCCCGCCTCGGCGAAGGCGGCGAAGGCCTGACGCTCCGGCTCCGAGACGTGGGTGGCGCCCTCGAAGACGCTCATATCCCACACGTCCTCGTCCCTGGGCGCCACGTTCCAGTCGCCCACCAGCGCCAGCGGCAGGTCGGGCTCGGACTCCAGCCAGGCGGCGACGTCGTCGCGCAGGACTCGCAGCCAGTCCAGCTTGTACGTGTAGTGCGGGTGGGTGAGCTCACGGCCGTTGGGCACGTACAGGCTCCACAGGCGCACGGGCGTCGATCCCGATGAGCCCCCCACCGTCGCCCCCAGGGCCCGGGCCTCCACGGCGGGCTCGGCCTCGGGCTTGGCCGCCCAGGCGGGCTGATCCGGAAAGGAGGTGACGACGTCGTCGAGCCCCACGCGCGAGGCGATCGCCACCCCGTTCCACTGGTTGAGTCCGTGGATCGCCAGCTCGTAGCCGGCGGCCTCGAAGGGCTCGACCGGGAACTGGTCGGGCCGGCACTTGATCTCCTGCATCGCCAGGGCGTCAATGTCCTGGCGCCCCAGGAATGCCAGGACGCGGTCGACGCGGGTGCGGATGGAGTTGACGTTCCAGGTGGCCAGGCGCATGGCGGCAGCCTAGCCGGTGCGGTTCCCATCAAGCACTCAACAAGCGCCCGTAGCCTGCCGCCATGGGAACAGCACTTGTTACCGGGGCCACGAGCGGCCTCGGCCTGGAGTTCGCCTGGCAGCTCGCCCAGGCCCGTCATGACCTCGTCCTCGTCGCGCGCACCCCCGAGCGCCTGAGGGAGGTGGCCGAGGAGATGCGGCAGTTCGCCGGTGTGCAGGTGGAGATCCTGCGGGCCGACCTGTCCGAGCGCGACGAGCTCGAGCTCGTCGCCGAGCGTCTACGAGACCCGGGCAAGCCGGTGGGGTTCCTGGTCAACAACGCCGGCTTCGGGCTGGGCCAGCCCTTCGTCGGGGGAGACCTTGCCCGTGAGGAGCAGGCCCTCGACGTCATGGTGAGGGCGGTCATGGTGACCTCCCACGCTGCCGCCGGCGCCATGGTGGAGCGCGGGCGCGGCGCCATTCTCAACGTCTCCTCCATGACCGCGCACACCGCCATGGGTACCTACGCTGCCCACAAGGCCTGGGTGCTGCGGTTCACCGAGGGGCTGGCCGCAGAGCTCGCCGGCACCGGGGTGACCGCCACGGCGCTGTGCCCCGGCCTGGTGCACACCGGCTTCCACGCGGCGGCCGGGATCGACGAGACCCAGTGGGGCGAGGCGCTGTGGCTGGACGCCGAGCGGGTGGCCATCGACGGGCTCGCCGCGGTGCGCCGCGGGCAGGTCATCTGCACCCCGAGCCTGCGCTACCGCAGCGCCAACGCCGCACTGCGACTGGCCCCCCGCTGGTTCGTTCGCCGGGTGGTCGGGCCCGAGCGCTCCGGCCGGGCCTCCGAGTAGCGTCCAATCAGCCTGCGAGTGATGCTGCGGGAGCCCGTATCAGGAAAAGTGTCACGGATGGCGACTATTCGCCCCCGATTCCCGTAGGGCCCTCGTCGTTGCTGACCTCCCCACCGACGCTGATCGGCACAGATGCGAGACGACTGGTTCAGGGCGGTATCGAAAAGTCTCCCATCGTGACAGATCGGGGCGCATGCGCCGGCTCGTGGCCCGATCTCACCCGAGAATCGCCCAGGGCTGAGGGCGGTGGTCAGGAGGCCGGTCACCTGCAACGATCTCACCATGGCTTCCATTACCTTCCACGGAGACCCCGTCACCACCGTCGGCGAGCTGCCCGCTGTCGGCCAAGCCGCCCCCGCCTTCGATCTCGTGGGCGCCGACCTGGCCCCGGTCACCAGCCAGTCCCTGGCCGGCCGCCGCGTGGTCCTTAACATCTTCCCCTCGGTGGACACCGGGGTGTGCGCCGCCTCGGTGCGTCAGTTCAACAAGCTGGCCTCCGAGCTGGACAACACCACCGTGGTCTGCGTCTCCGCCGACCTGCCCTTCGCGGGCGCCCGCTTCTGCGGCGCCGAGGGTCTGAACAACGTGGTGACCGGCTCGACCTTCCGCTCCACCTTCGGCGCCGACTACGGCGTCACCATCGCCGACGGCCCGGTGGCCGGCCTCATGTCGCGCGCCGTCGTCGTCCTCGATGAGAACGGCACGGTCCTCTACACCGAGCAGGTCCCGGAGGTCGGCCAGGAGCCCGACTACGACGCCGCCGTGGCCGCCCTGTCCTGATCCGCCTCTCGCGCTTCTCACGCCGACCGGCTACCCGGAGTCCCGCCCCTCCCGCATGACGCGGGGGATGGGCGGGACTTCCGTTATCGTGGGTGATCGATCGGTTCTTGGTGGGTTTCTACCCGGCGCGCGAGCCGCCGGGCCCACTACCATCGGAGCCGTGAGCACCAACGATTCCCACATCGCCCGCCTGGCCGAGCTCGTCAACGAGCTCTCCGTCGTCCGCGGCAAGGTCACCCTCGCCTCCGGTCTCGAGTCCGACTTCTACGTGGACATGCGTCGCGCCACCCTCCACCACGAGGCCGCCCCCCTCATCGGCCACGTCATGCTCGACATGCTCGAGGAGGCGGGGCTGGGCACCGACGAGATCGACGCCGTCGGCGGCCTGACCATGGGCGCCGACCCCGTGGCCGCTGCCATGCTGCACGCCGCCGCCTCCCGCGGCCTGGACCTGGACGCCTTCGTCGTGCGCAAGGCCGCCAAGGACCACGGCATGCGCCGGCGCATTGAGGGTCCCGACGTCGCCGGGCGCTCCGTCGTCGTCCTGGAGGACACCTCCACCACCGGCGGCTCCCCGCTGGAGGCCGTTGAGGCCCTGCGCGAGGCGGGAGCCGACGTGCGGGCCGTCGCCGTCATCGTCGACCGGGCCACCGGCGCGCGCGAGCGCATCGAGGCCGCCGGCCTGCCCTACTACGCGGCGCTCGGCCTGGGCGACCTCGGCCTGGAGTGAGTGCCCGACGCCGCCCGCCGGCATCGGCTCACCGAGGCGAGGACGGCGGGGACGTCAACCCCGTGGACCTTCCCGAGGGGGAGCACCGGCCGGCTGCGCCCGCAGCGGCTCGGGCCTCATCCTCCGCGTCTTCGGGGCTGAGCCCGGAGGAGGACCGACCGGCCGACGTCCGCCAGGTCGGCGTCGGCCCCTGGCCCGGCGGTCCCGGGGCCTGGCCCACCGACCCCCGCTACGACCGCGAGCTGCTCGCGGCAGGCGACCGGCGCAACGTCGTCGACCGCTACCGCTACTGGACCGTCGCGGCGATCCGAGCCGACCTGGCCTCCCGCGCCCACCGGCTGCACATCGCCATCGAGAACGTCAGCCAGGACCTCAACATCGGCTCGATCGTGCGCAGCGCCAACGCCTTCAACGTCGCCGGCGTCCACATCATCGGCCGACGCCGCTGGAACAAGCGCGGAGCCATGGTCACCAACCGCTACCTGGACGTGCGCCACCACCCCGAGCCCGGCGAGCTGCTCGCCTGGGCGGCCGCCGAGGGATACGAGGTCATCGGCATCGACAACGGTCCCGGCGCGCAGCCCCTGGAGAGCGCCGCGCTGCCCGAGCGCTGCCTCATGGTCTTCGGCTCCGAGGGCGAGGGCATCAGCGCCGAGCTGAGCGCCGGCTGCTCCCGCCTGCTGCGCATCGGCCAGTACGGCTCCACCCGCTCCATCAACGTGGCCGCGGCGGCGGCCGTGGCCATGCACACCTGGATCCTCCAGCACGCGGGCCCCGCCCCGGACTGAGCCCCGGCTCCGAACCGGCTCCGAACCGGCTCCGCGGCGGCCGTCGACGCCGGTGCCGCTCCGGGCGGCCCGACGCCTCCCGGGACCATGATCCGGTTCACCTCGGTCCGAATTCGTGGAACAATCGGCCCCGCACCACTGACTCATACAGAAATCAGGAGGCACCCAGTGGCCATTGCAACCCCGGAGTCCTACGCCGACATGCTTGACCGCGCGAAGGCCGGCAAGTACGCCATCCCCGCGATCAACGTCACCTCGTCCCAGACTCTGTCCGCCGCCCTCAAGGGCTTCGCCGACGCCGAGTCCGACGGCATCGTCCAGATCTCCAACGGTGGTGCCGCCTACTGGTCCGGGTCCTCGCGCCTCGACCGCGTCAAGGGCTCGATCGCCTTCACCGCCTACGCCCGCGCCGTGGGCGACCTCTACCCCGTCACCATCGGCCTGCACACCGACCACTGCCCCAAGAAGCTCCTGGCCGACTGGATCCACCCGCTCATGGAGATCGAGGCCGAGCAGGTCAAGAACGGTGAGCTGCCGATGTTCAACTCCCACATGTGGGACGGCTCCGCCGAGGCCCTCGACGACAACATCGAGATCGCCGTCGACATGCTCAAGCGCGCCAAGGCCGCCAACGTCGTCCTCGAGATCGAGATCGGCGCCGTGGGCGGCGAGGAGGACGGCATCAAGGGCGAGGAGAACGCCAACCTCTACACCACCGCCGACGACGCCTGGAAGGCTGTCGAGGCCCTCGGCCTGGGTGAGAACGGCCGTTACATCACGGCCCTGACCTTCGGCAACGTGCACGGCTCCTACAAGCCCGGTCACGTCAAGCTCCGCCCCGAGATCCTCGGCGAGATCCAGGACGAGGTCGCCAAGCGCCTCGGTGACCGCCTGTCCTCCAAGGTCGGCGACAAGAACTCGCCCTTCGACCTGGTCATGCACGGCGGCTCCGGCTCCACCGACGAGGAGATCGCCACCGCGGTGCGCAACGGCGTCATCAAGATGAACGTCGACACCGACACCCAGTACGCCTACACCCGCCCGGTCGCCGGCTGGATGTACACCAACTACGACGGCGTCCTCAAGATCGACGGCGAGGTCGGCAACAAGAAGCAGTACGACCCGCGCGCCTGGGGCAAGGCCGCCGAGGAGGGCATGGCCGCTCGCGTCGTCGAGGCCTGCGAGCGCCTCGGCTCGGTCGGCTCCGCCCGCAAGTGAGTCCTCGCCCCGCCCAGGGGTGAACGGCTGAGCAGCGGCTGAACGCCGCACGTGGCCCCGGCATCATCGCGGTGCCGGGGCCACGTCGCGCCTGCGCCACGTGGTGTCCAGGAGGGCACGCCACCGAACCGGCCGAGCGGTTACATTCTTGCAGGGCAGATGGAGGCCGGCGTCGTATCTTGGATGAACTGCTGAAATCCTGGTATTTCAGGCAAAAACTGCCCCAAAGCTGATTCTTGAGATGAGACCCAGGTCACTGATTGCAAACCTTGCAGCAATGAGGGTCGGAAATGTGTCATCATGGGTCGTCGCCGTGAAGCCGACGGAACAGCCGCCGGCGACACGGCAGTCGCACCTCGCGGACGCCCTCGTCCGCCCCTGTCCCATGCGTCCAAAGGAGGACTTCAATGCGACTCATCTCCCGCCGCTCCGTGCTGGGCGGAACCGCCGCGATCGCCGTCGCCGCGACCCTGGCCGCCTGCTCGAAGGGGTCATCCGGCTCCGACGGCGACGGAGGCGTCTACTTCCTCAACTTCAAGCCCGAGTCGGAGCAGGCCTTCAAGGACATCGCGGCCGCCTACACGAAGAAGACCGGCGTGTCCGTCAAGGTCGTCACCGCCGCCTCCGGCACCTATGAGCAGACCCTGAAGTCCGAGGTCGCCAAGTCCAACCCGCCCACGCTGTTCAACCTCAACGGCCCCGTGGGCTACGGCAACTGGAAGGAGTACGCCTCCGACCTGTCCGACGCCGACTTCACCAAGCAGATGACGGACGAGTCCCTGGCCCTCAAGGGCGACGAGGGCAAGGTCGTGGGTGTGCCGCTGGCCATCGAGGGCTACGGCATCATCTACAACGCCGCCATCCTCAACAAGTACTTCGCCATGGAGGGCGCCAAGGCCACCGCCGTCGACCAGATCAAGGGCTTCGACAAGCTCAAGGAGGTCGTCGAGGACATGCAGGCCAAGAAGGCCGAGCTCGGCATCGAGGGCGTCTTCGCCGCGACCTCCCTGTCCCCCGGCGAGGACTGGCGCTGGCAGACCCACCTGGCCAACTACCCCGTCTACTACGAGTACCGCGACGACAAGGTCGACGACCTCACCGAGATCAAGCTGACCTACTCGGACAACTACAAGCAGATCTTCGACCTCTACCTCAACAACTCCACGATCCAGCCCACCGAGGCCAGCGCCAAGACGGTCACCGACTCCATGGCCGACTTCGCCCTGGGCAAGGCCGCCATGGTCCAGAACGGCAACTGGGGCTGGTCGCAGATCTCCGAGGTCTCCGGCAACACGGTCAAGGCCGAGGACGTCCACTTCCTGCCGATCTACATCGGCGTGGCCGGCGAGGACAAGGCCAACATCGCCATCGGCACCGAGAACTACCTGACGATCAACTCCCAGGCCTCCGACGACGCCCAGAAGGCCACCAAGGACTTCCTCACCTGGCTGTTCACCGACGCCGAGGGCTCCAAGCTCGCCGCCGAGAAGCTCAGCATCATCGCGCCCTACAAGGCCTACGCCGAGCTGGCTCCCTCCGACCCGCTGGGCAAGGAGGTCTCTGCGGCCATCAACAACAAGGACCTCACGCCGGTCAAGTGGGTCTTCCCGACCTTCCCGAGCCAGGACTTCAAGGACCAGCTCGGCCAGCACCTGGCCCAGTACGCCTCCGGCAGCACGGACTGGGCGAAGGTCAAGGAGTTCTTCGTGACCGACTGGGCCTCCGAGAAGAAGGCGGCCAAGGAGGGCTGACGTCGGCGAGTCGCCCGAGCCCGTCCGAGCCGCCGTCGACGGCGCCGCCCCGGCAGGCCCCGTGACGGCGACTCATCTCCCCAATCCCCCTTCCCGTCCGGGGCGACAGTACGCCTGAGCCGTTCGGCTCACGCGTCGTCGCCCCGGCGGGAGCCCCGGTACCCGGCCGCTCCGGCGGGTGCCGGTCGCACCTCGAGGCAGATATGACCAAGGCACTGAAAAAGTTCTTCCCAGTATTCGCGGGGCCGACCCTGTTGGCCTTCATGATCGCGTTCATCGTCCCCTTCTTCATGGGGCTCTATCTCTCCTTCACCAAGTTCAGCACCCTGACCAATGCCCGCTTCGTGGGCACCGACAACTACGCCAGGGCCCTGGGGGAGCGCAGCGACTTCCCGCAGGCGCTTGTGTTCACAGCCGTCGTCTCGGTCATCTCGATCATCACGGTGAACCTGGGCGCCTTCGCCCTGGCCTACTTCCTGACCCGCAAGCTGCGCGGCACCAACTTCTTCCGTGCCGTCTTCTTCATGCCCAACCTCATCGGCGGCATCGTCCTGGGCTACACCTGGCAGGTGATGCTCAACGCGATCCTCCAGCGCTGGGACCAGACGATCGTCAACGACTGGCGACTGGGCCTGGCCGGCCTGGTCATGCTCGTCAACTGGCAGCTCATGGGCTACATGATGGTCATCTACATCGCCGGCCTGCAGAACGTGCCGCCCGAGCTCATCGAGGCCTCCCAGATCGACGGCGCCGGCCGCTGGCAGACGCTGCGCAACGTGACGCTGCCGATGATCATGCCCTCGATCACCATCTGCCTGTTCCTCACCCTGGCCAACACCTTCAAGATGTACGACCAGAACCTCGCCCTGACCAACGGGGCCCCGGCCAAGCAGACCCAGATGGCCGCACTCAGCATCGTCAACACGATGTACAAGAAGATCGGCCAGGAGGGCGTCGCCCAGGCCGAGGCCGTCATCTTCTTCCTCATCGTCGCCGCCATCGCGCTCATCCAGCTGCGCGCCACTCGTTCCAAGGAGGTTGACGCGTGAGCACCGCCGTCCAGACCCAGGCTCCCGGATCCGCCGCCCCCGCCCGTAAGACGAACCGGAGGGCCCCCCGGCACACACCCGGTCAGAACGCGCTCGTGGGACTGCTGGCAGTCCTGGCCCTCGTATGGGTCATCCCCCTGGCCTTCATCCTCATCAACTCCTTCAAGGGCAAGTTCTACATCTCCGACAGCCCCTTCGCCCTGCCGACCGCCAAGACCTTCGCCGGCCTGGACAACTACGCCACCGGCCTGGCCCTGTCCGGCTTCGCCAGCGCCATGGGCTGGTCGCTGTTCATCACCGTGGGCTCCGTCGTCGTCATCGTCTTCCTGACGGCGATGACCGCCTACTACATCACCCGCATCAAGACCTGGTGGACCTCGGCGATCTACTACGCCTTCGCCTTCTCCATGATCGCGCCCTTCCAGATGGTCATGTTCCCCACCGTCAAGGTCGCCGACCTCCTCGGCCTGGCCACGCCCTGGGGCATGATCGTCCTCTACCTCGGTTTCGGCGGCGGGCTGTCCGTCTTCCTGTTCGCCGGCTTCATCAAGTCCATCCCCATGGAGATCGAGGAGGCCGCCTACATGGATGGCTGCTCCCCGCTGCAGACCTACTTCAAGGTGGTCATGCCGCTGCTCAAGCCGACGGCGGTCACGGTGGCGATCCTCAACGCCATGTGGGTGTGGAACGACTTCCTCCTGCCCAACCTCGTTATCGGCCAGGACGAGCGCTACAAGACGATCCCGATCGTCATCCAGTCGCTCGTCGGTTCCAACGGAAACCGCGACATGGGCGCCCAGATGGCCATGCTCGTCTTCGCCATCGTCCCGATCGTGGCCTTCTACCTCTTCGGTCAGAAGCACATCATCGAGGGCGTGGCCGCGGGCGCGGTCAAGGGCTGATGCCCGCACCGGAGTCCTGAACCGGGCGGTTCCCGATGCCCCGCCGTGGGCGTCGGGAACCGCCCGTATCATTCCCATCCGCTACTGCACGAGCCCAGCCAGAAGGAGATCCCGTGGCCCTGTTCCCCGGCCCCGACAGCCCCGCCTACCGAGCCTGGTCCGCAGTGGCCGACGTCGTCATCCTCAACGCCCTGACGCTGGCCGGATGCCTGCCGGTGGTGACGGCCGGTGCCTCCCTGACGGCCTGCGCCCGCGTGGCCGGCCAGATGGCGGCCGACGACGCCCCGGCGGTCCTGGCCACCTGGTGGCGCTCCTTCCGTCTCAACCTGCGCCAGTCCCTGGCCTGGTGGCTGCCGGTGCTCGTACTGGCGGCCCTGGGAGCCTGGGAGTACCTGGTTCTGGCCGACGGCGTCCCGGCTGACCAGTACGCCGGTCAGCCGGGCGACCTGGGCAGTGCGACCGGTGCGGTGTCCGGGCTGGTGCTGGCCGGGGGAGCGCTCCTGGCCGCGATCCTCATCTGGCTGCTGCCGCTCGCGGCCTTCTTCGACGCCTCGCTCGTCCGGCACCTGTCCAACGCCGCACGGCTCGCCGTCGGGCGCCTGGGGATCACGGTCATCTGCCTGGTGATCGTGATCGCACCGGTGGGGGTGCTCTGGGCGCTGCCTTCGATGGGGGCGGCGGTGCTCTGGTTCATGGTCCTCATCGGCCCGGCCTTCCAGAGCTACCTCATCGCCCTGCTCCAGCGCTCCACCATCGCCGCGCTCGCGGTCGGCGCTCGGACCTCCCCTCACCCGAATCGTCCTCAGTGACCGGGAGGTGAGCGCGACGTGATGCGGCCGGTCGGGCTCCGGTAGGGTAGAGGACGGTGTGTCCACCGGCACGCCGTCACTGAAGCCAGGGAGCAGCCATGCCAGCCGTTGTCGTCGTCGGGACCCAGTGGGGAGACGAAGGAAAGGGCAAGGCGACTGACCAGCTCGGTCAGGACGTCGACTACGTCGTCAAGTTCAACGGCGGCAACAATGCCGGCCACACCGTGGTCATCGACGGCGAGAAGTTCGCCTTCCACCTCCTGCCGGCCGGCGTGCTCACCCCCGGGGTCACCCCCATCATCGGCAACGGCGTCGTCGTCGACCTGGAGGTCCTCTTCAGCGAGATCGCCGAGATCGCCTCCCGTGGCAAGGACGCCTCCAGCCTCCTCATCAGCGCCAACGCCCACATCATCCCCTCCTACAACCGGGTTCTGGACCGCACCACCGAGCGCTTCCTGGGCTCGCGCCAGCTGGGCACCACCGGCCGTGGGATCGGCCCCACCTATGCGGACAAGATGAACCGCGTGAGCATCCGCGTCCAGGACCTCTTCGACGAGTCGATCCTGCGCCAGAAGGTCCACTCCGCCCTGGACCAGAAGAACAGCCTCTTCCTCAAGGTCTTCAACCGGGCCGCCATCGACGCCGACGCCGTCGCCGACGAGCTGCTCTCCTACGCCGAGCGGGTCCGGCCCATGGTCGTCGACTGCTCCCTGGTGCTCAACAGCGCCCTCGACAAGGGCAAGACCGTCCTGTTCGAGGCCGGACAGGCCACGATGCTCGACATCGACCACGGCACCTACCCCTTCGTCACCTCCTCCAACCCCACCGCCGGCGGCGCCTGCACGGGTACCGGCGTGGGACCCACCCGGATCGACTCCGTCGTCGGCGTCGTCAAGGCCTACACCACCCGTGTGGGGGAGGGGCCCTTCCCCACCGAGCTGCACGACGAGATGGGCGAGCGCCTGCGCTCCGAGGGCGGCGAGTTCGGCGTCACCACCGGCAGGCCCCGGCGCTGCGGCTGGCACGACGCCGTCGTCACCCGGTACGCCGCCCGGGTCAACGGGCTCACCGACCTGGTGATGACCAAGCTCGACGTCCTCACCGGGCACGAGACCATTCCCGTGTGCGTCGCCTACGACATCGACGGCACCATCACCCAGGAGATGCCGTTGACCCAGTCCGACTTCCACCACGCCGTCCCCGTCTACGAGGAGCTGGAGGGCTGGAGCGAGGACATCAGCCGGGTACGCCGCTTCGCCGACCTGCCCCGGGCTGCCCAGGACTACGTGCTGCGCATCGAGGAGCTGGCCCGCTGCCGCATCTCCGCGATCGGAGTCGGGCCGGGCCGCGAGGCCACGATCTCGCGCCACTCGCTCATCGGCTGACAGTGTCAGTAGCCGCCTGGGCCGCTCCAACCTGACGGAGGATATGGTTCGCCGGAAACGGGCGGAACCGAACCGGGCGGCTGCTGATACGGCGGAGCCCCCATGTATCCGGGACTGCCGGCCACCGGCATCTGTGCCGGGGGATAGGCGCCTTGATACGGATACTGAGGCTGGTAGGGCTGCGGCTGGATGGGGCCGCCCTGCAAGGGGGACCCCGGTGAGGCCTGGGCGAACGGTTGGTACGTGGGCCCGACCGCATGGTGGGACTGCTGCGTCAACGCGGCCAGGTACCTTTGCTCTCGGCTCTTCCTGCTGGCATTGCTGATGAGAGTGATCAGTCCGCCCCCGACCATCGTCAAAACGATCAGGCTGACAACGATCCAGAATCCGGTTCTTACGGATGCATCGGAGTCAGACCCGGACTGAGATCCAGATGCGGCCTCTGCGGTGTCCTTGCCGCGAGCCTTGTTGTCGTAAAAATCGTCGAACGAGACCTTGTTCTGTTTATCCCCCTCGACCTTCCCTCCTCCGGCGTCCGTCACCTTTCCGGGGAAGACGGCCGAAAGCGTCACTGAGCTGTTCTTGTCCTCCTCGGAGACGGAGTCGTTGTGGGTGTCGATGACGTACTCGTCTCCGTCGTGCGTCACGTACTCGTTGCCGGATACTGAGGTGTTGAGGACTGCTTTGCAGGTCGGAGTTCCGTTCTCGGACGAGAATGTGACCTCGGGCTCTACTGAGCCATTTGAGAAGTTCTCGGCGACGCAGAAGTCCTTGAGGCTCTGTTCGTCGTCAGAGCGTGTGGTGGCCAGGAAGGTGGTCGTCACCTTGTCATCCGACGTGACGACGATCTCGATATTGACCTTCTCCTCGTCGGTGCTCGCCATGGGAATGGCGGCATTCGCAGAAGTCGCCACAGCCGTGAGGAGAACGCCGACGAGACTGAGAATGCTGATGAGGGGTGCTGCTGGAGTGCGCCGAAGAGCGAAGTGGTGCATATGCCGCCTTAAAACCGCGTGGACGGAGCGTGGGACATCCGATTCCGTGGCATTGTATCGGCGGCCCCGAGCGTACTGTATGGACAGCATGTCGCTCAGGGCCGCCGTGGTGGATGTTGTCAGTAGGAGGTCGGTGCGTCCGGCCGGTTGTCAGCAGGGGGCGGAACGGGGCCGGGGTTCGCGGCACCGCCGTGCTCCTGCTGGGCGTATCCCGGGTCGACTGCGCCCTGGGGCGGCGGGGGCACCGAACCGGGTGCCTGTGCCTGACCGGGGGCAGGAGCCTGAGGCTGCCCGGTTGCATAGCCCGCGGCTCCGGCCGGGTACGCCTGGTAGGTCTGCTGCTGAGCCATCTTCTTACGATTGTTCAGGTACCAGAAGGCGCCGCCCCCGGCGGCCGCGACCACCAGCACTCCGATGATCAGCCAGACCCACGGGAAGGCGGGAGTGTCCTTACCCGTCACCCGGTAGTCGCCGGCCTCATGGAAGGTGACGGTAGTTCCGCTGACCTTGCCGCCGTCGGAGTTGGTGACGTTTCCGGGGAAGGTCACTGACAGGGTGTAATCCATGTCGTCGTCGGCGCTGGATACGGCGCCGCGTCCGGTGTCGAAGACGTACTCGTCTCCCACGTGTTCGATGAGTTCACTGCTCTCGGAGATCTTGTCCTTCCCGCTGTAGGTGCAGGTTGGACGTCCCTCGGGTTCCGAGTAGGTCGCCTTGGCCTTATCCCAGGCGCCTGACCCGCTCGAACCCTCGCAGCTCTTCTTCAAGTCGTCTGATGACGTCGAGGAGTCCTTTTTGTTTCGTGTGACGCTCATCTTGTAGTCGTAGGTGTCGTCCTTGTTGATAGTGACGGCAATGGTGAAGGCACCTCGGCTGTCCTGATCCTTGGCGGTGGACGTCAGTGCGTTGCCCGTAGGGGAGACGAGTGTGAGAGATGCGAGGAGTGGGAGGAATGCCAGTGCGCTCAGGGTACGGCGCAGGGGAGTAGTTGCTGCCATGATCTCACCCTAGACGATCGTCGAGGGTGAGACGGCTGGATGGACGATGGTAATCAGCCGGAATTCCCCGTAGTAACGGAGTGAATCATCAGATGACCGAGAAGAAGTAGTGGCCCCGGAGTCGCAGGACTCCGGGGCCACGATGGCAAGTGGTACGGGGTGGGTGTCAGTAGGTGCCTTGTCCGGACTGGCCGGTGCCGTAAGGAGGCTGACCCGGCTGCTGCGGGACCTGGGGGGTGCCGTAGCCGGCCTGCTGGTCGGGCTGGGGCTGGGGGGTGCCATAGCCGGCCTGCTGGTCGGGCTGGGCCGGGAAGGGCTGGTTCGGGTCGTAGCCCTGAACGGGTGTCCCATAGGCGGGCTGGCCCCGGTTCTTCTTGCTGCGGGTGATGAAGAAGGCTGCGGCGCCACCGCCGATCACTGCCAGAACGCCCACGCCGACGAGGATCCAGACCCACATCGGGGTCGATCCATCACTGCCTTTGACGGTGTGCGTATCGATGTCGGTGAAGGTGACCTTGTTGCCGTCGACCTTGCCACCGTCGGCATCGGTGACCTTACCGGGGAAGGTAATGGTCTGAGTGACGTCAACCTCACTGGCGGAGCCGGCATTGTCGCTGCCGATCTTGACGACGTACTCATTGCCCTCGTGCTTGATCTGACCGTTGCTGTCCTTGATGGGGCCGGACCCTTCGAGGGTGCAGACAGCAGTGTCTCCATCCTCCTTGAAACTGGCTTTGACGTCAGAGCCACCGATCCCTGCACCGGAGAGGGAGTCGGAGTCGCAGTTGTTCTCGTTGAAAATGCCGAGACCGGTGGAATCGTTGACAACGATCTTGAATGAGTAGGTGTCATCCGATTTGACCACGACGTCTGATGTGAACTTTATCTGGGAGGCGGGGTTGTCGGCCAGCGGAGCGGCGTGCCCGGGGGTCCCGACCAGGGCGAGAGGGGCGGACAGGGTAAGGGCGGCAAGAGCCGTCAACACGGAGAAGGGCGCGGGGATGCGGCGCGCGATGGCAGATGTCATACCCCCACAGTAACGGTTTCGACGCCGGGTTGTAACCGGATCCTCATGGGGACCGCTCTCCCGCATGTGACCTGTCACTGGGGCTGCTGCGGAGGGGGCCGGCTGCCGTGCTGCTGGGGTGCGTGGGAGGGGGAGGGCGGGTAGGGTCCGTTGACCGTGCCGCAGGGAGAGCAAGGCGGTGACGGCTGCGCGGCGGCAGCCGGCTATCCGCCCTGGTAAGGCGGGTAGGACTGTACGCCCTGACCCCCGGTGCGCTCCTGCGGTGGCCGGAAGTCCGCGTGCCCGTGTCCCTCCTGGTAGGGCGTCTGCGTGTACCCGGGACCCCCGGCCCCGGGCGCGTAGAGTCCGTTGCCGTTCTGGGGCCCGTAGATGCCGGGGCCGGCCGAGTAGCTCGCGTCTTGAGGAGGAAAGACGCCGGCGCCCGGGCCGGGCTCGACGTACGGGGAGTAGCCGGCCTGAAGATCGGCGACGGGATAGGGCTGGGTCGGTCCCGACGTCGGCGGCTGGGTTCCGGGCAGTGGAGACTGGTACGGGCCGCTGATGTAGACGTCCGATGGGATCGTGCCGGAGGCTGTGGCCTCCTGAGGGGCCTCGCCGTACGGGAACGCAGGATTCATCCGCTGGGTTCGGCGAACCCTCAGAAGGTAGAGCATGACACCCGCGATGATGAGGAGGACGATGCCTCCGGCCACGGCAACCATCCACCACCGCAGCTGGAACGTGCCGTCCTCACCCTCGGCGTGAAGACCGTCGGAGCTCTCCAGTGCATCGTCCCAGGTGACCTTGTTGCCGTCGTTCCTGCCGTTGGACTTCGTCACCTCACCGGGGAAGGTCACGGACACGGAGACCTTGGTGTTGCCCCCGATGTTCTGGGAGGAGAACTGAGGGTTCTTCGAGCTGAGCTTGCTCAGAGAGCCGGGGGACAGATCGAAGATGTACTGCCTGTCCTTGTGCCTGATCGTCCACGTGTCGGTCTGAAGCTTGCTGAGCGGGACCGCCTTGGCAGTGACCTGGCACGCCGGATGGTCATTGTGGGACGTGAAGCTGTAGGTCGCCTCGACGCCTTCAGGCAGTGGGGTCGATGTCCGCAGATCCTTCTCGGTGCAGTTCTCCTTGGTGATGAGCCGCAGGTCGGAGGAGTCCCACATGATGTAGGTCAGGTCGGCGGTCTCATTGTCGTGGATGACGAAGTCGTAGCGGACTCCGCAGCCGGCCAGGATCAGGGTGAGGGCGGCCAGCGCCGCCCAGGCCACAGGCCGTGGAACGTTGCGGGAGGCATGATTCATGCGTCGAGTCTAAATCGGGGTCGTTGCCGCCCGGGAGTACTGGAGTATCTGTCCGATCCGCTCGGCCCCGGGCGGCTTGCCCGAGGACGTACGTGATCCGGGCTCCCCAGTGACCCAGTGACGCGGCATGTCGGTGGGTGGTGCTCCACGTCGTCGGCGGTTGCTCCCCCATTACTCCTCTTGTTTCTCACGGGTGCGCCGTCTGAGCGTTGCACGTCCCGCGGCCCGTCGCCGCATCACGCCTGCGGCCAGGACTCCGCCGAGCAGCACCAGGCCCGCGGTGAGCCAGACGCTGGTGCGACTCCACCAGGACACGCCTCGGGAGTCCTGGGCGTAGCCCGAGGCACTGACTCCCTTGGCCACGGTGTCGGGGTCGTCCCAGGTGACCGTGGTGCCTGAGACCTTTCCTCCACCGGATTGAGTCACCGCGCCGGGGAAGGTGATGGAGACCTTGGTGTCGACGACGCCCCTGAAGGAGGTGCTGCTCGGCTGCGGCTCTCCCTGACCACCTGACGGATCGGCGGTCGCCTCCGGTGCCGCTCCAGGCGCCCCCGCTGCGCCGTCGGCTCCGCCGGAGTCCTGCGGGTCGAGCGAGAGCGGCTGGATCGTCACCTTGTAGACGTCGCCGTCGCGCACGACGATGGTGTTCGGCTCGGCCTCCGCGGCCTGGGGGACCTTGACGCCGCTGATGCTCACCGAGCAGCCAGGACCGTCGTCACCGGTGAGAGGCTCGGCCTTGACCGTGGTGCCCGCGGGCACGCCCAGGGCGGTGGGATCGGAGTAGGCGGAGCAGTCGGGGGCCTTGTCCTGGGGGAAGATGGTTCCGGTCGTGTCCCGCATCTCCAGGGCGACGTCGTAGCTGCCCTGGGGGCTGATGGTCATGTCCATGTGGGCGGTGCAGGCGGTCAGTCCCAGGCAGGAGAAGGCCACCAGCGCCGGGCGCGCCAGTGGGCGGAGCCGGGGGCGCATGACGGTGTGCGTGGGGCAGGACGCGGGCGATGACGCGACGGACATGCGGGCACGCTACACGCTCGCACTGGACCTTCACTGAGGGCGGAACGATGCCGTTTCAAAGGGTGCAAAAGCCGTCATCCTCCCGAATGTGGCCGATCACATGCCAACGTGGCCGGGAAGAGAAGCCCAGTTGGGACCTTCGGCGATGTGACCTCAGGCGCCGGGTGGGGGAGTATTGCCCTCGACCGAGCGAGTCGGCAACGGCGCGCTCACCGGATCAACACCCCCAAGGAAGGGACTCGCATGACTGTGTCTGAGAAGGACGTCCGCGCCGCCGCGCCGGCTAACGCCCCTGAGGATGTCATCGAATTCGTCACGCGTATCGCCGAGCTGGCCAAGCCCGAGAACGTCTACTTCGCGGACGGTTCACAGGAGGAGTGGGACCGCCTGACCACTGAGATGGTGGAGTCGGGCATGTTCACCCGCCTCAACCCCGACAAGCGCCCCAACTCCTTCCTGGCACGTTCCCTGCCCAGTGACGTCGCCCGCGTGGAGTCCAGGACCTTCATCTGCTCCGAGAAGGAGGAGGACGCCGGCCCGACCAACAACTGGTACGACCCGGCCGAGATGAAGAAGATCCTCCACGAGAAGTTCGACGGCGCCATGCGCGGCCGGACCCTCTACGTCATCCCCTTCTCCATGGGCCCCCTGGGCGGTCCCATCTCCCAGCTCGGCATCGAGCTGACCGACTCCCCCTACGTGGTGGTCAACATGCGGATCATGACCCGCATGGGCTCGGCCGCCATGGACCTCATCGCCGAGGGCCGCCCGTGGGTCCCGGCCGTGCACTCCGTGGGTGCGCCGCTGGCCGAGCACGAGAAGGACACCACCTGGCCCTGCAACGACGAGAAGTACATCACCCACTTCCCGGAGACCAACGAGATCTGGTCCTTCGGCTCCGGCTACGGCGGCAACGCCCTGCTGGGCAAGAAGTGCTACGCGCTGCGCATCGCCTCGACCATGGCCCGCCGCGACGGCTGGATGGCCGAGCACATGCTCATCCTGCGCCTGACCGACGAGAAGACCGGCAAGCAGTACCACGTCACCGCCGCCTTCCCGAGCGCCTGCGGCAAGACCAACCTCGCCATGCTCCAGCCCACCATCCCGGGCTACAAGGTCGAGACCGTCGGTGACGACATCGCCTGGATGCGTCCCGGCCCCGACGGCCGCCTGCGCGCCATCAACCCCGAGGCCGGCTTCTTCGGCGTCGCCCCCGGCACCTCCTACGACACCAACCCGATGGCCATGGACACCATGAAGGCCAACACCATCTTCACCAACGTCGCCCTGACCGACGACGGTGACGTGTGGTGGGAGGGCATCGACGCCCCGATGCCGGAGCACCTCATCGACTGGCAGGGCAACGACTTCACCCCGGCCGACGCCGCCGAGGGCAAGAAGGCCGCCCACCCCAACAGCCGCTTCACCACCCCGGCCTCGCAGTGCCCGATCATCTGCCCCGACTGGGAGGCTCCCGAGGGCGTGGCCATTGACGCCATCCTCTTCGGCGGACGCCGCGCCACCAACGTGCCGCTGGTCGCCGAGCAGTACGAGAACGCCCACGGCGTGTTCATCGGCTCGGCCGTGGCCTCCGAGGTCACCGCCGCCGCCCTGGACGCCAAGGTCGGCTCCCTGCGTCACGACCCGATGGCCATGCTGCCCTTCTGCGGCTACCACATGGCCGACTACTGGTCGCACTGGCTGGAGATGCAGGAGCAGCTGGGCGACAAGTTCCCGAAGGTCTACCAGGTCAACTGGTTCCGCAAGGACGAGAACGGCAAGTTCATCTGGCCCGGCTACGGCGAGAACTCCCGTGTGCTCGACTGGATCGTGCGTCGCGCCTCCGGCGAGGCCGGTGCGATCGACGGCGTCACCGGCCGCTACCCCAAGTTCGAGGAGTTCAACCTCGAGGGCCTCGACCTGGGCGAGGAGGAGTGGGCCAAGATGTACGACATCGACCCCGAGGCCTGGTCCGCCGAGATGGACGACACCGAGGAGTACTACAAGCAGTTCGGTGACAAGCTCCCCGAGGCCATCAAGGAGCAGCTCGCCAAGTTCCGTGAGCGCATCGCCGAGGCCAAGAAGGCCTGATCACGGCTGAGCCCCTTCCCCACGAAGGGACCTGAACGGGGGTTCCCACCGGTTCGCCGGTGGGAACCCCCGTTCTTGCTGCCTGCCTCGGGGACCTTCCTGCACCTGGCCCGGGCCTGCCCAGCGCCGCGGACGCACCATAGGGCTCGTGGACTGTCCCGCAGGATCAGCCGCCGAGGCTGATGGTGCGTCCGCTAGAGGTCGGCCCGTGCGTCGGGAACTGCGTTTCCGGTCGAGAACGTACTTTTCTCGCACGTTACTGAGGTCTGTCCTCAGTAGTCTGCGAGAAGACGCAGTCCTCGAAGAGAAGGAGGATTATTCATGGCAGTCTCCGCTACCTTTCTTGAACTGAGCCGGGTGTGCGGACTCTGGTGTCCACAGAAATGACATTGAAGCGCTTATGGCGGGTGCGGTGCTGGCAAATCGTTGGAATTACGCCGATCCGTCGACTCGAATCCAGGTGTTGAGGCCCCAATGTCATTTCTGTGGACACAACAGCGGCATGACTTGGGCCCTCCGTGTGATTCTTGGCCACTGAGTCCCGCCGTGAGCGTTGCGGTCGGGAGCGAGACTCCGGTTCGAGCCTTCAAGGTACGGACTCGGCGTCTCCCTTACCCCCTCGAACGCGGTGTCCCCTGCACTCACCAAGGGCAAGATCACCTATGGCCGGCCCCGTGAATAAGCCTCTGCATCTCGAAAACCCTAGGTGTCGTTCTTCCTGGGGAAGAGGCCTCGCCTGTGTCTCCTGAGGGGAGACTGGCTGACGAAACTGTTGTCGACGTGTGGCATACCGAGTCGTTCTGCTGAGGGGCCGCTCATGGTCGCCACAAGGGGTTTTGTTGATGGCGTCCCAGAGTTCCGCGTTGGGATCAGCCGTCCTGAGATGGTGCTTTGAGGGCCTGTTGGCGTCGAACGAGGAGAATGATGGCAATGATCCAGCAGACGGCGCCAACACCCAGTCCTGCTACGATTGGCCACCTGAACTGGCTGAATGTGATTCCGGGGCCGACAAGGATCGGGGTGGAATCGTCCATGCCGTCGCACGAGATGCGATACTCTCCCGACTCCGGTGCACGGAACTCTAGAACAGAAGCGAAGTCGCCCTCGTTGTTGCTGATATTCGATCCGCTGCTGCGGGAGGTGGAGATTTCCTTGCCTCCTGGTGCGGTGACTGAGCATGTGGTAACGAAGTTGTCCCTGGGTGCGTACACGGTGCGCTCCTCGCCGCTGCTCAACGTGATCTGCTGCCCATTGGCGACGACGTCACCACTGGTGGCGATGTTGGCGGCGACAATGGCGGAGCCGATTCCCGCAATAAGCAGACCCACTAACGGTCCGACGATGAACAGGATGATCGCTGCAATCAGCTTTCCGATGTGCCTGGGGCGGGGGCTCGGGTGCCCGTAGGGAGGTACAGCCTGGTACTGGGGCTGGTACGGCTGCTGATACGGCGGCGTCGACATCAATCCATCTCCTGGGAGTGCTTCAGTTGTCCCCGCAGCGTAACAAGCCGGACCTCCTGTGGCGGGGGCGAAGGTCTCGGCCGGAGACCACCGCTGTGTAACGTGTCGCCATGCGCGCGTACTCAGCTGATGGGAACCTGCCGCCGGGGACAGTCGCTGCGGCGCCAGCCGGCGACGTCGCACAGGCGGACCAGCTGCTGAACGCCGACGCCGCCGACCTGGTGCTGCGGGCCACCCAGTACCTGCGCACCCACTTCCGGGAGCGCCTCACCGTTCGTGACCTCTCGGAGCACCTGGCCTACAGCCCCTCTCACCTCACCCGGGTCTTCACGGCCGTCGTCGGCACCTCGCCCATGGACTACTTGGCCGCCTGGCGTCTTCACGAGGCCAAGCACCTCCTCGTCACTCACCGGCTGGGCGTGGCCGAGGCCTGCCACGAGGTCGGCTACACCTCGGTGGGCACCTTCAGCCGACGCTTCCTGCGCGACGTCGGAATCCCGCCCGGCGCCCTGCGCCGCCTCGCCGACCGGATCTCCGAGCGGACCCTGCCGGCTGCGAGCCTCTTCATGCCATCGCCCAGGAGGCTCCGCATCCGCCTGAGCCTGTCCGGTGACCAGCGCCGCAGCCTCGGGCCGTCGCCGCACCAGTGGATCGGCACCTTCCCCAGGCCCGTTCCCAGCGGGCTGCCGGCTACCGGGACGCTGCGCCGGCACATCGACGAGGTGGAGCTGCCCGTCGTGCCCAGCGCCCCCTGGGTCCTCGTCACCGTCCTGCCCGACGGCGCCAGCGCGCACGAGCACCTGGCGCCGACCCGGCCTCTCGTCGCGCGGCTCCGCGTCCCGTCGTCACCCGTCCCGGGGCCCGTCACGCTGCCGGTTCGCACCGCCCTTCCATGGGATCCCACGGTCCTCGTGGCCCTGGCGGCCATGGTGGTTTGACGGTGGTCTGACGGCGGTTCCCGACGAGCGCCGACCAGGACAGCAGGATCGGAGTCGTCCGCGCCGCTCCTTCCGGTCTAGCGTCGTGAGGCGTCATGACGTCCTTCGACATTCCACCCCACCTGCGAGGAGCCACTGATGACCGACACGACCGCTAACGCCGAGGCTGCCGCCCTCACCGGATTTCCCTGCTGGATCGAGCTGTACACCCCGGACATCGACTCCTCCGCCGCCTTCTACCGGGACCTTCTCGGATGGGAGGTCACCCGCCCCGAGTCCGATGAGGCACTGACCACCGAGGTGCGTCACGGCGGTCGCCTCATCGCCTCCTTCGAGCCCGCCTCCGAGGCCCCGGGCGGGCCCGGCTGGCAGGTCAGCTTCATGGTCGACGACGTCCGCGCCGCGGCCGGCGCCGCAGAGAGGACCGGCGGGAGCGTGGTCCTGCCGCCTACCCCCGTCACCGAGGCCATGGCTTACGCCCTCGTGAGCGATCCCGACGGCAACGTCGTCGGGATCATGGAGGATGAGGAGGCCGAGGGGCCCTACCCTCGCCGGGAGGGGATGCCGGTGTGGTTCGACGTCCTGGCCGGTGACCTGGAGACCTCCGAGCGCTTCTACCGGGAGGCGGCCGGGTGGCCCACCCGTCGGCTGACCATCGCCGATCAGGAGCAGGACTTCTACACGAGCGTCGTCGGCGGCGTCTCGGTCAGCGGTGTCGGGCGGGCCGGCTACTACGAAGGCGTCGAGGCGGCCGCCTCGCGCTGGCGCGTCTACTTCGGGGTCGAGGACGCCGACGCCGCCGCTCAGCGGGTGCGCGAGCTCGGCGGGAGCGTCGTCGCCGAGCCCATCGACATGCCCTTCGCGCGCATGGTGGAGGTCGCCGACCCGCACGGAGCGCGCTTCCTGCTCACCACCTTCTGACCCTCACTCAGCAGCCGGGCGGCGCCGCTGACGGCTCCGCCCGGCTGCGTCCGGAGAGCGAGGGCGCTGGATGCTGTGAAGGTGCGGAAGGAAGCACCCTCATGGCCGGATAGGGCAAGGCTACTCCCGCCTGCTCCGGCCTACTCCGACTCCGCTCCCTCGGCGGGATCGAGCAGCGCCAGGATCCTCTCGGTCTGCCACGGCAGGATCCCGCCCTCACCGAGGACCAGGTCGGCGTCATCGGGGTCCTCGACGACGACGTCGGCCAGCAGCCCCAGCAGGTGCGTCAGCGGCATGCGCCGGCCCTGCAGCAGGTCGAGCAGGTGCGCCAGGACCTGGTTGGTGCTGTGGTCCAGGTTCGCCACCTGGTGCTCGCCCACCCCCACGGCCAGGTCCCACCAGATGAGGCGGCGCTCGGCCAGGTCGATGACGAAGGGGGTCGCGTTGAGCCCGGGCGAGGTCAGGTCGAGGCGCTGCATGACGCTCGAGGCCTCGAAGACCTCACCGCGCTGCGGGTCCCCGTCGCGGGCCATCGCGCCGGCCCAGCACTCGGGCACCTGGTTCAGCCGATGGTGGGAGAAGGAGTGGACCGTCATGACGACGTAGCGCCAGCCTTGCCGCAGCGCCTCGGGCAGCCTGACGTCGATGAACTCGGCCGCTCCCTGCGGAGCGGAGGTGAGGTCCCCGGAGTGCGTGGCCGCCGCCGAGCGCAGGTTGTAGTAGGCGATCTGCTCGGTGCGCGTGAGGTCCTCGGACACGAGGAAGGCCGACAGGTCCAGGTCCACGCGGCTCCCGCGGCCGCCGGCCGCCTCTAAGACCTCCGGAGCCTGCGGAAGATCGCGCCAGTGCAGGAAGAAGCGGATCGTCTCGCCCTCGGGAAGGGGCAGGCGGGTGCCGCGCCCCGCCGTGCGCAGGCCAGGTGAGGCCGAGCGCTGTCCCAGCGGCACCGTGTAGCCCTCGTAGAGGCGTTGGTCGAGGGTGATGCGTCCCAGGTGCGCTCGCCTGCGCAGGGCCTTCTCGACGGCGCCGACCACCGCGGCGTCGGCGGGGCCGGGGTGGCGGGTGCTGGGGATGAGGGTCGTCTTGATGCCCGTTCCCGCCTTGATGGCCACGACCCGCCAGGGCAGGACCTCCGGCCCGGGGGAGGAGAAGTACTCCCACAGGCGCACCAGCACGGGCAGGGAGACCCCGGGGGCGACTCGTGCGAACTCGGCGATCACGCGCTCGCGGGCGGCGTCGTCCTGGCACAGGTGCAGCAGGTGGTTGAGGCGGCGGGCGAAGACCCCGGGGCGGCTCGTCAGCAGACGGACGGCTCCCTCGACGTCGCGGCGGGCGAGCGTCTGCTCCAGGCGGGAGCCGAAGCCCGGCTCGGCGCGCCCGGAGACGACCTGGCCCAGAAGCTCGGCGGCGCGCGGGAAGCGGCGCGTGTAGTCGCCGGCTCGCAGGTGGCGGCCCAGCCGCTTCCAGCGCTCGGCCCGCCGAGCCATCTCCTCCGCGGTGTCCCGGCCGTCCTGGTTCCTCCCGACGGCGTCGAGAAGCCCCAGCAGCCGGCGCCGCTGCGCGCGGGAGAAGGAGGGGAAGCGGCACGGCTCGGCCAGGGAGACGTCACCGGCCGCCATCGCGACCGCCAGGCGAAGCACGTCGGTGACCGTGCGGTAGGAGGCCGAGAAGTCCAGGTCGGGGAAGATGACGGTCAGGACGGCGAGGTTCTCCTTGACCGTGATGCGCGGCGCCCGGGCGGGCCCGTGGCCGCGCAGCACCACCAGGTCCGAGCGGTCCTGGGCGCTGAAGGGGGTCGCCTGGGCGATGAGGTCGGCCACGATCCGCTCCAGGTCCTGCTCCGTGGCCAGTCCCAGCTGGTCGAGGGCGCTGTCATCCCCCGGCAGGGGCTCGCGGGGGCCGGGCCGGTAGTCCGGCAGGATCCGGGCCCCGACGACGTCGCCCAGGTAGTGCAGGGCGGCATTGACCAGCAGCGTGGACTCACGGGCGTCGCGGACCTGGACGGGGAAGTCCGGGTAGAAGGGGCGGTAGTCGGCGGCCGGCGAGCCGGAGGCGAGGCGGGCGGCGGCATTGACCAGCGCCCAGGCCTGCTCGGGGTCGGCCAGTGCCTCCCGGGCCGGGGCGGAGAGCGCGTAGCCCAGGGCTCGCAGAGCGGTCAGGGCGGTCTCGATCCCCGGGTCGAGGACATGGTCCGCCGTGGGGACCTCACTGCGCAGCGAGGTGAAGTACGGCGGCTCCGGCCGGCCTGCGGCCCGCGGCAGGTAGACCGCCCCGAGCCGGCGGATCGTCACCGCGTTGATCCGCTCAACGGTCTTCTGGTCGATCTCCGCGGAGGTCGCGGAGGCGGCCGCCGTCGTCGCAGGGGACTGATCACCTACCACCGGGCCTCCTGACGCATCGCCGTTCGGAGCCTCCACGCCCCGGAACGAGGCCGAGCCTACCGGGGGCGACGCGGTCCTCCTGACTAATCGGCCGAACCGGATCCGCGCCCGGACGCGCGGAGCCCGTGATCCTGGGCGTGATGTGGCCTCCATCATCTAGGCTGACGCCGTGAAGATCCTGCTCCTCGGCTCCGGCGCGCGCGAGCACGCCCTGGCCCGCGCCCTCGCCCGTGACCCGCAGACCACCGAGCTCGTCGTCGCCCCCGGAAACCCCGGGACCGCGGCCATCGCCACGAACCTCAACATCGACCCCTGCGTTCCGCAGGAGGTCGTCGCCCTGGCCACCCAGATGGGGGCCGACCTCGTCGTCGTCGGCCCCGAGGCGCCACTGGTTGCCGGAGTCGCCGACGCCGTGCGCGACGCCGGGATCCCCTGCTTCGGACCCAGCGGAGAGGCCGCCCGCCTGGAGGGCTCCAAGGCCTTCGCCAAGGAGGTCATGGCCGCCGCCGGCGTGCCCACCGCCGAGGCCGCCGTGTGCACCACCGAGGCCGAGCTGACCGCCGCCCTGGACCGCTTCGGCAGCCCCTACGTCGTCAAGGAGGACGGCCTGGCCGCGGGCAAGGGCGTCGTCGTCACCGACGAGCGCCCCGTCGCCCTGGCGCACGGCCGCGCCTGCCTGACCCGCGGCGGCGGCCGCGTCGTCGTCGAGGACTACCTCGACGGGCCCGAGGCCTCCCTGTTCTGCGTGTGCGACGGCGCCACCGTCCGCCCTCTGGCACCGGCCCAGGACTTCAAGCGGCTCCTCAACGACGACGCCGGCCCCAACACCGGAGGCATGGGCGCCTACTCGCCCCTGCCCTGGGCACCGGACGACCTGGCCGAGCAGGTGGTGCGCGAGGTCGCCCAACCCGTCGTCGACGAGATGGCCCGCCGCGGCACGAGCTTCATCGGCCTGCTCTACTGCGGCCTGGCCCTGACCAGCCGCGGACTGCGCGTCGTCGAGTTCAACGTGCGCTTCGGCGACCCCGAGACCCAGGCCGTCCTGGCCCGCCTGACCTCCTCCCTGCCCGAGCTGCTCCAGGCCGCGGCCGCCGGCCGCCTCGCCGAGGTCCCCGAGCCCACCTGGTCCGAGCAGTGCGCCGTCGACGTCGTCATCGCCGCCCCCGGCTACCCCGGTACCGTGACGACCGGCGGCGCCATCAGCGGGATCGAGGCCGCCGAGGAGCTCGACGACGTCCACGTCCTGCACGCCGGCACCGGCACCACCGAGCGCGACGAGCTGGTGGCCACCGGTGGGCGCGTCCTGTCCGTCGTCGCCCTGGGGCCCACCGTGGAGGAGGCACGGGTGCGCGCCTATGAGGCCGTTGAGCGCATCGGCCTCGAGGGCGCCCAGTACCGCACCGACATCGCCCGTGCGGCCGGTGCCCGCGGAGCAGACGGCGCAGACGGCGCCGGAAGCACCGAGTAGCCCCTTCGCAGTGCCGCGACCGCGCCCGACGGCTCGCGGGCTGCTCCGGAAACGCGGAATCCGGGCCGTCGGGCACGGGTGCGAGGGTCGGGGCGCCCGATCGCCCGCACTTCTTCCGAGACCAAGCACACACTCGGTGTTCTTTCCCGAGGGTGGCTCGTCGCGCCGCCGGTGACTGCGCCCGGCGCGCACCGGCTCCGGTGTTGACCCACGTCAGCATCCTGTCCGTCGCCCCGAGGTCTCCCGGCCGCCCGATCCGTCACCTTCCCGCCGGTCGGATTTGCTCCGGTCCGCGCCCGCTCGCACCTTCATGTCGACCCGGATGAATTGGCGTGATGCCGCGGTACGCGAACGGGACAAGAGTGGCGACTCACGCAGGCGACGCCGCCGCTCGGAACCGGACACGGGCCGCCCGCCGATGGCAGGATGGGGGTATGACTCAGTCCGCGAGCTCCGCCTCCGTCAGCCTCGGAGCCTCAGCACCCGCCTCCCGCGCCCCGGTCATTCCAGGCTGGGAGCACCGCTCCAGCGGCAAGGTCCGGGACGTCTACACCCCCGCCGCCGACGGCCCCCGGGGCGGGCAGGACGTGCTCCTCGTGGTCGCCTCGGACCGCATCAGCGCCTACGACCACATCCTCGCCACCCCGATCCCGGACAAGGGACGGGTCCTCACCGCCCTGAGCGCCTGGTGGTTCGAGCAGCTCGCCGACATCGTCCCGCACCACCTCGTCTCCCTCGACGTCCCCGCCCAGGTCACCGGGCGCGCCATGATCTGCCGGCGCCTGGAGATGTACCCGGTGGAGTGCGTGGCCCGCGGCTACCTCACCGGCTCCGGCCTGACCGAGTACCGCGAGAGCCGGTCCGTGTGCGGCGTGCCGCTGCCCGAGGGCCTGACCGAGGCCTCCCGCCTGCCCGAGCCGATCTTCACCCCGGCCGCCAAGGCCGAGCTCGGCGAGCACGACGAGAACGTCAGCTTCGAGCGCGTCGTCCAGACGGTGGGGGAGACGGCCGCCACCGCCCTGCGGGAGACGACCCTGGCCCTCTACAACCGAGCCGCCGAGATCGCCCGCGAGCGCGGCATCATCCTGGCCGACACCAAGTTCGAGCTCGGCACCGACGCCGACGGCGGCCTCGTCCTGGGCGACGAGGTCCTCACCCCCGACTCCTCCCGCTTCTGGCCGGCCGACGCCTGGGTGCCCGGCCGGGTCACCCCCTCCTTCGACAAGCAGTACGTGCGCGACTGGCTCACCTCCCCGGCCTCCGGCTGGGACCGCGGAGGGGACCAGGAGCCCCCGGCCCTGCCCGACGACGTCGTCGAGCGGACCCGGACCCGCTACCTCGAGGCCTACGAGCGGCTGACCGGCCGTCCCCTGGAGCTGTCATGACCACGACCTCACCTTCGACCGACGTCCCCGATACGAGCGCCGCCCGCGCCTTCAAACCGGGCCCCGGGTTCTACGTCCTCGTCTGCCTGATCGTCCTGACCGTTGTCCTGGCGCTGTCGGCGGCCATCACCTCCGCTCTGGGGGTCACCGGCCCCTCCCGCGTCCTGGGCGGTACCGCCCTCATCCTCGTGGGACTGGGCATGCTCGCGTCCCTGCGGGTCTCCGCCCGCTCCCTGGTGGTCAACGCCCCCCGTCTGCGCCTGGAGCGCAACCGGGTCCGTGCCGCCCAGGTCCGCCAGCAGGCCGAGTCCTCCAAGTCCTCCAAGAAGGCTGCCGGTGCCTCGGGCGGTAAGAGCGCCAAGGGCACGTCGGGCAAGGGCTCGCAGTCCTCGCAGCGCGGCTCGGGGTCCGACGCCGCCGCAGCGCCCCAGCCCGCGGGCGAGCTGGCGACGCTCACCGTGCCGGGAACCAGGGTGCTGGTCCCCGAGTCGACCGGCCGGCGCGAGCTGACCACCCTCGACGTCGTCTCCGGCCCGGTGACCACCGCGCTGGCCGCGACATCCTTGGGACGCGCGGCCGACGAGCGCCTGGCCGGGACCTCGACCGGCGAGACCCTCATCCGTGTCGGCCAGCTCCTCCTCGGGGCCACCGGCTTCGTGCTCGTGGCCCTGGGGCTCGCCTCCATCCTGGGACAGGTGATCTCATGACTCCCCGTGAACGACGTCCCGACAACGAGCAGGGTCCTGTCAACTGGGGCATCGTGCCCAAGAGGACCCCGCGTCCGAGGAGCGCGACCGGCAGACCCGGTGGCGGCGGGCTGCTGGAGGTCGTCCGCCCCGGCAACAACCCGGCCTCCGCAGCCTCAACGGGTTCCGGCGCCTCCGCCGCATCCGCCCCGGGCTCGGCCGACGGCGTCCCCGGCCCCCGCCAGGCGGGCGGCGCGGCGGTCATGACGGAGGAGGACATGCGCTCGGCCGCGGCTCAGGCCATCGCCTCGGGAACCGCCGACGCCGTCGACGCCGCCATCGCGATCGACCTGGCCGACGCCTCCGGTGACGGCCCCGGCGGCTGGGCCGACTCCGCCCTGTCCGCAGGCTCTCCCGCCTCCCCGGTCTCCCTGAGCGCCGTCCGTGGTGGTGGGCGCGGGCTCGGCGCTGCGACGAGCACCCCGGAGAACGGGTCGGAGACCGACCATGGGGACGTGGACGACGCCGGGGACGGCGCCACGAACGGTGCAGCGGGTGACACCGCGGCCGCCGCTGTGGATGAGGCGGACAACGACGCCCCCGGGCCCGGCGCGGCGACGAGCGATGGCGCTGATGACACTGATGACGCTGTCGACGGCGTCGAGGAGCGCGATGAGCCCGCCCCCGCGGGCGCCCCGGCCTCGCCCGCGGGCAACAGCTCTGCCAGCGCCAACAGCGCCGCAGCCGCTGCCGCCGTCCAGCAGGAGCGGGCTGCCACCGGCGTCGGCGGTGAGAACCGCTCTCCGCGACCCGTCGTGCGCCCCACCGCCGTCGACGGGCCGGGCGGCGCGCCCCAGGCGGGCGCCACGACCACTCGCGTCTTCACCATCTCCCAGGGCAGGCCCACCGCCGTGCCCAGCGCCGCCTCCGGTGCCGGCAGCGCCTCCGGGGCCGAGGCGCCCCCGCCTGCGCCGGCCGCACCCGCTCCCAGCGCCGGAGCGCCGTCCTCCGGCGGCTACGGGCACCAGGCCCGGCCCGCCGCCTCAGGCGCAACCGCCAGGGCGGTTTCTCAGGACGCTCCTCACGCCCCCGTCAACACGGCCGGCAGTACCACCGGTAACCCGACGCCCGCCGGCGAGCCCGAGGAGGACGCCGGCATGCTGGCCGAGTCCAGCGCCTGGGAGGCGGCCACCAACGCCCTCGACACCGAGGAGATCAGGGCTCAGGGCGGCGGCACCGACTGGGGCGTGGGGCGGGGACCCGCCAAGGGGCGCGGCCCCCGCCGCCCCTCCTCGGGCACCGACTGGGGCGTGGGGCGCGGCCCCGCCAAGAGCTCCGGCACTCGAACCCGCTCTCCCTGGCCGGCAGCGGTACGCAGGCAGCGCCTGGCCGGCGTGGCCTTCGCCCTGCTCGGACTGGTCCTGGCCACCGTCTCGGCCATGAACCTGGCCCGCAACGCCGAGGCCGGCCACCTGTGGATCCCGCCGTGGCTCGTCGCCGTCCTCGGCGGGGCCGGGCTGGTGGCCGCCGCCGGCTACCTGGCCTGGGCCGGAGGCACCCCCCTGCGCCGCGAGGCCGAGCGCTGGAAGCCCGGCGTGCTCGACGCCGCCGCGGGCCTGACCACCGGGACCGTCAAGGTCAACGACCCCGCCCGGCTGGTGGCCCGCGCTCGCGGACCGCTTCTGCTGGGCACCTCCGAGCGCGGCGACGAGACCGCCCCCACCGTGGACTCCGGCCCCAAGCCGGTCATGGGAACCTCCACCGTCGACCAGTCGACCCGTGCGCCGGCGGGAGTGGCCGGAGCGGTGGGCGGCTTCATGCTCGCCAGCGCCGTGGTCTGCGCCGTCGTCGCCCTCATCCTGGGGCCCAGCTGGCTCATCGCCACCGCCGCCCTGACCCTGGGCGGGATCGTCGCGATCCGCCTGGCCGGGGAGTGGCTCGGGCAGGTGTGAGTCCGCCGGAGACCCGTTGGCCCCGGGCCGAGAGAGTCAGTCCCGGGAAGATCAGTCCCGGCCGGCCCCGGCTCGCGCGCTGTCCGGCCGGGCGAATGCTCCCGGCCAAGTCCGGGTAGGCTTGGCTGCGCACTCATCCCGCCTTATCTGAGGAGCCCCCATGGGACGCATCGTCGTCGAGGTCATGCCCAAGCCCGAGATCCTTGACCCCCAGGGCAAGGCCGTCGTCGGGAGCCTTCCCCGCCTCGGGTTCGACCAGTTCACCGGCGTGCGTCAGGGACGGCGCTTCGAGCTGACCGTGGACGGCCCCGTCACCGAGGAGCACCTGGCCGCCGCCCGCGAGGCCGCCGACACCCTCCTGTCCAACCCGATCATCGAGGACGTCGTCTCCGTGGCCGCCGACGAGGAGGCCTGAGCCGTGAGTGAGTCCCCCAGTACCTCTCCCACTGCCCGCATCGGCGTCATCACCTTCCCCGGCACTCTCGACGACGTCGACGCCGTTCGGGCCGTTCGCCTGGCCGGGGCCGAGCCGGTGAGCCTGTGGCACAAGGACGCCGACCTGCGCGGGGTCGACGCCGTCGTCGTGCCCGGAGGCTTCTCCTACGGCGACTACCTGCGCTGCGGCGCCATCGCCCGCTTCGCCCCCGTCATGGAGGAGGTCCTGGCCGCAGCCGGACGCGGCATGCCGGTGCTCGGCATCTGCAACGGCTTCCAGATCCTCGCCGAGGCCCACCTCCTGCCCGGCGCGCTGCTGCGCAACGCCAACCAGCGCTTCATCTGCGTCGAGCAGCGCCTGCGTGTGGAGAACGCCGAGACGGCCTGGACCAACCGGTTCGCGGACGGGGAGGAGATCGTCGTCCCCATGAAGAACGGGGAGGGCAACTTCATCGCCTCGCCCGAGGATCTCGACCGCCTTGAGGGCGAGGGCCTCGTCGTCTTCCGATACGTGGGCAACCCCAACGGCTCGGCCCGGGACATCGCCGGCGTGCGCAACGAGCGCGGCAACGTCGTCGGCCTCATGCCCCACCCCGAGCACGCCGTCGAGCCCGGCTTCGGCCCCGGCTCGCAGGCCGGCCCGCGGACCGGCACTGACGGACTGGGGATCTTCCGCTCCGCCATCGACTCGCTTCTGGCCGTCTGACGGCGCCGGCGCCTGACGAGCGTCAGGCGTAAGGAGCAGGACGCCCCACCCCTCCGAGTTATCCACAGATCCGCGTCGGGCCTGTGTAGAACTGTGGAGAGGGTGGGGCTGCTCCTCGTCCGGAGATCCTCGAAGCGGTCACGCTCGAGTTGCACGATGGTGAAGAGTGTGCTGTCGGCGCCGCCGGGCTCATCGGCCTTGAAAGTCCCGGAACAGGGCCTGACTTATCGGACGGTTTCCCTGTCTTTTCAGGCAAAACCCTGTCTATAGCGATGATGCCTCAAGGTCCGCGACCGGCGTTGTGGGAAGTCTCCAGCGACACCGCTCATCGGGGGTGAAGGTCTCGAATGGAGGTTGTGCACAGGAGGAGCGGCGACATCCCAAGAACCCACACACCCCTGCACAAGCCTGTGGACACTGCCTGTGGATAACTTCGCTCACGGTGTGAGGAAGTCCTCTGAGACGGCTCCCTCCTACAGGGCTGTTGGTAGTCCGTGGAGGGGTGTCATGATCTCTGAGTCCCTCTCTTGCTCCTCGATTCCCTGCCGGTGATGACACGGTTGTGGCTCATGGCGGCGTCGACCCAGAAGGTGAGGTGCTCGTCGTCGGCGATGGTCTCGGGGGCGACGGTGATCCAGCCGGGTCCCATGTCTCGCCCGGCCCCCATCTGAGCCTGCTCGGCGCCAGGCTCGGCCAGGAGTGCCTCATGGTGTTCGGCGTCGGTGCGCACCAGGAGGTCGCCGCTCTTCCCGATGCTGACGATCATCTTGTCGTTGACCATGATCGCGCGGCCTCCGAACATGGAGACCTCGCGCACGTCCGGTTCATCAGCCACAAGGTCGCGGACGCGTTGAACGAGACAGCGCTGCTCGGGCGTCATTGCTGCCATGGCTTCGCCTCCCATCGGCGATCAGTCGGTCAGGGGTTGCCAGTGGTCCGGCCCGGCGTCCCCTCCCGCGCCGGCAACCTTGAGTCGGGGCATGAAGTGGACCCAGCCGTGCGCGTGCCCACGCACCTCGGTCTCCGGCAGGTCGACGTGGCGCAGATCGACACGCGTGCCGCCAGTGATCGGGGTCAGGAGGAGCTCGACCCTGGACGCACCGGCAGGCAGGTCGTCACTGCCGGCGAACCCCCACGAGACCACCACGCGCGTGAACGGCTCGACCACGAGGTACTCACCCCGCACCGGGTAACCGGCGATGTCGACCGCGAACCGGCCGCCCGGCCTCGGGTCAAGATCGGCGTACTGTCCCATCCAAGCCGTCATGCCCTCGTTGGTGGTGAGGTAGTCGAACACCGCCCGCGGAGGCGCCGCGATCTCGATGGAGTCCTGGAACTCAGCCATGCTGCTCGTCCTCCCGCTGCTCGACGGCGGTCTTGAGGGCCGCCAGCCTTCCGGGCCAGAAGTCGTCGAGATAGGAGCGCACCGCCGCGAGCCCATCCGTGTTGAGGGCGTACAGGCGACGCGTGCGATCGGTGCTGACGGTTGCCAGGCCGGCTTTCTCGAGGGTCCGCAGGTGGTGCGAGGTGGTCTGCTGCGACAGTCCGACCGCCTGGGCGACGGCCCCGACGGGCTGGGGACCCGAACGGATCACCCGCAGGATCGCCCGACGGTTCCCGTCAGCCAGTGCCCGTAGCGTCACATCAACATCAATGGTCTCCGCGGCTCCCACACCTGCCTCCTTGGGTCGACGTCGCCACCCTAACACAAATATATGTTTGTACTCATATATCTTTGTATATGTTTGGGGGCGGCCGACCAGGAGTAGAGGGCGCGCGGCAGAGGCTCTGGGCCTGCCCGGGGCGGATGGGCCCTCGCAACAGGCCCTAGCCGACCAGGTCCGCCACGATCTGCAGCAGGTCCTGCAGGTGACGGTTGGACAGGAACTCCCGACGCACGGACTCGTGGGCGGCCAGCCCCATCTCCTGGGCCCGTTCGGGGAAGAGCAGCAGGTCGCGCACGGCCTCGGCCCAGGCGACGCCGTCGGTCGGGTCGACCAGGACGCCGTCGACGCCGTCGTCGATCTGGTCGCGGATACCGCCCACCGCGGAGGCCACCACCGGGGCCTTCTTCCACATCGCCTCGGCCACGGTCAATCCGAAGGCCTCGATGAGGGAGCGCTGGGTGACCACCGAGCTGACTCGCTGGACGGCGTTGACGACGGTGGCGTTGACCTCCCGATCCTCCATGCTCACCGCGGCCACGTGGATCCGCGAGGCGACCGAGTCCGGCAGCACCGAGCAGCGCTCGATGATCTGGGTGAGGGTGGCCTGCGACTCGGGCCCGTCGGGGGTGGGGCCGACCAGCAGCAGGTGGGCGTCCTCGGGCAGGACGGCGATGTTGTCGGCGAAGGCCTCCACCAGCTCCAGGCCGCCCTTGAGACGGTCCCACCGGTTGACCTGGGTGATGACGCGGGCCCCCAGCGGCACCGGTCCGCCGGCCAGGACCGGGTCGTGGGCCAGGCCGCGGAAGGCGTCGGCGCGCCCGTCGTGACGCATGAAGGGCACGGCCTCGAAGGGCGGCTCTCCGGCGAAGATCCCGGACAGTCGCGCCACCGACCAGGCCTCGTCCAGGTCCAGGACCCGGTTCTTGGGGGAGTCGGCGTCGATCGAGGGGGCCAGGACCGCGCAGCGCTCGGCCTCGATGTAGGGCGGGCGGTACTCGGGCCGGGAGACGACGACGAGGTCGACGTCCTCCAGGTAGCGGTCCAGGAAGGCCCAGGCGTAGTCGGCGGCCTCACCGGCTCCCTCGGCGCCTGCGTGGCAGCGCCAGATGACCGTGGCGCCCACGGCCTTGAGAGCCTTGGCCAGGCCCGCCGTGGGCGGGTCGTGGAGGATGACGACGTCGTCGGGCCGGACCTCGTCAACGATGTTCTCCGCGTTGGAGGACAGGACGTGCTCGTAGATGTCGCGCTGCTTGTCCCCGAGCTTGCCGCCGTCGCCGCGGTCGCCGTGGATGCCGGCGTGCAGGCGGGCCGCGATCTGGGTGAACTCCTCGGGGGCGTCCAGGCTCAGCCAGCGCACGTCGAGGCCGGCTCCCAGGGAGTAGCCCACGAGGGGGGCGACTGTCTCCGCCGGTCCCGAGCCGGCGGCGGCCGACGGCGTCACCGTCCACACGGTGCGCCCCTCCAGCAGGGCCTCGGCGCCCGTCAGGCTCGTTTGCAGCCGTCTGACGGCCACCTCGTCCAGGTGGCTCTCCAGGTGCGACAGGGGCAGCGGGGCGACGTCGATGTCTCTCATGCCCCGATCTTCCCCCGAAATCGTGTGAGTCGCAGCACTTTGAGCGCGGGCGTGGCGTCTCGTTGCCGTTTCGCCATATTTCTCGGCTGGATTCCAAGCCGCTCGGCCGGGACACGGTCGGGACTCGGCCGGGATGCGGACCGGAGCGGTGGCGGCGTCGGGAGTAGCGGCCGGGGCGGGCGCTGCTGATGTGGGCCGCCGTGGGGCGCGGGTAGTCTTGGTCCGGCCGCACTCCCTCTTCGACCAGGAGCACCCATGGCGCCCGAGCCCGCGATCCCAGCCCACCACCCCGACACCGTTGCCGACGCCGCCGCGAGCCCCGAGCGGGAGATGCCCTGGAAGGAGCTGGGGCTCAAGGCCGACGAGTACGAGTCCATCCGCGAGCTGCTGGGGCGGCGCCCCACGAACGCCGAGCTGGCCATGTACTCGGTCATGTGGTCCGAGCACTGCTCCTACAAGTCCTCCAAGGTCCACCTGCGTCAGTTCGGCGCCAAGACCACCCCCGAGATGCGCGAGCACCTCCTGGTCGGCATGGGCGAGAACGCCGGCGTCGTCGACATCGGTGACGGCTGGGCGGTGACCTACAAGGTCGAGTCCCACAACCACCCCAGTTACGTCGAGCCCTACCAGGGGGCCGCCACCGGTGTGGGCGGCATCGTGCGGGACATCATCTCCATGGGGGCGCGGCCCGTGGCCGTCATGGACCAGCTGCGCTTCGGCGCCGTCGACCACCCCGACACCGCGCGCGTCGTCCACGGCGTCGTGGCCGGCGTGGGCACCTACGGCAACTCCCTGGGCCTGCCCAACATCGGCGGCGAGACCGAGTTCGACTCCTCCTACCAGGAGAACCCGCTGGTCAACGCCCTGTGCGTGGGCGTGCTGCGCCACGAGGACATCCACCTGGCCAACGCCACGGGCGCCGGCAACAAGGTCGTGCTCTTCGGGGCGCGCACCGGCGGCGACGGCATCGGCGGGGCCTCCATCCTGGCCTCGGAGTCCTTCGAGGACGGCATGCCCGCCAAGCGCCCCAGCGTCCAGGTGGGCGACCCCTTCATGGAGAAGGTCCTCATCGAGTGCTGCCTGGACCTGTTCAGGGCCGGGCTGGTCCTGGGCATCCAGGACCTGGGCGCCGCCGGAATCTCCTGCGCCACCAGTGAGCTGGCCTCCAACGGCGACGGCGGCATGCACGTCGACCTGGAGAAGGTGCTGCTGCGCGACCCCACCCTGACCGCCGGCGAGATCCTCATGAGCGAGTCCCAGGAGCGCATGATGGCCGTCGTCGCGCCGGACAAGCTCGAGGAGTTCATGGCCGTCATCGACAAGTGGGACGTCGAGGCCGCCGTCATCGGCGAGGTCAACGGCTCGGGCCGCCTGACCATCGACCACTTCGGGGAGCGGATCGTCGACGTCGACCCGCGCACCGTGGCCCACGAGGGCCCCACCTACGAGCGCCCCTACGCCCGTCCCAGCTGGCAGGACGAGCTCAACGCCGACACCACCGAGCGCCTGGCCCGGCCCGAGAATGCCGAGGAACTCGCCGAGCAGGTGCGCGCCGTCGTCGTGAGCCCCAACCAGGCCTCGACCGCCTGGGTGACCAACCAGTACGACCGGTTCGTGCGCGGCGACACCGCCCTGTGCCAGCCCGACGACGCCGGCGTCATCCGCGTCGACGAGGCCACCGGCCGCGGCGTGGCCATCGCCACCGACGCCAACGGCCGCTTCACCAAGCTCGACCCCGCCACCGGCGCCGCCCAGGCCCTGGCCGAGTCCTACCGCAACGTGTGCACCGTGGGCGCCCGGCCCCTGGCCGTCACCGACTGCCTCAACTTCGGCTCCCCGGAGGACCCCGACGCCATGTGGCAGCTCGTCGAGGCCATCACCGGCCTGGCCGACGCCTGCGCCGTCATGGGCGTGCCGGTCACCGGCGGCAACGTCTCCCTCTACAACTCCCACGGCAAGGTCAAGGGGCGGATCGACTCCTCGATCAACCCCACGCCCGTCGTCGGCGTCCTGGGCGTCATGGACGACGTGCGCCGGGCCAACCCCTCGGGCTGGCACGAGGAGGGCCTGGCCATCATGGTGCTGGGCACCACCGCTGACGAGCTCGACGGCTCGGCCTGGTCCCGCGTGGTCCACGATCACCTCGGCGGGCGGCCCCCGCGCGTGGACCTCGAGGCGGAGATGGCCCTCGGCCGAGTCCTGCTGGCCCTGAGCGAGGCGGAGGGACCCGACGGCGAGCCGCTGGTGCGCGCCGCCCACGACTGCTCCGCCGGCGGCCTCATCCAGACCCTCGTGGACTCCTGCCTGCGCTGCGGCGTCGGCGCGAGCGTGGACCTGACCGCGATCCAGGAGGAGGGCGTGGACGACTTCACCGCCCTGTTCTCCGAGTCCGGTGCCCGCGCGATCGTCGCCGTGCGAGAGGAGCTCGTGCCCGCCGTGACCGCGGCCGCCGAGGCCGAGGACGTCGCCGTGGCCCGCCTGGGGACCACCGGTGGCGACCTGCTGGTCGTGGCCGGCAGCGACCTGCTCTCCGACGGCGGCGCCGGCCGGCCCCTCGTCCTGGACCTGGCCGAGCTCGGAGCCGACGTCGACGGCGTCCTGCCGGCCCTGTTCTGAACCTTCTGCGCCGAGCCGGGCATTTTTCGCGTAGCCCTACCGTTTTTCTGTCCGGCTACGCGAAAAATGCCCGGCTCGACGATTGGGTCGCTAGATGAGTAAGTCCAAGGGGTGTGGGTCGGCGTGGGTGCTGGGCAATGGGGTGAGGGCCTCGCAGGATCGGTGGTGTTACACCAGATCTCACCGCTCCTGCTGGGAAGGACGGCTTGCTCATGGA
>NZ_JAAIJY010000034.1 GCF_011752065.1 Actinomyces sp. ZJ308
CCGCGCCGGGTCGGCCAGTGCCTCCAAGGTCATCCTCGTGGCTCGCTCGCGCAGCTCATCGGGGTACTTCTTCTGTCCCATGACAGTGATCCTTCCGTGTCATCACTGCCTCCATCAAACCCGGGGCGATTCAGTCCTCCCATCGTAGAGGGGAAGGGGCCCGCCTCTGGTGTCCCAGAGGCGGGGTTGCTCACCGCTTACGACGGTGTCGCCCGCGTCCCGGCCTCAGTAGCCGGAACAGTTCTATGGCTGCTACCATCGAAGGCGGGAGAGCAACCAGGATCCCGACGATCTGCATCATCATCGTGATCCCACCTCCTTCCCTTGGCCCCCCGGCCCTTCCGGGGGGCCCTTTACTGTCGTTGGAGATGGTTCCCCAAGCAACAGGACAATTATTCTCCTTTATCTGGTGCTCGCAAACTGAGAAAACATGTGATCCTTGGGGATCGTGGTGATGAATGGGGACATTCGACGCCGTCGGGGACATTTTCTCGTGGCCGGGGACATCTCACGCGTGCGGGGACAGAAAACCTGCACCCGTACGCGCGGAATGTCCCCGGCCGCGTGAGGGGAGCTGTGTGAGAGAAGAGAACACGTAGGCAGGAACATGTAGGCAGCAATGTGGGGCGGCCTGCGGCTGACGAGAGGCCGAGACGCAGCGCGGGACGCCCGGCCGCGCCGACTCAGGACGCGGGCTTGAAAGCGGTGACCTTTCCGTCGTCCTTGTCGTAGCCGATGATGAGGTCGGGTTTCGCCATGATAAGCGAGTCCCCGCTCTTCCAGTCGATCCCGTTGAACCGGATCTCCTTGCCGGTCTTGACGTTCATGAGCATCTGTATCTCATTGAAATCGCCGCGTTTCCAGGTGGCCAGCTTGGTAACGCTGCCATTCTGAGAAATCGACACACCAGAGGAGCATTGGGGGGAGTCCGAGTCGGAGGAGGAACCGCTGCTGCCGTCGGGCTGAGGGACAGTGATGGACTTACCTTTCTTCGGGCTGAGCTTGGTGATGCATCCATCGTCGTCGGTTGTCGCTGTCACATCAGCCTTGCTGTAGTCGTTGTCCTTGAAGTAGGTGCGATACTGCTCCGCGGTAATGAGCTCGTTGTCGCCCAGGACCGGCCTCTCGCCCTCGGTGAGGGTCTCGGAGAAGCTGCTCTGCTTCCTGCCCTTGAGGTCGTAAACCGTCACTTTGTATCGCGTTGTGGGTGATGAGTCCGAATCCGAGTCGGAATCCTTGTCCTTCTCCTCCTCGAAAGTGCCCCAGCTGTCCTTGAAGTAGATGATGTTCAGGTCGGTGTTGGCTTTGGATCCCCCGCCCAGGATGAGCGTCTCCCCGTTATCGATGTTGATGACGATGTTGTACAGCCTGACGTAGCGCTTGTTGTTTCGTACCAGAATGGTTTCATTGCGTAAGAAGGTGGAGTTTGACGCCTCTCCCGCCCCGGGGATCTCACGCGACCACTTCTGCTTCTGATTCGCGTCCCAGGCCGTGCACTTGTTGCTCGCCTTGCAGGAGATGGCAATGTCGCCGGCGATCATGGCCGACTTCTCATCACCCCAGGGGGCCGATGAGGTGTTGCCGGATTTCAGGTCAACGAGGGTGGACTTGTAGACGAGCGTGTCGTCTCCCCAGGCCTGAAAAGCGGGTGCGGTCCCGTAGGATGACCTCAGGTCCTCGTCGTCGAGGGTGGTCTGCCACGCCTCCTTCATATTTCCGCCCAGCGGGCTGTAGCCGGTCAGAGTCCCCTCGGTCCTGTCGAATGTAAGAAAATGACTGCCGACGACGTACGGCTGCGCGTTGGCCGCGACGTCGGCACTCCACGCCTTCTCCGCTCCATTCGCCCAGGATTCCGATGGGATAACGAACTGCGAGGTTGCGTAGACGTTGTTCCTCCACAGGAAGTACCACGCGGCCACGCCGCCCCCGGTCAGCAGCAGGGCGACCGGCAGGATGATGGCGAGTACCTTGAGACCGCGCCTCTTCCTGGGCTGTGCCTGCTGCGCAAACGTCGGGGCGCCGTACGCCGGCGCGGCCGACTGGCTCGGACCGTATGCCTGGTCCGGGTCATAAGCCTGCGCCTGCCCCGTGCCGTATCCCGACGGCGCCCCGCTCTGCCCGTGCGCGTACCCCGCCGGCGCCGCGCTCCGCACCCCGGGCGGCATTGCGGTCTGCTGATCCACGGGCTGGGCCGCAGACTGCATCGAGGGTGCCGAGTAGGGCTGGACCGACGGCGGCAGGGCAATGGGCTGCGCCACCTGGGACGGATCCTGCGGGAGAGGGCTCTGCTGAGGCTGAGTCGCCGACCCGTACCCCTGAGGCGCACCCCCGTGCGGCGCCGCCCCGGGCGCGGTCGGCTGGACGCTGCCGTAGCCCTGAGGAACCTGACCATAACCGGACCCGGCGGCACCCTGCTGAGGCTGGGTTTCCACGGTCCCCGCAGCCGTCCCCACCGCCATGGTCGGCGCCATCGGGCCGATCTGGCCCGGGGCCTGCGGCTGCACCGGTTGTCCCGGCTGTGCGGGCGGCGTCGGACCCGCGGCCTGGGAGGCGGCCCGCCCGGCCTGGCGCGCCAGCACCTCCTGGACGACGGCGTCGTCGGAGCGCTCCAGCATCGCGCGGACCTGGGGCGGGATCGACGGGTTGGTCGCCAGGATCGAGTGCAGGTCGGGGCGGGTGGCGGCGATCCGCTCAAGGTCCTGAGGCGAGGCGAACCTGCTGAGCGCCGTCGTCGCGTCGTAGTCCCCGGAAGAAGGTGAGTGCCCCGTCGTCATGTCTCCTGAGCCTAACGGACTGCGCGGCGCCATATCGCGGAGTCAGACCATCATCAGTACCCGACTCGCCGCCCTGGCGAGGAGGGACGAGGGTCGGCCGACGGCTCAGTCGACGATGCCGTAGAGGCGGTCCCCGGCGTCGCCGAGCCCGGGCACGATGTAGGCGTGCTCGTTGAGCCGCTCGTCGACCCCGGCGGTCACCACCGTGACGTTCGCGCGCCCGCCGACCGCCTCCTCCAGCGTCTTGACCCCCTCGGGGGCGGCGATGAGGCAGATCGCGGTGACGTCGCGCGCCCCGCGCTCGAGCAGGTAGTCGATGGCGGCCACGAGGGTGTGGCCGGTGGCGAGCATGGGGTCGATGACGAAGCACTGGCGGCCCGAGAGGTCATCGGGCAGGCGGTTGGCGTAGGTCTCCACCTCCAGGGTGTCCTCGTCGCGCTTCATCCCCAGGAAGCCGACCTCCGCGGTGGGCAGCAGGCGGGTCATGCCCTCCAGCATCCCCAGGCCCGCGCGCAGGATCGGCACGACGATCGGCCGCGGGTCGGCCAGCCGGCGGCACTGCGCCAGCGCCACGGGGGTGCGGATCTCCACCTCCTCGGTGCGCACCTCGCGGGTGGCCTCGTAGGCGAGCAGGGTGACGAGCTCGTCCACCAGCTGGCGGAAGACCGCCGACGGCGTCCTCTCGTCTCGCAGCACGGAGAGCTTGTGGTCGATGAGGGGGTGGTCGGCAACGTGGAGGCGCATGGGGACAGCCTAATCCCGACGCCGGGCCCACACCGCCCCAACACTGCCCCAACACTGCCCCAACGCCGCGCCGGTCGCCTCCGCCGGGGTAGCCCGTCGCCGGCCGTGCAGGCCGGGCCGCCCCCTGCGAGCTTTGCGGCCGGGGACATTCCACGCGTAGGGGTGCGGCCCGTCGCCGGCCGGGGACATTCGACGCCGTCGGGGACAGAAATCCTGCACCCGTACGCGCGGAATGTCCCCGCCCGGAGAGAAATGTCCCCGCCTGGAGAGAAATGTCCCCGCCCGCGCGGAATGTCCCCGGCGGTGGTGAGGATCAGGTGTAGTCGTTGCGGTCTCGTGAGGCCTCGAACGAAGAACGGTCGAGGTTGGTGTTCCAGATGCGACGGGGGTGCGTAGGCCGCAGGTTTCCACCAGCGAACCTGCCTTGGCGCGCGGCTTCATGGTCGAACCAGGACACTGTCTCGATCCTTGCGACTGTGGAGTCCTCCGCTCTCATGTCGACGACCGTATCGAGAGTGGGGACAAGGTCGGTGTCGCGAGAGGCCATGATGACGAGATCGATGTCGTGTCGTAGAGCCTGGCGAAGGCAGGTCAGTGCGACCAGAACGTCAATTCCCTTTTCAACGCCGGGGCCGATGGGGATTTTGCGGTGGTGGACGTCGGTGGCAGGAACCCCCGTTGCGGTCATCTGAAAGGAGTACTTCAAGCCTCGCAGCTCAACAGTGGCACCGTCTCTGCGCCACTGGTCCGCTTGTGCCGTACAGCGCCGGTGCTGCTCCCAGTCGTAGTCTGCGTGCGGTAGCCTCGGAACACCAAGACCTTCTCCAGAACCGCGTGAGGGTAACCCTCGCGCTGGAGCTGGTTCCGCCGCCGTATCGCTGTTTCGGCGAACCTCATGGGGTGGATGAGAGCGCGGTGCTTACTGCTGTGTCGTGCGAAGATATCGTGAGCCGTCAAATGCACGTTCTGATAGTCCATGACGATGACTGTCCGCAGCACGATGCCCCCTTTGAAAAAATCCCCGCCAGCCCTTACGAGCGGCGGGGAGCAATGGGAGAAGTCTGCCCCATACGGACCGCGCGGTCAAGGTGAGGTGACCGTGGTCAGGCGCGGGCGTGCAGCCAGGCCAGGACGGCCCGCACGCGCCGGTTCTCCTCGCCCGGCTGCAGGTCCAGTCCCCGGAAGATATTCGCCACGTGCTTGGCCACCGCCCCGTCGGAGAGCACCAGCCGCTCGGCGATCTGCGCGTTCGACAGCCCCTGCGCCATGAGCTCGAGCACCTCCTGCTCGCGCCGCGTCAACCGGTCCAGGCCCGCTCCGCCCGATGGCGCGCCCACGATTCCGCCCGACGGCGTCGACGGCGAGGCAGCCCCCGGCGTCGTCGCCCGGGGGCCGGGCGGTGTGGCGGCCGTGCTCCCCGGTGCGCCGGTGGACGCGCCGAGCTCCGAGCCGGCCGCAGAGCCCGCTGTGGTCCCCGCTGTCCTCGCTGTTCCGGCGGCCTGCCCGGCCCCGGAGCCGGCGGCGCGGGCGGCCTTCATGAGGTGGGAGACCACCTCCGGGTCGATGACCACCCCTCCGCCCACGACGACGTCGAGCGAGTGCAGGAAGTCCGCCACCCGCCCCACGCGCTCCTTGAGCAGGTACCCCACGGCGCCACCCGAGCCGCCGGATCCACCGGGCCCGGCCGGGGACTCCGTCTCCTCGAGCAGGTCCTGCACGTAGGGCCCGGCCACGTAGGCGCTCAGCACCACCACCGGCAGCCCCGGATGGGCGCGGCGCAGGTCAATGGCGGCGCGCAGCCCGTCGTCCGTGCCGGTCGGAGGCATCCGCACGTCGGTGACGACGACGTCGGGCAGCTCCCCGGCGGCGGCCAGGCGCTCGACCTCCACGCGCAGGGCGTCGGCGTCGGCCACCTGCGCCACGACCTCGTGCCCGGCGGTCGTCAGCAGCCCGGCCAGCCCCTCGCGCAGGAGGGCGGCGTCGTCGGCCAGCAGGATCCTCATGGGGACATCCTGCCTCAGCCGGTCGGGCGGATGCGGGCTGTGGCCACCGGGAACTCCTGTGCCGCCGAGGCCGCCGAGACCGGTGGAACTGCCGCGGCCCTTGGAACCGTCAGAGCCACCGGCCCCGTCGGAACCCGCCCGGGCCGGCGGCGCGCTCACACCGGGGCCGACGTCGCTGCCGGTGTGAGCGTTCCCGGCCGGGCCTCCTGGCCCACCGTGTCGCCCACCGTGTCGGCCGCCGAGCCACCTGCCGTGTCGGCCTCCCGATCGGCCTCCTGGTGATCTCCCTGCTCGTGCGGTCGGTTGTCCGGCTGACCGTCCTCCGCATCCTTCACCTGCTCATCCTCCAGGCCGCCCGCACCCCACGGCGGCGTCAACGGCGCCGTGATCGTCAGCCGTGTCCCGTTGCCGTCGGGGGAGCTGACCTCCAGGTACCCGCCGATGGACTCCACCCGCTGCGCCATGCCGCGCAGGCCGGTGGCGTTCTCGCGCCCGGGGTCGGCCCCGCCGCGCCCGTCGTCGGTCACGACGGCGCTCAGGCCGGCTCCCGCGCAGCGCAGCGCGACCGCGGCGCGCTCGGCCCGCGCGTGCTTGGCGGCGTTCGTGAGCGCCTCGGTCACCGCGAAGTAGACGACCGTCGCCACCGGCTGCGAGATCCGGGCCAGGTCGGCCTCCTCGGCGTCGACGACGACGCTGGTCGGCAGCGGCGCCCGGCCCGCCAGGTCCCGCAGGGCCGGTGCCAGGCCGCGCTCGGACAGGACCGCCGGGCGGATGCCGTGCACCGTCTCACGCAGGTCCCGCAGGGCCGCCTCCGCGCGGTCCTGCGCCGCGTCGATCCCCTCCAGCAGCGTGGTCCGGGAGGCGGCGGTGGCGTCGTCATCGGGCAGGGACTCGGCGGCCAGGCGCAGCCCGCCCAGGCTCATGGCCAGGGCGACGAGGTCCTGCTGGGCGCCGTCGTGCAGGTCCCGCTCGATGCGGGTGCGCTCGGCCTCGAAGGCGTCCATGAGGGTGGCGCGGCTGGCCGTGAGGTGACCGACCTCGGCGGTCAGCTGCTCGAGGCGCTGACGCCTGCGCTCACCCGAGAGCACCTCCACCAGCAGCAGCCGCAGTATCCCGAAGCCCAGGAGTGCCCCGACAGCGAGGGCGAGGCAGACCAACCCGACCGGCACCAGTGGCCAGCCGGTACCGGGTCCGGTCACCGTCACCTCGATGCCGCCCATGTAGAACCTGCCGGGATTCTCAGGGGAGGTGATGAAAGGTGCCAGGATGCCGGTGAGAGCCATGGATCCTAGGACCGCGGCTGAGAAGAATGACGCTGTGGACAGCGCCAGACCGCCCAGGCACAGGGGCAGGTCCTGCCGCCAGAACTCCACGTGGGCCACGCGCGCCAGCAGCCACGGGGTCTTGCGCTCCCCCTCCCTGCGACCGGAGGGGGCGTCCACCCCCAGAGCGCGCGCGACGATGCGCTCCAGCGTCGCCCCCAGCGGGACCGTCAGGTGGAACAGCAGGATGCTGGGGATGAGGAGGAGGAACTGTGGTAGCCACAGCACGGCGTGCAGGAGCTCCCACCCGATGATGCCGATCCACCGGCGCCGCTGCTGGTACCAGCGGCGCGGCTGATGCTCGGTGGGTGACACGGTGGAGGACGTTGAGGTCATGTCGGCGACGTTAACGGGCCGGGGGTCGGGGACGCACTGGTGCTGGCTCCCGCGCGGGTGCTGTCCGGGGCCCGGGGGTGGTGCTGGCGCCACCGGGTGGTGCGTATGCGACCGGGGGTGAGGTGGGGCTAGCCGGAAGGGAGAACGGGGGCGGGCACCAGTGTGACGCCGGTCAATGACGAGTGAACTGGTGCCCATGATCCGAGTTCCGTTCCACCCGTCCCTGTCTCACGCAGCCGTTGCCTGCGACGTCGCCCCCGCCCGCGCGCAACCGGCCCGGACGCCTAACCGCTTCCAGGCCGCTTCCGGTGCTGAGACGGCTGAGATGGTCGGTCCGGCCCCCGGCGGTTCGACGCTGCCCGCGGGCTCCGACGAGGCGCTGGTTCGTGAACGACGTCGGGACTATGCGCGCTGGTACGTGGCGGTGGGCGCCGAGGCCGTGGTGCTGGCACTGCTGATCGTCGTCGTCGGGCGGCAGCTGTGGCCGGTGCTGGGGGCCGCCGCGCCGGATGGGGCAGAGGCCGCCTGGGTGCACGACCTGCTGGTCGAGGCGCGCGGGCTGCTCGCCAGGGTCAACGACACCGACGTGTGGACCTGGGTGGCGTCAGTCCTGGCCTGGCTGCTGACGGTCACGGGCCCCTGGCTGAGGAGGCCGGCCGCGCGGTGGAGCCTTCCGGCCGCCGTGGTGGGTGGTCGGTCGACGCCCGTTGTCGTCTGGCTCGTCGTGGCGGCGCTCCCGGGACTCTGGGGGTGGTCATGACGCACCGCCCGCGCCCCTCGCCGGGGCCGGTGCCGCCGGTGCCACTGCCGACGTCGAGCCGGGCACTTCTCGCGTAGCCCTGCAGAAATTCTGCCCGGTTACGCGAGAAGTGCCCGGCTCGGTGCCGTGAGGCCCGGCCGCCCGTCCGGCCCTACCGACACACCCGTTGGGCCGGGCGCGAAAGGCCCTGACACCGCGCCGCCCCGCGGGGCTAGGTTGACGCCACCAACCGCTCAGTTCAAGGAGAACTCATGACCGACGGCTCCGTCCCCACCATCACGCTCAACAACGGCATCGACATCCCCCAGATCGGCTACGGCGTCTTCCAGACCCCGCCGGACGAGACCGAGCAGGCCGTGCTCGAGGCCTTCGAGGTCGGCTACCGCCACGTCGACACCGCCCAGGCCTACCAGAACGAGGAGGGCGTGGGCGCCGCCGTCGCCGCCTCCGGGCTGCCCCGCGAGGACGTCTTCCTGACCACCAAGGTGTGGATCTCCAACGCCGGAGACGAGCGTGCCGCCCGCTCCATCGACGGCTCGCTGCGCCGCCTGGGCACCGACTACATCGACCTGCTCCTGGTCCACCAGCCCTTCGGCGACTACTACGGCACCTACCGTGCCATGGAGAAGGCCCTGGCCGACGGCAAGGTGCGCGCCATCGGCGTCTCCAACTTCTTCCCCGACCGCTTCGTGGATCTGGCGCGGCACGTCGAGGTGCCCCCGGCCGTCAACCAGATGGAGACCCACGTCTTCAACCAGCAGGCCGACACCCGCACCTGGTACGCCAAGTTCGGCACCGCCCTGGAGTCCTGGGGCCCGCTGGCCCAGGGGCGCAACAACATCTTCACCCACCCGGTGCTCAGCGCCGTCGGCGAGAAGTACGGCAAGAGCGCCGCCCAGGTGGCGCTGCGCTACCTCATCCAGCTCGACATCATCGTCATCCCCAAGTCCGTGCACCGCGAGCGCATGATCACCAACCTCGACGTCACCGACTTCCGGCTCGACGACGCCGACATGCAGGCCATCGCGGCCCTCGATGAGGGGCGGGGCTTCGTCGACCTCTACGATCCCGCGTTCCAGGAGATGCTCGCTGCCCACACGATCGAGGAGGACTGACTCTCCCGGGCGCCGCCCGGCCGCTCCCCGCCTCCGGCCGGGGACATTCGACGCCGTCGGGGACGGAAATCCTGTCCCCGTACGCGTGGGATGTCCCCGGCCGCGCAGGATGTCCCCGCCGGCGGAGCTGTCAGGTCCGGGGAGCCGTCAGTTTCTCAGAGCCGGCGGGAGAACCGGGACTCGGTCTTCTCGGAGGTGCCCACGTACTCCAGCCAGCGCTCGTAGTGGTCGAGCACGTCGTGGGCCACCTGGTCGGAGTTCCAGTCGACGACGTCGTAGCCCTGGCCGCCGCTGTGCGGGCGCACCTCGAGGCGCACCGTGAGGTCGTCGGCCTCGTGGACGGCGAACCCGTAGGCGGGCACGGGTGTGACCACCATGCGCACCACGTAGCGGAAGGAGTCGATGGAGCTGGACTGCTCCTCATCGCTGTCGGTGGCCGGGTCGGAGGAGACGACCAGGCTGGCCCGCCCCAGGAAGGTGCGCTCGTCGTCGGGGTCCTGCGCCTCGGGGCCCTCGACGAAGACCTCGGCGGAGACGTTCTCCTTGCGCAGCTCGGTGGCCACCGCCTCCAGGGCCGGCACGATGCGCCGCTCCATGGCGTGGCCGGCCTCGTCGGGGGACACGGAGTTGAGGGTGTGCGCCAGGCGCTCGCGCCAGGGCGTCTGCTCCAGGCCCGCGGCCGAGCCGTTGAATCCGAGGGCACGGTTGCTGTTGGCCACGGACAGCGCCTGGTTGTGGGTGTCCTCGGTGCTCAGGGCCCGCCACAGCGTGTACATGATGAGGATGAGCACCCCGGAGAAGGGCAGCGCCATGACGATCGTGGCCTGCTGAAGAATGGGGATGCCACCGGCCACGAGCATCGCGATGGTCAGGATCCCGGTCAGGGTGGCCCAGAAGATCCGCAGCCACGGGGCGGCGTCCTGGCGCGCCGAGCGGATGCGGCTGGAGAGGTTGGCCATGACCAGGGCGCCGGAGTCGGCGCTGGTGACGTAGAAGAGGATGCCGATGAACAGGGCCAGGGCGATGAGGATCTTCTGACCCGGCAGGTGCTCGAGCATCCAGTACAGGCCCTGCTCGGGCTGGTTCAGGGTGATGTCTCGGAACTCGCCGTTGCCGCGGATGACCAGGTCGAGGGCGTGGTTGCCGAAGATGGCCACCCACATGAGGATGTAGCAGAAGGGCAGCAGGAGGCTTCCGAGCACGAACTGGCGGATGGTGCGGCCGCGCGAGATGCGGGCCAGGAACATGCCCACGAAGGCCGCCCAGGCGATCCACCAGGCCCAGAAGAACAGGGTCCAGGCGTTGAGCCACGCGTCGGGCCGGTTGTAGGCGTAGGTCTCCAGCGTCAGCAGCGGGAAACGGGTGAAGAAGTCGCCGATGGAGCCCACGAGGGCATCGATGAGGAAGGCGGCGTCGCCGGTGATGAGCACCCACAGGGCCAGGCCGATGGCCAGCAGCACGTTGATCGTGGACAGGACGCGCACCCCGCGGTCGACGCCGGAGACGGCCGAGACCGTCGCCATGATGACGGCCAGGGCGGTCAGCCCGATCTGGGTGGGGAAGCCCTGCGGCAGCCCGAGCAGGATGTTGAGGGCGACATTGAGCTGGACGACGCCGACCCCCAGGGAGGCCGCGATGCCGAAGACTCCGCCGACCAGGGCCGCGGCGTCGACGATGTCGCCGATGACGCCCTCGGTGTGCCGGCCCAGCAGCGGACGCAGGGTGGAGCGCAGCGTGAGCGTGTCGCGGCGTCGGTAGGCGAAGTAGGCCATGGACAGGCCCACCAGCGCGTAGAGGCCCCAGCCGGAGATGCCGTAGTGGAACAGTGACAGGACGATCGCGTCGCGGGCGGCCTGGATGGTCTGGCCGTCGCCGGTGGGCGGGTTCATGTACTGGTCGACCGGCTCGGCCACGGCGAAGAACAGGATCTCGGTGCCGATGCCGGCGGCGAAGAGCATGGCCGTCCAGGCGAAGGTGGAGAAGTCCGGCGTCGAGTTGTCCGGCCCCAGACGTATCCGCCCGAACCGGGAGAAGGCCAGGGCCAGGATGAAGACGAGCGCGGCCGTGATGAGGAGGATGTAGAAGGACCCGAACCACCGGCTCGTCCAGGTCACGGCCGCACCGAAGGCGCCTTTGACGACCTCGGGCGCGACGATCGCGGCCAGGGCGACCACGGTGATGATGGTGGCCGACACGAAGAAGACGACCGGGTTGAAGAGCTGCTTCTCGGACGTCCTGCCCTGCAGTGCGCCGAGCAGGGTGCCGGACTCGGGCCCGGTCTGCGTCTCGGGCGGTGAGGCGTGGTCCGACGGCGGGGTCGGCTGGGCTGAGCCGTCTGAGGGTCCGTCTGTTGCTGGCTCGCTCTGCTCGCTCGATTCGGGGGACCGGCTCACCGACCTGCTCCGTTCTTCATGGGGACTTGCTGCGTGCTGGAATGAGGGGACACGGGTGGACGTGGGGAGCTGCCACGATACGGCAGGACCGGGCCTTGGCCCAGGGACGAGTGTCTCGTGTGGAGCCTATAACGGAGATCATGCATTCGTTATGTATTTCCTCCGACGTCCTCCGTCGACGTCGGATACGTGGGGGCGCCTTCCCGGCGTGCGGGGCCCGATCGCGTCCGGTGACTCTGGCGAGTCCGGGTGAGTCTCGGCGAGCTGAGATGGCGCGGATCGAGCTGAGATGGACGGGTATGAGGCGAGGGCGGTTGTCCCGTCGCTCGCCGCCGGGTCTGTCATTCTTGGGCTGTGACGTCTTCACCCTCTGCGCAGTCGCCGGCCTCCTCCGCCACCGGGCCCGACGTCGGCGCGCTCGGTGGGCGGGCGGACGTTGCCGGCACCCGGACCGGCGCCTCCGTCCTGGACGCCGCGATGGTCCGGGCCCTGGAGCAGGCCCGCTCGGCGGGCGAGGCGGGGGAGGTGCCGGTGGGCGCCGTCGTCCTCTCGCCGGACGGGACCGTCCTGGCCCAGGCCGCCAACGCCCGCGAGGCCGAGCACGACCCGACGGCGCACGCCGAGATCCGTGCCCTGCGCGCCGCCGGTGCGGCCCTGGGCGACTCCCACCTGGACGGCTGCACGCTCGTGGTCACCCTCGAACCGTGCACCATGTGCGCCGGCGCCATCGTCCTGGCCCGCGTGGCCCGGCTGGTGCTGGGGGCCTGGGAGCCCCGGACCGGCGCCTGCGGCTCGGTGCGCGACGTCGTGCGCGACGCCCGCGCCAACCACCAGGTCGAGGTGCGCGCCGGCCTGCGCGCCCAGGAGTCCCAGGCCCTCCTGACCGCCTTCTTCGCCGACCGCCGCTGAGGGGCGACGTCGATCACCGATACCGACCGCGCAATGCCACCACCCAGTAGTCCCAGGAGAGACACCATGGACCTTTCCGAGTTCCTCGACCTCATGGCCGCCGGCGAACCGGTCCCGCCGACCAGCGAGGCGCACGGCGTCATGATCGAGGTCGGCGAGCGCGCCCGCCGCATCACGGCACGGATCAACGGCGGGTACCGCACCGGCGAGGAGATCGCCGAGCTCGTGGGGGAGCTGATCGGCTCGCCGGTGCCCGAGGGCTTCCGGCTCTTCCCGCCCTTCACCACCGACTTCGGGGCCAACATCCACCTCGGACGGGGCGTCTTCATCAACTCCGGCTGCCGGTTCCAGGACCAGGGCGGCATCTGGATCGGCAACCGCTGCTTCATCGGCCACAACGTCGTCATGGCCACCCTCAACCACGAGCTGGCCGTGGAGCGCCGCAGCACCGTAGTGCCGGCTCCCATCGTGCTCGGCGACGACGTGTGGATCGGTGCGAGCGTCACCATCACCGCCGGGGTCACGATCAGTGAGGGCGCCGTCGTCGCCGCGGGCGCGGTGGTCACCAGGGACGTTCCCCCGCGCACGGTCGTGGGCGGCGTGCCGGCCAAGATCATCCGTCCCATCGAGGAGGGTACTGAGGAGGACGGTGAGGCCGGCGGCGCCGGGAGCTGAGGGGCGACGTCGGCCGTGACTGATACCGCAGGACGCCGCGTTGGGGCCCGGGCCGCCGCCCGTGTACCCTCGTGGGCGAGGTAGCGTGTCCGAGCGGCCGAAGGTGCAGATCTCGAAAGTCTGTGTGGTTCATAGCCACCCTGGGTTCGAATCCCAGCGCTACCGCCACCACGGGAGGGCCCGCCGGCGCAGTCACGAGCTGCACGGCGGGCCCTCGCCGTCTCTGGTGCCGTCATGTTCGTCGAGGGCGCTCGGTGCAGTTGTGGTCGGGGTGGTTTATCCTGACTGGGACCTTTACCGGAGTGGTCTGTCAGTGGGGCCGGTTTGTGTCGTAGCGATGGGTTACATTGTGGGCACAACCATGGAAGGAGGCAGTCATGTCCACCGCCCCTGTCTTGTCGCGTGAGGTCGTCAAGCACTTCTCGCAGGCTGAGCTTGAGGAGCGCGAGAGGGCTGTCACCAGTGAGCTCGAACGCCGGTTCGGTAGCGTCGATGCTGCGCTTGCCCAGGAGTACACCGGTGACTATCCGTCGGATGACCTTAAGCTGTTCTCCGAGTACCACAGCTTGATGTTCCTTCTTGGCGAGTGAACGTCGGGATTGACGAGCAGACCCTCAGTTTCGCGGATGGTCTGACTCGTGCAGTGCGGGCAGTGTGCCCAGAGGCGCCCGAGTTCAGGGTCGACATCGCGGGAGAGGATCCCTGGAAGGCGGTTGTTCTTCCAAAAGAGAAGGCCCCCATCGTCTTGTCCATCGGTGGCAGGGAGCTCCTCGACCTGGTCGTGTCCTATCGATGCACGATGTCGACGCAGCACCCTTACATGCTCATTGAGAGCTCCACGTTCGGCCTGCGGCCCCATGGTGGAGGTGAGTGGCTTGCTCGCCTTGACTACCTGCACCGCCCTTCGGCGAGTGTTCCCTGCTCACACCTTCATGTTCACGCTCATCGCGACGCGTGGACCTTCATCATGTCGCGGGATGGTCGGGGCAGTAAGCGAGAAACGGTCAAGCGGCGGGGACAGGCGGAGAAGGCTCCCCAGATCTCTGACATCCATTTCCCCGTCGGCGGCCCACGGCTGCGTCCCACGTTGGAGGACTTCCTCACGATGGCGATCGAGGATCTTGGGATTGACCATCCTGTCAATGCGCGCAAGGAGCTTGATCAGGCCCGCGCCCGATGGAGGATGGAGCAGACGAGGTCCATTGTTCGGTCGTCGAGTGATATTGCTGCAGATGTTCTCCGAGAGATGGGGTGGGTGGTCACTCCTCCTGAGAGCCATGACACGCAGAATCTTGCCCCGGAGTGGCTTGAGCGGTACTGACGCTCGTACTGCACGAGGGTCGGGGACTACTGGGGGAGGTCCGGGTGTACTCCACGAGAGTCCGGACCCCGTGCAGTGCGGCCGGCTCCCGGCCAGTGGGACCCGAGGCCCGTGCAGTAAGGCCAGGGCCCAGGACCCGGGCCGCCGACGGCGTCGGACCGGCCGGTTCCGGGCGGGCCCGGACGGCCTCGCGGCGTCCGGCGTCGAGCTGCTGCGTGCAACGCCGTGAAACAGGCTGCAATCCCAGACGCGCCGGGACCTGCGCGCATATCAAGCGCGCTGAAAGCACTTGGTCCCTGGACTGGCCGACGCCGGGCTCTACCCTTGATCCATGAGCCGCCGCCCCCACCGTCCCCACGAGTCCCGCTCCCTGTCCCGCACCCAGACCCAGGTCCGCTCCCCTCATCCTCACGCCTCCGAGACCGCGCCCCACGCGGCCGCCGACCTCTACTCGCTGCTGTGCGACGCCATGGTCGCCGGTGACACCAAGGCCATCGACGCCCTGCTCACCGACGACTGCGTCCTGACCCACATGACCGGCTACCCCCAGCCCAAGATCGAGTGGCTCGGGGACATCGCCACCGGCGCCATGCGCTACCACGCCCACGAGGTGGTCTCCGTCCAGCCCGACACGATCGCCGGCTTCCCGGTGGTGCGCGGCCGCACCCGCACCACGGCCACCCTGTGGGGCGGACGCGGCACCTGGAACCTCCAGATCGTCGGGTACGTCGTGCCCGACGCCGACCCCGACACCGAGCACAACCCCACCGGCTTCCGCTTCAGCCGCCTGGACGCCTCCACCTGGTGAGCCGCCGCTGAGCCGGTTGCCCTCGGGGCCGTTGCGAGAGGAGGCCGTCAGGGGTGCTCCCGGACCGGGTGCCCGGCTCGTCGCGGACGCACCTTAGGTCTTGCGGAGCCCAGCAGGGGGCAGTCACCGGCCCCTAAGGCGCGTCCGCGACACCTGGCAGGCTCTGGCAGGCTACCGACGCCGCCCGGTGCCCCGGGTGGCGGGCGCGTTCCACGGGTCCTCGGGCCAGGCGTGCTTGGGGTAGCGGCCGCGCATCTCGGCGCGCACCTGCGGGTAGCCCTGCTCCCAGAAGGAGGCCAGGTCATCGGTGACCGCCACCGGCCGTCTCGCCGGAGAGAGCAGGTGCAGCAGCACCGCCACCCGGCCCTGAACGATCCGCGGCGTCGCCGCCCATCCGAAGCACTCCTGGACCCGCACCGCCAGCACCGGCCGACCCGCCCGCCCGGCATCGGACGAGGTAGTGGACTCCCGGGACCCCGAGGAACCCGGGGCGATCGTGCTGCCGTAGTCCACCCGCACCTGCGAGCCGGAGGGGACCTCGATCCGCTCGGGCACCAGTTCGTCCAGGCGCGCCGCCTGCGGCCACGGCAGCAGCGCCCGCAGCGCCCCGGCCACGTCCAGCCGCTCCAGGCTGAAGCGCCGGCTCCCTGAGGCCGATCGAGAGCCCGATCCGGGGCCCGGCTCGGATCTCTCCGCCAGGCTCATGACCGCCGGCGCCAGCCACTCCTCGGCCCGGTCCGCCAGGGCCGCATCGCTCATATCCGGCCAGGGCTCGCCCAGGTGCTCGTGGAGCAGGGCCAGCCGGGCGCGCAGGTTGCGGGCCTCCTCATCCCATGGCAGCGCGCCTATGCCCGCACCGGAGCTCTCCGAGCGCACCCGCGCAACGACGGCGTCGGCCACCGCCTGAGGCTCCGGCGCCGGCCCCGGGGCGGCCGCGAGCATGATGGCCCCCAGCCGGCGCACGCGCTCGGTGCGCAGGCGCCCGCCGTCCCACACGGTGCGCTCCTCCTGGGTCAGCCAGGAACCGGCCAGCTCCAGGGCCGTCTCCTCCTCCAGAGGCGCCGCGGCCCGGACCTGTGCGTCCCCGCGGCCGGAGGTGAGGTCGACGCCCGCCACCGCCAACCACTCCGACTCCGCCAGGCCCGAGCCGGCCGGCAGACGCAGCCCAGTTCCGGCGACGCTCGCGTAGTGCGCCTCCTGCCCCGCCCGGGGCGCCGGTCCCCGACGCCGGGCGATCCACTGCGGCTGCGCGGTCCCGGCCACGAGGGCCACCGCGGCCTCCAGGTCGCCCGCCCGGGCGCCGTCAGCTCCCTGCGGGCCGGCCGCTGAGCCGGGTGCGCCCTGACCGACGCGGTCGGCAGAAGCGGCGGCGCCCGCGACGTCGGGGGTCTCCTCGATGGCGCGCCGGCAGGCCTGCTCCAGTCGGCTCGCCTCCGTCTTCCACGCCCCCGACCCGGCCCCGCCGCCGCGCACCTGCCGGGCCAGGACCGTCAGGTCCCCGCCCGGCGCCCGCAGGTCGGCGGTCAGCAGCGCCGTGGCCCGCGCCGAGCGCCGCAGCCCCAGAATCGGCGCCGTCGCCAGCAGGGCCCGGGCCTCGCGCACGCCCGCCGGCAGCCCGGCCACCGCCCGCCCCAGGGGCGTGACCCCGTCGGCCCCGACCAGCCCCAGGTGCGTCAGCGCCTGACGGGCGGCCGTCATCGCCGCGGCCGGAGGCTCGTCCATCCAGGCCAGTCCCGCGCCGTCGGGAACGCCCCAGGCGGCCAGCTCCAGAGCCGCACCGATCAGGTCCGCCGACAGGATCTCCGGGGTCGGGGCCAGTGGCGAGCGCGCCCAGTCCGTGGGCGAGCAGCAGCGGAAGACGACGCCGGGCCCCTCGCGCCCGGCCCGCCCGGCCCGCTGAACCCCGGCCGCCCGCGAGACCCCCACGGTGACCAGGCCGCTCATGGCCCGGGCCACGTCCAGACGCGGCTCGCGCGCCAGCGTGGAGTCCACCACCACCCGCACCCCGGGCACCGTCAGCGAGGACTCGGCCACGTTCGTGGCCACTACGACGCGCCGCCGCCCGCCGGGCTCGAGGTCAGGGCCACGTCCTGGGCGCTCGCGGGCAGGCGGCCGTGCAGTGGCAGGACGTCGACGGACTCGGGGCCCTCGGAAACGGCCCGACGCAGGCGGGCGACGACGTCGTCGACCTCACGGGCGCCGGGCAGGAAGACCAGGACGTCGCCCGCATGCTCGGCCAGGGCCCGCTCCACGGTGGCGGCGACGTGGGCGAGGAACTCACGCGGCACCCCGCGCGGCCCCAGCCGTCCGCTCCGCCCCGGCGGCGCCCACACCTCCTCGATGGGGTGGAGCCGCCCGGGCGCCTCCACCAGCGGCACCGGGCCGTCAGCGCCGCCCTGTGTGCCGCCCAGGACGCGGCGCAGGCGGTCGGCGTCGAGCGTGGCGGACATGGCCACGAGCGGCAGGTCCTCGCGCAGGGCCGCGCGCGCATCCGTCAGCAGGGCCAGGAGCAGGTCGCTGTCCAGGGAGCGCTCGTGGACCTCATCGAGGATGACGGCGTCGACGCCGGACAGCTCCGGGTCGCGCTGGAGCCGGCGCAGGAGGAGCCCGGCGGTGACGACCTCGACCCGGGTGGACGGGCCGGCGCGCCGCTCCCCGCGCACCGCGTAGCCGACCGTGCCGCCGACCTCCTCACCCAGGAGGGCCGCCAGGCGCCGGGCCGCCGCACGGGCGGCAATACGGCGCGGCTGGGTGACGACGACGCGGCCCGGCCCGCGCCCCGGGCCGTTGCCGTCCGATGCCCCGGTGGGCTGGGCCTGGGTGAGGGCATCGGCCACGAGCGGCGGGACGAGCGTGGTCTTGCCGGTCCCGGGCGGCGCGGTGAGTACCAGGCTTGTGCCCACGCCGTCGGAACCGGGGGAGAGGCGCTCGCGCAGCTCGGGCAGCACCTCGACCACCGGCAGGTCAGGGGGAGAGGCGAGCAGCGCCCCGATGGGGTCGGTGTGCGGTGGGAGCGTGCGGCCCTGAGGCCCGGTGCGACTCATAGTCCGATTGTGCCCGGTGGGAGTGCGCGCAGAGGCGGGGCGACGTCGGAGCACGTGGAGCGAGCCGAGCAGCAGAAGGCCTCCGGTCACCTGGGGTGGCCGGAGGCGCAGTGGATGGGCAGGGATGATCGGGTGAGTGGTTGTGGCGCCGGTGGCGTCCGGTGCCGGCGGCGGTTACTGCACGCCCAGGAGAATTCCTTGAGCCTGCAGGGCCTGGGTGAGCTTCTCGACGTACTCGCCGTGCGTCTTGACGGACTTGCGCATGCCGATCGCCCCACCGATGAAGGCCGACCCCGTCGAGGAGAGGTAACGCACCAGGGTCTCGCCCTGGGGGCCGGTCCCGAACTGAAGGTTCTGCGAGAGGTAGAAGTCCTTGCCCATGAGTGCGCCGAAGGCGATGGACATACCCTTCTTGCCGCGGGAGATCTGGACCGTGTCTCCGGAGAAGGGGGCAACGTTCCAGCCCTCGCGGGTGAAGATGTTCAAGACCGCTGTCTGGGCCTGGTCGATCGGTGCATTAATGACAAAGGTTCGTTCAGCCATGGATGGATACTAAATGACAATCTTTCTCCTTGCACATTACGTCCAATAAAGCCGTCATGTGAAGCAGGCTTGACATGATGGACTCTGTCAAGCACGCTAGACATGTCAAGCAAACATGACACCCTCTTGCGGGGTGAGCGACTGCTCAAGGGATGATCGCCATGGATAACGACGTGCGCAGCCTGCGCGAGGCGCGCGGTCTGACCCAGGCCCAGCTCGGCGCCGCCCTGGGCGTGTCCAGGCAGAGCGTCAACTCCATCGAGAAGGGCAAGTACGACCCCTCCCTTCCACTGGCCATCGCCATCGCCCGCTACTTCGAGACCACCGTCGAGGAGATCTTCCATGTCTGAGTCAGATCCCGTTTCTCCCGCCTCCGCCGCTTCGTCTGCGGGCTCGTCCTCCTCCGCTCCGACGTCGAAGGCCGGCAAGGGCCACACGGCCACCGTGCTGTGGTCACCCGCGGGTAGAGGCATGACGCGCGTCGTCGCCGTCGTCATCGTCCTGTGGGTGGCGGCTGTGACGATCCCGATGAATAACCACTTCCTCTATGGCGCCGCCAGCGGGGCATCGGCCATGATGCTGGTCTTCGTCGCCCTGCTCCTCGCCAAGAGGCGCGGATACGACACCTTCTTCGTCCGGGAGCTTGAGAAGCGGGAGGACGAGCGGGACAGGGCCGCCTCGCGGCGGGCCTGTGCCCTGGTCGGCGTCGTCGGATTATTCGGAAACCTCGTTGCTGCCACAGTGGGCGCTTTTGGAGGCCCGATGATGCCGGCCGTTGCCATCGTCATATGGATCCAGGTCATCTGCCTCTTCGGCGGGAACATCTACTTCAACCGCACCATGTAGACCGGGCAGGCCGGGGCGGGCCGCAGTGAGGTCTTGTGGCGAACGCGCGCTGAGGCGTCGGTGCGTTCGTAGGGTAGGTCGCGCGTTCGTACCCTCTACCCCTCGAACGCGCGGCCTACGGTACGACCACGACGGGGCGTGTGCCTTGAGGTGGTTGCTCGGAGCCTGCCGCCCCTCTCGCGAGCTGGACCGGGCGGCGGCACGCCCCGGCGACTTCGCGTAGACTTCGCCCCACCCTGGCAGGCGCCCAACGCCGGCCATCGTCCCCGCCCTACCGCCCGCCCCGGGCCCACCCGAGGAGAAGCCATGGCACAGCAGCCCGCCCCACCAGGAACCTGGGACGAGGACCCCGACGGCGCCTCCATCCTCCTGGCCACGGGCCGTGCCCGCCACGACCTCCTCATCATCGCCGAACCCGCCTTTCTGCGCGACCTCGACCAGGCCTGGGGCCGCCCCGCCGCCCGCGTGCGCCTGTCCTTCCTCCCCGGCGTCCACGCCCCGGGCGCCCCCGGCCAGGAGGACGCCCTGATGTCCTACGAGCGCGGCGGCCTCGGCGTCCTCGTCGCCCGCGGCCGCACCAGCCTGTTCGAGGGCGAGTCCGCCCGCAGTACGACGGCGCTGGCCCGGATCGCCAGCGGCGCCCGTCTGCGCGCCGCCCTGCTCATCACCCGCGCCACCCCGCTGGCCGGCTCCGGCGGCGCGTCGAGTGCAGGAGCCGGGGGCGCGGCTCCCGGCCAGGTGCGCGTCGTGGCCGACCACCTCAATCTCTCCGGCGGCCCCCTCTTCCCGGCCACCGGCATGGTCTCGGCGAGTTGGGACGCGACCCTCGCCGAGCGTCTGGGGCGCCTGCGGGGCGTGAGCGGCAGCGCCGTCGTCGCCCTCGTCCCCGGCCCGCTGCGCCCGAGCCCGGCCGAGTCCCGGGTCCTGGCCGCCATGGGGGCCGAGGCCGCCGTCACCGACTCCGTCGCCGAGGCCATGGCCCTGGCCTCCCGGGGCGTGTCCGTCTCGGCCCTGACCTACCTCGACGCCCCTGCCGCCGGCGGGAACCTCGGGCAGGCCCAGCTCTCCCTGCGTCAGGCCTCCGGCGTCACCCTGGCCGCCGTCGAGGAGGTCCTCAGAAGCCTGCAGGCTGGCGCCTGAACGTGATTCTGGGAACGGCGTGAGAAACGATGCTGCCCCGCCTGCCGGCCCCCGCTAAGGTCATCCCGTGAAACCCTTCCTCTTCCTGGCCACCCGCAGCGACGACGAGCCCGCCGACGCCGAGTACGAGGCATTCCTCAAGCGCACCGGCCTGGACGAGTCCACGCTCGTCCGACTGCGTCTGGAGTCCCGGCCGCTGCCGCAGATCGATCTGGACGACTGGTCCGGCATCCTCGTGGGCGGCTCTCCCTTCAACGCCTCCACCCCGCCGGAGAGGAAGTCCGACACCCAGAAGCGGGTCGAGGCCGAGCTCTCCGGCCTGCTCGACCGCATGGTCGAGACCGACTTCCCCTTCTTCGGCGCCTGCTACGGCGTGGGCACGCTCGCCTGCCACCAGGGCGCCGTCGTCGACACGACCTACGGCGAGGCCGTCACCGCCCCCGAGGTCACCCTCACCGAGGCCGGCCTGGCCGACCCGATCTGCGCGGGCGTCCCGAAGGTCTTCCAGGCCTTCGTCGCCCACAAGGAGGCGGTCACGACGCTGCCGTCCCACGCCGTCGTCCTGGGGACCGGCGAGGCCTGCCCGGTGCAGATGTTCCGCATCAAGAACAACCTCTACGCCACCCAGTTCCACCCCGAGCTCGACGGCGACTACCTCGCCCACCGGCTCGGCTTCTACTCCGGCCACGGCTACTTCGCCGACGACGAGCTCGCCGAGCTCCAGGCCCGGGTGCGCCTCGACGACGTCTCGGATTCCTGGAAGCTCCTGGCCAACTTCGTCTCCGTCCACGCCCGCGACTGACTTTCGCCGGGCGGCCGGGGCGGGCCCCGGCTCCAGGAGCGTATCCGGCGCACTCCACGAGGTTCGGGATGTACTGGCCAGGAGCTGACCGCACTGCACGAGATCCCGCCTCTCGTGGAGTACACCCGAGTCCGGGCCCGTAGCACCCGGACCTCGTGCAGTACGGCAGGTGAGAAAGCGGCGTGGTAGCGTCCCCGCGGCAAAAGGTCAAAGTACTTCGACGCTTCGACGAAAGGATGCCGATGCCCGCCTCGAACTCCGTCCTCGCCGAGCCGCTCACCCTGCCCTGCGGCGTCACCGTGAAGAATCGCTTCTTCAAGGCGCCCATGCACGAGGCCCTGGGAACCCCCGAGCTGGGGCCCTCGCAGGACATCGTGGACCTCTACGGGCGCTGGGCCGACGGCGGCGCCGGGATCCTCGTGACCGGCAACGTCGCGGTCGACTCCCGACACCTGGGAGAGCCGGGCAACATCGTCGTCGAGGACGAGTCCCACCTGGACATGCTGCGGCGCTGGGCCCAGGCGGGAACCGCCCATGGCACCCAGCTGTGGATGCAGATCAACCACCCCGGCAGGCAGTCGCCCCGTTCAGTCAACCGCCACCCGGTCGCCCCCAGCGAGATTCCCAGCGCCGGCGACTACGGGCAGTTCTTCGCACCGCCCAGGGAGCTCAGCCGCGAGGAGATCGGTGACATCGTGCGCCGCTTCGTCACCACCGCCCGTATCGCCAAGAAGGCGGGCTTCACCGGCGTCGAGATCCACGCCGCCCACGGTTACCTCATCAGCCAGTTCCTCTCCCCGGTGGACAACCACCGCACCGACGAGTACGGCGGTTCCCTTCAGGGGCGCATGCGCTTCCTCGTGGAGGTCTACCAGGGCATGCGGGAGACGCTGGGGCCGGACTTCCCCATCGCCGTCAAGCTCAACTCCTCCGACGGCGAGCCCGGCGGCATGACCCAGGAGGAGTCGCTGCTGATCGCGGCCCGCCTGTGCGAGCTCGGCGTGGACGTCCTGGAGGTCTCCGGCGGCACCTACCGCAAACCGGTCTTCGAGGAGGCCGACAGCGGCGTGGAGGACCACCGTCGCGGTGTCTACTTCGCCGACTACGCTCGCCGCCTCAAGGAGCTCGTCTCCATGCCGGTCGCGCTCACCGGCGGATTCCGCTCGGCATCGGAGATGGAGGAGGCCGTCACCGAGGGGCTGACCGACCTCGTGGGGATCGGGCGGCCCCTGGCCCTCATGCCGGACCTGCCGCAGCGCATTCTCGACGGCGCCGGCCGACGTCGGATCGACCTTCCCCGCGTCTCCACGCGCGTCAAGGCACTGGATGAGAGGCTCGGCAGCGTCCTGGTCATCGGCTGGTACGAGATGCAGATGCACCGGCTCGCCCAGGGCCGGTACGCCTCCGCCCACGGCAACGGGCTCGCGGCACTCGCCTTCACGCTGCGCCGCCACGGTCCTGGGGCGCTCATGCCCCGCCGGGTGGGGCGTCGTGGCTGACGACGGCCTTCGATGCTGCGGTCGGTTCAGTTCTGGCGTGGGTTGTTGCTGTTGGTGTTCAGGGTCTGGACCTCGGCGACGGGGAGGTTGACGGTGTTGGTGGTGGTGATGGCCGGTAGGGTGCCGCTGGTCCCGTCGGTGGCGGTGTAGGAGGCGGAGTAGGCCACCTGGATCGTCAGGGGCGTGGTGCCGCCCAGGTGGGCCGAGCTGCGGTTGAAGGAGATCGTGCAGGGGCTTGACCCCTCCGGCATCCCCTGGTGCCACGCAACACCGAAGCCGGTGCAGGAGGCCTTGCCGTCGGGGGCGGACAGCTGCAGGCCGGTCGAGGAGGCCGTCACTGTGGCGGTCGTGCCGGCGGCGCTGGCGGTGGCGGTCACGCTGGTGGGGGTGTCCCCGGTGGCCCACACCCAGGTGTCCATCCCCACCAGGGTGGCGCCCTGGTCGCCGACCTTGGGGTTGGTCTCCACGGTTGGGGCCGGGATCTGCACGGCCTGCCAGGCGGCTCTGGCCAGTGTTGAGCCCGCGACGTAGGGGGCTGGCCCGGGCTGTCCTGCCGGTACCCAGATGCGGGAGGGGTTGTTGCGACGGTAGGTCTGGTCGGCCTCCAGGTAGGCGTCCCGGTCAGGGAAGGCCGTCTCATCGCAGTACTGCTTCCACCAGCGGCCCTCGGTGTCGTCCTTGTGTTCCTCGTAGTTGGGGTACATCCCCACCACGGCGTTGCGGGCTCGTTTGCGTCCCTTCTGCTCCCCGGAGTTCGTTGACTTCCACTCGTCGAGCTTCTGCGCCGCCTCGGCGCCCGTGAAGTAGGGCGTGTAACCGCACGACGGCTTCACGCTCGTCGACGCCGACGAGGAGGACACCACCGTGCCCCCGCCAGAGCCCGGAGTCGAGTACTCCACCGACACAGACACCGAGATCTCACCACCACCAGCACCATCACTCGAAGCGTTGGCGCCAGCAGCGGACGGAGTATCTTCTTTTGCTGCGGATGCGGACGGGGAAAGAAAACCGAAGGACAACGACAATGCGACCATCGTCGACAGGGGAACCAGAGCCGCGTGGCGGCCTGACACCATTGTTTCCTTCACACTGAGCACGAGTTAGCCGCCCCTTCATCTTCATTCTCCGCCAACCAGCCGCCACCGGACTCGTTCACCATCCTGACGGTGGCTGGCGTTTGCACCTGGTCCGACTCTTTAGTGATGTCTTTACCTTGCGCGTCGACTCGAGTCATCTTCGTTCTGTCAACACAGGCGGACACGTTGGCAGTATCTGATGATTCCATAGTCACTTCGGAAACCGAGATCCTGATCGGAGGCTTGGCGCGAACTCCATTCCTGTTCTCCGCGTTCGTCGTGATCTCCTCAAGGACATCGCCAGTGGCAACCGATGATATTTCATCCACCCCTTCATTGGTGAACCACAGTTTCCATGTCGCCTTGTCGTAGGCGATGTAGTCCTGGAGGATCTTGGTCTGGGTGGCGTCCAGGCCCTCGGGGATGGACACCACCGTGTAGCCCAGGTCGGGGTCGGACAGGGACTCGGCGGTCACCGGGCCCGAGCCCGCCGCGCTGCTTGCATCGGCCGACGCCCCGCCCGAAGCATCAGAGGACGTCGCCGAGTTGCTACTGGCGCTCGCGCTGCTCATCGGTGGGATGGTGCCGCCGGCCTTCGAGCTGTTCGATGAGCACCCCACCAGGGCCAGGGAGCCGGTGAGTAGGCACGCGCCCAGTGCGCTGGCAAGACGGCGACGGCTGGTCGGGGGAGTCAGTGGACGAGTCATGGTGCGGGCCTTCCGTGGTGGGTCGAGATGCGCGCTTCGAAGGAATGGAGCCGCTTCGACCCTACCGGTCGGTCGTGGTGATGTCACCAGCGCCGGTAATGTCACCGGCACATCTTCGAACGCAGACGCCTCCGGCCGGTGCAAGGCATGTTGCCCGCGCCGGCCGGAGGCGTGTGGTCGTGGTCGGTTCAGTTCTGGCGTGGGTTGTTGCTGTTGGTGTTCAGGGTCTGGACCTCGGCGACGGGGAGGTTGACGGTGTTGGTGGTGGTGATGGCCGGTAGGGTGCCGCTGGTCCCGTCGGTGGCGGTGTAGGAGGCGGAGTAGGCCACCTGGATCGTCAGGGGCGTGGTGCCACCCAGGTGGGCCGAGCTGCGGGTAAAGGAGATCGTGCAGGGGCTTGACCCTTCCGGCATGCCGGAGTGCCAGGGGATACCGAAGCCGGCGCAGGAGGCCTTGCCGTCAGGGGCGGACAGCTGGAGGCCCGAGGAGCCGGCGGTGATCGTTGCCGTGGTCTCACCGGTTGTGGCCGTAGCAGTCACACTCGTGGGGGTGTCCCCGGTGGCCCACACCCAGGTGTCCATCCCCACCAGGGTGGCGCCCCGCTCGCCGACCTTGGGGTTGGTCTCCACCGTCGGGGCGGGGATCTTCACCGCCTGCCAGGCGACCTTGGCCAGGCGGGCCCCGGAGATGTAGGGCCTGGGGGCCTGCTGGCCGGCCGGCACCCAGATGTTCTGCTCACGGTTGGCCGAATAGAACGCCTTCCGCTCGTTCTTGAAGTCATCGGGATTCTGCGGGTCGTAGAAGCTACTGTCGCAGTAGCGGTAGTACCAGCGTCCGGCATTATCGTCCCGGTGGGACTCGTAGTCGGGGTATGCGTCAATGCCATTCCTCATGCCACCGAGCGCATCACCGGTGTTCTTCCTGTCAGGATTCTGCTTCTGCTTCTTCTCCCGCTCGGCTGCCGCAGCCTTGTTCTTGTCCATATGCTCGGCCTGCTCAGTGCCGGTCTTACCGGCCTTGTAGTAGCACACCGGGTTGACTGTCACCTCAGTGCTCGACGACGATGACGACGTCACCCCTCCACCATCACCTCCACCGGAACCAGCAGTCGTCATACTGGACGTCACAGAGATCGTCACTTGACCGCCACCATCACCACTAGCCTCGGCCGAACCGGACACCGATGCCCCATCACCAAGCTCTTCGGCGAGGGCTGCGGGGGTAAGAAGGGATAGTCCGAGCAGCACGCATGACAGTCCTGATACCGCGTTTCTTGCGTTGCTCATATTCTATCCCTTCGTATCGCACTGGTTGACGGATACTGTTGTTTGACTCTCAGCCAGCCATGTCCCGGAATCGTTTTTGGCTAAAGTGATGAGATACTCGTTTTTAGTTTGCTTCTCCTTTTTGGTGATGTCGTTTCCGTCGAAATCAACCACTGTCCTCTTCGTGTGGTCGTAACATACGAATACGCTGGCGCTCTGGCCGTCTGCGTCAGCCTCCACGTTACTCACGCCGATCGCAATGGGGGGTTTGGCGTAGGAACTCATGTTGGCAGCATTGTTCTGAATTGCTTCCTGTGTCGTTCCGGTGGACCTTGCGAGGGCTTCGTCCAGTCCCTCGCCGGTTGACCAGAGGCGCCAGGTGGCCTTGTCGTAGTCGATGTAGTCCTGGAGGATCTTGGTCTGGGTGGCGTCCAGGCCCTCGGGGATGGACACCACCGTGTAGCCCAGGTCGGGGTCGGACAGGGACTCGGCGGTCACCGGGCCCGAGCCCGCCGAGCTGCTCGCACCGGCCGACGCCCCGCCCGAGGCGGGCGCCGACGCCGTCGAGCCGCTGCCGGCGCCCGCGCTGCTCACCGGTGGGATGGTGCCGCCGGCCTTCGAGCTGTTCGACGAGCATCCCGCCAAAGCCAGAGACCCGGCGAGCATGCACGTCCCCAGCGCACTGACAAGACGACGAGAGCGACTGAAGGGACGGTGTTGGCGAGGCAGGGGATGACTCATGGGGTAGACCTTCCACGATCAGGCCGAGACCACACCCCGGCACAACACGAACGCCCCGACCCTACCGGCCGAATCGTAGGAGTGTCACGGCAATGTCACGGCGTCGTTGAGCCTCAGTCGCGGCATTGCCGCACCGCAGGCGAATGGTGGTGCCAGGATTCGCGTCTCTGAATGACGAACATGCGCCTCCAGCCGGAAGTGCTGGGGTGCGTGTGGTCGGCCGCGCTATCGCGGGGCCGCGGCGACGTCGGTGTGAAGGACGCACCATAAATTTTACCGCCGCACCCTTGTTATTTGAGGGTGAGGTGGCGAGTTATCGGACCTGTTGATATTTCTCACGACCGAAAGATTGTGCTCGTCCTGGCCGTGTCGGGCGCATGTCGTCGCGGCGTCTGTCGCCTGCGGCGTAGGGGTGTAGCGTCGGGAGGGGGCGTGCGACGACGGCAATGCGAAGGGGCCTGGAACAGCGCTGCTGCTCCAGGCCCCTAAGTGACAGTAAGATCGCTCAGGCGATCGCCTCGACGGGAGTGAGGTGCTCGAGGTTCTCACCATTGGCGTCAACGTTGTTGTTGTAGTTGTTGGCCACGTCGGTCGCGGCGGTGGCGAAGGCCTGCTCGAACTTGATGAGCTGTGGCTTGAACTCGGTCCAGGCGTCGCGGAAGATCTTGGCGTTGGCGCTCTCCCAGACAGCGTTCTGGAGGGCGGTGTCGGTCAGCTTCTGAATGTCGTCGGCGCGCTGGACATCGTCCTTGAGGGTCTGGTAAAGGGTCTTGAGGGTGTCAAGGTCTGCCTGAATCATACTGAGGTTCCTCCTCGTCGATCGGTTCATTGAGTCACTCGAAGAATGCCCGAAGGTCCTTCACGTGATTGCGACTGTGACGGCCGTCGCTTCCAGTACCTTTTCACGATCCTCATCTGATCGCAAGGGGATAACGACGTATGTGACTTTCTTCCGGATCTGCGCCATTCACCCCTCCGCAGTGGTCACGGATAGGCTACGGTGCTGTCGCTGCCCTACCCGATTCGACATGAGGTCTCCCCATGGCACTGTCCCAGAACGGACGCTCCTCACGGCGTCGCACGAACGACGCCGGTCAGTCCCAGCCCACCCGTAAGCCCCGGGATGCCAGTGGCCACCTGCCCTCCGCGCCCCGGGAGCGCAGGCCGCTCCTGGCGGCCCTGGCCGTCCTCCTCATCGTCGGCGGCGCCCTGCTCGCGGGCCTGCTGGCCATGCGCCTGGACCAGCGGGTTCAGATGCTGGCCGCCAAGGACACCATCAAGGCGGGGCAGGTCATCAACAAGGAGGATCTGGTCAGCGCCTCGGTGTCCTCCGACCTGAGCACCCTCGTGCGGGCCGATCAGATCGACCAGGTCGTCGGTCGTGCCGCCCGTGTGGAGATCTCCAAGGGGCAGCTGCTGGACACCTCTCAGCTCGCCACCAACCCGGTTCCTGGCGGCGACCTTCAGGTCGTGGGTGTCTCCGTCAACGCCGGTCGCTTCCCGGCCGGCGGCTTCGAGGCCGGGGACATGGTCGACGTCGTCGACATCGGCTCCCAGGAGGTCATCGTCTCGGGAGCCCAGGTCCTCGCCGCCAAGCCCTCCTCCGGGACGGACGGGGACTGGACCTCCGGCGCCGTCGTCTCCGTCATCGTCGACAAGAAGAACGCCGCCAAGCTCGCCAGCTCCTCGGCCAACGGGACCATCGCCGTCGTCCTGACCGCGACCGGACAGCCGATCAAGGAGAGCTGATGCTCATATCGATCGCCTCCGCGAAGGGGTCGCCCGGCGCCTCGACGAGCGCCCACGTACTCGCCGCGGTCTGGCCCCGTCCCGCCGTCCTGGCCGAGCTCGATCCCGCCGGATCCGACCTGGTCTACCGCACCCACTCCCGTGACGGCCTCCCCCTGGACAGCGACCGCGGCGTCGTCTCCCTGGCCGCCGCCATCCGCCGCGACCCGGCGGCACCGCTGCGCGACCACCTCACGCTCATCGAGGGTGACCTGCCGGTCCTCGTCGGCCTGTCGCGCCCCGACCAGGCCACGGCCATCGGGGCGGGCTGGTCCGCACTGGCCACCAGCCTGCACCGTCAGGGGGACATCATCGCCGACGTCGGCCGGCTCTCTCCCGGAGCCCCGAGCCTGGGCGTGGCCATGGCCTCCGACATGGCCCTGGTGGCGGTGCGCCCCGGCGTGGAGAACTACGGCCACCTGCGCGAGCGCCTGTCCTGGATCATCGCCGAGACCTCCCGCCGCTCCGAGCGGGTGCGCCTCGGCGTCCTCCTCATCGCCCCCTGGAAGGCCCGCCACGAGGCCGACGACCTCACCCGCCTGCTGCGCGGCAGCGGTCTGGAGGTCCCCGTCGTCGGCGTCCTGGCCCTCGATCAGAGCGCCGCCGATTCCCTCGCCGGCCGCCGCGCCCGCCCCCTGGGGCGCACCCTCCTGGTGCGCTCCGCCCGAACCGTGGCCACCGCCCTCGCCGGCGCCGCCATCAATGGAGGTGCCGCATGAGCGTCGACCAGGGACTCGTCCGCGACATGCGCGAGGAGGTGGCCGACCTCCTCGCCCAGCAGCGCCGCGACGACGCCACCTCCGGCATCCCCCCGATGTCCCCGGAGGACGAGCGCCAGTTCGCCCGCGCCCTCATCGGCCGTGTGCTCGAGCAGCACGCCCGCGCCGAGATCGCCGCCGGCCGCAGCCCACTCAACGCCCAGGAGGAGGAAGAGGTCTCTCAGGGCATCCACGCCGCGCTCTTCGGCGTCGGCCGCCTCCAGCCCCTCCTGGACAACAAGGATGTCGAGAACATCGACATCAACGGCTACGACAACGTCTTCATCCAGTACGCCGACGGCCGTGAGGAGCGCGGAGCCCCCGTGGCCGAGTCCGACGAGGAGCTCATCGAGCTCGTCCAGGTGCTCGGCTCCTACTCGGGCCTGGCCTCACGCCCCTTCGACTCCGCCAACCCCCAGCTGGACCTGCGCCTGCCGGACGGCTCGCGCCTGTCCGCCGTCATGGAGGTCTGCTCGCGCCCCTCGATCTCGGTGCGCCGTGCCCGCCTGGACCGGGTGGGCCTGGAGGAGCTGGTCCGGCTCGGCTCGCTCACCCCGCGGCTGGCCGCCTTCTGCTCGGCGGCCGTGCGGGCCCGCAAGAACATCATGATCGCCGGCGCCACGAACGCCGGGAAGACCACGTTCCTGCGCGCCCTGGCCAACGAGATCCCGCCCGAGGAGCGCCTCATCACGGTGGAGCGCGCCCTGGAGCTGGGCCTGGGCGAGTTCGCCGACCTGCACCCCAACGTCGTGGCCTTCGAGGAGCGCCTGCCCAACTCCGAGGGCTCCGGAGCGATCTCCATGGCGGACCTGGTGCGGCGCTCACTGCGCATGAACCCCTCGCGCGTCATCGTCGGCGAGGTCCTCGGCGACGAGATCGTCACCATGCTCAATGCCATGAGCCAGGGCAACGACGGCTCGCTGTCCACCATCCACGCGAACTCCTCCTCCGAGGTGTTCAACCGCATCGCCACCTACGCCATCCAGTCCGCCGAGCACCTGCCCCAGGACGCCACCAACCTCCTCATCGCCGGAGCCGTCGACTTCGTCATCTTCCTGACCCGCGAGAACCGTTTCTCCCAGGGCGGGGGACTGCGCCGCTACGTCGCCTCCGTACGCGAGGTCAACGGCGTTGACGGACGGGTCCTGTCCAGCGAGGTCTTCGTCGACGACGGGACCGGCACCGCACAGCCGGCCGCACCGATCTCCTGCGTCAACGACCTCATCAATGCCGGCTACGACCCGGCCGCCGCCTACAGGGGTGGTTACGCATGAACCAGGCCACCGCGACCGTCGCCATCCTCGCCGGAGCGCTCATCGGGGGAGGACTCTTCCTCCTGGTCGGCTTCTTCATGGGCGTCGACATGCTCCCGGACCGCCCCGGCTCCTCAGGCTCCCTGCGAGACAGCCTCAAGGGGCTCTCCGGGCGGCTCATCGCCTGCCTCGTCGTCGGCCTCGGCATCCTGCTGCTGACCCGTTGGATCGTCCTGGCCGTCGCCGGCGGGGTGCTCGTCCTCGTGTGGCCGCTGCTGTTCGGCGGGGCCAAGCAGGAGAAGCTCGCCGCCGCCAAGATCGAGGCCCTGGCCACCTGGGCCGAGTCACTGCGGGACACCATCGCCGGGGCCGTGGGCCTCGAGCAGGCCATCCCCGCCACCGTCTACGCCGCCGCCCCGGTCCTTCGCGAGGACCTGGCCCTCCTGGCGGACCGCATGCGCGTGCGCGTGCCCCTGCCGACGGCGCTGCGCCAGTTCGCCGACGACCTCGACGACCCCACCGCCGACCTCATCGTCTCCGCACTCATCATGAACGCCCGCCTGCGGGGCCCCGGCCTGCGCCAGCTCCTCGGAGCCCTGGCGGACACGGCGCGCTCCGAGCTGGACATGCGCCAGCGCGTCTCCGCCTCCCGTGCCGGCACCCGACGCTCGGCCCAGATCGTCGTCATCTTCTCCATCGCCGTCATGCTGGGCCTGGCCATCTTCAACCGGAGCTTCGTGGCCCCCTACTCCAGCGTGCAGGGGCAGCTCGTGCTGGTCGTCGTCGTCCTGCTCTTCGCCGTCGGCATGCTCTGGATGCGTCGCCTGGCCGGCGTCCAGCTGCCGCGCCGCTTCCTGACCGTCTCCGCCCATCCCGGGGGTGAGAACGCATGATCACCTGGATCCTCATCAGCGGGGCGCTCAGCGGAACCGGCCTCTTCGCCCTCATCCTCATCCTGGCGCCCCCGGCCACCCAGCCCGCCGCCGCCCTGGCCGAGCTGGACACCCGCCGCGACGAGGGTCGCATGCGCGAGGACGTGCGGCGCCTCAACCCCTCCGAGGCCGACACCCCCGAGTGGGTGGACACCCTCAGCCTGCGCATCACCGCCCTGGTGCGGCGCACCGGCATCGACCTGTCCTCCCTGACCGGGGACCTGGCGGTGGTGGGCCGCTCCCTGGAGCGCCACATGGTGACCTCCGTCTTCCTCGGAGTGGGGGGCTTCGCCGCCCCGCTGCTCGTCGTCGGCCTCATGCAGGTCATGGGGGCGCCCCTGGGATGGTCCGTGCCCCTGCTGCTGAGCATCGCCCTGGGCGTGGCCGGCCTGCTGCTGCCCACGCTGCGTCTGCGCAGCGAGGCCGATGAGGCGCGCCGGGACTTCCGCCACGTCGTCGGCTCCTACCTGGACCTCGTGGCCATGTCACTGTCCGCGGGGCGCGGTGTTCCCGAGGCGCTCGACGCCGCCTCCAGCCTCTCCGACGACCCTGCCATGATCCGCATTCGCGACGCCCTCGACATCGCCCGGCTGCGCGGGGACACGCCCTGGGCGGCCCTGGGCCGCCTGGGTACCCAGCTGCGCATCGACGAGCTGCGCGACCTGTCCGCCGCCCTGGCGCTCGTGGCCGAGGACGGCGCCAAGATCCGCGAGTCCCTGGGCGCCCGAGCCTCCAGCATGCGCCGACGCGACCTGTCCGACGCCGAGGGCAAGGCCGGGGAGAACTCCGAGTCCATGCTCGTGGCCCAGCTCGTCGTCGCCATGGGCTTCATCGTCTTCCTCGTCTACCCGGCCCTGACCGGGATCATCGGATCCATGTAGCCCCTGGGACCCATATGAGCCGCCCTCGGAACGGAGAACTCCCTCGAACCAGTTGACTGCCTTTCAACCGGTCGCTTGACTGAGTACGTCTGCGACGATCCACCGTCCATCCCCTGAACAACCTGTCAAGCCCCGGGTTTTGTGGAGGCTGGTTTAGCTGGATGTGGTGGTGGCTGGTTGTAGTTGTTCCTGGCGGTGGGTGTCGGGGGCCCAGGCGGCTTCGTGCTCGGCGGGGGTGC
>NZ_JAAIJY010000035.1 GCF_011752065.1 Actinomyces sp. ZJ308
CGGTGGGTCCGGGCCCCGGCACCGGCGGTGGTCTCGATGAGGTCGGCGCCCAGGCGTCCCAGCACCCCGCTGGGCAGACCCGCCAGGGCCCGCGCCCGCCACGACCCCCACCAACCACCACCATCCCGGTCCGCGACCCGGCCTACGCCCGGGCCGGTGTGCGGACCCGCGACCGGGCCGGTGTTCGGGCCGGTGCCCTGTCCCTGGAGTGCGCGTGAGTAGTAGCCGCCCAGGCGGGTGACCCGGGCGTCCAGGATGATCGCGATGACCAGCGCCGCCAGGAGCATCGCGCCGCGTCCGTGGCCGGTGCCGGTCAGGGTGCTGGTGGTACCCACGACCGGCCACGGCGCCTGACCGTTGGTGGCGCCCCAGGCCTTGATGACGGGCTCCTTGGACAACCAGCTGATGCCGGTGGTGGTGGCGTTGGTGGCCATGTGGTCGACCATCGCCACCCACAGCGTCCCGGCGGGCAGTCCCAGGGCCGCCGTGCGCAGGGCCACCCCAATGGCGGGGTGATGGCTCCCGGCGCGCCACCACAGGTGACGCGCCAGACCGATGCTCACGGCCACCAGGCCGGTGACGATGGCGTGCCCTGCATAGGCCACCGGGCCGGGGAAGACGTCGGACAGCGGCCAGGGGCCGAAGGTGCGCAGGTGCAGGCAGTCGATGAGTCCTTGCGGGTCCTGCGGGCACAGGGCCTTGTTCAGCTGCATCGCCGGGGTGCTGCCGACGATCTGCGTCAGGCGTCGGATGGTCTCCTCGACCGCCATGAAGCCGGCCCCGCAGGCGACTCCCAGCACGAGCCAGTCCTGGACCAGCAGCCGGCGCACCCGCCCCGGGGCCAGGAGGGCCAGCAGGCACACGGGAGCGAGCTTGGCCGGCTCCTCGACCACCGCCGCGATCACCACCTGCGAGGCCGTACGCCCCACCGGCACGCCCGCGGCGGCCGCCACTTGGAAGGACAACCACCCCACGACCCCGGCCCAGGGCATCGAGGCGCCGAAGACGCCCGAGACCATCGACCACGACACCGTCCTGGAACGCGCCAGCCAGAAGCAGACCACCACGACCCACAAGCAACCGATCCAGGCCCCCAGCACCGCTCGGGCCAGCGGGGAGAGCACCAGCGCCGCCCCCACCACCACAAGACTCACCCAGGTCAGCACCATCCGCACCCTCATCAAGGCACGCAGGGCCCCAGACCTCAGCAGTACCCCACCAAGGCGCTCCCACCACTCCAGACGCACCGGCGCTCCGTCCGGATTCGGCCATGACCCGGCTGCCCCGGAAGTAGACGAGCCCGCCGAGGCAGCCGGCGCGCCGCCCGTCGCGGCAACTGGGGTGGCGACCGGGACGGGTCCGGTCGCCGAAACAGCCGGCGCCACCCGCGCAGGCACCCACCCGTAGCCCGACGACACCGCACCGGCCGTCGAGCCGACTGGAGCTTCGTCCGGCGGCACTACCTGGCCCCCATACCCCGACACCTCAGCCGGGACACCACCCGACACCGACGCCGGCCCGGCCGGATCAGCCGCCCCAGCGCCGCCGGAGCCCGGCATCCGGCCGTAGGACCCATAGGAGGAGGACGACGCCGGATCACCCGGCCCGTAGGCGGCCGCGCGCCCCTGATCCACCGACGAGACCGCAGAGGACGCAGGCGCCGACGAGGCGGGCGCCGACGGCATGACCCCGTACGAGCCCTGCGGTACGTCACCGTCGCCCCGTCCTGGCCCCTGCGGTGCCGGCGCCACCGGGCCGGGCCCACCCGAGGCGGGAGGCTCCTGCCCGTCTATCGGGCTCGGGGCCGCGTGCCGTCCCCGCCTGGGCCGCTGCGGGGCCGCGTGCCGTCCCCGCGCCGGCCGCGCCTGCTCAGGCCCCCGCCCGTACGGACCCGACATGTACTCCTGGCCGTCACTGTCCAACGCCGGCCCCTCTCCGTCGTGCATCATCCACACCATCCAGTGGCGTGACCAGTTTGTGACCAACCCGCACGATCGGGGGCCGCTTTGCCGTTTTCTCCTCGCACCCGCCCACACCGGGCGAGCCGGGCCGGCCGGTAAGAATCGTTGGCGCCTCACGGGCTACCCTTCACAGGGCGGGGCGCCCGCCGCCCGCACAGCCGTCACCGGCACCACCCCTGACAATCGTCAACCCACCCCCACCTCTTCGACGCCCCAGGACATGACCCGCACGACCTCAGCGCACCAGCCCAGCGGCGGCATCTTCGCCTCCCTGCGATTCCACAACTACCGGATCTGGTTCCTGTCCGCCCTCGTGGCCAACACCGGGACCTGGATGCAGCGTGTGGCCCAGGACTGGCTGGTGCTGCGCGTCCTGACCAACGACTCCGCCTCCGCCACCGGCCTGACCACGGCCCTGCAGTTCCTCCCCATGCTCCTGCTGTCCGCGCACGCCGGGCTCGTCGCCGACCGGGTCGACCAGCGCAGGTTCCTCATCATCACCCAGAGCGCCATGGGGCTGGTCTCCGCCGTCCTCGCCATCGATGTCCTGGCCGGCTCGGCCCGCCTGTGGCACGTCTACCTGGCCGCCTTCCTCACAGGCGTCGCCGCCGCCTACGACGCCCCGGCCCGCCAGACCTTCGTGGCCCGGATGGTGCCCGCCGAGCACCTGTCCAACGCCGTCGGCCTCAACTCGGCCTCCTTCAACGCCGCCAGGCTCCTGGGGCCGGCGCTCGCCGGCGTCGTCATCACCTGGGTCGGCGCCGGCTGGGTCTTCGCCGTCAACGCCGCCACCTTCCTCTTCCCGGCCGCGGCCCTGGCCGCCATGCGCGTGAGCGAGCTCGTGGACATGCCCCGCGCCAGCCGCGCCGCCGGCCAGCTCCGCGAGGGCCTGACCTACCTGCGCGGCCGCACCGACCTGGTCGTCATCATCGCCGTGGTGGCGGTCGTCTCCATGCTCACCCTCAACTTCCAGGTCACCATGGCCGCCACCGTGCGCACCGTCTTCCACCTGGAGTCCGACGCCTACGGCACCGTCTCCTCGGTCTTCGCCGTCGGGTCCCTGTCAGGGGCCCTGTGGGCGGCCCGACGTCGCAACCCCAGCCCGCGCACCGTCGTCCTGGCGGCCTTCGCCCTGGGAGTCTCCTCCCTCCTGCTGGCCGCCATGCCCACCTACCTGACCTTCACGATCATGACGATCCCGGTGGGCCTGTGCGTGCTCACGCTCCTGACCAGCGCCAACCAGACCGTGCAGATGACCACCGAGCCGGCCATGCGCGGCCGGGTCTTAAGCATCTACATGATGTTCTTCCTGGGCTCGACGCCGGTGGGCGCCCCACTCATCGGGTGGGTCGCCGACGCCTGGGGGCCGCGTACCGCCATCGCGGTCGGCGGCCTGAGCGCTGTCCTCGCCGCCCTGGTCGCCGCCGCCTGGAGCTACAGGCACTGGAACCTGTCCCTGCACTACTCCTCGACCCGTCCCTACCTCAGGGCCGCCCCGAAGGCGCCGCCGCAGGCCCCGGGGCCGGTCAGCCGGAGCGTCGACGACGCCGACTGACCGATCGGGACGAAGTAATACGCACGCTACCCGTCGCGCATCTCCGAGGCACTGGGGAGTCCTCCCCAGCCGCGAATCGGCGCATTCTCAGGCGATATTGGCCCATATCTCAGAGTGCTGCTTATCCTTTCAAGGAACGCGACCCAGCGGATTCGCCCTCCTGGAGGGGCCCGAGCGGCCGCGGTAACCCACCTCAAGCAGGAGCCCACCTCATGAGCGAGCTGATCGACACCACCGAGATGTACCTCAAGACCGTCTACGAGCTTGAGGAGGACGGTGTTCCGCCGCTGCGCGCCCGCATCGTCGAGCGCCTCGACCACTCCGGCCCCACGGTCTCCCAGACGGTGGCGCGCATGGAGCGCGACGGCCTCATCAGGGTCGCCGACGACCGCTCCCTCGAGCTCACCGACGAGGGGCGCAGGCGGGCCACCGAGGTGATCCGCAAGCACCGGCTTGCCGAAAGGCTGCTGCTGGACGTCATCGGCATGGATCGACGGCTCGTCCACGAGGAGGCCTGCCGCTGGGAGCACGTGATGAGTGAGCAGGTCGAGGAGCGCCTCGCCGTCATCCTCGACGACGTCTCGGCCGACCCCTTCGGCAACCCCATCCCGCCGCAGGTCGCCGAGCACCCCCGCCCCTCCGCCGACGAGGTCAGCATCGACCGTCTTGCCGGTCGCGAGACCACCACCGCCGTCATCAGCCGGATAGGAGAACCGATCCAGGCGGACGCCGATCTCATCGCCACCCTCGAGGACGCGGCGATCACGGCCGGGGCCCAGGTGGAGCTGCGCGTCAGCGCCGGCGGGGTGCGGCTCGTCGGCGCCTCCGGCGACCCTGTCGTCCTGGCCGACGACGTCGCCCGTCACCTCTTCGTCCAGCGCTGAGCGACATCCAAAGACCTCTCTGTCAGGACTCTTTTAAAAGCCTGAAGAATACCTGTGCAGGAGAGGGTTCCGGCTCGCACCTCACGTCCCGATATGTGGGATGTGAGGTGCTGTCGTGTGGTCCGGGTCGCGGCCGAGCGACCTCCCTCACTGTAGGGCTCCGCCGAGCCGAGGCGGAGGTGCTGTCGCGCCGACCCCGACAGGCATACCCGATCTTTCCGCAGAATGTCGCCATTTCCACGATTAGGTCCGTGGGCTGCGATGGACTGAGGTCCCTGGAGCTATATGGAGGAAAACGAAAATCGGCACATAGTGTCCCGGCTCACAACAGTGTGTGACACCTGGCCGTGACGAAGCGCAGGTCTGTCATGTAGCGTTCAGGTCGTTGCCGCAGACAACCGTCTCGGTGGCGTCTCGGATCGGGGCTTAGTCCTGCCACTCGGTCTGAGGCAAGTGGAACCAACAACTCAAGTGGCAGGAACGGGGGAACCAACTACCGGTCGCCCAGGCGGACAGCCCGAGCGACCTTGGGGTGAAGCCCGCACCCGCGGGCCGGACGTCTCCAGTCCGAACCCGACAGCTCACCTCGTCGGCTCAACAGGAGAAAGCATTCATGTCCTCACGCACCATCGCACGTCACCGCAAAGCCACCCGCGCCCTTACCCCACTGGATGACTTTGCTCCCACCGCGCGCCGGGGTCTGGCGGTCGCCGCATCGTCCGGTCTGGCCCTGACCATGATCGCCTCGGGCGCCAACGCCGCTGGCCGCGCCGAGGTCACGTCCTCCTCCGGAACCATTGAGGCTTCCGGCGTGACCCCCGGAGTCGGCGTCCTCGCCGCGAACGCTCGCGAGGCACTGGCCGCGCATCAGCAGATCACCATCGCTCAGGCCAGCTGGGTCACCGAGGCCGCTCCGCAGGTTGAGGCTGTTGCCCCTGCGGCTCCCGAGGCCCCTGCCGCCCCTGAGGCCCCCGCTGCCCCTGAGGCCCCCGCCGAGCAGAGCACTGAAAGCGCCGGCACCGCTACTGCCGACTACAGCAGCGACTCCGCCGCCACCGAGACCCAGACGACCCAGGCCTCCGCGCCGGCCGTCAGCTCCGACGCCTCGGTCGTGGCCATCGCCATGCAGTACGTGGGTGCTCCCTACGTGTGGGGCGCCTCCGGTCCGAGCGCCTTCGACTGCTCCGGCTTCACCTCCTACGTGTACGCCCAGGTCGGCATCAACCTGCCCCGTACCTCCGGCGCCCAGGCCGCGGCCGGCACCCCGGTGTCCGCCTCCGAGGCTCAGCCCGGCGACCTGGTCACCTGGCCCGGCCACGTCGGCATCTACGCCGGCAACGGCATGGTGATCGACGCTGGTAACGAGTCCACCGGTGTGGTCTACCGCGAGCTGTGGGGCTCCCCGAGCTTCGTCCGCGTCGGCTGATTCCGCACGCTGAAATCCTCCCGTGAGGGGCGGGTGCCTGATGGCACCCGCCCCTCACGGCGTTGTCGCGAGTTCTGAAGGGTGCGGAGGGGTTTGGATGAGGAAAACAGACAACAACCTCGTCATGTGGTGGTCCCCACACCCCTTTTCGGGGCAGAATGTTCCTTGGGTCGCAGACCGTATCTCGAGAAAGGGCAGATCCCATGACTGATGGCAACGTCATCCTCGTCGGAGTCGATGGTTCACCCGAGTCCCTGGCAGCAGTGGACTGGGCCGTTGCGCGCGCCGGGCGCCAGGGCTGGCGCGTTCACATCTTGTGTGCCTACTCCCTGCCCTCCTTCACCACCGCCTCCCTCGACGGCGGTTACGCAGCACTTGATGACTCCGCCATCAGGTCCGGTGCCCAGGCCGTCATCGACGAGGCCGTCGAGCGCGTCAAGAAGTCCGGCGTCACCGTCACCTCCTCCCTGGAGACCGGCGACCCGGCCGGCGTCCTCGTCGACCTCTCCGAGGAGGCGACGCTGGCCGTCGTCGGTACCCGCGGAGGCGGCGGCTTCGCAGACCGCCTCCTGGGAACCGTCTCCTCCGCACTGCCGGCGCACAGTCACTGCCCGGCCGTCGTCGTGCCCCAGCGCACCGAGGGGGCCGACTACACGCCGGTGCGTCGTATCGTCGTCGGCGTGGACGGGTCCTCCTCGGCCCGCAAGGCTCTCAAGTGGGCCGTGGCGGAGGCGGAGGCGTGGGACGCCGAGCTCACGGCCATCGCCGCCGTGCCGATGGCCTCCGGGGCCGGTGCCCTCGCCTGGCTGCCGGCCGCCGTCGACCGCGAGCAGGTCCTGGCCGATGTCCGCTCCGGGCTCGACCGGGCCATCAGTGAGGCCCTCGAGGGCCACGAGGGCGTCACGGTGCGCCGTCACGCCCTGGACGGCAACCCGGCCGAGCTCCTGGCCGAGTTCTCCACCGCCGTGGACCTCGTCGTCGTCGGCTCGCGTGGCCGCGGGGGCTTCTCCGGGCTCCTGCTGGGCTCCACCAGCCAGGCCGTCCTGTCCCACGCCTCGTGCCCGGTCCTGGTGGCGCCCTCGCACCACCTCAAGGGCGAGCGGCGCACCTCGCGCACCTCCACCCCCTGGGGGCGTGCCTGAGACCGCCCGTCAATGAGCCCGCCGTGCCGACCGATCTCGTGACGGTCGGCACGGCGGACTCGTCGTTGCGGCGCCACCCCGGTGCCGGCTGGTCATGGACGGGCCGAAGCACTGGTAGTCTTCCGCTCAGGCCCTCGTAGCTCAGGGGATAGAGCACCGCTCTCCTAAAGCGGGTGTCGTTGGTTCGAATCCAATCGAGGGCACTGACACCGGCCGGTTCCTGTCGGCCTCCGTCGATATCGAGCCGTTCCGGTCATCCCGGAACGGCATCCGGTAGACGTTAGTCGACGGCGCAGTCGTCGCCGGACGACGTCAGCCGTTCCCGGGCCCACGGGCGAGCCACGCCCCGGTGCGTCTCCACGCCCAAGGGCCCATCGGCCTATATCTTGACCGTATGACGCCTTCGTTCTTCTCCTTCGGCCGCAAGCGGCGCGATGCTGCCCTCCGGGAGGATGAGCGCAAGGGTGCCGGAGCCTCGGCCGGATCGGATCAAACCGCGAGCCGACGGCGTTTCGCCGCGGACCTGGGGGCCCTGGCCGCGGCTCCGAGCGCGCCCGAGCCCACCCCCGAACCGGCGCCTCCCGCCCCCGTGCGCCCCGCGCCCGCACCGCCGCTGAGTGAGGCGGACGTTGAGCGGCGCGAGCGCATCGACGCGGCCCTGTCCACCTGGCGCGGCCAGCTCGTGGACCTGGGAGGCGTGGCGAGCCTGGACGACATCACCCTGCTCGACGGCGTCGTCGACCTCACCGCCGCGCACCCCTCGGGCCTGGCCCAGCTCTACGCCGGTCGCCCCACCCACCTGTCCAGCATCGTGCGCGAGCGCAACGCCCTGGGTGAGGCCCGGCAGTCCCTGCGGGAGGTCTCCGCCCGCACCGACGTCCTCGCCCGCCAGTTCGGTGTCGCACCGGTCTACCTGGCCATCGGGGTCGCCACCTGGAACGAGACCGTCCCCGAGGACGGGGAGGACGACGGCGCCGTGCACCTGGTCGACGGCGCCTCGCCGGAGGCCGACCTGACCGCCCAGATCCCACACGTCGAGCGCATCGCCGCCGAGCACGCCGCTCGCAACGCCCTGGCGGCCGCCGGCCTGACCGTCCCCGAGGTCCCCTCGGGCCCGCGCGTGCGCACCGTCAACGCCCCCGTCCTGCTGCGCCCGGTCCGCCTGACCAGCGCCACCGCGGACGCCACCCTCACCCTCGACCCCACGATCGAGGTGAACCCGGTCCTCACCCGCGCCCTGCGCCGCTACCAGTGCACCACCGACATCGGCGACATCGCCCGCGCCGCCCTGTCCTCGGCGGGCTTCACGCCCCGCTCGGCCCTGGCCCGCATCGGTGCCCTGGGACGCCAGTACCTGCCCGGCTTCGAGATCCACGAGCGCCTCGTCGTCGGCGCCTTCGTCCACCCCGGGCAGGCGCTGGTCGAGGACTTCGACGCCGTCCTGGAGCGCTCGCGCACCTCCGCCCTGGTCGCGGCCATCGCCGGGGACGAGGGCGCCCGCGAGGCCCTCAGCATCGAGCTGCCCCCGCCGGTGCCCACCGACCGGGTCCCCGGAGCCGAGCGCGGCGTGGGCGACCTGGAGCCGGCTCAGCTCGACGTCATCGAGTCCGTGGGTACCGGAGCGAGCTTCCTCATCGACGCGCCCCCCGGCTCCGACGTCGCCGGCACCCTGGCCGCCGTCTTCGCCGACGCCGCCGCCTCCGGGCGCACCGTGCTGCACGTGCCCGCCACCAGTGCCGACGGCCACGCCGTCGCGGCCGCTCTGCGCGAGGAGGGCCTGGGGTCCATGGTTCTGGACCTCACCGAGGACGCCGCCTGGCGCCAGCACGCCTCCGAGGGCATCCGCGAGAGCCTGGGCGTCCAGCCGCCCCAGCTCGACGTCGCCGAGATCATCTCCCAGCGCGACCGTCTCACCACCGTCCGCTCCCGCCTGGACCGCTACGTGCGGGCCCTGCACCGGCCCCGCGAGCCCTGGTCGGTCTCCGCCTACGAGGCCCTCCAGAAGCTCGCCGAGCTCACCAGCCGCCGCGACCGGGCGACCACCCGGGCCCGCATCGATGCCGAGCACCTGGGCCGCCTCGACGAGGACGGCAGGGACGGGGCCCTGGCCCTCCTGCACCGCGGGCACGCCCTGGGCCTGTTCACCCCCGAGGTCTCCTCCAGCGCCTGGAACGGGATCCCGGTGGCGGACATGGATGAGGCCACCGACGCGCTCGTCCACCTGCGCGCCCTGGCCAACGACCTGCTGCCCACCATCGAGGAGCACACGGCCACGGTGGCCCGCACCACCGGCCTGAGCCGGGCCCGCAACCTCGGCCAGTGGATCGAGCAGCTCGACATGTTCGACGGCGTGCGCGAGTCCCTGGACGTCTTCCTGCCGGAGGTCTTCGAGCGCTCCGCCGCCGACATGGTCATCGCCACCGCCTCCAAGCGCTGGCGCGACGACCGGGGCATCCACATGGACGGCTCGCGGCGCCGCCGCTTCACCCGCCAGGCGGGCGACCTCGTGCGGCCGGGGCGCGTCGTCGACGACCTGCACGCAGAGCTGGTCAAGGTCCAGCGCCGCCGCGAGGTGTGGCGCCGCCACGACCCCGACGGAGGCTGGCCCCGCCTGCCCCAGGGCCTGGACGAGATGCGTCGCACCGCCGGCCGGGCGCGCGGCGCCGTCGCCGAGGTCCAGCCGCTCCTGGGGAGGGCCCCGGACTCCCCGGTGCTCATGGAGATGCCCTTGGAGGACCTCCTGGAGCTCGCCGGCTCGCTGGCCGCCGATGACCTCACCGCCCAGAAGCTCCCGGAGGTCAACCGCATCCGCACCGATCTCGAGGCTCTGGGACTGAGCGACTTCGTGGCCGACATGGCCGCCCGGAGCATCGAGGACGAGCAGCTCGAGCCCGAGCTCACCTACTGCTGGTGGTCCTCCCTGCTGGCCCAGACCCTCGCGGCCGACCCCGACCTCGGCGGGCTCGACGCGCGCGCCCTGTCCCAGATGGCCGTCTCGCTGCGCGAGCTCGACGCCGCCCACACGCGCTCCCTGTCCGGCCCCGTGGCCCAGGCCTGCGCCCGCCGGGTGCGCGCCGCCGTCGAGCAGGACAAGGCCGACGCCCGGGCCCTGTACATCGCGCTGGCCCGCGAGGACGGCGTCCCGCTGCGCGAGATCATCGACGCCCACCCCATGGCCCTCCTCGCCCGGCCGATCTGGATCGTCCCGCCCACGCTCGTGCCCCAGATCTTCTCACCGACCGCGGTGGTGGACCTGGCGGTCCTGGACGCCTCCACGCCCATGCCGGTCCCGCAGGTGCTGCCCGCCTTCGTGCGCGCCGAGCAGGTGCTCGTCGTCGGCGACTCCCGGCGGGCGACGACGGGCCTGGCCACCGAGCTCGGCCCGCTCCTGCCCGCCCGCACCCTGCCGACGGCCCGCAACAGCCTCGACGCGGGCATCGCCTCCTTCCTGGCGGCCAACGGCTACGAGGGCGTCGTCGAGGCGGTGCCCTCCCCGCCGGGGGAGGCCCACCTGTCCCTGGAGCTCGTGGACGGGCGGGGCATGCCGGCCCCCGGGCAGACCGCGGTCGAGACCGTGGAGGCCGAGGTCTCCCGCGTCGTCGACATGGTCATCGACCGGGCCCTGACCCGGCCCGAGGAGTCCCTGGGCGTCATCGCCCTCAACCGCCTGCACGCCGACGCCCTGCGCTCGGCCATCACCCGGGCGGCCGCCGGCGCCCCGGCCCTGGAGGAGTTCTTCGCCCCCGGCGCCGCCGAGCCCTTCACCGTCGTTGAGCTGGCCGAGGCTCGTGCCCTGCGGCGCGACCACATCATCATCTCGGTGGGCTACGCCAAGACCCCGCACGGGCGCACCATCCACAACTTCGGTCCCGTCTCCGACCACAGCGGCATGGTGGGGCTGGTCGAGGCCCTGTGCGCCTCGCGGGGAAGCACCCAGGTGGTCTCCTGCCTGGCTGCCGGCGACATCGACCGCGACCGCCTGCGCGCCCCCGGGGCGCGCCTGCTGCGCGAGGTGCTGGCCCGCGCCGAGGACGCCTCCCAGACCGGCAACTCGGCCGGCAAGGTGCCCGACCGGCTCCTGGTGGACCTGGCCGAGCACCTGTGGCGCAAGGGCCTGTCCGTCGTCCCCCGCTACGGGACCGACGGCGGCGTACGCATCCCGCTGGCCATCGGCCACCCCGACTACCCCGACGAGCTGCTGGTGGCGGTCCTGACCGACGACGTCGACTACATTTCCGAGCCCAGCCTGCGCCGGCGTGACCGCCACCGCGTCGAGCGCCTTGAACGGCGCGGCTGGCGCGTCCACATGGCCTTCTCCGCCGGGGTCTTCGTGGACCCGGAGGCCGAGGCCAAGGCCGTCGAGGAGCTCGTCCTGGCCGTCCTCGTGGAGCGCCAGGGAGATGCCGCCCCACCCATGGAGGCCGTTCCCGACCGCGTTGACGACTCGGCGCGCGCCGTCCCGGAGGCGCCCGAGCCCGAGCCCGGTGAGGCGCCCGAGCGTACCGAGCGCCCCCGCATCGCCCAGGGGCTGCCGCTGCAGGCCTATTCCGATGACCAGCTCGACGACCTCATGGCCTGGATCCGCTCCGACGGCGTGGGGCGTTCCGAGGCTCGGGAGGTCGAGGAGCTGAGGTCCGCCCTGGCCCTGCGTCGTCGCGGCTCGGGGATTGACGCCGTCCTGGCCAACGCCGTGCGGCGCACCCGCTGAGCCTCCTGAGACAGACGCCGGGCGAACAATGATGACAGGTGGCTCAGGTCGTGGTCGGGTCCCGGGCTCGCAGACGGGCCCCGCACCGGCCGACGAGGGAGCGGTCGTGCGCGGCGAGGCGCGGCGCCGTCGCCGGGTGGTGGCCCTGTCCGCCAGGGACCAGGAGCGAGTGGCTCGCGGCGAGGATCCTGAGGACCTGGCTCGGGCCGACTACGAGCACGACGCCCTCAGCGGCGCCGGGGGAGGACTCGACGCGCCCGAGACGGGCGGCGCCGGCTCCAATGACTCCCGCCTCAGGCTCGACGTCCCCCCGCACTGGGGCTGATACCGGCTGACCCGCGGATGCGGGCCTGCGCCACTGACGTTAGGAGGTCAAGGTGCGTCCCGAATTGCCTGGTAGTACGGCGCAGAAACGGAATACGTCGAGCAGCGCTCGAAGACATGCGGAAGGCCCCGCCGATCATGAGGATCGGCGGGGCCTTGAGGCGATGCGATGATCGGATCGCTGAGGGACTCAGTTCCTGGCGGAGTTGGCCGAGAGCAGGTCGCGGATCTCGGTGAGGAGCTCGACGTCGGTGACCTCCTTGGCCTCCTCCTCGGCCTTCTCCTTGGCCAGACGCTCCTTGAGCTTGTTCATCGGCAGAACGATGGCGAAGTAGACGGCGGCGGCCACGAGCAGGAAGTTCACCACTGCAGTAATGATCGTACCGGGCTGGACGAACTCGGTGGCGCTCGCGGTGAGCTTGAACTGACCGACGGAGTCGAAGTTCGGCTGGCCGACCACCTGGCTGATCATGGCCATGATGACATCGGTGATGGCCTTGACGATCGGTGAGAAGGCGGCACCGATGATGACGGCGACGGCGAGCTCGAGGGCGTTGCCCTGCGAAATGAACTCCTTGAATCCCTTGAACATGGCGGTCCTTTCGTAGCGGCGCGGGCAGACGTCTGCCATTGGGTGCGCCATCGGGGGACTGAAAGTGATAGCGCCTTATCATCCGTGTAAGACGCCGCAGCGGCATTACGGGCTCAGCGCAATGCCGAGCGTGCTATTCGTAGCCGCGCCAACTACCAGAATAGCGCTACCTGCAGGAATAGCCAGTGTGATAAGCGTTACTTTCTTGTTGCCTGTCCATCGACTCTCCTCTCCGGCCTGTTGAGTCATGATGACTCGCGCCTCGGAGCAGAGCACTGTGCTGCGGGTTCCAAATGCCCCAACAGGCATTCCTTGAGAAAGACTTTGAGAAGACTTCTGAAATCCTGGTGATTCCTGGTTGGGTGATGAAGAAGGTATCCCGGGGGCGGAAGAGGGTTCATTTGTCGAGCTGTTTTCCGCACCGGTGCGGGCTGGGGGATCCGCACTCCGCCCGTCGGATTCGTGTGCCGTTGCGCCGTCCTGTGCCTGGGGTGCCTCCGGTGGCGCTGCTTGCGGTGACCATTCCTCCGACGCCTGGCCGATGATGTCGACCCGGGCCCCGGGGCGGGCGAGCTCGGCTCCGACGTCGACCGGCACCTGGACCAGTCGCTCGTCAGGTCCCAGCTGCTGGGCCATGTTTCCGCTGGTCATCGAGGCGGTCAGCACGGTTCCCGGCTCCAGGGCGATGGCCGCCCGGGTTCCCGCGACCTGCTCCTGGGAGATCAGTCCCGCCTGGGGGAGGGCCGACGCTGGAAGCCTGCTCGTTGAGACGTCCTGCTCTGTGATGAGTGCCCCGGCACTGATCCGGTGGGCCGCGACGAGTACCTGCTGGCCCCGTTCGGGACCGGGACGCAGCACGCTGAGGGCCACCAGGACCGCTGTTCCCAGGCAGAGTGCCACCACCAGGTGACGATGCCGCCACAGCAGGAGAGAGGGGCGCGGTGCGGCTGGTCGTCCTCCGCGGTAGGAGGTCTGGGCGGAGGGCTCGTCTGAGTGGGGCGATCGTGAGGATGAGCGGTGGGTTCCCCGACGGGAGTCGTGACGGCGGGACAGGCGGTGATGAAGTCTCATGCCACCAGGGTCAAGGGAATGCCGTGGCTCGGCACGCCGTCGCCGTCAGCCCTGTGGACGGGGACTGCACCTGCGCCCCTGTGGCCCCCGGCGCGGGCGGTGCTGTCCTCCAGGCTGCCCTCCAGGCGCCGGACTCTCAGGACTCCGGTGACCTGGCGTGCGCCGGTGAGCCAGTGGCGAGCAGGAACCACTCCTGGGCGGTGATGACGGCGTCCACCGGCTCGTCGTGCTCCTCCACGGGCAAGGACTCCGCCAGCAGCTCCTCGGGGTGGATGATCGCGAAGGTGTGGGTTCCTGGAGCCCGTAGCGGCAGCATCCGGTCGTACCATCCGCCGCCCTGCCCCAGCCGCCGGCCGTTGTGGTCCACGGCGAGCGCCGGAATGAGAAGGACCTCGACCTCGCCGACCGCTTCGGCCGGCAGTGCGGGGCCGCTGGGCTCCGGGGGGCGCCTCGGCGCCCGTTCCGCGAGGTCCGCGGCTCCCTGGAACCGCCCCCAGCAGCGCGCCAGGTGCGGTCCGAGCACCGGGAGCAGCACCTCGACCCCGGCCTCATGAAGCCTCTCCAGCAGCAAGCGGGTGCAGGGCTCGGCCCCCGTTGACACGAATGTCGCCACGCTCGCCGCGCCGGCCACCGCCTCCAGGGCGTGCTCGGTCAGTGCCTCACAGGCCGGCGTGTGCCCGAAGGAGGGGTGGCGGTGATGGGCGCGCCGGTGCGCCCGCAGTACCTTGCGCAGCTCGTCCTTGGCGTCGTCGACCTCGAGTCGGCTCGTATCGGGAAGGTCCAGCGCGCCGGTCGTCATAAGGCCATCTTCGCAGGTGATGACGCCTCGTGTCTGATCCATTCGTCCCGGCGGGGCACAGCGCGTGTCGACAACCTGACGGTAACCTGAGTGCCATGAGAACAGTGGCCGAACACCTGGCCGCCTGCCTGGAGATCGCCCAGGCGGCAGCGCCCCTCGACGTGGTCCTCCCCGACGCCGTCGGATGCGTCCTGGCCCAGGACGTCGTCGCCGGAATCGATCTGCCCGCCGTGGACCTGGCCGGCCAGGACGGCTACGCCGTCATCGCCAAGGACGTCGCCGAGGCCGCCCAGAACAATCCGCTCGTGCTCGACGTCGTCGATGCGGTACGCGCCGGGGACATGCGCCCCTGCCACCTCGTGCCCGGGGCCGCGGTCCTCATCGATTCCGGCGCCCCCATGCCGCTGGGAGCCGACGCCGTCATCCCCTGGACGGACACCGACCGCGGTGAGTCCCGCGTCAGCGTCCACCGCGCCGTCGCAGCCGGAGCCAATGTGCGCCGGCGCGCCGAGGACGTGAGCTCCGGAACCACCGTCCTCAAACGGGGGTCGCGCGTCAGCGCCCGCCAGGTCGCGCTCCTGGCCGGCCTCGGGCTGCACCGGGTGCGCGTCCACCCCGCCCCGCGCGTCGTCGTGGTCTCCATCGGTGACGAGCTGGTCGAGCCCGGACAGTCCCGCGAGGCCGGCGACGTCTTCGACGCCAACGGTCACGCCCTGGCCTGCGCGGTCACTGACGCCGGCGGCCAGGCCTTCCGCGTGGCCGCCGTCCCCGATGAGCTGCGCGCCCTGGCCGAGACCGTCGAGGACCAGCTCGTGCGCGCCGACGTCCTCATCACCACCGGGGGCCTGAGCGTCGGCCAGGGCGACACGGTCAAGGAGGTCCTGGCCCCCCTGGGCTCGGTGCGGTTCGACGCCGTCGCCATGTCCCCGGGCCGCCAGCTCGGCGTGGGGACGGTCGAGGGCACCCCGATCTTCTGCCTGCCCGGTGACCCGGTCAGCGCCCAGATCGCCTTCGAGACCTTCGTGCGTCCGGTCCTGCGTCAGATCGCCGGGAGGACCTCCCTGCACCGCTCCAGCCTGCCCGCCACCATCTCCGAGGGCTGGCACTCTCCGGTGGGCAAGCGCGAGTTCGTCCCCGTGCACGTCAGCGGCTCGCCGACCCGCGGCTACCGCGCCGAGCCGACGACACCGCCCGGCACCGTCCGCCTGCACGGCCTGTCCGAGGCCAACGCCATCGCCGTCGTCCCCGAGGACACGAGCACCGTGGTGGCCGGCGACACCCTCCACTGCCTCCTGCTGGACGCCTGATGCCCGCCTCGGCCCCGCAGCAGGAGCCCCGCGACGGCGTCGAGCGGCAGGCCCCGAGCCCCGGGGCCCGGGGCTCCCTGGGCCGGGGGCTGCGGCGGACGGTCGCCGGTCTGCTTCTTGGGGCGGGCTCGTCCGAGCGCTTCGCCTGGCCGGTGCGCCTTGTGCCCGAACCGGCCCGGGAGGGCCCGACCCTCGGAGCACCGGCAGGCCCCGATCGCCCGTCCGTCGTCGTACGTGAGCTCCGAGCCGACGACGAGGAGGACTGGAGGGCGCTGCGGCTGGCGGAGAATGACCGGCTCGCCCCCTGGGAGGCCACCCTGCCGGTGGGCGGCGGAGAGACCCTGAGCGCCTTCCCCGACTTCGTGCGCCGCCAGAAGCGCCGGGCCAGGCTGGGGGAGGCGATGCCCTTCGTCGTCGAGGTCGACGGTGCCTTCGCCGGCCAGGTCGCCGTCGACCCGATCACCTGGGGCGCCACGCGCAGCGCCCAGGTGGGCTACTGGATCGGAGGTGCGTGGCAGGGGCGCGGGATCATGCGTCTGTCGGTGGCCATGGTCCTCGACCACCTCCTGGGGCCGGTCGGGCTGCACCGCGTGGAGATCAATGTGCGCCCCGACAACGAGCGGAGCCTGGCGCTGTGCCGTGGGCTCGGACTGCGTGAGGAGGGGCTGCGCCGCGGCTACATGCACATCAACGGCGCATGGGCCGATCACGTCTCCTTCGCGGCCCTCGCCGAGGAGGTCCACGGACCCGACGGCGTCGGCTTCCAGCAGAGGCTCGCCCGAGGGTGACGATTTCTCACGGCTCGCGCGGGGTGGGGGAGCCGTGCCCGCAGAGGTGCTCGTGGAGCGGCCGGGCGCATCCGAGTGCGTCCGGGTGCATCGCGGTGGCGCGATCGGCCGGCTGGATGAGGCGAGGGAATCGATGCGGAAGAAACGTGTGTGACTGGTGTGATAACAGAGGTGCATTACTGACAGTGTGACGTCTTGAATCCCAGGTATTTCGCAGGAAAACCGGAGTGTTCCTGCGCGGGGAGAAGCCTCTGCGCGCCTACGGTTACGGTGTGGGAATCGAGATCTGGGCCGTCATCGCCCTCTTCACGATTCTCTCCGTGTACCTCCTTCCGTATTTGGTGGGGCGCCGTGAGATGGCACGGCGCTCCAACGTCCAGGACCGCTACTCGGCCGAGCTGCGTGTCCTGGCCACGGGAGCCGCCGCCGTCGAGCGCGACGACACCTGTGCGAGCAGTGGGCATGCGGAGCTCTTTCGACGTCGACCGGAGGTGAGGGTGATGAACAGGCCCGCCGTGAGGAATGTGCGTGCCCTGCGCACCGAGCGCGAGCTCGACCATGCTCGTCAGGTTCACGCCCAGGGGCGTGAGCGCCGCCGGGTCGCCGCCTCGCACCGCGGGGTCGTCGCCAGTGTCCTGCTCGGGGTCTCGCTGGGCGCCTGGGTGCTGGGCTTCGTCACGGCCCTGCCCTGGTGGCCGGCCCTGCTGCCCACTGCGCTGCTGGGGGCATCGATGGTGGCCGGACGTCGGGCCGCCCTGGCCTCCGCCGCGGCGGACCGCCGTGAGCGCCGCCGCATCGCCGAGCTCGAGCACACCCTGGTGACCCTGACCGGCCGACGCTCGTCGGCCTCCGTCGTGGCCGCGCCCCGCTCCGTCGTCGACGGCGCGCGCAGCGCCTCCAGTGCTTCCGGCAGTGCCGGCAGCGCCTTCGGCGTCAGTGCCGCCTCGCCCGCCGCGCCCGCCAGTGAGGCGAGTGCGGCGCAGGATCCCTTCATGGAGCGACTCTCCAGGGAGAGCGCCCAGCGGGCCTCGGCCGGCTCGGCGACATCGGCCCAGGAGGCCGCAGGTACGACGTCCGCCGACGCCGCCACCGAGACCGCCACCGAGGCGGCTGTCCCAGCGGCTCCGGCCGCTGCGCCGGCCGCTGAGACCACCGCGGCGGCCTCCGTGACAGGCACTCAGCCCTCCCGTACCGCCGACTCCGAGGCGGATCGCCTCGCTCGGCTCGATGCCGATCTCGACGCCGAGACCGCCGCGGCCGTGGCCGCCGAGCGCGAGGCGACCCGACGCGCCTCGGTGTACGTGCCCTCGCGCCACGCCGGCAGGGTCTCCCACGACATGCGCGACGCCGTCTCCCGCGACGGCGACGAGGGAAGCTCACCGCGCACCAAGGACTTCGTCGCCTCCCTGTCGACGTCGACCTCCCGGCGCCTGACCGGCTGGGGCAAGCTCTTCGCCGAGGCGAGCGCCATCGAGCAGGAGGCGCAGGCCCAGGAGGCCGCGGCGTCTGCCCCCGCGGCTCCCCCGCGCGCGCGGCAGGCCACTGCTCCGGTCTCTCCGGCGCCCTCCGAACCGGCTCGACCGGCCTCTCGCCCGCAGGCCCCCGCGGCCAGTGCCCCCGTCGAGGCGGAGGAGGTCACCAAGGAGGAGACGACGACGTCAACCCCGCCCCAGGGCTGGCGGCCGGTCCATGTCCCCGCCCCGACCTACACGCTGGCGGCTCGGGCGCCCCGGCGCTCCTACTCCGACCCGGTGGTCGAGCCGGGTGCCTCGGCGCCGGTGCCCGCGCGTCCGCAGACGGCCCGTGCCTACGTTCCCGCTCCGGTGGAGGATGATGAGGAGGAGCTCTTCCACCCCATCGACCTCGATGCCATCCTCGAGGGGCGGCGGGCGGCCGGCGAGTAGTCCTGCCGCGGGGAGCGGGAGACTCCCTCAGGCTGTTGCGGGGCAGGTTCTGGTGCCGGTGGGCGGGTTCACCGCCATCGAACTTGCCAGCACGCCCCGCGGCGATGCTAGGATCAACCCGCACCTGGGGCTATGGCGCAGTTGGTAGCGCGTCTCGTTCGCAATGAGAAGGTCGGGGGTTCGAATCCCCCTAGCTCCACCACATGAGGGTCTGCCCCGCCGAGAGGATCGGCGGGGCAGACCCTTTCCCGTTCCGGGCCGGAGACGTACGAGTCGGTTCCGGGTCCACCGATAGGATCCCGTCACATCGTGGGGTGATGAGTTAAGAGAGGCGAAGTGGCGAGGAGCCGCCGGACGGCGCGCAGTGCCGAGTTGACCGACCTGGTGCACGTTCACCGCGCCGTCGAGTCCGGCCGCAGCACCGGCAAGGTCGTCCTGCTCCCGTGACGACGCAGTGATTTCAATCACTCGAAATCGACGTTGGTCGATGGAAGTGCGCGGATTTGCGCGGACTCCCATGGCCGTCGGCGTGTTGTGGCAACCGGCCGGGATGGGGATGTTGCCCCTAACGCGATCGGTGCCGGCCGTCCGGTGCGTATCCTGGAACAGAAACCAACCAAGTGGACTGTTAACTGGAGAAGCACCGTGCTGCAGCATGATCGGATGGGCCGTCGTAATTTTCTGATGGGCGGTCTCGCCTTGGCTGCCTCGAGCACACTTTTACCCGAGGCAATGCAGCTCACGGCCCATGCCTCTCCCGTCCTCCCAGCAGCGCCGGCCGCCGGCCCTCCCATACGGCAGCCGCAGGCGGTGCTCTCCGACATGCAGGACCCGCGCGCCTGGGTCCTCTCCTCCGACGACGGCTCCATACGGCCCGACACCTCCACCTACTCCCACGGGACCCAGTCGCTGGAGATCACCACCACTGACGATCCCGACCGACCCACCAGCGCCGACCTCGCCCTGGTGGGCGTCGACATGACCGACTGCCAGTGGGACCTGTGGCTTCGCGCTGAGGACTACCGGCAGATCGGAAGCATCCTGCTCGAGCTCGGCGGGGACGGCGAGGACTGCCTGCGCCTCGACGTCGCTCCCGACATGCGCACGCTGCGCACCGGGACCTGGTGCCGGGTCACTGTCAACCGCGCCGCGACGCGCTCCGTCGTCGGCAGCCCACTGCTGGAGCGGGTGACGAGGGTGAGGCTGAAGGTCGTCCCCGAATCCGACTCGTCCCCGAGCCGGATCTGGCTCGGGTACCTGGCCACCCTGCCCTCGGCCGACAGCGGCATCGTCTCCATCTCCTTCGACGACGGCTACGACAGCGACTACGACACGGCCCGGGGCATCATGCAGCGCTACGGCATCCCCGCGGGAACCTCCTACGTCATCGCCGACAAGGTCGGGTTGCCGGGCCGTATGAGCAACGACCAGCTTGCCGAGATGCGAGAGGTCCATGGCTGGGACATCGCCGCTCACGCCTCGGCAGATCTCACCACGCTCGACGAGCCGGGGGTGCGCAAGGAGTTCGGGACCATCAGGGCCTTCCTCCTGGACCACGGGTATCGCGACGGCGCCGCCCACTTCGCCCTGCCCATGGGCCGTTACAACGAGCTCGTCCTGCGCGTGTCCCAGGACTACTTCAACTCGCTGCGCACCATCGACGTCGCCCCGGAGACCCTCGCGCCGGGGGACCCGTACCGGCTGCGCGTCTTCTACTGCGGTGCCTACACCACCGAGGAACAGGTGGAACGGACCCTGGCCAAGTGCCGGGAGCACCGTTGCTGGACCCACATGGTCTTCCACCGGGTCGATAAGGACCCCGACGACGCACCCGAGTCGGTGGGGGCCGCCAGCTTCAAGCGGTTCATGAAACGCGTGGCTGAGTCCGGCCTGCCCGTCAAGACGGTTTCGGAGGTCATGCGCAGTCAGGCGCCCGCCCCCGCCCCGGACTGAGGCCGACGTCGCGCGCCGCCCCGGGCACCCATCCCCAGTCCTCCCTTCCGACCTTCCCGAATCGCCTGATACGGATGGATTGACTGCATGAACATCACTGTCATCGGTTGCGGCTACCTTGGAGCCGTCCACGCCTGTGCCATGGCCGAGCTGGGTCACCGCGTCGTCGGTGTCGACGTCGACCAGGACAAGGTCGACGCCCTCGCCCAAGGGCGGGCCCCCTTCCATGAGCCGGGATTCACCGAGATCCTGCGACGACGGATCGAGGCAGGCGGACTGATGTTCACGACCGACTTCTCGGCGATCTCCGGGGCGCAGGCCCACTTCATCGCCGTCGGTACGCCGCAGGGCCCCGATGGGGCCGCGGACCTGACCTACGTTGACGCCGCCGTTGAGGCGATGAGGCCGTACCTGGGGGCGTGCCTCGACGGCGACGAGGTCGTCGTGGGCAAGTCGACCGTCCCCGTGGGCACGGCCGCCCGTCTGGCCCCGACCATCGCCGCCTCAGGAGCCCTCCTGGTCTGGAACCCCGAGTTCCTGCGTGAGGGGTTCGCCGTCGAGGACACCTTGAACCCCGACCGCATGGTCTACGGTCTGCCGGAGGAGCCGGCCGGCGCCGAGCGCGCCACGGCCGTGCTGGACGAGCTCTACGCTCCCATCATCGAGTCGGGAACGCCCCGACTCGTCATGGACTACGCCACCGCCGAGCTGGTCAAGATCAGTGCCAACGCCTTCCTGGCCACGAAGATCTCCTTCATCAACGCCATGGCCAGCGTGTGCGACGCCGCCGGTGGGGACGTCACCGCGCTGGCCCGGAGCATCGGGATGGACGCTCGGATCGGCGGTCGTTTCCTGCGGGCGGGGATCGGCTTCGGCGGCGGCTGCCTGCCCAAGGACATCCGCGCCTTCCGGGCCCGGGCCGATGAGCTCGGCGTCGGCGAGGCGCTGAACTTCCTCGCCGAGGTGGACCAGATCAACGAGGACGCCCGCCACCAGACCCTGGACAAGGCCAGGAGCATGCTCGGCGGTTCGGTGAACCGGGCGCGCGTGGCGGTGCTCGGCACGACCTTCAAACCCAACAGCGATGACATGCGGTGCTCGCCCGGCCTGGCCATCGCCGCCGAGCTGGCTGACGAGGGCGCCCGGGTGGTTGTGACCGACCCCGCTGCCGCACCGATCCTCGCCCATGACGACGATCTGCCCTACGACGTCGCGGCCGATCTTGAGGAGGCGCTGACCGCGGCTGACCTGGTCCTCCTGGCGACCGAGTGGGACCAGTACACCCGGTGCGACCCCTCCTGGGCGGCTGCCCTCGTCGACAGGCGCAACGTCGTCGACGGACGTAACGCCTTGGACCCCGAGGCGTGGCGGAGGGCGGGCTTCGCCTACGCCGCTGTCGGCTCTCGGTAGCCGCTGCGGCCATCAATCCCTTCGACACGGAAGGACTGGCGCATGCCCTGGTCATTCGGATTCTTCGTCATGCTCGGCTGCCTTCTCATCCTTCTGGCCTGCCTCGCGGTCAAGACGCTGTTCAAGCGCGGGATGGACCTTAAAGCAGTGCGGGTCCGCAGCGCGGGAGGCCGTCGGGTGGTCACTGTGCGAACGCCTGTGGCGACGCGGGCCGAGGCGCAGCGCTGCGCGGACGACACCGGGATGCCGCGGGCGCTCATGGGGATCAGTCGTCCCTCGCCCGCCATCATGGTCACTGTGGGCCTGGCCGGCTGGCTGTCCTGGCGAGTGCTGGTCAGCCGGCACCACGTCCTGGACCCGTGGGCCGTGTGGACCTTCGACCTCCTCTTCCTCCTCGTCGCCGTCCAGCTGGTGCTGGCCTGCTTCGAGGGGCGCGTGGTCGGCGGGGGTGAGGCGTATCGGGTCGCCGTGCTCATCCCGCTCTACAACGAGGACCCCGACGTCGTGGTGCGGATGCTCTCCGCCCTGCTGAACCAGAGCTTCCCGCCGGCCGAGATCCACGTCGTCGACGACGGCTCCACCCAGGGCTCCTACCTGGAGCAGCGGGACTGGTTCATCGAGCAGGCCGCGGTCAGCGGCATCTACGCCACCTGGCAACGGACTGCCAACGAGGGCAAGCGTCACGCTCAGGTCCATGGCTTCAGGAAGATCCGCGACGCCGACCTGTTCGTGACCGTCGACTCCGACTCCATGCTCGACGCCGAGGCCCTGCGCGAGATCGTCCAGCCCTTCAGTGACCCCCGGGTCATGTCGGTTGCCGGCGTCATCCTGGCGATCAACAACCGGGAGAACCTCCTGGCACGGGTGACCGACGTGATCTTCGTGGGGCAGCAGCTCGTCGACCGCGCCTTCATGTCTCAGCTCGGGTCGGTGATGGTCAACTCCGGTGGTCTGGCCGCCTACCGGTGCAGCATCCTGGCTGAGAACATCGACGTCTACATGAACGAGAGGTACCTGGGGCGGCACGTGGAGTTCTCCGACGACTCCATGCTGACGCTCTTCGCCCTGCTCCACGGCAGGACCGTCCAGCAGCCCTCGGCCTTCGCCTTCGCGTGGATGCCCGACCGGTGGAGCCACCACTACCGCCAGCAGGAGCGCTGGTTCCGCGGCTCCTTCATCCGCGGACTCTGGCGCATCCGCTTCCTGCCGCTCCTCTCATGGGGGTGGTGGAGGCAGGCCACCGGCTGGATGCAGATCTGGGCGGTGTCCTCGGTGTTCGTCTACCTGGTGCTCTGGCGTCCGCTCGCCACCGGCAACGGCGTTCCTCTCGCGGTGGCGCTGGTGCCCCTCATGATCGGGCTGGCCCAGAACTCGAGGTACCTCAACGTGTGGCGGTCGGACACCACCGGCTTTCAGAGGCGCGTGAGCCTCATCCTGTCTCCGGCGGCGACGCTCTGGTCGGCGCTCATCCTGCGACCCCTGCGGGTGTGGGGCATGGTCACCAGCTGGAAGATGGGGTGGAACACCCGTCAGCAGGTCGAGGTCACCTCTCGGTGAGCCGGCAGTCGGCCGCGTGTCCCGGAAGGGCCTGCCTGGCGACATCCGATCGCTTGGCCGCGTCGGGCCGGGTGCCCCGCGTCGTCGGCGGATGATCGTATCGGTGTACTGCCGGTTCCTCAGAAGGTCGTGGTCGTGGGGCTACTGTGTTGCGATGAGCTATCGGATGGAGATGGAGGCCGCCGAGTTCCTGCGCACGCGTAGGGACCGCATCGCCCCGGGGCAGGTGGGGCTGGCCGGCGGTGGGCGCCGTCGGGTTCCCGGACTGCGCCGCGAGGAGGTCGCCATGCTCGCGGGCATCAGCGTCGAGTACTACTCCCGGATGGAGAGGGGTGACCTCGACGGCGTGTCCCTGGAGGTGCTCGATGCCCTCGCCCGCGCCCTGAGGCTCGATGAGGCCGAGACGGACCATCTCCACGACCTCGCCCGTACCGCCGGGCCGCTGCCGCGGTGGCGCCAGCCTCAGGAGCGGACGGTCAGGCCCAGCCTGCAACGGTTCCTCGACTCGGTGACGGAGACACCCATGTGGGTGCGGGACCGGCGCCTGGACTTCGTCACGGCCAACCCCATGGGGCGCGCGCTGTTCGCGTCCATGCTGGACGATCCCGTCAGCCGGGGCAACACGGCCCGGTTCACCTTCCTCAACCCCGCCTCACGGGAGTTCTTCCCGGACTGGGAGGACAGTGCCGACGGCGTCGTGGCCACGATGCGCACCTACCTCGGCCAGAACCCGCAGGATAAGAGGCTGAGCGACTTGATCGACGAGCTGGTCGCGCGCAGTGAGGCGTTCCGACGCCGGTGGGTCGAGCACAATGTGCGCCACCACCGCACCGGCATCAAGCGGATGCACCACCCGGTGGTCGGCGACCTGGAGCTGACCTACGAGGCGATGGACTTTCCGGCCAACCCGGACTGGTTCCTGTTCGCCCTGACTGCGGAGCCGGACTCACCGACCGAGCAGAGGCTCAGGGCCCTGGTCGGTCGGTGAGTCCGGCTCCGATCGATGCCTCGTCGTCGAGACGAGTCCGCTGAGAACCGCTGATAACCTCGCGGTCAGACGGTCCGGCCGTAGAACTCGACCAGCTTGCCGACGGCGGCGTTCACGTACTCGTCGACCCAGTAGGTCTCGATGTGCTGGGCGCCCTCGATGAGGAACAGCTCCTTGTCCTCGGTCCCGGTCGCCTTCGCGATCGCGTCCTCGCTCATGTAGCGGGTGTCGGCGACGCTTCCCGCGATCATCAGCAGCGGCACGTCGATGAGGTCGATCTGATCCGTGGCGTCCCACGTCATCAGGTCCAGCAGGCTGCTCGCCGTGTAGCGGGGGTTGGCGCTGGGGCACACGTGCGTCTTGCCGTAGTACTCGAAGCCCTGACGGTAGAGGGGGAAGGGCAGGGCGGCGATCTGCTCGTCGGTGAGAACCGCGTCCCCGAGGTAGGTGATCTCCCCGCCGGCGGCCTCCTGGGCGCGTGCCTGGGAGGCCTGGCGGAGCCGCTCCTGGACGGTGTCCAGCTGCGAGTCCTGCAGCCCGTTGCGGCGCACCAGGCCGGAGTTGAACATGCTCACCGTGGCCACGGAGCGGAAGCGCTTGTCCGACTTGACGGCGTTGATGGTGTATCCGCCTCCGCCGCAGATGCCCAGGGCGCTCAGCCGCTCGGCGTCGACGCCGGGGAAGGTGGCGATGAAGTCGGCCATGCCGTGGATGTCGTCGGTGCGGTAGAAGGGCTTGTCCGTGTTGCGCGGCTCGCCCCCGCTACTGCCCTGGTAGGCGGCGTCCGCGGTGATCGTGATGTAGCCCTGCTCGGCCAGGCGCTGCGCGTAGCGGCCGGCGACCTGCTCCTTGGTGCCGCCGTTGGGGTGCGCCACCGTGATCGCCGGGTAGCTGCCGGCAGGGTCGTATCCGGCAGGGGTGTACACGTTCGCGGCGATCTCCAGCCCGCGCAACGTGTAGGTGACCGGGTGGATGGCGACCCGACCCGGCTCGTTCGCGGTGATCGCGTCCTCGTAGACCAGGCCGAAGGGGTTGTCCCGGTAGTCCAGTACCGGTGCCTGGCGGCCTGCGTCCGATCGAGTGCTGCTCAACTGACATCTCCTTGGCTCATCGACTCCTGTGGACCTTGAGGCCCCGGGCCACCCTACTGCCGTTCGCGCAGTGGAAGGGGGAACTGCTGTTACACCCCTGGCTTGCAGGGCAATTCCGTCAAGAGCGGTATTCAGGGCATGAGCCAGCGCCGGGGTGTCCATAGGAATGACATTGGACCCCCAGCCCACAAATTCGATCCGGCGGATCGGCGTGATTCCAACGATCTTCCCGCCCTTCGCGAGCCGGGACCCTTCTAATGTCATTTCTGTGGACACTGAAGGACTGACGCGCTCGCCGCAGACCGAGGAATACAGCGACCATGCAGCGGACACTCCAATGAATAGGCCTTCGTCTCACATGAATCTCGCGTAGAAGTCCGCCAGGTGGTGGGTGCCCGTTGTCGGGGCCACGCAGTCGTGCAGCATGTTCCAGGTCGTGAACCGGGCGGTGTCGGCCAGGCGGGGGCTGAACAGCGCCATCAGTCTCAGCGTCGGCGGAAGCACCCACGTCGGGACGGTGAGGATGCGCGGCCGCTTCCCGACGGCGTCGAAGGCCAGGTGCGCCAGCTCGCGCCAGGTGAGGACGTCCGGCCCGCCGACGTCCCACGCGCCGGGCCGTCCCTCCTCCATCCGGTCGACGACGTAGGCCGCCAGGTCCGCCCCGTGGATCGGGTTGATCCGCACCTCCGGGCGGAAGATCGTCACCACTCCTCGCCTGGCCATGGCCGGCACCTCCATCATGTCGGAGAAGTAGGCCGACGGGTTGATGACCTGAGAGCTGATTGCCGCATCCGTCAGTGTCTGCACGAAGGCGGACTTCGCCCGCGTCAGCTGGGCGGGGCAGTGCTCCCCGCCCAGGACGTTGATATAGGTGAAGGAGCTCGCCTCGTGGCGCAGTGCTGATTTCAGGATGGCCAGGTTCGCGAGGTTGTCGATCCTCCACGGATCGGCCTTCTGGTGCGTCACCCCCAGGGCGGAGACGGCGTGCTCGACGTCGGCCGCGAGATCCCGGGTGAATGCGGGGTCGGTGACGTCCCCGACGACCCACTCGTCCACCAGGCCATCCAGAGATGGCGAGTCCCACGGCCCTTCCCGGCGGGCGCGCGCCCGATCCCGCACCGCGGCCCGTACCGAGTGTCCGCGGTCGTGAAGCTCCGAGACGATGTACCGGCCGAGGTATCCGGTCGCCCCGGCGACAAGAGCACTCCCCATCTCGCACTCCTCCTGGACCTCGATGTCACCCTGAACAGTGGGGATGAAACATGATAGGCATTTATGGACAATGTTGTCTATAAATGAGGAGCGGGTTGGGTTCTGCGGCGGTCGCCTGGACGGTGCCGTCCGGGTGCTACGGCGCCCCGAACAGGCGCGTCAGAAGGATGTGCGTCAGCTCGCGCGCATCCGCTCCTTCGCCGGAGTGCGAGGCCAGCCATCTGTCGAGTGTGGCGGCGACGCTCCATACGAGCTCAACGTGCAGATCCTCGGGGAGGTCGTCGTCGAGCACTCCCAGATCGCGACCCTTGTGGACGACCTGTGTGCACCATGCTCGGGCGGATCTCTCGAATCCTGCTCGTGAGGCGCATGGCGGGGCGTCCTGCATGTGAAAGAGCGTCGCGATCGTCGCCAGGTCCTCATCGTGGCCGGCCGCCGCCAGCTCGTCGAAGAGGGTGAGGATTTCGGGCCAGAAGGACTTGGCGGTCAGTGTCTCGGGATTGGGCGGATGTACCTGCTCGGCGAGCAGGGTCAGTCCGTCGGCGAAGGCCGCGTCGAACAGGGCGGTCTTGTCCGAGAAGAAGTAGTAGAAGGAGCTGCGGGGGAACTCGGCTGCCGAGAGGACCTCGCTCAGCGAGGCTCCGGTGTACCCGTGGTGAGCAAAAGCCCTACGAGCCGCTTGCATGAGCCGGCGCCGTCGGGTCGGGTTGATCGGCTTACGGGGTCTGGCCATCTCTCGTCTCGCAGGTTGCCGCGGTTCGTCCTGACGTCGTCAGGCTACTCGCCCGGGCGGCTCAGTCCGGCCACTGGCCCTTGCCCGCGGGAAGGCCGACGGCGGCCAGCAGTCCCGGGAAGCGCTGCTCAATGACTCCGTCGCGCCGGGTGATGCGCCGGTGCTTGCCCTCTCTCTCGGTGTGCATGAGCCCGGACTCGCGCAGCACCCGGAAGTGATGAGACATCGTGGACTTGACGACGTCGTAGCTCAGGTCCCCGCAGTACAGGGGGCCGTCGGCCGCGATCCGCCGCAGGACGTCGCGGCGGATGGGGTCCGATAGCGCCCCCAGGACGACGTCCAGGGAGATCTCGCCCGCCTCGGGGTGGAAGAGTTCCCTGTCCTTCACTGCGCTCCCGTCCGCCTTGCCGCTTGCCTTGTCACTGCTGTCCCGGCGCCTGTGACCGGACTTGACACGGCCAGCATCTCCTACGATTCTTAGTACGTCAAACATCGAACTAAGGAGGTTGGAGATGACAGGGACGAGAGAGACGGCTGAGACACCCGGTGAAGCGCCGCGTGCGCCCGAGGGCGGTGAGGCGCCGCCCCCGGCAGGCACCCGCGTCTCCACCATGGGCTGGTTGTCCTTCTTCACCATGTTCGTCATCGGGACCGACACCTTCCTCGTCGCTCCGCTGCTGCCCCTGCTTCAGCGCGAGCTCGACGTTCCGCTGTCCCGAACGGGCTGGTTGGTCTCCGCCTACGCCCTGGGGTACGCGCTGTTCGCCCTCGTGGCCGGTCCCGTCTCGGACCGCCACGACCGACGTCGGGTCATCCTCTCGGGCCTGGCGGCCTTCGCCGTCCTGACCTGCGCGTGCGGCCTGGCCTGGAGCTTCTGGAGCATGGTCGCCGCCCGGTTCTTGGCCGGAGTGAGCGCGGCCTTCGTCAGCTCCCAGATCTGGGCCTCCATCCCGATGACGGTGCCTCGGCCCTCGATCATCAGGGTGATGGGTTACGCGACCGCGGGGCTGGCGGTTGCCCAGGTCGCCGGCGTGCCGATCGGCTCCTACCTGTCGGTCAGAGGATGGCAGCTGCCGTTCTTCATCGTCGCGGCGGCCGGTGTCATCCTGTGGGGACTCCTCTGCGCCGCCTTCCCCCACGTGAGGCCGGCGGGGGACCCGCCCGACGTCGTCGGCTCCTACCGCAGGGTCTTCGGCTCGCGGGTACTGTCCTGGTCCCTGCTGGCCTACCTCGTCTTCCAGGCGGGCAACTACGTCTCCTTCTCCTTCATCGGCTCCTGGCTGGCCAAGGACTTCGGCGCCTCGCAGACCGCCATCGGAAAGGCCATGATGGTGATCGGACTGGGAACGGCGCTGGGGTCGTTGCTCGGCCCGCGGCTCGTTGCGAGGATAGGCGAGAGACGGTCGCTGTGGGCGGGCATCATCACCCAGGGCGCCTTCTACCTCTTGGCGGCCACGATGCCCGTCATCGTGCCCACCATGTGGGGCGCCGTCGCCGCCTTCACCGCCGCCCTGGTCGTGGCCGGCTTCCTCCTGCCCATCCTCATGGGGCAGCTTCAGGCGCACGCCGGCCAGGCGCGCGGAACCGTCTCCTCACTGTCCAACACCGCGATGTACCTGGGCGCCACCATCGCCGGCGCGATCGGCGGCGGGCTTCTCTCCCGAGTCCCCGGCTTCTGGGGCCCGGGCGCCGTCACCGCCGCAGCGTTCCTCCTGGCCATCGCCGTTTACGGGATCGCCGGCGCCCTGGCGTCCGAGTGAGGCGAGCGCCTATCGTCGTCGGTAAGGACGGCGGCGGGCCCACCCCTGCGTGCCGACGCGCACCCGGGCCGGCCTCCGATTGACCCGTGGGTCAGGACAGGACGATCAGAGACGATCAAAGGGAGAAGCATGTCTCAGCTGACGGTGGCCGTACTCGGCACGGGAATCATGGGCTCGGCGATGGCCCGCAACATCGCGGGCGCCGGCCACGCCGTGCGCGCCTGGAACCGCACGATCTCGCGTGCCGAGCCCCTGGCCGAGGACGGCATCGAGGTCGCCCCCACCGCCGCCGCCGCGGTGGACGGCGCCGACGTCGTCATCACCATGCTCTTCGACGGCGCCGCCGTCGCCGAGGTCATGCGTGAGACCGCCCCCGCCATGCGGCCCGGCGCCGCCTGGCTGCAGATGACCACGGTCGGCCCCGACGACGTCACCGCCCTGGCCGCCATCGCCGAGTCCGCCGGGGTCCTCTTCTACGACTCGCCCGTCTCCGGCACCCGCCAGCCCGCCGAGTCCGGCACCCTCGTCATCATGACCGCCGGCCCCGCCACGGGACGCGACCTCGTCACCCCGGTCCTGGACGCCGTCGGGTCGCGCACCGTGTGGACCGGCGACGACGGCGGCGCCGCCACCTCCACCCGCCTCAAGCTGGTCGTCAACTCCTGGGTCATCGCCGTGTCCAACGCCGCCGGCGAGATCGTCACCCTGGCCCAGGCGATCGGCGTGCCCCCGGCCCAGTTCTTCGAGGTGCTCGACGGCGGCCCCCTGGATCTGCCCTTCCTGCGCATCAAGGCCGACCTCGTCGAGCGCAGCGCCCTGAGCCCGGCCAACTTCGCCGTCGACACCTCCGGTAAGGACGCCCATCTCATCCTCGACCTCGCCCGCGATGCGGACCTGCGCCTCGACGGCATGGAGGCCTTCTCCGCCCGGCTCGACCGCGTCGCGGCCGCCGGCCACGCCCACGAGGACATGGCCGCCTCCTACCTGGCCGGACTCAAGGACAGTGAGCCGGCGTAGCCCCGCCTCCGACCCGCCTGCGGCAGGCGCCTCGGTCTCACCGATCTCGACAAAAACTTCATAGAAGACACGGCTCCGCGTCATCTATGAAGTTTTTGTTGTTCTCGAGCTCAGGTGAGTCCTGGGACAAAGATCCGGCAGTGCGAGCCCTCGTTCGGCTGAATGCCAGGCCTGATCTGACCTGCACGGAACGGACCGCTTCCGGTCGATTTCGATAGTGGTGCTACTCTCCCCCCGGAATCATCCCGACATCGAGAGATCTCACCATGTCCACAACCTCCACAACCGGCTCCGCGCCGGCCGAACCGTCCAGCACCGGTTCCAGCCCGGTCAAGGAGCTGACGATCCGCGGCATCGTCATCGGCGGCGTCATCACGCTCGTCTTCACCGCCGCGAACGTCTACCTCGGCCTCAAGGTGGGGCTCACCTTCGCCACCTCCATCCCGGCCGCGGTCATCTCCATGGCGATCCTGCGCCGTTTCTCCGATCACACGATCCAGGAGAACAACATCGTCCAGACGATCGCCTCGGCGGCCGGGACACTGTCCGCCATCATCTTCGTCCTGCCCGGGCTCATCATCGTGGGCTGGTGGACCGGCTTCCCCTACCTCCAGACGGTCCTGGTCATCATCCTGGGCGGCATCCTCGGCGTCACCTACTCGATCCCGCTGCGGCGCGCGCTCGTGACCAACTCCGACCTGCCCTATCCCGAGGGCGTGGCCGGCGCCGAGGTGCTCCGCGTGGGCGACACCAGCGAGGGCGCCGAGGAGTCCAGCCGCGGACTGGGCATCATCGTGCGTGGCTCCATCGCCTCGGCCGCTCTCTACTTCCTCAACGCCCTCAAGGCCATCAGCGTCGAGATCTCCGGGGTCTTCCGGGTCGGCTCCGGCGCCACCATGATGGGCACCTCCCTGTCCCTGGCCCTGGCCGGCGTGGGCCACCTGGTCGGCATCGGCGTCGGCATCGCCATGATCGTCGGACTGCTCATCTCCTACGGCGTGCTGCTGCCGGTGCGCACCTGGGGCGGCGCCGCCTCCGCCCCCGACCTCGCGGACTTCGTGAGCACCACCTTCGCCAGCGAGGTGCGCATCGTGGGTGCCGGCACCATCGCCATCGCCGCCATCTGGACCTTCCTGAAGATCCTCGGCCCCATCGTCTCCGGCATCCGCGAGTCCCTGGCCTCCAGCGCCAGGCGCGACGCCGGCCAGGAGATCCCGCTGACCGAGCGCGACCTGTCGATGAAGACGGTCATCGGCGTCACCGTGGGCTCCATGCTGCCCATCGGCGTGCTCCTGTGGCTGTTCCTGCACGGGACCTCCATGGCCCACCACACGGCGGGGCTCATCATCGCCTCCATCCTGTTCATCCTGCTGACCGGCCTGGTCGTGGCCTCGGTGTGCGGCTACATGGCGGGCCTCATCGGCTCCTCCAACTCGCCGATCTCCGGGGTGGGCATCCTCGTGGCCGTCTCCGCGGCGGCGCTCGTGCGCACCATCGCCACGTCCTCCTCGCCTGACGACGTGCGCACCCTGGTGGCCTACACCCTGTTCGTCACCGCGGTCGTCTTCGGCGTGGCCACCATCTCCAACGACAACCTCCAGGACCTCAAGACCGGCCAGCTCGTCGACTCCACCCCCTGGAAGCAGCAGGTGGCCCTCGTCATCGGCGTCGTCTTCGGCGCCATCGTCATCCCGCCGGTGCTCAGCCTCATGCAGGGGGCCTTCGGCTTCGCCGGCGCCCCCGACGCCGGCCCCGACGCCCTGGCCGCGCCCCAGGCCAACCTCATCAAGCACCTCGTCCAGGGCGTCCTCGGCGGCGACCTCAACTGGAGCCTGCTGGGGCTGGGCGCCCTCATCGGCGCCGTCGTCATCGCCATCGACGAGATCCTGCGCCGTACCAGCAAGTACTCCCTGCCGCCGCTCGCCGTCGGCATGGGCATGTACCTGCCCACCGCTGTCACTGTCATGATCCCGATCGGTGCGGCCCTCGGTCACTTCTACGACCGCTGGGCCCAGCGCACCGCCAACCCCGAGCGGGCCAAGCGCATGGGCACGCTCATGGCCACCGGCCTCATCGTCGGTGAGAGCCTGGCCGGTGTCATCTACGCCGGCATCGTCGTGGCCTTCGGCGGCAAGGAGGACCCGCTGGCCATCATGCCCGAGGGCTTCGCCGGCGTCGCTCCCTGGGTTGGCGTGGTGCTGTTCATCGGCACCCTGTGGTACCTCTACCGGGGTGCCCGACAGGAGAGCACCCGCGACTGAGACCCTGTCCGGCTCCATCCGGATCCGCCTGATCGGCTTCTCATCGCCGTCGATCCTCCCGACCGTCCTCGCGGCCGCCGTCCCTGCACTAGATGTACTTCCCTGTGAGGTTGTGAACGCGGCTGGCGGGGGTTTGGCCGTTCAGGGCGGTGTGGGGTCGGTGGTGATTGTAGTGGTGGAGCCAGGTCTGGTAGGCGGCCTCGCGCTGGGTCTGGCTGGTGTAGGTG
>NZ_JAAIJY010000036.1 GCF_011752065.1 Actinomyces sp. ZJ308
CGCACCCCCGCCGAGCACGAAGCCGCCTGGGCCCCCGACACCCACCGCCAGGAACAACTACAACCAGCCACCACCACATCCAGCTAAACCAGCCTCCACAAAACCCGGGGCTTGACACTGCAACGCAGTACGTCGACTCATGGCTGCGCCATCGGCGCCGTCAGCGCAATATCCAGGTCAACGAGACCTACGCCGCGACCGCCCTGGCCGTGGCGACGGCCCTGGCCCTCCTGTGGGCCAACATCGGCCACAGCTACCACGATTTCTGGCACACGCCCGCATCACTGGCCATCGGCCCGTTCAGTGTGGAGCTCACGCTTCACGAGTGGGTGGATGAGGGGCTGATGTCGGCCTTCTTCTTCATGGTGGGGCTCGATGTGCGCCGCGACCTCACCCTGGGTGAGCTGAGACTGCCCGGAAGAGCGCTTCTGCCCGTTGCCGCCGCCGTTGGTGGCCTGGTGGTCCCCGCGCTGGTCTTTCTCGGCTTCGCTCACGGGACCGACGGCGCCGGCGCCTGGGGAGCGGTCATCTCCACGGACACCGCCTTCGCCCTGGGCATGCTCGCGCTGATCGGCCCCAAGAGGGCTCCACGCCTGCGGGCCTTCCTCCTGGCCTTCGCCGTCATCGACGACATCGGCGCCCTGCTGGTCATCGCCATCTTCTACTCGGGCTCACTCAACCTCGTGGCCCTGGGGTGCGCCGGACTGGGACTGCTCGGCATCTGGATCCTGGCGCGCAGAGGAGTGTGGCGCTCGCTGCCGTACATCCTTCTGGCGGTCGTTACCTGGTACGCCCTGTACCAGTCCGGTGTCCACGCCACCCTGGCCGGTGTCCTCATCGCCCTGCTCATGCCGGTCTACCCGGTGCGCACCACGGCCGTGGACGGCGTGGACGAGGTCGCCAGGCTCTACCGCCAGTCCCCCCACCCGGGCACCGCGGTTCTGCTGCACGAGGTACTGACCTACTCCATCCCCATGAACCAGCGCCTGTCCTGGACGCTGCCTCCTTACGTCAACTACGTCGTCGTTCCCCTGTTCGCCCTGGCGAACGCCGGCGTGGAGCTCAGCGGCGAGACCATCTCCACGGCCCTGTCATCGCGCATCATGTGGGCGGTGATCGCGGGACTCGTGATCGGCAAGCTCGTCGGCGTCGCGATGGGCGCCGGACTGGTCCTGCGCCTGGTGCCGGCATCCCGGCTGCCGGGCCTGGACATGCCCCGCATCCTGGGCCTTGCCGCCCTGTCCGGAATGGGGTTCACGATCTCGCTGCTGGTGGCCAATCTCGCCCTGGAGGATGAGACCATGCGGGACCAGGCGCGCCTGGGTGTTCTCCTGGCCTCCCTCGGGGCGCTGGTCCTGGCGACCATCATCTTCCGCACCGCGGACAGGCTCTCCCCGCTGCCCCCGCCTCCTGGCCAGCACCTGAGCCGACCCGTGGACAGAGACAGGGACCTCTTCGTCGGGTCCCCGGATGCGCCGCACATTCTGGTCAACTACGCGGACATGTCCTACGAGGGGCGCTGGCGCCTGATGGAGGCGTTCTACGACATCGTCCACCTCAGCGAGGCAGGGCAGCTCGCCTTCGTCCTCAGGCACAAGGTCACCGGCCCTGAGAGCCTTCTGACAGCGCTGGCTCTGGAGGCCGTCCGCCACGAGGACCCGGAGAGGGTGTGGCCCCTCCATGACGCTCTCGCCAGGCTTCGCGGACGGATCACCTCCGAGAGCATCACCGATGCCGCCCGCGAGGTCGGGGTGGATTCCGAGGCCATGTGGAAGCGGATCGACAGCGGTGTGGATGAGCCCAAGGTCATGGCCGATGCGCTCGATGTCGACGGCCTGACCGAGGACGGCAGCACTGTGGTGTACATCGATGGCAGGCGCTTCGAGACGCTCCTCAACCGGTGGACCTTCTCCGAGGCACTCACCGAGGCGGAGCTGACGGAGGGGATCGACCCTGAGAAGTCCGAGGAGGGCGCGGGGAGCGAGGCGAAGGCCTGAGCCGGGCCCTGGAACGGTCCATTGGACCGGCTCAGGCGTTGAACCAGTGCCTCTCTGCGGGGAAGGACTCCTCGCGCACTGCGGCCCCGTAGGCGGCGGCGGCCTGGTGCAGCGCCTGGCCGACCTGGCCGAACTGGTGGGCGAAGCGCGGGGACCAGTCGGTCATGCCCGCCATGTCCGTCCACACGAGTACCTGGCCGTCGCAGCGCGCGCCCGCGCCGATGCCGATCGTCGGGATCGGGAGCGACTCGGTCACGCGCGCGGCCAGGGGCTCGGGCACCATCTCCAGGACGAGTGCGACTGCTCCCGCCTCGGCCAGCGCCTGCGCGTCGGCCAGAAGCTCCTCGGCGGCCTCGCCGCGCCCCTGGACCCGGAAGCCTCCGAGCATGTTGACGCTCTGCGGGGTGAATCCCAGGTGACCCACCACCGGGATGCCGGCCTGGGTCAGGGCCCGCACGCTCGCGGCCCGGGGCCTGCCGCCCTCGAGCTTGACGGCATTGGCCCCCGCCTTCATGAGGCGCACCGCGCTGGCCAGCGCCTGCTCGGGGCCGGCCTCGTAGGTGCCGAAGGGAAGGTCGGCCACCACGAGTGCGCGCCTCGTCGCCCGCGCCACCGAGCGCGTGGCCACCACCATCTCGTCCAGCTCCACCGGCAGCGTGGAGTCGTGCCCGAGCATGACGTTGCCGATCGAGTCGCCCACCAGCAGCAGGTCGGTTCCGGCCGCATCCAGGACGCGGGCGGTCACGGCGTCGTAGGCGGTGAGCATGACGAGCTTGGCGCCGTCGTTCTTGGCGGCGGCGAGGTGGTGAACGCGCACGGGCTTCCCGCCTCCGACAACGGCGGAGGCAGAAGGACCGTAGGGGGACTCGGGTGTAGCCATGGGCCGAGGCTACCCGAGGGCTAGCCGAGGTGGCAGAGCACCTCGGCGCGACGGGCACCGCGCCCGCCCTCCTTCACCGGAGGCGATTTTCGAAACCTGCCTGACGCACCCGCGCACTAGGCTGGCTCCAGCAAGAACGTCTCAGGCGGATGACGGCCCGCCACGCCGTCGGCCCGCTGCCGCACCCCACGCTGAGGAGGCCCCATGGACAAGCAGCAGGAGTACGTGCTCCGAGCCATCGAGGAACGCGACATCAGCTTCATCCGCCTGTGGTTCACCGACGTGTCCGGGCAGCTCAAGTCCGTGGCGATCGCCCCGGCCGAGGTCGAGAGCGCCTTCGAGGAGGGCATCGGCTTCGACGGCTCGGCCATCGAGGGCCTGACCCGAGTCTTCGAGTCCGACATGCTGCTCGCGCCGGATCCCTCCACCTTCCAGATGCTGCCGTGGCGCGACGGCGCCAATGGTGTGGCCCGCATGTTCTGCGACGTCCTCACGCCCGACGGCGAGCCCGCCCGCACCGACCCGCGCTCCGTGCTCGAATGTCAGCTCGCCCGGGTCGCCGAGGCCGGCTTCACCTGCTACATCCACCCCGAGATCGAGTTCTACCTGGTCAACCGCGACGCCGACGGGCGCATCCGCCCCACCGACGACGCCGGCTACTTCGACCACGTTCCCGGCGGCACCGCCCACGACTTCCGTCGCCACGCCATCCTCATGCTCGAGCAGATGGGCATCTCGGTGCAGTTCTCCCACCACGAGGGCGGCCCCGGCCAGAACGAGATCGACCTGCGCTTCGCCGACGCCCTGTCCATGGCGGACAACATCATGACCTTCCGTGCCGTCGTCGAGGAGGTCGCCCTGGAGGAGGGATGCCTGGCCACCTTCATGCCCAAGCCCTTCCCCGACCAGTTCGGCTCGGGCATGCACACGCACTTCTCCCTGTTCGAGGGTGACCGCAACGCCTTCTTCGACGCCTCCGGGCAGTACCAGCTCTCCGCCACCGGCCGCTCCTTCATCGCCGGGCTGCTGCACCACGCCTCGGAGATCACGGCCGTCACCAACCAGCACGTCAACTCCTACAAGCGCCTGTGGGGCGGGGACGAGGCCCCCAGCTACGTGTGCTGGGGTCACAACAACCGCTCCGCCCTGGTCCGCGTACCCATGCACAAGCCCGGCAAGGCCCAGTCCGCGCGCGTGGAGTTCCGCGGCATCGACTCCTCGGCCAACCCCTACCTGGCCTACGCGGTCATCCTGGCCGCAGGACTCAAGGGCATCGAGGAGGGCTACGAGCTTCCTCCCGAGGCCGAGGACGACGTGTGGGCCCTGTCCGAGATGGAGCGCAGGGCGCTGGGCATCCATGCCCTGCCCACCTCGCTCAAGAGCGCGGTGGCCGCCATGGAGCAGTCCGACCTGGTCGCCGACACCTTCGGGGAGGACACCTTCGAGTTCTTCCTGCGCAACAAGCGCCGCGAGTACCGGGCCTACGACGCCCAGGTCACCGACTTCGAGATCAGCCAGTTCTTCCCCCGCGCCTGAGCGGAGCAGGAGGCAGCTGTGAGAGACCGGAGCGACAAGCGTCCACCGGTGGGGGCGCCCACGCGGCACAGCTCCTCGCCCAGGACCCTGCTCCTGCGAGCCGGGTTTCAGAACGCCACCCGCGCCAAAGCGCTCCTGGAGGACCCCGCGCTCCTGACCCTCCTTCCCGCAGGCCGTGAGGCCGACGACGCGGACGGGGACGGTAGTGCTCCCCCTCGGCCCTCGGCGGATCCCGTCCTGCGGCCCGGTGACCGACCGGGTGACGGGCAGCTCGGGCCCGGACGCGAGGAGCTCATCGAGGCCCTGGCGCTCACCGCCGATCCCGATATGGCGCTGCTCACCCTGGTTCGCCTGGCCGAGGCCGCGACCGCAGCCGAGTCGCATCGCAGCGCCTGGGCGGACCACGTCGAGCACGGGTGCACACCAACGCCGCAAACGGTCTTGCGCAGCGTTCTCAGTGCTTCCGCGGTCGAGCTGCGCGAGCACCGGGGGCGCCTCCTCGCCGTCCTGGGTGCCTCCCAGGCCCTGGGGGACTTCCTCGTGGCTCACCCTGAGCGCCTCACGGCCCTCGCCCCGGCCAGGGCGTGGGACGCTCCGGGTGAGCCGGGCGCCCGTGAGCTCCTGAGACGAGCGGCCCAGGACGCGCTGGGGCGGGTGGAACCGTCAGACGGTGCTGGTGGCAGTGTGGCTGACAATGCCGCTGATACGGCTGGTGATGATGATGGCGACGCCGAGGGCCCGGGTGACCAGGCCCTGGCCGTGAGCCGGGCGACCGCGGCGCTGCGACGCGCCTACCGGGACCGTCTCACGGCGATCGTCGCCGATGACCTCACCAGCTCCGACCCGATCGAGCACATTCCCACCGTCTGCCGGCGCATGGCTGAGCTCGCCGACGCCGCCCTGGACGCCGCCGTGCTCATCGCCCGCGCCGCCGTCGGACCGCAGGCGGATGACGTGGCCCTCGCCGTGATCGCCATGGGCAAGACCGGGGCGCGCGAGCTCAACTACATCTCCGACGTCGACGTCGTCTACGTCGTCGGCCCGGCCCGGGAGCCTGAGAAAGCAGGAAGGCCGCTCACCGAGGAGTACCTCGTGGACGTCGGCACCCGTCTGGCCACCGAGCTCGCCCACGCCGTCTCCGCCACAGCGCCCGAGCCGCCGCTGTGGCCGCTGGACACGGCGCTGCGCCCCGAGGGCAAGGACGGTGCGCTCGTGCGCACCCTCGAATCCCACCTGGCCTACTACCGGCGATGGGCCGCCTCCTGGGAGTTCCAGGCCCTGCTCAAGGCCAGGGCCTGTGCCGGCGACATGGAGCTCGGCACCCGCTACGAGCAGGGAGTGGCGCCCCTCGTGTGGGAGGCCAGCCGGCGGGAGAACTTCGTCGAGGACGCCCGCGCCATGCGTCGCCGGGTGGAGAAGGAGTCCGTGCCGCGCGGCGGCGTGGACCGGCGCATCAAGCTGGGGCCCGGAGGCCTGCGGGACGTGGAGTTCACCGTCCAGCTCCTTCAGCTCGTCCACGGCCGATCCGACGAGAGCCTGCGCGTGCGCGGCACCCTGGAGGCGCTCGACGCGCTCAGCGCGGGCGGCTACGTCAGCCGGGCCGATGCCGCGGCCATGAGCAGCTGCTACAAGGCCCTCCGGCTCCTGGAGCACCGCAGCCAGCTCTTCCGCCTGCGCCGCACCCATAACCTGCCGAGCAGGGAGGAGAACCTGCGTCGCATCGAGCGCGGCGTGGCCAACTGCCTGGGCCGAGGCGACAGCCTGTGGGAGGACTTCAAGGACCTGCGCCGTCGGGTACGCGCCCTCCACCAGGAGATCTACTACCGCCCTCTACTGAGCTTCGCCGCCGCACTCAGCGCCGATGAGATGGCCCTGAGCCCTCAGGCGGCGCGCGAGCGGCTCGCCGCCGTCGGCTACACCGACCCGGACGGGGCGCTGCGACACATCCAGGCCCTCACCGAGGGCGTCAGCCGCCGGGCCGCCATCCAGCGCCAGCTCCTACCGGTCATCATCGGCTGGATCGGTGAAGGAGCCGACCCCGACTTCGGCCTGCTCTCCTTCCGCCGCCTGTCGGAGGCCATCGGAGGATCGCACTGGTACCTGGCCATGCTGCGGGACTCGCCAGTGGCCGCACGCAGACTGTGCCAGGTGCTCTCAGGCGCTCACTGGGCCACCGAGAGGCTCGCGGAGTTCCCCGAGTCCATCGCCTGGCTCGATGATGACGCCGAGCTCGAGCCCCGCCGCCCCGGAGCCCTGGCGGAGGAGGTCGCCGCCGTCCTGCGTCGCCGCAGCCTGACCGGCCCCGACGACTCCGCGTTCGCCGAGCAGGCGCTCGAGGCGGTCCAGGCGATCCTGAGAGTGCGAGCCCGTGAGGAGGTGCGCGCCTCACTGGCGGACTGCCTGGACGCCATTGACCCGGAGCGCACCGCCTCCATCCTCACCGACGCCACCGACGCGGTCCTGGACGGGGCGCTGAGCGTGGCCACCGGACTGGTCATCGCCCAGCGCGACGGCCTCGAGGCTGTCGCCGCCGGACCCGACGCCGGCGGCTGCTGGCAGGCTGCTCTTGCGCGTCACGCCGTCATCGCCATGGGGCGCCTGGGGGGTCGTGAGATCGGGTACGCCTCCGACGCCGACGTCCTGTTCGTCCACGAGGCCCGCGACGGGGTGGGTGTTGCTGCCGCTGCCCAGGAGGCCGAGGCGGTCGCCAAGCAGGTCGTGGGGCTTCTCGCCTCGGCGCGCCCGCACCCCCTCGAGGTGGACTCCGACCTGCGGCCCGAAGGCCGCCAGGGCGTCATGAGCCGCTCGCTGGCCGCCTACGACGAGTACTACGGGCGCTGGGCGGCCCTGTGGGAGCGTCAGGCGCTGCTGCGCGCTCGTACCTGCGCCGGGGACCGCGACCTGGGCCGGCGCTTCGAGGAGCTCATCAACCCGTTGCGCTGGGCCGAGGGGGGACTGAGCGCCCAGGACCTGAGGGAGATCCGCAGGATCAAGGCCCGGGTGGAGACCGAGCGCCTTCCACGAGGTGTCGACCCGGCCCGTCACCTCAAGCTCGGCCCCGGAGGGCTCAGCGACGTGGAGTGGAGTGCCCAGGTGCTTCAGCTCGCTCACGCCGGGAGGATCACCGGGCTGCGGACCACCTCGACCATCGGTGCGCTTCAGGCGGCGGTCGAGGCCGGGCTGCTGAGCGCCGACGACGGGGGAGTACTCGTCGCGGCCTGGATCCTGGCCAGCCGGCTGCGCTCCGCGATCGTCCTGGGAACCGGGCGGACCTCCGGGCCCCGCTCCCAGGTCCTCCCCGTTCAGATCCGCGAGATCCGCCTGGTGGGGCGACTCATCGGCCTCGGTAGCGGCCGGGAGCGCGAGCTCGAGGACATCTACCGCCGCAGCGCCCGCCACACACGCGCCGTGGCCGAACGCATCGTCTTCACCGACGCCGCCCACGACTCACCTCCGTCGGCGCCGACGCCGCCGACCAGCGCCTCGGGCACCCGGGACCGGAGCACGGTGCAGGGGCGCTCGACCGCCTCGACCAGGACGCCCCGCGGACAGTCCCACCAGGGCAGTGGGACGGCAGCAACCGCACGGTCCCGACGAAGGGGACGCAGGCCCTCACCCAGGAGACGATCCGAAGGGCCCTACCCCTGGAGCTGATCGATCCGGCAGAGAACGCATCGACCGGTGCCGGGCGATGAGGATCGCACCGTCGCCGAGGGCCGAGGTGCTGACGACCTGGCAGACTTGGCGCCGTGAGGCTCATTCTCGTACGCCACGGTCGCACCGTCGCCAATGTCATGCAGGCACTCGACACCGCCTTCCCCGGAAACCCTCTGGACGACGTGGGCCGGCACGAGGCCGACGGGCTGCCGGCCCGACTGGAGGCGGCCGGCCTGCTCGAGGGGCTGGGGACCTTGTGGGTCTCCCCGATTCTGCGCGCCCGCCAGACCATCGCCCCTGTTGAGGCGGCCACCGGTCTGAGCGCCACCATCGACTCAGGTCTGCGCGAGGTCCTGGCCTCGGACCTGGAGATGAGCACCGACGCGCGCTCGGTCGCCTGCTACGTGGACACCACCCGAGCCTGGATGGCTGGGCGCCCCGCCTGCCGGATTCCGGGCTCGCCGGAGGACGGCACCGACACCCTCCAGCGCTTCGACGACGCCGTCGGCAGGATCGCCAAGCAGACAGCGCAATCGGGTGGCTCAACGGCCCTGCTCGTCTCCCACGGCACCGTGCTGCGCCTGTGGACCTCCCTCAAGGCGGCGCCCGGAGGTGGTGTGGACCCGCTGTGGATCGCCGACCGTCCCATGCACAACACCGGGATCACCGTCGTCGACGGCGATCCCGGAGCCGGGTGGAGCCTGACCTCCTGGGACGACGGCGCCTGGGACCAGCCCTCCGGGACCGCCGTCAGGTGACTGTGACCGGGGTGGCCCGGATCGCCGGGCCTCCCCGGTCCTACAGGACCGAGGAGAGGAAGGCCCGGGTCCGCTCGGCCTGAGGGTTGTCCAGGACCTCGACGGGGTCTCCCGACTCGCAGATGACGCCGCCGTCCATGAAGACCAGCTGGTCGCCGACCTCGCGGGCGAAGCCCATCTCGTGGGTGACCACGACCATCGTCATTCCGGAGGCCGCCAGGTCCTTCATCACCTGCAGCACCTCACCGACCAGCTCGGGGTCCAGCGCGGAGGTCGGCTCATCGAAGAGCATGAGCTCGGGGTCCATCGCCAGTGCTCGGGCGATCGCCACCCTCTGCTGCTGACCTCCGGAGAGCTGGGAGGGGTAGTGGCCCAGTCGGTCTCCCAGCCCGACCCGCTCCAGCAGCTCGACGCCGCGCTCGCGGGCCTTGGCCTTGGGGGTCTTCCGGACCTGGACCGGCGCCTCCATGACGTTCTCCAGAGCCGTCATGTGGGGGAAGAGGTTGAAGCGCTGGAAGACCATTCCGATCTTGGCGCGCTGCGCGGCGCGGGCCTTGTCCGACAGGGCGTGCAGCTCGGTGCGACCGCCGCGCTCGACCTCCCGCATGCCGATGAGCTCGCCGTCGACCTTGACCCGGCCGGCATCGATGGACTCCAGCTCGTTGATGCAGCGCAGCAGCGTCGACTTCCCCGAGCCCGACGGGCCGATGAGCACGGTGACCGAGCCCGGTGGGACGATGAGATCGATGCCGCGCAGCACGTGCAGCTCACCGAAGAACTTGTGCAGGCCACTGATCTCGACCTTCGGAGTATCGGCTGCGGCGTGAGTGGATGTGCTCATGGGGTGACCTCCAGGAAGGGATCGTCCTTGGTGGTGTGGGCGTTGAGGATGGCCTGCTGCCGGGCGGACAGCCCCCGGCCTGCGGAGGCGGAGGTCTTGTCGGAGTCGAAGCCCTTGCCGTAGTAGCGCTCGATGTAGTGCTGCCCCACCATGAGGATCGAGGTGATGATGATGTACCAGATGGCCGCCACGATGAGCAGCGGGATGATCTGGTAGGTCAGTGACGCGTAGGAGTTGGTGACGAAGGTCAGGTCCAGGGTGAAGGGAACCGCCAGCACCAGGGAGGTCGTCTTGAGCATGGAGATCGTCTCGTTTCCGGTGGGCGGCACGATGACTCGCATCGCCTGAGGCAGGACGATCCGCCGGAGAATCTGCCCCTTGCTCATGCCCAGCGCGCCGGCGGCCTCACTCTGCCCCTTGTCCACCGAGTTCAGGCCCGAACGGACGATCTCGGACAGGTAGGCGCCCTCGTTGATGCCCAGTCCCAGAACCGCTGCGACGAAGGGCGTGAACACGGTTGTCGTCTTGAAGGTCAGCAGCTCGGGACCGAAGGGGATCCCCAGGCTCAGCTGCTGGTAGAGCGCGGAGAGCGCGCCCCAGAACACCAGCTGGGTGTAGATCGGGGTGCCACGGAAGAACCACAGATAGGCCAGTGCCACCCAGCGCAGGACCGGGTTGGAGGACTGACGCAGGATCGCCGTCGTGACCGCCAGGACGATGCCGATGGCCATGGCCATGAAGGTCAGCAGCAGCGTCCAGCCGACCGCCTTGACCACGTGGACCTCGCGCAGGAAGAACCAGACCGTGGACCAGTGGAACTTCTCGTTGGTGACCAGCCCGTGGATGAGCATGGCACTCAGGACTGTGACGATCGCGGCGCTGATCCAGGTTCCCGGGCGGGGGACCGGCTTGGGGTTGTTGAGGACGACTTTCTCGTCGTCGGAGGCGGGTGAGGCGGTCACGGCTCACTCCTTCACTGCGGGGTTGAGTTCTGCGGTGGTCAGGGCGGCGTCCTTCACGCCCCAGTTGTCCAGGATCTTCTGCCAGATGCCCTGGTCCATGAGGTACTGGATGGCGGCCTGGATCGCGGTGGTGAACTGCGGGTCCGCCTTGGAGGTCACCACCCCCTGGGGGGAGGCGTCCTCGACCTCGCCCAGGGTGACGATCTGGCCGTCGGTCAGCTCGACGGCGTAGCCGGCAACGGTGGAGTCGGAGTAGGTGGCGTCGATAGTGCCGCCGACCAGGCCGGTAGTGGCCTCGGACTGCTTGGAGTAGGAACGCACTGAGAGCGTGTCCTTGCCCGCGTTCGCGCAGTCGTCGGCGGCCTTGCGCATGGCGGTCTCCTGATCCGTTCCGACCTGGACGCCGATGGTCCGTCCGCACAGCTTGAGGTGGTCGGAGGTATCGACCTCCTTGGGATTGCCGGCCTGGACGTTGAAGCGTGATCCCACATTGACGTAGGCCGTCATATCGACCTCGGCGGTCCGCTCGGGCGTGACGGTGAAGGAGGAGATGCCGGCGTCGTACTTCGACCCGATCGAGGCGATGATGGAGTCGAACTCGGCGGTGTGCACCGTGCCCTTGACACCCAGGACGGCTGCGATCGCGTTGGTGAGGTCGACGTCATAGCCCACGGCCTTGCCCGAGGGGTCGAGGAACTCGGCCGGTGCGTAGTCCGTGGATGCCGCTACGTCCAGGACGCCGTCATCAAGGGCCCCCTGGGGGAGCTTGGCGATGATGTCGGGCTGGGCCTGGATCGAGGAGGTGTCGTAGGAGTGGATCTGCGAGCTCCGGTTCGCGTTCCAGTCGGCGGCGTTGGTGCAGCCGCTCAGGGCCAGGCAGGCGGTGGCCGCCAGAGCGAGGGTGGCGTGTTGGCGGATCCTCATCGTGGGTCGTCCTCTTCGGAGTGGATCAAGACGGAGAAAGAATATCCGCAATGCAGCATAGGTATGCAATCGTCGATCGTGGCGTTCGGCACGACGTCGGCCCTGAGCCTCGTGCTCGGGAGGCTCAGGGCCGACGTCTGAGCTGCGTCAACGACTCACAGGTCGTAGTAGAGCTGGAACTCGTAGGGGTGGGGGCGCAGCCTGAGCGGCTCGATCTCGTTGGTCCGCTTGTACTCGATCCAGGTCTCGATGAGGTCGGGGGTGAAGACGTCCCCCTCGGTGAGGAAGTCGTGGTCCTCCTCCAGTGCCTCCAGGGCCTGGTCCAGGCTGTCGGGGAGCTTGTCGATGTCGAAGTACTCCTCGGGTGCGAGCTCGTAGAGGTCCTTGTCGATGGGCTCGCGAGGTTCGATCCGGTTGCGGATGCCGTCGATACCGGCCATGAGGACGGCGGCGAAGCACAGATAGGGGTTGGACGAGGGGTCCGGCACCCGGTACTCCACCCGCTTGGCCTTGGGGGAGGAGCCCGTGACCGGGATCCTGATGCAGGCCGAGCGGTTGCGGGCCGAGTAGACCAGGTTGACCGGCGCCTCGAAGCCGGGAACCAGTCGGTGGAAGGAGTTCACCGACGGGTTGGTGAAGGCCAGCAGCGCCGGGGCGTGGGCGAGGATGCCGCCGATGTACCAGCGGGCCAGGTCGGAGAGCTGACCGTAGCCCCGCTCGTCGAAGAACAGCGGCTTGCCGTCCTTCCACAGCGAGTGGTGGGTGTGCATGCCCGATCCGTTGTCGCCGAAGATCGGCTTGGGCATGAAGGTGGCCGTCTTGCCGTTGCGCCAGGCCTCGTTCTTGATGATGTACTTGAACTTCATCATGTCGTCACCGGCGGCGAGCAGGGAGGAGAAGCGGTAGTTGATCTCCTGCTGTCCGGCGGTGCCGACCTCGTGGTGGGCCCTCTCGATCTCCAGTCCGGAGGTCAGACAGGTGCGGACCATACGATCGCGGATGTCGGCCATCTGGTCATTGGGGGAGACGGGGAAGTAACCGCCCTTGAAGGCGGTCTTGTAGCCCTTGTTTCCGCCCTCCTCCTCGCGGCCGGTGTTCCAGGCGGCCTCGGCGGAGTCGATGGCGTAGAAGGACTCGGCCGGCGAGGACTCGTAGCGCACAGAGTCGAAGAGGTAGAACTCGGCCTCCGCACCGATGTAGCAGGTGTCAGCAATCCCGGTGGAGCGCAGGTAGTCCTCGGCCTTGGCGGCGATCGATCGGGGGTCGCGCGAGTAGACCTCGTCGGTGAAGGGATCCACGATCGAGAAGTTGACCACCAGCGTCTTCTCCTTGCGGAAGGGATCGAGGAATGCCGTGGTGACATCCGGGACCAGCTTCATGTCCGACTCGTGAATAGCGGTGAAGCCGCGGATCGAGGACCCGTCGAACATGAGACCGTCGGTCAGGGCCTCGTCCTTGAATGCGGCCACGGGAATGGTGAAGTGCTGCATGACGCCGGGTAGGTCGCAGAACCGCACATCGACCAGCGCGACATTCTCCTTCTCGATGAACGTCAGTGCCTCGGATGCGTCCTTGAACATATCTCCTCCAGATGGGAACGGCGCACATACTCCACACGTATGCACTGCGGCTGACATCGGCAACTATATTGACCCGCCCGTGACAAAGGAATGGCGTCAGTGTTGCCTGGGTGTTTCGGCCATAATTCTCACGGATACGTGTGTCGTGGGCTGGCCGTGCGGTGGATCTGCGGGGGTGGTGGGGGAGGTGGAGGGGCCGAGGGGATCAGCGGCCGCGCATTGCGCGACGGTCCGGACGTACCCGGTTGGGGTCGATGTGCTTGGGGATGGGCAGGTTCTTGCCGGCCAGGGATGTCAGACGCTTCGAGACCTGGGTGATCTCGCTGTCCGTGAGCGACGTCGGCTTGGTCGGCAGTCGTCGCAGTGTCTTCGACAGGTCCGTCAGGCGGATCTGACCGGCATCGGTACCCACCTGAAGGGTGTGGATGGGAACGGTTGACAGCAGCCGGTGGACCTTGCGCTCCTCCTCGGCGAGCATGCGACGGACCCGGGTATCGGGTCCCTCGGCGATGAGCACAACGCCGGGCCGTCCCACCAGCCGCCACACGAGGTCCTGGTTCTTGTTGAAGGCCACGGGCTCGGGCTCCACGTACCAGCCTCGGCCGATCTGGTCGAGGACGGCCTTGGTCGCCCCAGGCATCCCCTCGATCTGGGCGTAGGAGGCGCGGCGCACAGTCAGGGACAGGATGATCATGTCGACCATGAGCGCCATGAGGATGCTCAGGAACAACCAGTACCACAGGGACATCCCGCTGGCGAAGGACACGGCCACGCCCACGGCGAGGCACGCGGCTGAGGCCGCCAGCATGGCCCACCCGATCCACGGGTAGCTGCGCCGCGAGATCGTGTAGGAGTCCTTGATGTTCTGAAGGTACTGGGCCAGCCGGCGCTTCTTCCTCGGCTGGGGGGACTGGGCACTACTCACGGGCACACAATAGACGACGTCGGTGCGCTGGCACACACGGTCTCGCCGTCAGCGTGGCCGGCCTGCGCACACGGATAAGTCGGAAATCGATGCTTCGCAGTCAGCAGGCGGCGGCCAGGTGGGGGTGAGTCCCCAGCAGGGCCGACGCCTCCTGACGAGCGGTTGCGGGCTCGGCGAGCTGGGCCAGGCGCTCGGGGATGGGCCAGCCGCGCTTGACCATGGCCCGCCCCCACAGCATCCCCGCACGGTAGGAGGAGCGCACCATCGGGCCGCTCATGACGGCGGCGAATCCGATCTCCTCGGCCAGCCGGCTCAGCTCCACGAACTCCTGGGGCTTGACCCAGCGGTCAACGGGGTGGTGCAGCTTGGAGGGCCGCAGGTACTGGGTGACGGTGAGGATGTCGCAGCGGGCCTCGACCAGGGCCGTCATCGCCGCCTCGATCTCGTCACGGGTCTCGCCCATCCCCAGGATGAGGTTGGACTTGGTGACCAGTCCGGCCTCCGAGGCCGCAGTGATGACGTCGAGGCTGCCCTCGTAGGAGAAGGCCGGCCGGATCCGCTTGAAGATGCGCGGGACGGTCTCCAGGTTGTGCCCGAGGACCTCGGGGCGTGAGGAGAAGACGTCCTTAAGCGCATCCGGATTTCCCCTGAAGTCGGGGATGAGCAGCTCGACCCCGGTGCCCGGCGAGAGCTCGTGCACCTGCCGGGCGGTCTCGGCGTAGAGCCAGGCTCCGCCATCGGGGCGGTCGTCACGGGCCACCCCGGTGACCGTGGCGTAGCGAAGGTCCATCTCCATGATGGATACCGCCACGCGCCGGGGCTCATCGACGTCGTACTCGGTGGGACGGCCGGTGGCGATATCGCAGAAGTCGCATCGTCGGGTGCACATCTCGCCACCCACCAGGAAGGTGGCCTCACGGTCGTTCCAGCACTCGTAGATGTTGGGGCAGTTGGCCTCGGCGCACACCGTGTGCAGGCTCTTCTCCCGCACCAGGCCACGGACCTCCTGGTAGGTGTCGGAGACGACGGCACGGGTGCGCAGCCAGTCGGGCTTGGACTCGATGGGTGTCTGGGCGTTGCGCGCCTCGACCCGCAGGAGCTTTCGCCCCTCGGGGGCCACGGTGGTGCTCACGTCTACCTCTCCTCGCCGACGACGATTCCACAGGAAGTCTAGTACTCTCCCGAGGAGTTATAGGACCTCAGGCCTAGACGCGGAGCCCGTTGTTACGTGGCGTCTGCCACCAACGGCGTCAGGTGGGTCTCCAAGGCCGTCACCAGGGCGTTCGCGGGAGCGGTGGTAGGCAGGTGCTGGCCGGTCTCCGCGCTCAAGGAGGTCACTCCGGCATCGTCGATCCCGCAGGGGATGATCCTCTCCAGGGAGAAGGCGTCCAGGTCGGGGTCCACGTTGAGGCCGATTCCGTGCATGGTCACTCCCCGGGCGACCCGCACCCCCAGGGCGCAGATCTTGCGCTCGACGCCTCGGAGCTCGGCCCTGCCCGCATCCTCGGGGTCGGCCGGAACCCAGACCCCGGAGCGGCCCTCGACCCGAGTCGTCCCCAGGCCGTAGAGGGCACACAGGTCGATGACGGCGGCCTCCAGCGCGCGCACGTAGCGGATGACGTCGATGGGCTGGGCCAGGCGCAGGATGGGGTAGACGGTCAGCTGGCCCGGCCCGTGCCAGGTGGTCTTCCCACCGCGGTCCACGTCGACCACGGGAACGTGACCGGGCTCGACGACGTCGCCGTCGGGCCGCTCCCAGGAGTGGGTGCGCCTGCCAACCGTGTAGACCGGCTCATGCTCCACCAGCAGCAGCGTGCTGGGCCGCCGGCCCGAGACGACCTCGGCATGAACCGCTCGTTGCTGCTGCCAGCCCTCGTGGAAGGGGATGAGCCGGGAGCCGAGCTCCAGATCCTGACGCAGCACGGGTGCAGTCTACGTGACCACAACCGGCGCCAGAGCCGGAGTTATCCACAGGCCGGCAGGGCGTTCTGGTCATCAGAGGGCGGCATGGTGACCATGGAGTGCATGAGCTCAACGACGCGCCCCCGCCCTGCTGACCGCCCCCGCCGCGGTGGAACCGGAGACCAACGGCCGCAGCGCCGCCCAGTGCCTCGACGACGCGGCACTCGCGCTCCGCGCGCCGCCCGGATCCCGGTCTCCGACGCCGAGCCGAGCATCCCGGACTCGGCACTCAGCGCCCTGTCCCAGCAGGGCTACACCGTCGGCGAGGTGATGGGACGCTCCACTGCTCCCAGTGCGCCTCGGCGGGGACTGGACGCGCAGGACCGTCACGTGGTCATCAGGGTCGTTGACCTGCCACACGGGCGCGGCGGGGCATCCGTCCTGCGCAGGCTGGCCGATCTGCGCGTCCTGCGTCATCCCGGCCTGGTGACCGTGCGGGAGGTGGTCACCCTGCCCGAGCACCGGGCGGGCGTCATCACCGACCTCGTCGACGGCGCGGGGCTCGACGTGGTCCTGGGGGCGCGAGGAAGGCTCAATGCCTCTCACCTGGCGACCCTTCTGGACGTCCTGGGCTCGGCGCTGGCCTACCTCCACGAGCACGGTGCCACCCATGGAGACGTCTCGGCCGGCAACGTCGTGGTGACCACTGATGGGCGCCCTGTCCTCATCGACCTGCTGGGCTCCGTCATGGAGACGGGCACACAGGACTGTGCCGCTCCCGAACGACTCGCCGGTGCCCCGCCGTCGGCGGCCTCCGACGTCTACGCCCTTTCCCGCCTTCTGAGCGAGTGCGCCGGACAGAGCGGGACCGGGGCCAGGCGCCTGACGGGTCTGCTGACCGACGCCCTGGCGGAGGACCCGGCTGACCGACCCCGAGCTCGGGACCTGGCGGCCCGCGCACCGCAGCTGGGACAGGCCTCTCCTATCGAGCTGCCCGACGGCGCCCGGCTCGCCGCCGGCAGCCTGCGTGCGGCCGCCCGTACACCGACGCGCACGGTCGGCTCCAGGACCAGGCTCGGCGCGCGACCGGGCTCCAGACCAGGCACGAAGCCCGGACCGCGAAAGGACTCCGGCGGCCGTGAACGGAAGAACCGCGGCGGTGCGAACCGTGTTGGGCGGGGCCCTGCGGCCATACGCTGGGGGAGGAGACAGAGTACGGGGCGCGGGCGGTCCCGTACCTGGGGGCTTGCGGCGGCGCTGCTCGTCGCTGTCAGCCTAGCGGCCTGGGGGCCGGTGAGAGGCCTGATATCGCTCAGACCCGCCTGGGCTCTTGGAGCTGCGTCGAGCTCCGCGACGAACGCGCGACCAGGCGCCTCAGCCGTCTCCGTCGCCGCTCCCTCGGCGGAATCGTCCTCCACTGCCGCTGAGAGCCCGTCCGCGACCGCGCCGGTCCCCGGGGTGAGTGAGGATGACGCCGCGGACCTGGTGAGCGTCGTCGTCGCCCTGTCGTCGGCTCGAGACCGTGCCCTGATGGCTGCTGATGCAGGAGCCCTGGCGGCCACGACGGTTCCGAGCTCACCCGCGGCCCAGGCCGACACCCGGGTCCTGAACGACCTGATCGAGTCAGGAGAGAGGGTCGAAGGCCTGCAGACCTCCGTCAGCCAGGTCACTGAGGTCGACCTGCCTGATGACGCGGCCGCGCTCTGGCCCGGTGCGAGGGCGGTACGGGTCACGCTGTCGCAGAGCGCCTCGAGCCGCTCGGGTCCTTCCGGGACACGGACGGTGCCCGCTCTGAGGTCTCGGCAGGTCGTGCTCATTCTTGTCCCGGATCCCTGGCGCGTTGCCGAGGTCAGAGAGGCGGGCTGACATCGACGCCAGACAACGGTGTGAAGCCGTCAGCGGGTGCGTGAAGCGGCGGTCGCGGCGCGGAAGTCGCGGGGACTGAGGCCGTAGCGGCTCTTGAACGCGGAGGAGAAGCTGAAAGGGCCGGCATACCCCACCTGATGGGCAATGGAGGACAAGGTGGCGTCGCTGCGATCCAGGAGATCGGCAGCCGTCGCCAGCCGCCACTGGGTCACGTAGGTCATGGGGGAGAGGCCGAGCGTGGTCTTGAAGCGCCTCGTGAGAGATGCCCGGGAGGCACCTGCCAGAGCCGCGAGCGACTCCACCGTCCACTCGCGCGAGGGGTCCGTCTGCACCGCCTCCGTGGCCCTGCGCACCACGTCGTCCCGGGAGGCGGAGAGGAGACTGACGTGGTTCTGCGTTCCGGCGGCGTCTACCCAGGCGCGCAGCGTGGTGACCAGCAGAACATCCAGGAGCCTGTCCAGGACACTGGACTGTGCGAGCCCGTCGTGGGCGGTCTCGCGGTTCAACAGACGGACCAGCTCCGGGTCAGGGGCGCTTACCAGGAACCACGGCGGCAGCGACTGCAGCATCAGTCGCCCCAGCTCGGAGTGGTGCCGGTAGGTGCCCACCAGCAGCTGATCCTCCCCCTGAGGATCATTGCCCCACGTACGAACCCCGGCACTCAGCTCTTCGGACAGGTCACGGCCGTCCGGCCCTGAGCAGACCTGGCCCGCCCCGATCCTGGCACCGCCGCCGTGGTCCCGGTCCGAGCTCAGGGTGTAGGTCGTAGGCGAGCGCACCACAAGGACCTCCCCGGCCTCGAACCGGCGCGGGAGGGATCCGTCCGCAGCGAACCACGCCCCACCGCTAAGCACGGGGATGATGGACAACGGTGCCTCATCCTCCACCAGCAACGACCAGGGGCGCCCCATGACCACGCGCAGCAGGAACGCGTCGCGGGCGTGAGGCTGGGCCAGGAAGTCCTCCAGCAGGTCCACACGTCCGAGTCTAGCCTCGAGATCATCGCACCGACCTGGCACCACCACACCTGCAGCACCGGCAACGACGCCGGCCAACCTCACTCAACCAGCCCGTGAAACATCGAGGCCAGGGACTGGCCGAGCCGACGCCGCATGGAGGTGAGCCGCCGTCGCATGGTGCTGGGGATGCCTTGCCGATGGAATGGAGGTGTTCAAGCGGTGATCGGGGAAAGCGCCGTCTGGTCCCGGTCGTGGCCCGGTTTCTTCGGAAGGAAAGAGTCATGTCACTGATCAACATCGTGTCCGCATGCGGTGCGGTTGGTTCCGCCGTTGTCGGGAGCGTCTACACCAACTTCTCGGCCAGGGTGATGCCTTGGCTAGGTTCACTGCCAGACGCTGAGGCGATCGAGACCATGCAGAAATTCAACCGCACTGCCGGGCAGGCTCCGTTCATGACCTTCTTCTTCGGTACAGCGGCCGCCAGCGTGTGGACCGTGGTGCACGGCTTACGTAAGGAGGAGCGGGCCGCTGGAGACCTGATCTCCACTGCGGGAGGCGTTCTGTATCTGGCGGGCTGGGTGCTGACCATCATCTACAACGTTCCGCGCAACAACCTCCTGGACAGCGTGGTGGCGGGATCCGCCGAGGCGTCCCGAGTCTGGCACACCTACCTGCATGAGTGGACCTCCGCAAATACCGTGCGAGCCGTTCTCTCACTCCTGGGTGCCGCGGGGCTGGGCGCTGGAGCCGTCATGAACATCCTCGCCAACCGGCGGTGACCGGCCGACCGGTAGGGCCGGACCTGGATTGATCCGGCTGGAGCGCCCCTCGCCTCGAAGATCAGTCATACAGAGACAGAACAACGGAAACAGAACAGGAGCCACCATGTACGTCGTCTCTGGAGCCACCGGCCGCATCGGTTCAGTCATCGCCGGCCGCCTGCTCGATTCCGGTCACCCCGTCCGTGCTCTCGTCCGCCGTCCTGATGCAGCCGCCGACTGGACCTCTCGAGGGGCTGAGGCGGTCGTCCTGGACTTGCGTGACAGGCAGAAGCTCACCGAGGCCCTGAACGGTGCAACGGCCTTCTTCGCCATGATGCCCTTCGACCTTTCCGTACCGGACCTGGATCAGTACGCCACAGAAGTGGCGAATTCAGTTTCCAACGCGGTCAAAGACTCTGGCGTTCGCCATACCGTGATGCTTTCCTCCGGCGGTGCGGATCTGACCGAAGGCACCGGCCCGATCCTGGGCCTGCACCACATGGAACAGACCCTCGCGCAGACGGGCACTATCCTGACTGCACTGCGCCCGGGGCACTTCCAAGAGAAGCTCGGGGATGTCCTCGGGGCCGTCCTGCACGAGGGGATATTCCCGGTATTCGCCTCAAGTGCGGACACGCCCCTTCCCATGGCGGCCACCCGCGACGTTGCGGAGATCGCGGTCCAGGAGCTGCTGGCGGATACGCAGTCCAGCGAGGCCGTGGACGTCGTGGGTCCGCAGTACACGGAGCGCCAGGTTGCCAAATCACTGAGTAACGCCCTGGGCAAGCCGCTTGAGGTCGTGACGATCCCCGAGCCCGGTTGGATGGACGCCTTGCTGAAGGCCGGCTTCGCACCACACATCGCGGAGAGCCTGACGGATCTGTATCGGGCGGACGAGCAGAAGCGGCTGGGGCCACGCGGTAACCGGAGTATTCGCGTGACCACGGATATCCACACCACGATCCGGCACGTGCTAGCCCAGGAGGCCTGACCCTCGCCCCCGGGTCGGGGGCTGCCTGGATGGCGCGGCCACGCTCTGTTGTCCCCTCCGGAACACGGACGGTGCCTGCCCAGGGGTATCGGCGGGGCGCGCTCACTCTCGTCCCGGGTCCATGGTGCGTCGCAGATATCCGTTCAGCCCCATGAGCCTCGGCGGATCTCAGGACGTGACTGCGTGCCGGCAGGGACGACCGCCGGACCGAGGCGTCTGGCGAGGTGCTCAGTACGGCTCGGTGTAGATGGACTCGTAACCGGCGCGCTCAAGGAGCCGGTGGGTGTCGGAGACCATCGCGGCCGAGCCGCACAGGTAGACGTCCGTGCCTTCAGGGTCGAGGTGGGGATCGGCGATGACCTCGGGCAGCGCCTCGGTGACCCGTCCGTGGAAGGTGCCCGGCACCTCCTCGCGGCTCAGGCAGCGCACCACCCGCCCGGGCACGGGGGAGTCGATCATGGTCGTCAGGTCCTCGTCGCGACGGCGACAGCCGAAGAGCAGCGTGTCGTGCTCGAGGTCGGGAGCCTGAGCGAACATGGCCAGCATGGGTGCGATCCCGGTCCCCGTGGCGACGAACAACCGGCGTCTCCCTGAGCCGGCGAGCCCGAACCCGCCCAGGGGAAGCTCCACCACGGTCGTCGTGCCCGTGTCAGCGTCCTCGATGAACCGCGATCCTCGCCCACCCGTTCGGGTGGAGACGAGCAGGCGGAGGTGATCATCCTCCAGGCCTGCGATCGAGTAGTCGCGCCACGCGTTGTCGCCCACGCACAGACGGGCGAACTGCCCCGGCGCCCAACGGCCGATCCGTCCGTCCACGCGCAGCACCACATCCCAGACACTGGGCGTCAGACGTCGTTTGGAGACCAGGACGGCATGGTGCTTGTCCTCCGGAAGCGTGCGGGTACCACGTGGGTCGGGGGCGGCAGGGGCCTCGCGCAAGGCTGAGGTGATGGTGGTGTAACCGCGTGGACCGAGTACCTGGCAGGCGGCGGCGACTCCGCCCATCATGGCCCCCATGATGCCGGTGCTCCCGGCGTCCTGCCCGGACAGGAGCAGTCCCGGGATCGCCGTGCGCGGGCCCAACGGGCCGGACCTGTAGCGCAGCGGGGTGGCGGGCGGTCCGTAGAAGGCGCCTGCGGGGTGGGCGGTGTAGTGCTCGTAGGTCAGAGGGGTGGAGACCTCCACGTAGTCCACGATCTCGGTCAGGCCCGGCGCCGCGCTCTCGGCCAGATCCAGCATGCCGCGGCCGATGCGCTCCTTGAGGGCCGAGTAGTCGGGGCCGCGCTCCCCCCTCGGGCGGTCGGCCCACTGCCGGAACGCCTTCGCGTCGCAGAACGAGATGAGCTCGGCGGTGTGCGGGGACTCGCCGGACTTCAGGGAGGGGAAGGAGACGAAGACGTCGTGGGGGCGTCCCTCCAGTAGGGATGCGTTGTGCTCCTGGGTGCGCTCGTGGTCGAGGTCCCGGTTGACCCAGATGTTGCCGCCGTCCAGACCGATGCTGCGCGGGTCGTCACGCAGGCGCAGGAACGCGGTGGCGGCCGACGTGCCGGTGCCCAGGTTCTCCAGGGTGCGGCGTGCCGGTCCGGTGAGGCGGCCGACGTTGCCGGATGTGGGCAGGAGGCGGTTGAAGGTGTTGGAGGCGCCGATGGCGGAGATGATGACAGGGGCGCGGTAGACGCGTTCACGTGCCACGGGGGCTCGGTGGTCCATCACCCGCACCCCCGTGGCCGCGCCGTCGTCATCAAGGAGTATCTCCGTGACCTCCTGGGCGACGCGGACGGCTCCTCCGGCCTGTTCGATCCCCTTCTCGAAGGTGCGTGCGATCCGAGCGCTGCCGCCCTTGGGGAACCACCCTCCGTCAAGGTAGTGGGAGACGATCATCGCGTGCACGGCGAAGGCTGAGCGGGACGGCGGCGGGCCGTAGTCCCCCCACTGGCTGGCCAGGACGGCCTTGAGCTCGGGGGAGTGGAAGTGGGCGTCGAGATAGGTCTTCGTCGTTGCGGTGGCCGTGCGTCCCGTCAGGTGCTGGGTACGTCTCAGGAGCGTTGCCACCGGCCGGGGAACCATGCCCTGGATGAAGCTCATCGTCGTCCAGCGCGTCGCGCGGCGAACATCCTTGAAGTAGCGGTGAATGGCCCTGGCCTCCTGGGGGAAGGCGGTGACCAGGTCGCGCTCGTAGCGATCCGGGTCGCTGCTGACGCTCAGGTCGATTCCTGGATAGACGAACCTGTCGTAGGCGTCCGGCATGCGGTTCCACTCCAGCTCGCCGCCGGAGAGGTAATCGAAGTAGGCGCGGCCCCGGCTTCCTGGGCCGACCTGTCCGATGTAGTGGACTCCCACGTCCCAGGAGGCGCCGTCCCGCCGGAAGGTGTGCGTGAGTCCTCCCGGCTCCGTGTGCCGCTCCAGGACGAGAACCCGCTTTCCGGAGGTGCGCGCCAGCAGGCCGGCGCTGGTCAGCCCGCCGATACCCGAGCCGATCACGATGACGTCGTAGGACATGGTGGTTGCCTCTCTCCTGACTAGACGGTGTCAAGTCAGCATAGCAACCGACTGGACAGTGTCTAGTCGACCGGTTCTACACTCTCCTCATGACCTCTCAATCAGAAGTCTCGTCCGGGCGCGGCGGCGGCCGGGACCTGCGCGCCGAGCTGCTGCGGACCAGCCGAAGACTCCTGGATGAGTCGGGCCCGAGCGCGTTGAGCATGAGGGAGGTGGCGCGTCGTGCCGGTTGCACGCACCAGGCGCCCTACCACTACTTCGCCAACCGGGAGGCCATCCTGGCGGCGTTGGTGCGCGAGGGTTTCGACGAGCTGGCGGACCGGCTCGCCTCGGCGCATGACGGATTCGATGGCGAGGACAGGCATGCGCTTCTGGTTGCCTCGGGCAACGCCTATGTCGAGTTCGCGCTGCGCAACCCCGGGGTCTTTCGCGTGATGTTCCGGCCCGACGTGTGCGATCCGGAGCGGTTCCCGGAGGTGGTGCGGGCAAGTGAGCGTGCGCGCCAGGAGCTGGCCCGCCTGGCGAGGCTCGTGGCGGGGGAGGATGCCCCCATCGAGGTCGAGGTGCTGTTCTGGTCCGGCGTGCACGGCCTGGCCTCGCTGCTGCTCGACGGCCCGCTGGCGGCTGGGCTCGGCACCGTTCAAGAGCGCATCGACTTCGCTCGTGGCGTCGTCGGACTGAGTGAGGTCCCATTCGCCGGCGCCGCCGATGAGGAGGCCGGCTCGGCGTGATGCTCGCGCCGGCGGCTGCCGAGGAACCATGATCCGGCGACCGAGGCCCGGTGGACACCGGGGTGGTTGCCTGGTCCTCGATCCGTGGACCCGGTAAGACGAGTGGGCCCCGCACCGTGATGGTGCGGGGCCCACTGACGGTCAGCTAATCGCTACCAGCTGGAGCTCAGACTCACAGTCCCAGCTCTCCTCCGAAGTCACCCTCCTCAAGACGCTTCTTGACCGTCATGAGGTAGCGGGCCGCGTCGGCTCCGTCCACCAGCCGGTGGTCGTAGGACAGGGCCAGGTAGCACACCGAGCGGATGGCGATGACCTCGCCGCCGTCGGCGTCCTTGATGACCCGGGGCTGGCGCTGGATGGCGCCCAGGCCCAGGATCGCCACCTCCGGCTGGTTGATGATCGGGGTGTCGAACAGGGCGCCGCCGCTGCCGGTGTTGGTGATCGTGAAGGTCGAGCCGCTGAGCTCATCGGGGTTGACCTTGTTGTCCCGGGTGCGGGCGGCCAGGTCGTTGATGCGCTTGGCCAGTCCGGGGATGTTGAGGTCCCCGGCGTTCTTGACCACGGGCACGAGCAGACCGCGGGGCGTGTCCACCGCGATGCCCACGTGCTCGACGTCGTGGTAGGTGACGTTCTTGCCCTCGATGGAGGCGTTGATCTTCGGGTGGGCCTTGAGAGCCTCCGTGGCCGCCTGGACGAAGAAGGGCAGGAAGGTGAGCTTGGTGCCGTTCTTGGCCAGGAAGTCGTTCTTCGCGCGGGCGCGCAGCGCGGCCACGCGAGTCACGTCCACCTCGACGACCGTGGTCAGCTGGGCGGAGGTCTGCAGCGAGTCGATCATGCGCTCGGCGATGACCTGGCGCAGTCGGCTCATCTTCTCCGTGCGGCCGCGCAGGGTCGTGTCCACCTCGGGCTTGGCCGAGGCCGGCTTGGGCGCAGCGGCGGGGGCCGGCTCCTGGGCAGCGGGGGCGGCAGCGGCAGCCGCCGCGCGGGCCTCCTCGGCGGCCTTGGCGGCGGCCTCCACATCCTGCTTGCGGATGCGGCCGCCCACACCGGTTCCGGTCACGGTGGACAGGTCCACGCCCTTGTCCCTGGCCAGCTTGCGCACGATCGGCGTGACGTAGGAGCCGGTGGCGCCCGAGCTCACCGGCGCGGCGGGAGCAGGCGCGGGCGCCTCGGTCGCGGCCGGAGCAGGAGCCGACGGCGCCGCGGGGGCCGGCGCGGGCTCGGCGGCGGGGGTGGGAGCCGGGGCGGCGGGGGTCTCAGCAGGTGCTGCCGGGGCCGGAGCCGGTGCTGACGCCGGTGCGGCCGACGGGGACCCGACAATGGCCAGGACGGTGCCGACCTCGACGGTCTCATCCTCGGGGACGCGGATCTCCAGCAGGACGCCGGATGCGGGGGAGGGGACCTCGGTGTCCACCTTGTCGGTGGCGACCTCCAGCAGGGGCTCGTCGGCCTCGACGGTGTCGCCCACGGCCTTGAGCCAGGAGGAGACCGTCCCCTCGGTGACGGACTCGCCCAGCGCGGGCATCTTCACCTCGGTGCCCTCGGCAGGACCGGAGGCGGGGGCGGGAGCCGACGGCGCCGCGGGGGCCGGTGCGGGCTCGGCGGCGGGGGCGGGTGCCTCGGAGGGCGCCTCGGCAGGTGCTGCCGGGGCCGGGGCGGAGCCGGCCTCGGAGGGGTCACCGATGATGGCCAGGACGGTGCCGACCTCGACGGTCTCGTCCTCGGGGACGCGGATCTCCAGCAGGACGCCGGATGCGGGGGAGGGGACCTCGGTGTCCACCTTGTCGGTGGCGACCTCCAGCAGGGGTTCGTCGGCCTCGACGGTGTCGCCCACGGCCTTGAGCCAGGAGGAGACCGTCCCCTCGGTGACGGACTCGCCCAGCGCGGGCATCTTCACGGACTCGGACATTGCTGTCTTCCTTACTCTTGTCTAGCTGGGTCAGCCGTGGTTGTGCAGCGGCTTGCCGGCGAGGGCCATGGCGGCCTCGCCGAGGGTCTCGTTCTGGGTGGGGTGGGCGTGGACCAGGGAGGCGACGTCGTCGGCGTCGGCCTCCCAGGAGACCATGAGCTGGCCCTCCCCGACCTGCTCTCCCATCCGTGCGCCGATGGCGTGGAAGCCCACGATGGGACCGTCCTTGAGGGAGACGAGCTTGACGAAGCCCTGGGTCCCCAGGATCTGGCTCTTGGCGTTGCCGGCCACGTTGAACTCGGCGGTGGTGACGTTGTCCTTGCCGTGGACCTCGGCGGCCTTGGCCTCGGACAGGCCCACCGAGGCGATCTCGGGCTCGCAGAAGGTGACCTTGGGGACCAGGACGTCGTCGACCGGGGTGGGATCCAGGCCCGCGATCTTCTCGGCCACGACGATGCCCTGGGCGAAGCCGCGGTGGGCGAGCTGGACGCCGGGAACGATGTCTCCCACGGCCCACACGCCGGGGACGTTGGTGCGACCGTACTCGTCGGCCAGGACGAAGCCGCGGTCCATGGCGACCCCGACCTCCTCGTAGCCCAGGTTGGCCGTGGCCGGTCCGCGGCCCACGGCGATGAGGAGGACCTCGGCCTCGTGGGTCCTGCCGTCCTGGGTGCGCACGGTCACGCCGCCGTCGTGGCGCTCGACCGATTCGAACATCGTGTTGGTGCGGAAGGCGATCTTGCGCTTACGGAAGGCGCGCTCGAGCTGCTTGGAGATCGCCTCGTCCTCGTTGGGGACCAGGTGGGGCAGCCCTTCGATAATGGTGACCTGGCTGCCCATGGAGGCCCAGGCCGAGGCGAACTCCACCCCGATGACACCGCCCCCCAGGATCACGGCGGAGGCGGGGACGTGGTCCATCTCCAGGGCCTCCTCGGAGGTGATGACACCTCCGGAGATCTCCTGCCCGATGGTCTTGGAGTAGGAGCCGGAGGCGAGGACCACGTTGCGGCCGGTGATGCGACGGCCGTCAACCTCGACGGCGTCCGCGGCCACCAGGCGCCCCCAGCCCTGGATCAGGTCGATGCCCCGCGAGGAGACCAGGCCCTCAAGGCCCTTGTGCATCCGCGAGACGATGCTGTTCTTGTACTTCTGGACGCCCGGCATGTCCACCCCCTCGAAGGCGGCCTTGATGCCCACCGTGGCGGCCTCGCGCACGGCATCGGCGGTCTCGGCGGCGTGCAGCAGGGCCTTGGTGGGCACGCAGCCGCGGTGGAGGCAGGTGCCTCCGAGTTTGTCGGCCTCGACGAGTGCGACCTTGAGGCCCAGCTGGGCGCCGCGCAGGGCGGCGGCGTAGCCCCCTGATCCCGCACCCAGAATGACCATGTCGTAGACGGTCTCTGTCACGAACTCACTCCTTGTTGGTTGGTCACGACGCCCTTGTGGGGCGGCTCGGCACGGGGCCATTGTTCCACCTGAAGAGGAGGCGCAGGAGCCAGGAGTGTTGCTGTTTAGGGACTAGAGTCCTGAAAACCGGGTGATACGTGTCACCGCATATCGGTGGTGCCGGCAACGAGCCGCTGGGATCCGCATCGCGGTCTGCGTCACGGCTCGTTGCCGACAGGTGGCGGCCTCAGGAGAGGATGCTGACCTCGGCGGACAGCGAACGGAGCAGCTCCACCAGGGTGGAGACGCCCATGCCGGTACCGCCGGTCGGCGTCAGTCCCCAGGGCGAGGAGTCGTTGTAGGCGGGGCCGGCGATGTCGAGGTGTGCCCATGGCCGACGCCCGACGAACTCGCGCAGGAACAGACCGGCCGAGAGCATCCCGCCGGCCCGGGAGCCGACCTTGGTGTTGCGCAGGTCGGCGAAGGGGGAGTCCAGAGTCGCACGCAGGTGCGCGGGCAGCGGCATCGGCCAGAAGGACTCTCCCGCCCGCTGGGCCGCGGCCACGACCTCCTCACGAAGGTCGGGTGTTCCCATGACGGCCGCTACCTGGTCGCCCAGGGCAACGATCTGGGCTCCGGTCAGCGTGGCCACGTCCAGGACGGCGTCGGGGTCCTCCGTGACGGCCCGGGCCAGGGCATCGGCCATGACCAGGCGGCCCTCGGCGTCGGTGTTGGTCACCTCCACGGTGGTGCCGTCGAACATGGTGACGACGTCGCTGGGGCGCTGGGCGTCGGCCCCCGGCATGTTCTCCGCCAGTGCCAGCCATGCGGTGACGCGAATCGGCAGGGCCAGGCGTGCGGCCGCGATGACGGCGCCCAGCACGGTGGCCGCGCCGGCCATGTCGGACTTCATCTCCGGCATGGATGCGGCCGGCTTGAGGGACAGGCCTCCGGAGTCGAAGGTGATGCCCTTGCCGATGAGCGCGACGTGCCTGGGACGGGTCGGGTCGTTGTCATCCTCGCCCTCGGAGCGCGTCTGGTTCACAGCGCCCTCGCCGGCATGCAACGGCACCCACTCCAGGCGCACCAGACGCGCCGGGTGCACCGAGCCCTGTGCCACGCCGAGGATTCCGCCGAATCCCTGCTCGATCAGTGCCGGGGCGTCCCAGGTGTCGACCCGGATCCCGGCCTCCTGCCCGGCTGAGCGGGCCCTTTCGGCGAAGACCTCCGGGGTCAGACGGTTCGGCGGCTCGTTGACGAGGTCGCGGGTCAGGGCCGTGGCCTCGGCCAGTGCCAGGGCGCCCGTCAGCGCCTCCTGCCCCTCCGGCGTGTCGGACAGAGGCGAGACGATGGAGATGTCCTTCAACGGGGAGGTCTGCTTGGAGGAGGACTCCTGTCCGGGACGGTCCTCGTTCTTCGTCGCCTTCCAGGAGTAGGCGCCCAGGGCGGCCCCGTGCGCGACGGCGGCGAGCTGCTCCTCGGAGAGCGTGGGCAGCGCCAGGGCCGCGGAGCCGGTTCCGGCCAGCGCCCGGGTTGCGCGCCCGGCGGCCCGACGCAGCAGGCCCGTCTGGTCGTAGCCCAGGGCGGCCTCATCATCGGTGGTGACGGCGAGCGGATCGGTGTCGGCCCACCCCGTCCCGACGCCGACGACAAGAATCGTCGTCGGACCGTGGTAGGCCGCGGTGCTGACCGACGAGGAGGGGAGACGCACAACGGAGTCCTGAGCGCCTGAGAAGCCCAGCGACGGCAGCAGGGCCGCGAGCGCCTCGATGTCCAGGCCCTCCAGAGCGGTGCTGGAGGGGGGCTCCAGGCCCTCCAGGAGGATCTCGGGAGTCTCGGCCCCGTCCCTTCCCGGTGCCGCGGCCAGGACGAGTACGTCGGCTGCCGGCTCGGTCCCGGAGGGGCCTTGTGCTGGTGAGACGTCGGCGGTGTCACCGGCCTCGGCACGCGCATCGGCGGTATCAGCGGTGTCAGCGGCGTCGTCGGCGTCGTCGGCGTTGCTGTCCTGGTCCTCGGAGGGCTTGCGCGCCTGCGCGTCGTCCTTGGCGTTGCCAGTGTCCTGCTTCGTTCCCTGCTTGGTGGTCTTGGAGCCGGCCCGGTCCTCGGCGCCGGTGGTGTCGGAGTCCTCGGTCTCATGGACCGTGTTGGCCTCGGCCTGATTGCTGAGGTCGGTATCCTTACGGTCATCGTCCACCGAGGCGTGTGCGTTCAGGGATTTGGTCAACTTAATGGTGCTCACGTTGTGAATAGTAACGTTCTGGCATCGGTTAGAGGCTGAGTTGGCGCCGCGCGTGCCGGAGGTCATCACGTGGAAAGGTCGTTCCCCATGGACGAGCGCTCATCGGTACGCCCGGTTCAGGACACCCGCCGCCCCGCTTACGGATGGGGGCGCATCCTGGTCGGTGTCTTCGCCGTCTTCGGGGTGATCGTCCTCGTCCCCGCCCTGGTCGCCCTGGTTCGAAGCCCCCATGAGGCGCCCGCGGTGTGGTCCTTGAACCTCCTGGGAGGCGGTCTGTACATCCTCCTGGCCGTCTGCGTGGCCCACAACGGGCGCCGGATGCGCAACATCGGCTGGATGAGCCTGGGGGCGCTGGCCACCATGGCCGTGCTCATCGGCGTTCTCACCCTGACTGACACCCCGCACACGCCCGCCGACCTCAGCGTGTCCGTGTGGGCGCACTGGGGCGGGTCCCGGTGGTACCTGCCGGTGATCCTCCCGGTGGTCGCCGCTGCTTGGATGTGGATGTCCGACCCTCGGCGCATCGTGGCCAATGCCGAGCGCATCACCGAGCTGTCCGACACTCTCACCGAGAGCCTCACCGAGAGGGCGCGGGTGGTCCAGGAGAACCGATCGATCAAGAGTCCTCCTAGCGGCGACGAGCGATAGGGACCGGCACCGCACCCTCAGCGACCCGGACAGCCACCCGGACAGCGCCCCGGACAACGGCTCAGACAACGGCCCGGACGGCGGCCGCGTCACCGACGCCGGGATCGGCGCGAGCCGCGTGAGCTGATCCGGCTGATACGACTGATTCTGCTGATCCTGCGCGCAGGAACGGGGCGCGCGTGCCATCTGTCCTGCAGCCGGGATCCCAGCGAGGTGTAGGCGGCGGCTGCGGTGCGGGCCTGGGCCTGGACCTCGTAGATCCGCTCGACGACGATGCGCTGGCACACCCACCCCACCAGCCGCTCAGGACCGGAGTCGGACGCAGGGGCCACCACCGGGATCCCCTCCAGTCGGGTTCGGGTGAGGGCCTCGAGCACATCAGTCGCCTCGGAGTCGTGGGACAGGCGGTCGGGGACCAGGGGCAGGTCCGTGACCGTCATCGCGCCGGCGCCGTCGGGATCGTCGCTCAGGAGCGTTGTGGTCAGCTGAGCGGCCGTCACGCAGCCGAGCAGCTCACGGGCGTCCTCACTTGTCGTCGTGACCACGGGCAGGACCGAGGCGCTGTGCCGACTCATCAGGGCGGCCGCCTCACGCACCGTCGCCGTGGCCTCGACAACGGCGGGTGGGTCCACCATGAGTCGGCAGGCGCGGGTGCGTCCCAGGAGAGTGGTGGTCATCGGGTCCTCGACGTCCTCACCGCGACGGCGCAGCTCCTCGGTGAACAGTGTGCCTCGCGACAGGAAACGGCTGGTGAAGGTGGCCAGCACCGTGGCCAGCATGAGGGGCAGGAGCAGCGCGTGCTGCCCGGTCATCTCGATGATGAGCAGGACCGCCGTCATCGGGGCGCGGGCCGCGCCGGCGAACACCGCCCCCATACCGATGACCCCGAAGACCCCGGCCGCTGGTGCGTAGCTGGGTGCCACCAGGGTGCCGAAGGCCGCCCCGAGCGTCCCGCCGATGAACAGGGAGGGTGCGAACACCCCGCCGACGAAGCCCATTCCCAAGGTCATCGAGGTCGCCAGCATCTTGGCCACGCACAGCACCAGCAGCAGCGCCAGGGTGTAGCGACCGGCCAGCGCCCGGTTGAGCGCGGCCGAGGACTCCCCGTACATCTCGGGCAGGACCAGCAGGACAGCGCCGACGGCCAGCCCCCCGATTCCGGGACGCACCCAGATCGGGACGCCCAGTCGCTGCCAGGCGCGGGTCAGGGCGTCGAGCACGATGAAGCGAAGACGCATGAAACCGATGCCGACGCCTCCACCCGCCACACCCAGGAGGGCCACCCAGCCCAGCTGTGCGTCCCCGGACAGGTCCAGGTAAGGCAGCGACAGCGACAGAGTCGTCCCCAGCAGGTGGTGCGACAGGACCGTTGAGGCCACACAGGCCAGGACGATGACGATGAAGGCGTCGGCGCTGAAACCCATGAGGACGACCTCCAGGGCGAAGAAGGCCCCCGCCAGAGGAGCGTTGAAGGCTGCGGCGATCCCGGCGGCGGTGCCGGCGGCCGCCAGGTGGCGCACCGGGAGCCTGGGCAGGCGCAGGCCCCGTCCGATGACGCTGGCCGTGGACGCGCCCAGCTCGGCGATCGGACCCTCCGGACCCACCGAGCCGCCGCCCCCGATCGTCAGGGCCGACGACGTCGTCATCGCCAGGGCCGCAAGCGGCGCCATCGTGCCGTCGCGGTGTCGCGTCGACCAGATGACGCCGGCCACGCCGTGACCTGTGGGCGTGTGGCCCAGCCGGGACATGAGCGGGCCCACGATGAGGCCTGAGAGCACGGGTGCCACCAGGACGAACCAGGTGCCCAGCGGCGCCAACCACCCGACCGAGGGGCCCATCGAGACGGTGTAGTCATCGGCCCCGCTGAGCAGCTGGGACCAGGCATCGATCCCCAGCCGGAACAGCACCGCCCCCAGGCCCGAGGCGAGCCCCACCAGCACCGCCAGGATGTAGAGCCCGACACGGTGATGACGGAAGAGGCTGCCCGCGCGCCTTGACAGGGGCTGGGACAGCCTCTTCCAGGTTCGTGTCATCAGCGCAGGTTCTCCACCTTGACCATGAAGGTGTCCTCCTCGCCGCGCCGCTCGGTCTGGGAGCAGGACCCGCCGATCCTCCACACCTGGCGGTAGAAGCTCAGCTCGGCCTCGTAGCGGCGTCGGATGTTCGCGGCCAGGCGGAAGCCGTGCCCCTCACCCTGGAAGACCTCCAGGGCCACCGGCGCGCCGGCCGCCTTGAGGGCCTCGTACATGGCGGTGGCCTGATCCACCGGGACGATCGGGTCCTCCGAGCCCTGGATGAGCAGCAGCGGGACACCGATGTCCTCGATGTGGTTGATGGGGCTGCGCTCGTCCAGAACCGGGTCGTCGATGTCCTGGGTGCCCATGAGCTGGCCGATGTAGTGCGACTCGAACTTGTGGGTCGTGCGCACCAGCCGCTTGAGGTCGGTCACCCCGAAGCAGGAGCTGGCCGCCGTGAACACCGTGGAGTGGGTGATGGCCGACAGCACCGTGAAGCCTCCGGCCGAGCCCCCGCGGATCGCGATGCGGCGCGGATCCACGAGCCCGGCGTCCACCAGGTGCTGGGCGCCGCTGACGCAGTCGTCGACGTCGTAGACGCCCCACTTGCCCTCCAGGGCCTTGCGGTAGCCGGTCCCGTAGCCCATGGA
>NZ_JAAIJY010000037.1 GCF_011752065.1 Actinomyces sp. ZJ308
CATCGGCATGCGCACCCCCGCCGAGCACGAAGCCGCCTGGGCCCCCGACACCCACCGCCAGGAACAACTACAACCAGCCACCACCACATCCAGCTAAACCAGCCTCCACAAAACCCGGGGCTTGACACCCAGGACCGCGTTGATGACGGAGGCGATGCCACCGGAGACGAGCATGACGACGGGCCCGAAGACCAGCAGGATGAGGGCGGAGACCACGAAGATCTCGATGAGCGGCCCGAAGATGGGCCGGATGACCGCAGGGAGCACCTTCTTGAGCCAGGGCTCGATCTTGGAGGCGAGCCAGGCCCCCACGATGATGGGGAAGATCGAGTAGGCGTAGGCGTTGTCGGCGGGCAGGGAGACCGGGATACCGAAGAAGTCGGAGTTGAACACGGTGCGTCCCACGGTGATGACGTCGTTGGTGTTCTTGGACATCTCCACCACGGAGGGGTAGCAGAGCACGCCGCCGATGATCGCCACGACGATGGGGTCGGAGCCCAGGCGCTTGGCGGCGGTGAAGCCGACGATGATCGGCAGGAAGAAGAACATCGACGAGCTCATGGCGTCGATGAAGTGGAAGGTGTTGGAGGCCTCGGTGACGACCTTGAACTGGACGAGCAGCGCCAGGAGACCCTTGAGGATCCCGGAGGCGGCCAGCATGCCGACCACGGGGATCATCGAGCCGGTGATGACACCGATGAGGGAGGAGAAGCCGAGCTTGACCCAGCCCCAGAGCGTCGTGGGCCGCTCGACCACCTCGACGTCGGCGGCCTGCTCACCGCCGCCCACGTTGGGCAGCTGGGCGACGACGGCGTCGTAGACGTCGACGACCTCGGGGCCGATGACGACCTGGTACTGGCCGCCGGACTTGACCACGTCGATGACGCCGTCGAGGTCGGCCACGGCCTCGTCGTCGGCCAGGGACTCGTCCTTGAGGTAGAAGCGCACGCGGGTGATGCAGTGCAGGACGGAGCGGACGTTGTCGGGGCCGCCGATGCCGGTGATGATGTCGGCGGCGGTGGCGTCGAAGCCGCTCAGTCCGTCGGTGCGCTCTCCGTCGGCTCCGCTGGAGCCGTCCTCGACGGCGGCCGAGGCACCGGCGGATCCGGCCTGCGAGTCGTCCTCGCCCTTGAGCGTGGCGGTGGCGATGGTGGCGCCCGCGTCCGCATGCCCGGTGGTGACGGTCAGGTCGGCCAGGTGGGTGATCGTGTTGGTCAGGACGACGATGGCGGTGGTGGCCTTGCCCGCGGCGCGCACGGCCTCGAGGTCCATGGTGCCCAGGGAGTCGCCGGCCTTGACGGTGTCGCCGACCTTGACGCTCAGGTCGAAGGGGGCGCCCTCGAGCTCGACGGTGTCGACGCCGAGGTGGAGCAGGACCTCCAGGCCCGACTCGCTCTTGAAGCCGATGGCGTGGCCGGTTCCGGCGACCATGGTGATGGTGGCGTCCACCGGGGAGGCGATCGCGCCGTCGTCGGGCTCGACACCGAGCCCGTCCCCCACGGCCTTGGAGGAGAAGACGGGGTCGGGGACGTCGGCGAGGTCGATGACCGTCCCCGTCACCGGGGAGGCGATGGGGACCTCGGGGCCCTGGTCTGGTTGGGACATGGAGGGTTCCTTTCGGAGCTTGGGTGGGTGCGACGGGTTCTGGGAGGCCTGCTCGGCAGTCCTCCGGGGCGGACAGGGCGGACAGAAGTACGGAGGCGCAGGGGAAGAGCGTGAGTCGGGTCCGGCAGTCAGGGCCGGTTCAGGCGAGCAGGGCGATGGCCTCGTAGGGGCGCAGGCGGATGACACCCGCCTCGAAACGGTCGGCGGCGGCGGGCAGCTCGTCGCGGCTGCGGGCGCGGTCGTTGCCGTCGTAGTTGCCGATGAGGATGCGGGAGCTCTCGAAGCCCTCGGGGACGGCCGCCTCGGTGTCGTGGCCGCGGAAGCTGCACAGGACCAGCAGGCGGCTGTCCTCGTGCTCGCGGGTGTAGGCCAGGACGTCCTCGTGCTCCAGGAGGTAGGGGGCGTAGCTGCCGCGGGAGATGACGGGCAGCTCCTTGCGCAGGGCGATGAGGCGCCGGTAGTAGGGCAGGATCCGCCCCTGGGCCTCCTCGCGCTCGACGTTGACGGCCTGCTGGTTGGTGGGCCGCAGCCAGGGGGTGCCGGTCGTGAACCCGGCGCCGGGGGTCTCGGCGTTCCACTGCATGGGGGTGCGGGCGTTGTCGCGGGCCTTGGAGTGGACGACGGCGAAGGCCTCCTGGGGCTCCATGCCGCCGGCCGTCAGCTCGTGGTAGGCGTTGCGGGCCTCGACGTCGACGTAGTCCTCGATGTCGAGGTAGGCGGGGTCGGTCATGCCGATCTCCTCACCCATGTAGACGTAGGGCGTGCCGCGCAGCAGGTGGATGACGGTGGCGAGCATGGTGGCGGACTCGACGTGGTAGCGCTCGGGGTCGGCGAAGCGGTCGATGGCGCGGGGCTGGTCGTGGTTGTTCCAGAACAGGGCGTTCCAGCCGCCGCCGGCCTGCATGCCGGTGGCCCACTCGTTGAGGATGCGCTTGAGGGCGGCGAAGTCGTAGGGGATGCGGGTCCACTTGGCGCCGTCGGCGTAGTCGACCTTGAGGTGGTGGAAGCTGAAGACCATGCTCAGCTCGTGGTTGGCCGGGTTGGAGTAGCCGACGCAGGCCTCGACGGTGGTCGAGGACATCTCGCCGACCGTCATCGCCTCGGGGTCCTGGCCGAAGCTGGCGGCACTGAGCTCGCGCAGGTAGTCGTGGACGAGGGGGCCGTCGGTGTAGGTGTAGCGGTCGTCGGTGCCGGCGGGCGCGTCCTGAAGCGGCAGGGTCTTGCCGATGACGTTGATGACGTCGAAGCGGAAGTCCTTGACGCCCTTGCCCCGCCAGAAGTTGACGATCCTGGCGGCCTCGGCGCGCACGGCCGGGTTGTGCCAGTTGAGGTCGGCCTGGGTGCGGTCGTACAGGCACAGGTAGTACAGGCCGGTCTCCCCGAAGGGCGCCCAGGCGGGGCCGCCGAACTTGGAGACCCAGTTGGTGGGCAGCGAGCCGTCCTCCTTGGGCGGCAGCAGGTAGTAGTAGTCCTGGTAGACGGGGTCTCCGGCCAGGGCCCGCTGGAACCACTCGTGCTCGGTGGAGGTGTGGTTGAGGACCATGTCCAGCATGACGCCGATGCCGTGCTCGCCCAGGGCGGCGACGAGCTCCTCGAAGTCCTCCATGGTGCCCATGGCCGGGTCGATGGCGCAGTAGTCGGAGATGTCGTAGCCGTTGTCCCGGCCCGGTGAGGGGAAGAAGGGGTTGAACCAGACGTGGTCCACCCCCAGGGAGGCGATGTAGTCGACCTTCTCGATGATGCCGCGCAGGTCGCCCACACCGTCACCGGTGGAGTCGCGGAAGGACTTGGGATAGATCTGGTAGACGACGCTGTCCGTCAATGACATGCGGGGCTCCTGAGGGACGTGGGATGGAGCCGGAGGAATCACCCTCCCGGCGACTTGTGCACACAAGTATACACTTGTGTGCACAAGTCGTCCATTCTTATCCCTGTGTTATCTAACACATGGAAGGCTTGTCGCTGAAAATGAGGCAAAAACCCGTCCGGGAGGCTCGGGCGAAGAGGTTCTGCCCGAGCCTCCCGGACGGGTGAGGACACGGATCGGCGGCGTCGATCGGATCGAGGCCACGGCGTAAGAGCCGGAGGAAAGAGTCGTGGAAAGCCGCGGGCAACAGCCCCGGGGACGGGCCGTCAGGGCCTGCCGAACAGGGATCGCGCCTCAGCGGCCAGGACCACGGAGCCGACGATGAGGATTCCCGAGGCGGTCAGCGGGGTGTCGTAGCCCTCGGACAGGGCCACGGCCCGCTCCACGCCCTCACCGAGCTGCTGGCTCACGACGACGCGGTCGGCGCCGTAGACCTCCTTGGCGATCTCGCCCAGGTCGTCGACGTCCATGGCCCGGGGCGAGTCGATGGGGACGCACACGACGGCGTCGGTCACCGGCTCCAGGCCGGCCAGGATCCCCTCGGCGTCCTTGTCCGCCATGACGCCCAGGACCGCGACGAGGTGCTGGAAGCCGAAGGCCTCCTCGATGGCTCCAGTGAGGGCCTCGACGCCGTGGGGGTTGTGGGCGGCGTCGACCAGGACCGTGGGCGAGGAGCGCAGGACCTCCAGGCGGCCGGGGCTGGTGACGGAGGCGAAGCCGTCCTCGACGACGCGCCCGGGTAGCCGGCGGCCACCGTGGATCGCCTCAGCGGCCGCCAGGGCCAGCAGGGCGTTGCGGGCCTGGTACTCCCCGTGCAGCGGGACGAAGACGTCCTCGTAGACGGCGGCTGCGGTGGCCAGCGTCACCAGCTGGCCACCGACGGCGAGCTGACGGTCGAGGACCTGCAGGACGCCGGCATCCGGCGAGGTGGGGTCCTCCTCCGGGTCGCGCTCGCGGCGCACGACGGCGCGATGCTCGGCGGCCGCCTGCTCGATCTCGGCTGCGGCCTCGGGGACCTGGTGGGCGACGACGACGGTGGAGCCGTCCTTGATGACGCCGGCCTTCTCGTGGGCGATCTCGGTGATCGAGGAGCCGAGCCAGCGCTCGTGGTCGCGTCCGATCGGGGTGATGACGGCGACGTCGGAGCCGATGACGTTCGTGGCGTCCCAGCGCCCGCCCAGGCCGACCTCGATGACGGCCACGTCGACGGGGTAGTCGGCGAAGGCAGCTAGGGCCATGACGGCCAGGACCTCGAAGAAGGACAGGCGCGGCCCGCCGGCGGCCACCGAGCGCTCGTCGACCATGGCGATGTAGGGGGCCACGTCCTCCCAGGCGGCGATGAAGCCCTCCTCGCTGATCGGCTCGCCGTCGAGGCTGATGCGTTCGCGAATGGTGGCCAGGTGGGGGGAGGTGAAGCGGCCGGTGCGCATGCCGCCGGCGGCCAGGAGGCGCTCGGTCATGCGGGCGGTGGAGGTCTTGCCGTTGGTGCCGGTGATGTGGACGGTGCGGTAGGTGCGCTCGGGGTGGCCCAGGATGTCGAGGACGGCCTCGACGCGTTCCAGGGAGGGCTGGACCTGGTGCTCGGGGGCGCGGGAGAGGATCTCGGCCTCGACCTGGCGCATGCGGGCGGAGACCTCGACGGCGCGGGCGGCCGCCTGAAGGTCGCGCAGGTGCTCGTCCTCGGGGGTGTCGGGGAGCTGGGGCTCCCAGGACTCCCAGTCGTCGGAGTCGTCGGCGTCGACCTCGGCGAGGAGCTCCTCGAGGCGGTCGGTGTCGCCGCCGGGGATCATGTTGGCGGCGACGAGCTCGCGCAGGGCCTCGAGGTCCTCACGGTCCTGGACCTCGGCGTCCGCCTCGCGCTGGGCGCCGGCCTCCTGGAGCTCGGAGACGGAGACGGTCAGGGCGTCGCCGTCGGTGAGGCTGGGGGTGCCCGCGGCCTCCAGGTAGGGCAGGAGCTCGGGGTCGACGCCAGAATCGCCGAAGACGGCGTCGACCACCTCCTCCCCCGTGGCGCCCTCAGGGATGCCGAAGGCGGCTCCGGGATTGGTCGCGTCCTGGTTCTCGGCCGGGTCCTGCCCGGGAAGCCGGTGGCGGCGCTCGTCGTTCATGGGTCCTCCATCTGCGGGCGCCTCACGCGCCCGCTGCCGCGCGCACCCTACCGCAGCTGACTCGCAGCGGCTCGGAGGGCTGCCTGTCCCCCTCCTATGAGGTTTATTCGAATGCGTCAAGATCGAAGGCAATGGAGCCTGGCTTCCAAGCGCGCGAGGCCTAGCCGGACGACACGTGGTGCCGGCAGACCAATTCGCTCGGTCTGCCGGCACCACGTGTACTGGGTACTCAGGCCCGGGTCTGGATCAGGCCTCGGGCTTCGTGTCGACCTTCTCGACCTTGGCGGTGGGCTCCTTGACGCCGGGGGCGGCGATGACGGAGGCGTCCACGCAGCCGACCTCCCGCTTGACCAGGTCCAGGTGGGCACCGGTCCAGGCGCCCTTGTCCTCCGGGACGGTCAGCTCCAGGCGGATGCGATCCCCCACGTGCAGGCCGACGGCCTTGCGCTCATCCTGAACGAGACGCACCAGGTCACGCGCCCAGCCCTCGGCCTCCAGGGCGTCGTCGAGGGCGGTGTCCAGGACCACGAAGGCTCCCGAGGGCAGCATGGTAGCGGCCAGGGAGTCGTCGTCGACCTCGATGCGGGTCGTCAGCGTGAAGGCTCCGTCCTCGGCCTCCAGGACCACCGGGGCGCCGTCGAGCAGGACGTCGTCGAAGCGCACGTCCCCGTCCTCGGTGAGCTCCCACTCCCCCGCCTTGACGGCGGCGAAGAGCCTGGAGGTGAGCTTGCGGACCTCGGGGCTGAAGGCCCGCGGGTTGAGGGTGAGGTCCTGCCTGGCCTCGTAGCCGGCGGACTCGGCGTCCAGCACCCGCACCTCCTTGACGTTGACCTCCTCGGCCACCAGCTCCCTGAAGGGGGCCAGCCCCGCCGGGTCGGCCGTGGCGACGGTCAGGCTGCGCAGCGGCTGGCGCACGCGCAGCTTCTCGGCCTTGCGCAGGCTCAGGGCCGCCGAGACCGCCGCGCGCGCCTCGTCCATGGCGGAGACGAGCTCGGCGTTGGTCACGTGAGCCGGCAGCACCGGCCAGTCCGTCAGGTGCACGGAGCGCCCGCCGGTCAGGCCCCGCCAGATCTCCTCACTCACCAGCGGCGCCAACGGCGCCATGACCTCGGTGAGCACGCGCAGCACCGTGGCCAGGGTGTCGAAGGCGGTCTTGTCGCCGTCGGTGAAGCGCTGGCGCGAGGTGCGCAGGTACCAGTTGGTGAGCACGTCGAGGAAGTCGCGGATCGTGGCGCAGGCCCCGGTGATGTCGTAGCCGTCCATCTGGGCGGCCACCGTCTCAGCCAGGTCCTTGGTTCGGGCCAGGACGTAGCGGTCCATGACGTGCAGGCCGCCACGCTTGGCGAACAGGCTCGCGTCGTCGAGGTCGACGCCGTCGGTGACGTAGCCGCCCCCCTCCACCTGGCCCGCGTAGAGGGCGAAGAAGTACCAGGTGTTCCACAGCGGCAGCACCACCTGGCGCACCGTGTCGCGGATGGCCTTGTCGGTGACCACGAGGTTGCCGCCGCGCATGACCGGCGCGGAGAGCAGGAACCAGCGCATGGCGTCGGCCCCGTCGCGGTCGAAGACCATGGAGACGTCCGGGTAGTTGCGCAGCGACTTGCTCATCTTCGCCCCGTCGTTGCCCAGGAGGATTCCGTGGGAGACGCAGGAGGTGAAGGCGGGCCGATCGAACAGGGCCGTGGCCAGGACGTGGAGGGTGTAGAACCAGCCGCGGGTCTGGCCGATGTACTCCACGATGAAGTCGCCCGGGTAGTGCGACTCGAACCACTCGACGTTCTCGAAGGGGTAGTGCACCTGGGCGAAGGGCATCGACCCCGACTCGAACCAGCAGTCCAGCACGTCGGGGATGCGGCGCATCATGGACCTGCCCGTGGGGTCGTCGGGGTTGGGCCGCACGAGGGTGTCGATGAAGGGCCGGTGCAGGTCCTTGACCTCCACGCCGAAGTCGCGCTCGAGCTCGGCGTAGGAGCCGTAGACGTCGGTGCGCGGGTAGTCGGGGTTGTCGCTGACCCACACCGGGATGGGCGCGCCCCAGAAGCGGTTGCGGGAGATGGACCAGTCGCGGGCGCCCGCCAGCCACTTGCCGAAGATGCCGTCCTTGATGTGACCGGGGTACCAGTCGATGTCCTGGTTGAGCTCGACCATGCGGTCGCGGATCGCCGAGACGCGCACGAACCAGGAGGAGACCGCCTTGTAGATGAGCGGCTTACGGCAGCGCCAGCAGTGCGGGTAGGAGTGCACGTAGGAGGCCTGGCGCACCAGGACGGCGCGCTGGTCCTCGTCGCGGCGGGCCAGCGGGCCGGTGCCGTCGCGCAGGTCGGCGACGATCGGCTTGTTGGCCTCGAAGACCTGCAGCCCGGCGTAGTCGCTTACCTCCTCGGTGAGCACGCCGCCGTCGTCGACGGGCACGACCGTCTCGATGCCGGCCTCGGTGCAGGCGATCATGTCGTCCTCACCGAAGGCCGAGGCCATGTGGACCAGGCCGGTTCCGTCGGAGGTGGTGACGAAGTCGGCGGGGATGATCGTCCAGGCGTTGGGCCCGGGTGCGGCGCCCTCGGCCCGGTGGGCGGCGTCGTCGAAGTAGTCGAAGATCGGGTGGTAGCGCCGCCCCACCAGGTCCGCCCCGGTGCAGGTGGCCACCACCCGCGGGTCCTCGCCCAGCTCGCGGGCGTAGGAGCCCAGCAGGTCCTTCGCGATGACGACGTCCTGGCCGGCGACCGGCGAGTCGAGGTCCTCGTCCACGTGGACGGTCACGTACTCGACGTCGGGCCCCACGGCGATGGCCAGGTTGGAGGGCAGGGTCCAGGGGGTGGTGGTCCAGATGAGGACCAGCTCGGGGCGCTCGGCGCCCTTGCGCAGGGGCTCCTCCAGGCGCAGGCCCACCGTGACCGTGTTGTCCTGGCGGTCCTGGTAGACGTCGTCATCCATCTTGAGCTCGTGGTTGCTCAAGGGGGTGCGGTCGTGCCAGCAGTACGGCAGGACGCGATAGCCCTGGTAGGCCAGGCCCTTGTCCCACAGCTGCTTGAAGGCCCACAGCACCGACTCCATGTAGTCGGGGTCCAGGGTCTTGTAGTCGTTGTCGAAGTCGACCCAGCGCGCCTGGCGGGTGACGTAGTCCTCCCACTCCTTGGTGTAGCGCAGGACGGAGGTGCGGCACTCCTCGTTGAACTTCTCGATGCCTAGGCCCCCGGGGCGGGTGATCTCGGTGACGTCGTCGATGCCGAGCAGGCGCTGGGCCTCGAGCTCGGCGGGCAGGCCGTGGGTGTCCCAGCCGAAGCGGCGCTCGACGCGCTTGCCGCGCTGGGTCTGGTAGCGCCCGACGGCGTCCTTGACGTAGCCGGTCAGCAGATGGCCGTAGTGGGGCAGGCCGTTGGCGAAGGGCGGGCCGTCGTAGAAGACGAACTCGTCGCAGGGCTCGTTGCGGTTGTCGATGGAGGCCTGGAAGGTGCCGTCGGCCTTCCAGTAGGCCAGGACCTCCTCCTCGATGGCGGGGAAGGAGGGCGAGGGGTCGATCTGCTCCCCCGGCCGGTGCAGGGGGTAGAAGGCGGCGCCGGTCGGCTCGCTGCCGCCGGCGGTGGTGCTGTCAGCCATCTTCTCAGCCATCGCGGTGTGCTCTCGTCTCACTCGTTCCTACCGCCTCGGGCGGTTGCCCGGGGCCTGACGAGGACGACGACGACTCCCGACCGGGACTAGTGCCCGGCTGGTGCCGCACCGCGGTACCACCTCGCTTGCCGTGCCGATGCCCTGACGAAGGCGGGTCCGCACGACCGCTTCGTTCTCAGCTGTGACGGGCTGTCCCGTCCGGTTCTACTGGGGGCCGGTGGCGCTGGTGCGCCGGGCCCGGTTCTTCCGGAGGCTCGCCGGTGATGGCCGGGTCGCTGCCTGTGCTCCGGGGAGTGTAGTGGGCGGCGTACCGCCGGGGCCAGTGCGGACCCGGCCTCGATGACGTCATCCTCCCCACACCCGGCGGTGGAATAAGCGCCCGCGCACACCTTGGAGGCTGTGTCCTCGGTCCAGGTCCTCGGTCTAGCCGGCTGCGTTGAGCTCCTCGACGGCCTCCTCGGGGAGGGTGAGGCGGGTGGCCTGGACCGCCTCGGACAGCTGGGCGACGGAGCTGACTCCCACGATCGGGGTGATCGTCGGCTGCTGGGCGTTGAGGAGGGCCAGGACGACCTGGCTCGGTTTCATGGCCAGCCTGTCTGACCACTTGCGCAGCACCGCCAGGCGGTTGTGGGTCCCCGGGTGCTCGTAGGCCTCGGGAAGGGGACGCTCCGGGTGCTCGTAGGCGCCGGTCAGCAGCGGCGTGTAGGCCCACAGCTCCACGTCGCACCGCCCGGCGAGGTCCTTGCTCTCGGCCGTCATCATCCCGTGGGGGTGGTCCTCGCCCTCAACGGGGACGTCGGGCCTGGGGTGAAGGTAGGACTCCCGCAGCTGGAGGGCGCTGAACCGGGCCGAGCCCCGCTGCTGGGCGTTTACGTTGGCTGCGGCGGCGTACCAGGCCGGGTGGTTGGACAGACCGATTCGGGCGGTCAGTCCTTGAGCGACCAGGTCGCCGAAGGTGGCCGCCACGTCCGGAATCGTCTGCGCCCGGTCCTCCATATGAGCCCAGTACATATCGACGCGCTCGGTCTGCAGACGGTGCAGGCTGTCCCTGATGGCGCGGTGGACGGTGTCCTTCCCGAGGCCCTCCACGGCGTCCGGGAAGCTGTGGGGGCGGGTCGGCTCCGCACCGACCTTGGTGCTGATCCTCACCCGGTCGCGCACCCCGCGATCAGTGAGCCACTGGCCGATCACGGTCTCGCTCTGGCCCCCGAGACCGGTCTCGGAGCCCCAGAACGCGTAGCAGTTCGCGGTGTCGATCCACAGGCCGCCGAGATCCAGGTAGGCATCGAGAATCTCCCGGGACCGGGTCTCGGGCAGGCGGGTGCCGAAGTGCATGGTGCCGAGCGCCATGCGAGGGGTGTTCTCGCTCATCGCAGTACTCCGATCGTCTCGACGACCAATAGGAGGCGAGCCGACCATTCAAGGCGGTCACCATGGCCGTGACAGTCCCATCGCGAGTGCAGGGACCGTCGCATTCCAAGGTTCTGGTACAGCAACACGCTACCCGCTCCCTCGCGGTGTCTGAAGACCTGTTGGTCCCTGCTTCCGGGGCGATGCGGGATGCCCGCCCCGGCCTCCTGAGACGACTGATCGGTGTCACTGAGGGAGACTTTTAGCGACAGCAGGGGCGGCTCCACTCCCGAGCGCAGCGCCCTGACCTGCAGGAACGGATTGTCAATCGAGCAGCCGCACAGCAGCTGGGTGTCTAAAAGTCGCCGATCGTGACAGATCCGGTGGTTCAGGCACCAGTCAGTGCGGTGTCGAGACCCAGCGGGCCCCGACACCGCACTGACTGCCATGCCGGGCGTTGTCAGCTCCCCGCGCTCGGGGTGGAGCCCTGTTGGAGGACGCCTGAGGATCCGGAGCCTCCCTGCTGACCGCCCTCGCCCGATCCGGAGCCGCCGGGGGCGTCTCCGTTGGGGGTGGTCCGGCCGGCCCCACCGGAGTCTCCTCCCGGACCGCCCTGCCCGCCGGGGCCACCCTGACCGCCCCCGGGTCCTCCGCCGGGGCCACCACCGGGCCCGCCCTGGCCACCGGGTCCTCCACCGGGCATCTGCCCGCCGGGACCGCCCTGCCCGTTGCCGGACTCCTGCTGAGCACGGCTGCCGCCAGGGCCGTCATGGCCGAGGAGCTCGTTGGTCCCCCAGCCGGCTGCGAAGGAGCCCGCCAGCAGCGCCACCCCAGCAGCGCCCACAATGATGCGACGGCGGTACCAGGGCTTGCGCGCCTTGGAACGCGCCTTCTTGGCCGCTGAGGGCGCCGGTGCGGCAACGCCGATGGTCGCGGCGTTCTGAGCATCCGGGGACACCCATGCTCCCGTCAGCCTCGTGTCGGCAGTGCTGCTGCCGGCAGCAGCTGCTCGAGCCGCACCGGCCGACGCGTCCGCGGCGGCCTCATCGGAACGGTCTGCGGGAAGCTTCCCGGTGTCGCCGGCAGTGGCGCCGGCTTGCGCACGCTCCGTGGCCGAAGCCGTCCCGGGATCCTTGACCGAGTCCTTCGTGACGTCCTTGGCGACGTCCTGCACGGGGTCGTTGACGGCGGCACTCGCAGTGTCCTTGGCGGCGTCGTCGGCGCCGCCCTGGATGGGGAGGCTCTCGGTGGCCGCGTCGCGCCCGGGGGCTGAGGCGTTGTCACCGGCGTTGTCAGCGCCGGAGGAGACGTGCTTGCTCATAGGGGTCCTTTCAGTCTGGTTCCCGGCCCGGCCGGGGCTGGAGCAGACGTTAGGAACCCGCACTGTGCCCGCGGCAGGTCAGACCTGTGGGCAACCTGTGTCCGTCAGTCCGTCGACGGCTCACCGGCGACTCACCCGCCGCCGGCAGGCCGCCTCCTACTGCTCGCCTACTGCTCGCGGGCCACCAGCGTGTTGGAGGCCTGGGCCCGGGGCCGCACCACCATGGAGTCGATGTTGACGTGGGCGGGCAGCTCGAGGGTCCAGACGATGCAGGCGGCGACGTCGTCGGCGCTCAGGGGCTCGGCGACGCCGGCGTAGACCTTCGCGGCGGCCTCGGCGTCCCCGTGGAGGCGGTTGAGGGAGAACTCCTCGGTGGCCACCATGCCAGGCGCGATCTCGATGACGCGCACCGGCTCGCCCACCAGCTCCAGGCGAAGCGTGCCCGCGATGACTCGCTCGGCGTGCTTGGCGGCCACGTACCCGCCCCCGCCGGGGTAGGTGTCATGGGCGGCGGTGGAGGTGAGGAACACCAGATCCCCTCCCCGACGGCGCATACCGGGCAGGAAGGCCTGGGTCACGCGCAGGGCCGCGAGCACGTTGCGCTCGTACATGGTGGCCCACTCCTCGGCCTTGCCCTCGGCGACCGGGTCGACCCCCAGCGCACCTCCGGCGTTGTTGACGACCGCGTCGACCGGGCCGCCGTCGAGCACCTCACGGGCCAGGCGCTCGACGTCGCCCGGCTCCTGGAGGTCGGCGGCCACCCAGGTGCAGCCGGTCTCGGCGGCCAGGGCCTCCAGGCGCTCCACCCGCCTGGCGGTGGCGACGACCTCCCAGCCGTGGGAGCGCAGGAGCCGGACGGTGGCGGCGCCGATACCGGTGGAGGCCCCGGTCACGAGGACGCGGCGAGAGGAAGAAGAGCCGCTGGTGACGTCGTTATGGTTCTCGCTCATTACTCCACGATACGTCCCTGTCACGATCACCTGGCACAATCGCCCCCGATTCGATCGGGTCCGCCCAGGACCGGTCGAGGCCCCGCACAGCCCGGCACCCCGTTCCACTCGGAAGGCACCACATGAACGCCGTCATCCTCGCCGTCCTGGTCATGCTCATCCTGGCGATGCTGCGCGTCCATGTGGTGCTCTCGCTGTTCGTCGGCGCGCTCGTGGGCGGGCTGAGCGCCGGCCTGGGGATCAGTCAGACGATGGTGGCCTTCCAGAACGGCCTGGCCGACGGCGCCAAGATCGCCCTGTCCTACGCGCTGCTGGGGGCCTTCGCCATGGCCGTGGCGCACTCGGGCCTGCCCCAGCTGCTGGCGAACTGGCTCATCGCCAGGATCGAGACCGAGGACGGGTCCACCGCGCAGCGGGCCGTGCGCGTCACCACGATGCTGGTGCTCGGCGGACTGACGGCCATGGCGATCATGAGCCAGAACCTCATCCCGGTCCACATCGCCTTCATCCCGCTGGTGGTCCCGCCGCTGCTCATCGTCATGAGCCGCCTGCAGCTGGACCGCCGCGCGGTGGCCTGCGCCATCACCTTCGGCCTGGTGACCACCTACATGTTCCTGCCGCTGGGCTTCGGGCGGGTCTTCCTCCACGACATCCTCTACGCCAACATCAAGGACGCGGGTCTGGACGTCTCGCATGTCTCGGCCACCCACGCCATGGGGATCCCGGCGCTGGGCATGATCGTGGGCCTGCTCATCGCCGTGTTCGTCACCTACCGCAAGCCCCGCAGCTACCGGATCGACACCGGCAGCGACTCGGGTGAGGAGATCTCCGGCCCGGTCGAGATCGACCATCGCAAGGTGGCGATCGCGCTGGTCGCCGTCGTCGCCTGCTTCGCGGTCCAGACCTTCCTGACCTGGACGGAGTCCGAGGCCGATCCCCTCCTGGTCGGGGCGCTCCTGGGCCTGCTGCTGTTCATGGCCACCCGGGTCGTCACGATCGCCGAGGCCGACGACGTCTTCACCGGCGGGATGCGGATGATGGCGCTCATCGGACTCATCATGATCACGGCGCAGGGCTTCGCCGCGGTGCTCAAGGAGACCAAGCAGATCGAGCCGCTGGTGACGTCGGCGACCTCCCTGTTCGCCGGTTCCAAGCCCGCCGCCGCCTTCGTCATGCTGCTCGTGGGTCTCATCGTGACCATGGGGATCGGCTCGTCCTTCTCCACCCTGCCGATCATCTCGGCGATCTACGTGCCCCTGTGCCTATCCCTGGGATTCTCCCCGGTGGCGACGGTCTCCCTCATCGGGACCGCCGGGGCGCTGGGGGACGCCGGCTCACCGGCGTCGGACTCCACGCTCGGGCCCACGGCCGGTCTCAACGCCGACGGGCAGCACGACCACATGCGCGATTCGGTCATCCCGACCTTCATCCACTTCAACATCCCCCTGCTCATCGCCGGCTGGATCGCCGCCATGGTGCTCTGAGGCCGGCGGGGCACGGCCGCTGAACGGGTGAGCGGGGCGAGCGGGATGAGCCCGGCACGATCCAATCGACTCCTTGGAAGTCACGCCGCCGAGCCCATGCGCGCGGTACCGTGTTGGTCTCACGTCACTGACGATCAGGAGGCCTCATGCGTATCGGGTTCATCGGCGCCGGCAACATGGTCAGCGCGATCGTGCGGGGGGCGGTGGCCGCAGGAACGCCGGCCGGGCACCTCCTGCTCACCGGCAAGCACGGCTCCGCCGAGCGCCTGGCCGGCCAGGTCGGGGCCGTCCACGTGCCCGACGCCGCAGACCTGGTCTCGCGCAGCGACGTCCTCATCCTGGGGCTCAAGCCCTACGTCATCCCCACCGTGCTGACCCGGCTGGGCGGGGCCATCGGCCGCAGCAGGCCCCTGGTGGTCTCCATCGCGGCCGGTCTGACGCTCGAGCGCCTCGAGTCGATGCTGCCCGATGGCACCCGGGTGGTGCGCACCATGCCGAACATGGCGGCGGCCGTGGGCGAGTCGATGACGGCGCTGGCCCCGGGGCGCAACGTGAGCGCCCACGACCTGGAGACCGTGCGCACCCTCATGGAGGCGATCGGGCGCACCGTGATCCTGGAGGAGAAGGACTTCTCCGCCTTCATCGGCCTGGCGGGCTCCTCCCCCGCCCTGGTGTGCGCCTTCGTCGACGCCCTGGCGCGCGCCGGCGTCATGGGCGGCATTCCCAAGGCCCTGGCCGTCCAGATCGTGGCCCAGGCGGTGCTGGGGACCGCCCGCACCGTGCAGACCGAGGCCCAGCGCACCGCCGAGGGCGGGCACGGCCGCACCCCGGCCGATCTCATCGACGCGGTCTGCTCCCCCGGCGGCACCTCGGTGGCCGGCATGGTGGCCCTGGAACGGGCCGGTTTCTCCGATGCCGTCGTGCGCGCCTTCGAGGCCATCGTCGAGCGCGACAAGGAGCTGGGCGCTTGACCGCGGGCGAGTGGGCCCGGCCCCTCGCGCCCGCTCACCCGTTCACCGGCGGAGACATTCCACCCCGGTGGGGACATCTGACGCGTTCGGGTGCAGATTTTCTGTCCCCGAACGCGTCAGATGTCCCCGCCGAGGGCGCGCACGCACCCGCGCGTGCGGAGTGTCCCCGGCAGCGTTTTTCCGCGTCTCCGCACGGGAAATGCCCGCCTCGACGACGACGTCGTGACCGGAAGCACATATCGTTCTTGCTTGCTGTCAGATAAATGCATGGTTAATGTTTCGGCCATGACCTTCTCCCACGCAGTCCTCTTCAGCGGTGTGTATCCCGCTGACATCCTGCGTGCCCATGCGGTCATGTGTTGTCAGGCCTGAACCGCGCCTGACGCACCCGAGGGGAACCACCCCGCTGTACGAGGTATCCGGCGCGATGAAGCGTCCGGAAGGCCCCGTCAGGACGGCTGTGGCTGACCGAACGGCCTGAAAGGCCCGTGCTCAGCGCACCCGGACGCTCCTGCGCCAATGACACGCCACTGACACGACTAACCCGTCTGTGGCCCCATCACCGTCATGGAGGAGCAATGACCACCACCGCACCCACCGTCACGCCGCCGGCTCGTACCGTGCGCCCGCCGCGCAAGGCCCGCCCCAACGGCCAGTGGGCCCTCGACGGCCGCAAGCCGCTCAACGACAACGAGGCCTTCAAGCAGGCCGGGGCTCCTCTGGAGGTGCGCGAGAGGATCCTGAGCACCTACGCGCCCGGCGGTTTCGAGACCATCGCACCCGATGACCTTAACGGGCGTTTCCGCTGGTGGGGCCTGTACACCCAGCGCAAGCAGGGGATCGACGGCGGCCGCACCGCCCAGCTGGACGCCTCCGAGCTCTCCGACCGCTACTTCCTGCAGCGGGTGCGCCTGGACGGCGGCAGCCTCAGCCGCGACCAGCTGCGTGCACTCGGCTCGGTCTCCAACGACTTCGCCCGCGGCACGGCCGACATCACCGACCGTCAGAACATCCAGCTCCACTGGGTGGAGATCGGCTCCGTCCCCGAGCTGTGGCGGCGTCTGGAGTCGGTGGGGCTGACGACGATCGAGGGCTGCGGGGACACCCCCAGGGGATTCCTGGTCTCCCCGGTGGCGGGCATCGCCAGGGACGAGGTCATCGACCCCACCCCGCTGGCCGAGGCCATCAAGTCGACCTACCTGGGCGATCCCGAGCTGGCCAACCTGCCCCGCAAGTTCAAGACCGCCATCACCGGCTCGCCCAGCCTCGACATCCTCCACGAGATCAATGACATCTCCTTCGTCGGCGTCGAGCACCCCGAGCTCGGGCCCGGGTACGACCTGTGGGTGGCCGGGGCCCTGTCGACGGCCCCGCGCCTGGGTCAGCGCCTGGGAGCCTTCGTGCCCCCCGAGGACGCCCTGGAGGTCTGGTACGGCGTCATCCGCATCTTCCGCGACTACGGCTACCGCCGCCTGCGCAACAAGGCGCGGCTGAAGTTCCTCATGGCCGAGTGGGGGCCGGAGCGCTTCCGGCGGGTTCTTGAGGACGAGTACCTGGGACGCGCCCTGCCCGACGGTCCCCCTCCCCGGGAGCCCAACGGGGACTCCGACCACATCGGCGTCCATGAGCAGAAGGACGGCCGCTTCTGGGTGGGGGCCAAGCCTCCGGTCGGCCGACTGAGCGGGGACGTCCTGCTGGGCCTGGCCGACCTGGCTGAGACGGTCGGCTCGGACCGGGTGCGCACCACCCCGCTGCAGAACCTGCTGCTCCTGGACGTTCCCTCCGACAGGGTGGACGACGCCGTCGCCGGGCTGCGCGCTCTGGGGCTCGATCCCGATCCGGGAGGCTTCAGCCGTTCCACCCTGGCCTGCACCGGCCTGGAGTTCTGCAAGTTCGCGATCGTGGAGACCAAGAGGCTGGCGGCGCGGGTCTCGGCCGAGCTCGACGAGCGCCTGGCCGACACCGACCTCGATCGGCGCATCACCCTGACCATCAACGGCTGCCCGAACTCCTGCGCCCGTATCCAGATCGCCGACATCGGGCTCAAGGGCCAGATCATCACGGTCGACGGAGAGCAGATGCCCGGCTTCCAGGTGCATCTGGGAGGGGGCCTGGCCACCGCCGGGCGCGCCGAGGCGGGCCTGGGCCGCACGGTTCGGGGCCTCAAGGTACCCGCGGCGGGCCTGACCGACTACGTCGAGCGCCTCGTGCGCCGCTACCTGGACCAGCGCCTCCCCGAGGAGACCTTCGCCCAATGGGCGCACCGAGCCGAGGAGGAGGACCTCACATGAGCCCGTCGGCAACCATCACGGCAACAGCAACCGCCACAACAACTGCCGGGGCGGTCGTCGCGTCATCCGGCACGTCCGCCCGGCTGCGCCCCAAGGAGGAGCTGCGGGAGCTGGCCGAGGCCGGGGCCCGCGAGCTCGGGGAGGAGGCCGCGGCCCTCGACGTCGTCCAGTGGGCGGCCCAGAACTTCCCCGGCACGCTCGCCGTGGCCTGCTCCATGGCCGACGCCGTCCTGCCCCACGTGGTCTCCCGGGTCCTGCCCGGGGTGGACGTCCTGTTCCTGGACACCGGCTACCACTTCGCCGAGACGGTCGGCACCCGTGACGCCGTGGCCGCCACCATGGACGTCACCGTCGTCGACGTCGTCCCGGAGCTCACCGTGGCCGAGCAGGACGAGCGCTACGGGCCGGACCTGTGGTCGCGAGACCCGGCCGCCTGCTGCCGCCTGCGCAAGGTCGAGCCGCTGGCCCGGGCCCTGGGCGGCTATGAGGCCTGGGCCACTGGGGTGCGCCGTGAGGACGCCCCCACCCGCACCCGCACCCCGCTGGTGGGCTGGGACGCCACCCACGAGATCGTCAAGATCAACCCCCTGGCCGCCTGGAGCCTGGAGGACCTGACCGGCTACGCCGACCAGCACGGGGTCCTCATCAATCCCCTCCTCTACGACGGCTACCCCTCGATCGGCTGCGCCCCGTGCACGGCACGCGTCAAGCCCGGAGACGACCCCCGTTCCGGCCGCTGGGCCGGATTCACCAAGACAGAATGCGGAATCCACCTATGAGCATCACCCTGACCCCCACCGCACCAGCGCCTTCCTCCACCCCTGCGGGTCTGCAGGCGCCGAGCCCCCACCCCGTCGACCCCGCCGATCCCGCCAAGGCCCGAGCGCTCACCGGGGCCCTGGACATCCTCGACGTCCTGGAGGCCGAGGCCATCCTCGTCATCCGGGAGATCGCCGCCGAGTGCCGTCGCCCCGTCCTGCTGTTCTCCGGGGGCAAGGACTCCGTGGTCATGCTGCACCTGGCGCGCAAGGCCTTCTGGCCGGCCCCCATCCCCTTCCCCGTCCTGCACGTGGACACCGGCCACAACTTCCCCGAGGTGCTGGCCTACCGGGACCAGACGGTCGAGGAGCTCGGGTTGCGGCTGATGGTGGCCCGCGTCCAGGACTACATCGACGACGGCCGCCTGCGGGAGCGCACCGACGGCACCCGCAACCCGCTCCAGACGATCCCCCTGCTCGATGCCATCGAGGAGGGCGGCTTCGACGGCGTCTTCGGCGGCGGACGCCGGGACGAGGAGAAGGCCCGGGCCAAGGAGCGCATCGTCTCCCTGCGCGACGAGTTCGGCCAGTGGGACCCGCGCAACCAGCGTCCCGAGCTGTGGAACCTCCTCAACCCCCGACACCGCCCCGGCGAGCACGTGCGGGTCTTCCCCCTGAGCAACTGGACCGAGCTGGACGTGTGGCGCTACATCGAGCGCGAGGACATCGCGCTGCCGGACCTCTACTACGCCCACGAGCGCGAGGTCTTCCTGCGAGACGGCATGTGGCTGGCCGCCGGCGGGGTCAACCGGGTCCGCGACGGCGAGCAGGTCGTCACCCGCACCGTGCGCTACCGCACCGTGGGCGACATGTCCTGCACGGGCGCCGTCGAGTCCCGGGCCGCCACCAACCACGACATCGTCCTGGAGGTCGCCGCCTCCACCCTGACCGAGCGGGGAGCCACCCGCGCCGATGACCGCCTGAGCGAGGCGGCCATGGAGGACCGCAAGAAGGAGGGCTACTTCTGATGAGCACCCCCACCCTTACTGCCGGGCTCGCTGCCGACGTCACTCCCACTGTGAACGAGGCCGCGGCGCGCACCGCCGCCACCGGCTCGCTGCTGCGCCTGGCCACGGCCGGCAGCGTCGACGACGGCAAGTCCACGCTCGTGGGCCGTCTCCTGTTCGACTCCAAGTCCGTCCTGCGCGATCAGCTGGCCGCCGTCGAGCGGGTGAGCCTGGATCGGGGACTGACCGGCGCGGACCTCGCGCTGCTGACCGACGGGCTGCGGGCCGAGCGGGAGCAGGGCATCACGATCGACGTCGCCTACCGCTACTTCGCCACCCCGAGGCGCTCCTTCATCCTGGCCGACTGCCCCGGGCACGTGCAGTACACCCGCAACACGGTCACCGGCTGTTCCACGGCCGACGTCGTCGTGCTGCTGGTGGACGCCCGCAACGGGGTCCTGGAGCAGACGCGCCGCCACCTGGCGGTCGCGGCCCTCCTGCGGGTTCCGCACGTCGTCGTCGCGGTCAACAAGATCGACCTGGTGGACTTCTCCGCCGAGGTGTACACGGCCGTCGAGGCCGATATCCGCGAGGTGGCCGCGGAGCTGGGGGTCGCGGCGGTCCACGTTCTGCCGACCTCCGCGCTCCTGGGCGACAACATCGTCGAGGCCTCGAGTGCCACGCCCTTCTATAAGGGCCCGACCCTGCTGGGGCTGCTGGAGTCCCTGCCCACCGCCCGTAACGCGGGTTCCTTCCGTCTGCCGGTCCAGCTGGTCATCCGTCCTCAGACAGCCGCCCCGAGGCCCGAGCTGCGCGACTACCGCGGCTACGCCGGGCAGATCACCTCGGGCCGGGTGCGCGTCGGCGACCCCGTGGTGGTCCTGCCCTCGGGCAGGGGCTCGCACGTGGCCGGCATCGACCTGGGCGAGCAGAGCCTGGATGAGGCGGTCGAGGGCCAGTCGGTCACGATCCGCCTGACCGACGACGTCGACGTCGCCCGAGGCGACACCCTCGCGGCCGCCGCTGATGCGCCTCGGGTGCTGACCGACGTGGAGGCCCGCGTGTCCTGGCTGAGCGAGGAGCCCCTGCGTCCCCGGGTGCGCGTGCTGCTCAAGCACGGCTCCCAGACGGTCCGGGCGGTCGTGCGCACCATCAAGGGCAGGCTCGATCTGGAGGACCTGACCACGGTTGCGGCGGACAGCCTTGAGCTCAACGACATCGGCCTGGTGCAGCTGCGCCTGGCCTCCCCGGTACCGCTGGCCGACTACTCGGTCTCCCGGTCCGACGGCGCCTTCCTCCTCATCGACGCCCACGAGGGCGGTACGCTCGGGGCCGGGATGGTGCGGCTGGCGCGCTCGGGTGGAGACGAACCGACTGAACCGGTCTCCTCCGGCAGGGGCTGAGCGACGCATGACCCACGAGCTCTCCCCCAGTCTCTCCCCCGACGTGCCCACGGCCTCGGTATCGCCGGCATCTCCAGCATCGCAGTCTCCGTCGTCGCCCTGCGCGCCGGGCTCCGGCGTCGCTCAGGCCGCCGGTTCCCCTCACGGCTGGGTGGCGCTGGTGGGCGGCGGCCCGGGCAGCAGCGGCCTCATCACCGCCCGCGGTCTGGAGCTGCTGGGCCGGGCCGACTCCGTCGTCGTCGATGCCCTGGCGCCCCGCGATCTGCTGGAGGACCTGCGCCCCGGCACCGAGGTCATTGACGCCTCCAAGCGGCGCGGCCGGCACGTCCTGAGCCAGGAGGAGATCGACGCGATCCTGATCGACCTGGCCCGCCGGGGCAAGGGAGTGGTCCGCCTCAAGGGCGGCGACCCCTACGTGCTGGGACGCGGCGGGGAGGAGGCGGCCGCCTGCCGTGAGGCCGGTATCGCCGTCGAGGTGGTTCCCGGGATCACCAGCGCCATCGCCGTGCCCGCGGCGGCGGGGATCCCCGTCACCCACCGGGGACTGTCGCGCGGTTTCTCGGTCATCACGGCCCACGCGGACCTCGGGGTCCTCCCCCAGCGCCGCGATCACACCCTCATCCTGCTCATGGGGGTCTCCCGGCTGCGGGACTCGGTCGCCTCCCTGCTGGCGGCCGGCAGCGATGCGGCGACTCCCGCGGCGATCATCGAGAGCGGCTACCACCCCGACCAGCGCGTGACCACCACCGAGCTGCGATGTCTGGCCGACGTCGCCGCCCGGTACGGCGTGACCGCCCCCGCGGTCATCGTCATCGGCGACGTCGTCACCCTGAGCCCGTACTGGGCCGACCGAGTCGTCGAGGAGGCCAGGCCGGCGAGCCCCGCCGCCTAGCCCGCATCGGCGCACGAAGACCGAACGTCCTGGAGTCATTGATGCGCAAACTTGTTCTTCTCGCCCTCGTCGGCCTGGCCGCTCAGCTGGTGGACGGCTCCCTGGGGATGGGCTACGGCATGACCTCGTCCTCCCTCCTGCTCCTGGCCGGGCTGAGCCCGGCGCTGGCCTCGGCCTCGGTACACCTGGCCGAGATCGGTACAACGCTGGCCTCAGGGGCCTCCCACTGGCGGCTGGGCAACACCGATCCTCGGCTGGTGGCCCGGTTGGGACTGCCCGGAGCGGTCGGGGCCTTCGGCGGGGCCACGATCCTGTCGCACCTGTCCACCCGGGCGGCGACCCCGGTGACGGCCGCCCTGCTGATCCTGCTGGGGGCCTACGTCCTGGGTCGTTTCGCCCTGAGTCCGCCTCAGGGATCGGATCGGCGGTGCCCGCACGGCAGGCGGTTCCTGGTTCCCCTGGGCCTGGTGGGCGGTTTCGTGGACGCCACCGGAGGCGGCGGCTGGGGACCGGTGACCACGACGACGCTGCTGTCCCACGGTCGCACCGCGCCGCGCACGGTGGTCGGCTCGGTGGGCGCCTCGGAGTTCCTGGTGACCGTGGCGGCCTCGGCCGGCTTCCTCACCGGCCTGGGAACAGCGGGCATCAGCCTCGGGATCGTCCTGGCTCTCCTGGCCGGAGGTCTGGTGGCGGCACCGGTCGCGGCCTGGCTCGTCTCCCGTCTGCCCGGATCGGTGCTGGGCACGGCCGTCGGCGGGCTGATCCTGGCCACGAACCTGCGCGTCCTGCTGTCGTGGGCCGGGGCCTCGGCCCGCACCGGGGTCCTGTTCTATGGGGCGCTCATCGTCCTGTGGGCGGTACTTCTGCACCTGTCGGTCCGCAAGGCGAGGGCCGCCGCCCGTCAGGCCCTGGCGGAGAGCGGCCGGGTGCTGGAGGAGGTCAGGACCAGACAGTCGCGTGAGAGCGCATCGGCCTCCTCAGATGGGCCAATCACGGCTCCCGCAGGATCGGCATCGGTCGATCTGGGACGCCCCCGCAGGCCCGCCGAGCTGGTGGTGGAGCCGGTATGAGCCCGCGTCCTCTGGTACTGCTCGCCCACGGCTCGCGCCGGCCCGGGCCGTCCTCGGTCATGTCGCGCACCGCGCAGCGCATCCGCACGATCCTGCCTGACGTGGAGGTGCGCACCGGATACGTCGAGCTCCAGCCCCCGGATCCGGCCACGGCACTGGCGGGGCTGGTGGATCCGGTGGTGCTGCCCTTCTTCCTGGCCCGCGGCTACCACGTCCTCAACGATGTTCCGGCGGCAGTGCAGCGGCACGGCTCGGGAACGGTCACCGGTCACCTGGGGGCCGAGGAGCGTCTGGTGGAGGCGGTGGCCCAGCGTCTCCACGAGGCGGCCGCGCCTCTGGGCGGGTCGGCGGGCCTCGACCACATCGTCCTGGGGGCTGCGGGGTCGCGCCAGGCAGCGGCGCTTGAGGAGGTCGAGGCCGTCAGCCACATGCTGGAGGGGCGTCTGGGCCGCAGGGTGACGCCCGCCTACCTCTCGGCGGCGCGCCCCACCGTGCGTGACGCGGTGAGTACGGCACGGGCCCGGGGAGCCCGCCGGGTGGGGGTGGCCACCTACCTGCTGGCGGAGGGACGCTTTCACCGGGCCCTGCACTCCACGGGCGCCGACGTCGTCGCCGCTCCCATCGGCGACCATCCCGCGGTCGCAGAGCTGGTGGCCCACCGCTACCGGGAGCTGGTCGCCTGACCGCGACGCACGCGCCGCCCCCTCACCGACGTGCTCGTCAGCCCCTCATGCCCGCTCGCTCATTCACCGGCGGGGCATCTGACGCGTTCGGGCGCGGCGGGTCAGTCGGTGCCGTTGCCGAGGAGACGCTCAGACAGGCGCTGAATGATGGGCTCGATCTCCTCCGAGGAGGTGGCCGCTGCACTCACACGACCGAAGATGCTCACGGCGAGGAGTCCGAACGCGGTTTCCTCGTCCTGCCGGCTCGGCTCGCCGCGCCCGCGGGAACGGGCCACCTGAACGGAGGTCTCCTTCAGCCAGCGTCGCCAGGCGCCGGTCAGCCTGTCCCTGGAGTCCTCATGGCGTATCGCGTAGAGCCAGGTCTCCAGGTGCAGGACGACGTCCTCGATGGGGAGCTCCTGGAGCTGCTCGCCCCACTGGTCGGGGCTCACCTCCTGACCCATCTGGCTCGCGCCATCGTCGTCACAGGTGACGACCTCCAGGAACAGGGCCTCCTTGGAGGAGAAGGAGGAGTAGAAGGCGCCCTTGGTGAACCCCGCGGCTGAGGCGATATCACTGACCGAGGCACCCTCATAGCCCTTGGCCGCGAAGACCTCCCTGGCCGCGGCGAGGATCCGCGCCCTGGTCTCCTCGCTCCGACGTCGTCCACCTCTCCGCCCGGAGGCAGCGCCACTGACCGCTGTGGACGCGGTGGCCAGCTTTTGAGAGGCACGTTCCAGTGAGGCCGATACCGCATTCTCGCTGGTGCGCAGTGCCCCCTGACCTGCTGCTTCCACCACGCGGGAGAAGGCGCTGATCGCCTCGTTAAGAGCGCGGGTCGCCTCCCTGATGTCGTCGGAGGCAGAGGCCCCGGAGTCCCCGGAGTCCCCGGAGTCACTGTCACTGCCCTGTCCGTGGGCGGAGCTCCTGGTGGTCATGTCCCCACTGTAGATGAGGCCCTTCAGAAAGCGGCTCTCAGCGGCTCCTTCTCAGGGTCTTTCTCAGGGGCCGTGGACCTGCGACCGGTCATGCATGCCGGTCCATGCTCCTCGCCGGTTCAGGGCCGCCTTCCCAGGGCCCACGACGCTCCAACAACGGCTACCAGGCACCATCCTCCCAGTAGAGCCCAGGAACGGGCGGGCATCGTGGAATCATGGGGGAACAGCCCGGCACGCACCACCTGGGCCATGGACTCGAAGGGCAGCCAGCGGTGAACCTCCTGCGCCCAGCCGGGGAGCCTGTCGGCGGGGAAGCTCATCGGCGAGAACAGCATGATGCCGAAGGCGAGCACCTGGGAGAGGATCTGGGCCAGCGCCGGAGCCAGGAGCGTGGCGATGGCGTAGCCGATGCAGGCTGCTGTCAGGGCGACCAGCACGGCACCGGGGACCAGCCACCACCGTGGAGCAAGATCGACGTCGAAGCGGGCATTGGCGACGAGGACGCCCAGGACCAGTCCGGGAAGCGCCAGAACAGTCCAGATCGCAAGATCGGCCAGGAGGAAGGCGACCCTGGGGACGGGCAGGGTGCGCATCCAGTCCAGGCTGCCCTCGGTGCGCGACTGGGAGACCCACTGGGGCGTCATGATGAGCCCCAGCGAGACGAGGGCGATCGTTGGTCCACCACCGGCCAGGTAAAGACTCGCCTCATGACCGGGATGGCCCGCGATGAGCCCGTACCCCAGGACCATTGAGACGGACAGCAGCGTCTGGACAATGATGAAGAGGGGAAGCATGGGCAGGCTGCGGCGAAACTGCCACTGGATGAGCAGGCCGAGCTGGCTTCGCATCGGTGCTGCCCGGATGAGCTCTCCGTGGTTCACCGGGGCGGCGGAGTCTTCCTGAACGAGTGCGCTGGTTGTATGGGGCATCGGTTCCTCCCTGAGTGGTTTACTCGACGGCGCTTTCCGTACTGGGTGCAGGCGGGGCATCATTGGCGCTCCTTCGCGGAGCTCATGCGGCACCGCGAAGAGGCTCCTCGTGCGCACCCCGAGTGAGGTCGACGTAGACCTCCTCCAGGGAGATCGGAGCCAGCTCGTAGCGCTCGATCATGCCGCGCTCCAGGGCCTTAGCGGCCCACGTCACGGCCTGCACCGCCTGTCCCTCCGTGATCGGCAGGACCGCTCGTACGGCGTCGTGCCGCGTCAGACTCATGCCTGCCGGTGGCTCAAGCCGGCGGCCGGGCACCTGACTGACTTCCAGGACGAAGGACGATCCGTGACCGGCCACGAGTGCCGCAGGAGTTCCCTCGGCGATGACGTGGCCGTGGTCCAGGACGGTGAGCCGGTCCACTGCTCGCTCGGCCTCCCGTACGTTGTGGGTTACGAGGAGGACCGCGGACCCGGTATCGGCCAGCAGACGGATCTGGTCCCACAGCAGGCGGCGGCGCACCGGGTCGACGTCGTTGGTGGGCTCATCGAGGATGACCAGCCGTCCGGGGACGACGGCGCACATGGCGAATGCCGTCAGGCGGGCGACTCCACCAGAGACCTTCTGCGCAGGAGTCGTCGCCCACTCCCCCAGGTCGAGGGCCTCAATGAGCTCCTCGGCACGCCTGCGGGTCTGACGAGGACGACCTCCTCGCAAACGCCCTACCAGCTCAATGGCCACCAGTGGAGTCAGACCCGTGATCGGCACGTTGGCCTGCGCCTGGACGTTGGTGAGGCGGCGGGCGACAGCGGGATGCTCGATGGCGTCAACGCCGTCGAGAGTGATGCGCCCGGAGGTTGGACGCAGCAGTCCCACCACCTGGTTGACGAGTGTGGTCTTACCCGCGCCGTTGTGTCCGAGAAGTCCAACCACCTCACCGGCGCCCACCCGCATGGTGACACCGGCGTTGGCTCTCAGCGTGTGCGATCCGCTTCCGAAGTGCTTGTGAAGATCCTCAATGGTCAGTACGCAGTCCACGAAGAGGTCTCCTCCTTCCATCTCTGTCCGGCACCGGCGTCTCAAACCGATACCCACCAAGTTCATACCGGTTGGTATTCACTGTACCAGACAGTGTTTCCTCGAGGTTTCCAGGCAGGAACTGGGACGCTGTCCCATACCGATCAGTATGGGACAGCGTTCTCCATGGTTCTGTCGCGTCTGAGACCCCGGTCCGCCTCACCCCTGCCGGATGTGCCAGCGTGAGGAGGCGGTGGAGGCCTCGATGAACTCGCGGAAGGGACCGGGCGCGGTCGCGAGCTCGTGGGGCGTACCGTGCTGGGCCACGCGGGCGCCGGACTGGGTCGGTTCGAGGAAGATGACCTCGTCGGCCTGCCGGACGGTGGACAGGCGGTGAGCCACCACCATGACGGTGCGACCCTCGGAGAGCTCGCGCACCACCTCGGTGATCGCGGACTCGTTCTCCCCGTCCAGGGCCGAGGTGATCTCGTCGAGCAGGAGGATCGGGGCGTCCTTGACGAAGGCGCGGGCGATGGCGACGCGCTGACGCTCCCCGCCGGACAGGCTCAGACCACCGGGACCGACCTGGGTGTCCCACCCGTGCGGGAGCGACTCGATGACGCGGTCCAGACGGGCGCGGCGGGCGGCCTCGGCAAGCTCGGCGTCAGTGGCCTCGGGCCGGGCGATGCGCAGGTTCTCCCGGATGGTGGTGTCGAACAGGTAGACGTCCTGGAAGACCAAGGAGGTCATACCCATGATCGTCGCGGTTCGCATGGATCTCACCGGGGCCCCGCCAATGGCGACCATCCCGTCGTCGACGTCCCAGAACCGGGCGGCCAGTCGAAGGATCGTGGACTTACCGGCGCCCGACGGACCGACCAGGGCGGTGACTCTCCCCTGAGGGGCGGTCAGGGAGACGTTGCCCAGAACCGGACGTCCCTCGTCGTAGGCGAAGGAGACATTCGACAACGTGATGGTCGTCCCCTCAGGAAGGACCTCCTGGCCGGGCTCCGGGTCGGGCAGTGGGCGGGCGTCCAGGATGGAGCTCACCGCGCTCAGGGCCACCTTGGCGTTGTCGAGCTCGGAGGCGTACATGGCCGCCTTGGTCAGGGGCAGGAGCGTGCGCGCGGTCACCGTGATGATCGCCAGGTAGCCGATGACGTCGAGCCGGTGACCGCTGACCAGCGACAGCCCGGCGGCCAGGACCAGGGCGAAGGAGGTGTGGACGACGAAGTTGAAGTACTGGCCGGGCCGACCCTTGACGCGCAGACCGTCGAGTGTGGACTCCGCGTCGGCCTCGAGGGTGGTGCGCACCGGCTCCCAGCCGGTCTCGGTGACTCCGGAGGCGCGCAGGACCGGCTGGAGGCGGGCGAACTCAATGAGCCTGCCGGCGGCGGCGGAGGAGGTGCGGTCCTCCATCTCATTGGCGTGGGTGGTGGCCACGCCCATGCGCCGCCAGATGAGGGTCAGCGGGATGATCGTGGCCGCCATGATCAGGGCCAGGGGCCATTCGACGACGGCCGTGGCCACCAGCATCACCAGCGGCACGATGAAGGCGTTACAGATATTGGGGATCACCATGGAGGCCAGGTGGGAGACGGTGTTGACCTCCTTGGAGGTGGCGTTGACGACGGCGGCCTCGCGCTCGGCGTTGAACCAGCCCAGGGGCAGGGTCAGGACGTGCTCGGCGATGCGGTCGATCATCGTGTCGCAGACCTCGAAGACGCTGACCCGGTAGGAGCGGTACATGGCGAAGGTATCGACGACGACGGTGAGGACCCCCAGGATGACCACGGCGACGAGCCAGCCGTTGACCGACTCCGAGCGTGAGTAGAGAGCGCGCAGGAAGGGGATCATGAGGGCCAGGGTGATTCCCTGCAGGAGCGCGGAGACCATGAACCAGGTGGTGATCACCCGCATCTCGGCGGCGTTGACGATCCGCATCAGCAGCTTCCACATGGTCACTTCTCCTCCCTCCCGCCGGCTGAGCCGGCCAGAGCCGCGGCCTCCGCGCCCTCACTCAGGTCCTGGCTTCGCCACATGGCGGCGTAACGACCACCGACCGCCAGCAGCTCGTCGTGGGTGCCTCTCTCGGTGATGCGTCCGGCGTCGATGACGAGGATCTGGTCGGCGTCGCGGATCGTGGACAGGCGGTGGGCGATGATGATGACGGTTCGTCCGGCGGCCAGCTGGGACAGGGCCTGGTGGATGTCCCGCTCGGAGGCGGGATCGGCTTGGGCGGTCGCCTCGTCCAGGACGAGGACCGGGGCGTCCTGGAGGTAGGCGCGCGCCAGGGTGACGCGCTGCCGCTCACCGCCGGAGAGGAACCCGCCCTCGTCCCCCAGCACCGTGTCGTAGCCGCGGGGAAGGCGCGTGATGCGCTCGTGGATGCAGGCGGCTCGAGCAGCGGCCTCAACCTGCTCGCGGGTGGCTCCGGGGCGCCCGAGGGCGATGTTGTCATGGACCGACTCGTGGGCGAGGGCCACGTCCTGCAGGACGATCGCCACTCGCGAGAGCAGCCAGGGGAAGGTCGCCTCACGCACGTCGACGCCGCTGACGCGCACGGTGCCGTCGTCGACGTCGTAGAAACGGGCGATGAGACGGGCCAGGGTCGACTTTCCACCGCCTGAGGGGCCGACCAGGGCGGTGACGGTCCCGGGCTCAGCGGTGAAGGACACGCCTCGCAGCACCGGAGAACCCGTCTCGTAGGAGAAGGTGACGTCGTCGACCTCGACCTGACCGGGGGCCCGGCCCTCCCCCTCGTTGTGGCTCCCCTCGGGCATCGGTTCCTGGGAGAGCAGGTCGGCGGTGGACTGGGCGGCCATTCTGGACTCGTAGATGTGCTGGGCCAGTCCGATGAGGATCAGGGTTCCTTCCGGCAGCCCGAGAGCCAGCAGGAAGAAGGGCAGGGTCGACGACAGCGGTGTCCATCCCTGGGAGGTGAACAGGACGGCCAGTACAGCGACCGTGGTGAAGACCGTCGAAGGCCGCATCACGGCACCGATAGCGCTGATCCCTCGACCCGAGCGGCTCAACCACTCGTACGACAGCCGGGAGAACTCGGAGCGGGCCTGGCTGAACCGGGTGCGGGAGGCGTCGGTGGCCTGAAAGCCCTTGATCTCCTTGATCCCCTCGATCATCTCGACGGTGGCGGCGGACAGGGCCGTCTGGGCCACGCCGAAGCGCTCGGTGATGTTTGAGACCTTGGCCAGGCTGAGCGCCATGACCACCAGGGCGAGCGCCCACACGGCGAGCAGGGCGGACGCCAGGCGCCAGTCGATCCACATCAGGTAGGCCATGCCGGCCACCGCGGCGACGACGGCGTTGGTGACGTCACCGGGGACATGAGCCACGAGGGTGTGGATGGAGCTCGTGTCATCGCAGACCATCTTGCGGATGGTGCCGTGGGGTATCTGAGCCACCTTTCCCAGTGGCAGGCGGCTGAGCGCATCGACGACCCGTTGGCGAAGACCGTGGCGGAGCCTGGCCTCGGCCACGTGAGTGAGTCCCAGGCCAGACAGGTAGCAGAACTGGGAGGCGAAGAGACCGAGGACGGCGATCGCCGCCCAGACCCACAGGTTCGCCCGCCACCCCGCCTGGGAGACCTCACCGAGCCAGATGGCCGCCATGTTGCGCAGGGCCTCGAAGGGGACGATGGACATCAGGGCGCCCATGGCGGTCAGTACTCCCGACACGACCATGGCCCGTCGTGCGGGTCTGATGAGCTCGTTGACAGTAACTGTCATGTCGCCGTTCTCTCCTCAGGTTCCTTGATCACCCCAAGAATGATTGATCATGCCTAATCGGCGCCGCCCCGGGGTAGAACCATGACAGATCTCGCGAAAGAGCAGCTCTCGACCGAGAACATATGTTAACCGCAGGATTTCATCGCCGGGGTGCTGAATGAGGGGTGAAAGATACCAGTTTCGACTGGAATAATGCGGGCGGTTGAGATCCGAGCGTCCCGGAGGAGGGACACCTTCCTGGTGAAGGATACCGGGATATACCCGCTGGTGGGCGGAAATCAGGCAGGATGCAGCGGACAGGCGGGCCGGCGGTGCTACCGGCTCAAGGTCCTGCGGGTCGCTGGCCCGGGTGACGGGATCTCGCAGATGCTGGGACGGTGGCCTCCGATCCCACCGGCAGCCGGCTCATCAAAGAGCTCTTCCTCGACGCTGAGAGGCTGAGCCGGTCGAACCGGCCGTCAACACGGTCGAGCGCACCGCCGGGGCACGGCTCCGGAGCCTTGCGGAGTGGTCACCAGCGAGCTGGATCGGCGCCTGACGGTCCGATGATCGACGTCGACGTCCCCGGGGTCAGCCGGGGTATGAGAGCGGGGCCAGCGCGGCCAGCACGGCCGGCGCGGTGACGCGCCGCCCGAGCACCGTTGAATCAGGCCCGAGATCGGCTACCACCAGCGGAGGAGAGCTCAAGCAGCAGGTCAACGGCCGCCTCGACTCCCGGATCCTCCGCCGTCCGACCAGCCGAATCATGCGCTGCCTCATCATAGGAACCGTTCACGAGCTCCTCGATGCGCGAGACAAGAACAGGGCGCGTCAGCTCTCCTCGCTGAGCATCGATATAGTCCGGTCCCAGCCCGTTACGACATACGGTTTGCGCATGAAAATGCTGATCTCCCCCGAAAGCAATCGCCAAGCACGGCACACCGGCACGCACCCCGGCCCCGGTAGCACCCAAGGAACCATGGCAGATCATCCCGCGACAGCGCGGTAGCACAGCGCCGTACGGAACCCTCGCAACACCAAGAACTCCACCCGTCTCGCCGCCAGGGCGGCTGGGGTCAACAATAATCGCCCGCAATCCCCGTTCCATCAGAATCTCTTGGATCCAGGCCCGAGCCTGCGGTAGACGGGAGGAGACCACACTGCCGAAGGTGACGAGCAACGGAGGATCTCCGCGACCGAGGAAGTCCTCCACCTGCTCATCAAGGCACTCGGATGACGAGGAGCTATCGAGCCATTCCCCGGTCACACACACATTCTTCCCCCAAGCAGGATCCGGCGGATTGAGCGAAGGACTGAACTGGTAGAGCGTTCTGCCGCCCCTCCGAGCGGCCCAACGAGAAAGACCTAGACGGCGCCTCCACGCGCGCAATACCGGAGCCATCGCCCACCCCATCATGAGGTTCGACAACCGGTGCAGGACTGGAGCCCGCCATGTGCCGTCATGACGGCGGGGGTCAACTAAGCTGTATGAACGGCAAGGATCACTGGGGTATACCTGCACACGCACACACGGCGCACCCGCTGCCGCGGAAAGAAGACGCACCACTTCCGCGAACTGGTTGTACATGACGACGTCCACGTCGCTCACGGCCCCGTCCAGGGCATCGAACATCCCTGGGTCACCAAGCATCTCGCGAACACCTCGAACTGCATCCGCTACGCCCTCAACATCACCCATCAGACGCCTCATGAGCTGCTCACAGCTTCCAGGAACAGCGATGTAGTCAATTCCAGCCGCCTCTACGCGAGCGGCGAACTCCTGGAATCCCGCGATAACCAGCTCGTGACCCTGCTCAGCGAGACGCCTCCCCAATACGATGAACGGAGACACATCTCCCTCAGAACCCAGAACAACCGCAAGGACCTTCACCATTCAGCACCCCTTCTCAAGGCTGGGAGTTCTATCGTGGCCGTCATATCCTCATTCCTTACTCCGGAGGAGCTATGAGCCATGGCCCAGCAGGCGGCCTCCGACAGCGGTGCTGCTGACAACGACGCCAAGACAGCTGTCCTCCAGTTCCATTGTGGAGGCTTGGACGAAGCACTGAATGTGGACGTCTTAGAACCGGTGGTGGCGTTGCCCGTGAGCTGGGCGTTGTGGAGGCGGGTGTAGGTGCCGTCGGCGGCGATGAGCTGATCGTGGTTGCCCTGCTCGACGATGTCGCCGTGCTCCATGACCAAGATGGTGTCGGCGTCGCGGATCGTGGACAGGCGG
>NZ_JAAIJY010000038.1 GCF_011752065.1 Actinomyces sp. ZJ308
CACGCAGCCAGGACTCAAGCACCTCCAGGTCACCCTCACGCACAACCAGTCCAGGAGCAGGTCTATTCGCCATACCCCCATCATCCTAAGCACCAACCACAAAACAACTAACGACACGCGACACTAGTGCTCCTTATTGATACACGTTCGTATGCACGCAAACGAGTAGGCCCCGATGTGTCCACGCATCTATTTCGAAACACATCCCCAGAAAGGGCGTTCCAAAGATGACAGTGGCATATGCTCGCTCAAGCCGACTGTCCCTCGTCGGGTTCATGGCAGTCTCATTGCTCCTGTCGGGATGCTCAGCGGTCAACTCCATTAGCGGCGCGAGAGCATCCGCCTCAAGTACGGCCGCAGTCGCGGGCAATATTCCAGTGTGTGACGTAACTTCCTCAGATGAGGTCGAGAAAGCAACGGGTCAGCAGATACGAACGTTCTCCTATGAACACGATAGTGAACTGGAGCCTTTTTATGTGTGTAGAGTATCCGGATTTCTGGAGCAGCAGATTAAAATCGAACGTGTTGAGGTCAAATTTAAATCATCCACAGAAGTTGACGTCCCCACACTGTACGACGCACACACATATTCGGAGGTTGCGGCCCGTCAGGATGCATCACCTTTCACTCTGGATGGCGTCAGTGGTGAGGGCGTAACAATCTCTCTCGATGCTAACAACTGGGCAGCCGTATGGCAGTACTCAGACGGTTCCATTCTCACCGTTTTCATTGTATGCAACGAGCGCGCCGGAGAACTTTCAGATGGAAACAAGACAGCTGCTTCCATCGCTGGTCTGTTTGTGGAGAAAGTCCCTCAAGTAGCCTCAGGCCCTAACCAACAGTTGATTTTCTATCCTGAAGATTCTTACCAGCTACCCAGATCAGAGGGTGCAACACCTTTGACACCGTGGCCTTCACCATCGCGCTAACCCAGGAGACACTAGCCTGAAACATACCGCCAGAAAGGCCGATCCAAAGATGACAGTGACATATGCTCGCTCAAGCCGACTGTTTCTCGTCGGGCTCATGGCAGTCTCATTGCTCCTGTCGGGATGCTCAGCGGTCACCTCCATTCGCGGCGCGAGAGCATCCGCATCAAGCACGGCCGCAGTAGCCTCCAACATACCCTTGTGCGATCTCACGACCGTAGGCAAAGTAGAGGAGAAGTTAGGGCAGCAAGTCGAGAAGTTTACTTACGAACACAGCAGTTCTTATGAGCACAATAACACCCCCTCGACATATGCTTCATATGGGTGCTGGGTATACGGATTCTCCGAGCATCAAGTCGAAACTGAGAAGTTCATAGTAAAATACAAGACTGACACCGACGTCGACGTGCCGGCGCTGTATGACGCCCATACCTACGCAGAAGCAAAAGCTCTTCAACGCGCAAGCCGATTCACTCTGGACGGCATCCAAGGCGAAGGGGTGACGATTCCTCTGGAAACCAACAACTGGGCAGCGGTATGGCAGTACCCAGACGGCACGATCCTCACCGTCCTCGCTGTACGAAACCGGGACACCGAAAAGATATCGAACGGCGGCGACGTCGTCACAGCAATCACCGAGATCTTCGCCCCGAAGGTCCCCGATATCGCCGCAGGCCCCACCCAAGAGTTCACCTTCTATCCAGTCAACGAAAACACAAAGAAGCAACTTGGGATTGTTGACGATGATGATATTGCAACACCTCGGACGCCGTGGCCCTCACCATCACGCTAGATCCCAAGACGCCGTGCAATCTCAGCGACATCTCACGCCTTCGATGACCTGCCACTGGAGTGCTGGGTGGAGGTTGGTCGGTATTGCTGGGTGTCAGAAAAGGGGCTCTTCGTGTTTGGGTATGTTTCGACGGTATGTCTCTCACCGGTCTGGGGTGTTGCTGCGTGGCATGGTCGCAGAGTGCAGTGCGTCGAGGTGCATCGTTGGGTGGTGGGGGATGGGGAGGCCTGCCAGGACCGTAACATTGCTGTGGCACAGATATATTCCAGAAGGTAGGATTTGCGTGTTTTTGCTGTGCCGGGATGTGGTCTCGGCCTGATCGTGGAAGGCCTGTCGCCATGAGTCGCTCTCTGTCTCTCCTGCACTATCCCTCTAGCCGTCGCCGTCGTGTTGCCGGTGCTCTGAGCGCCTGCCTGCTCACTGCTTCTCTCACCTTAGCGGGATGTTCGTCGAACAGCTCGAAGGCCGAGGGCACCATCCCACCACTTAACAGCGCGAGCAGCGGCTCGGCGGCGTCTGCAGCCTCGGGTGGCGCCTCGTCCGGTGCGAGCGGCACGGCAGGCTCGGGCTCAGTGACCGCAGAGTCCCTGTCCGACCCTGAGCTGGGTTACACGGTGGCGTCCATCCCCGAGGGCCTTGACGGTACTCAGACCAAGGTTCTCCAGGACTACATTGCCTACGACAAGGCAACATGGAGACTGTGGTTCACCAATGAGGGGGTGGACGAGATGCATTCTTATGCCACAGGCGATGCCCTCGAGCGGATCACGGCGAACGCTGAGAAGAGAAGCGGGCGGCATGCCAACCCTCCAGTCCGGATCGCCGTTTCGGAAGTGACTGTAGAGCCGTCGGGTGTCGCGAAGGTACGTGCCTGCCTCGATCAATCCGAAGTCACCGAGACTGACGATCAGGGAAAAGATGTCACTAAGAAAGAGAATCAAGCCCGCTTCCCAGTAACAATCAAGCTGGTGAATGGGTCTGGCGGCAGTTGGCTGGCCAACGAGGAGGATACCGGGGAGGCGAACTCATGTTCCCTATGAATACAAGACACATTGGGCGCCTCGCCGTCGGGGCACTCGCCTCAATGACGATGGTAGGCATCTCCCCCGTTACACCTATTTCTCCCGTGGCAACTGCCAGCATTGACGTGGGTGCGGACGGGGATGCAGCACAAGCCTCTGGAGGCGGGGGCTCGGTCTCGGTGTCAGTTTCCGTTGTCTACTCCACTGCAGGCTCCGGCGGTGGTGACGTTGCGGCAGGATCCTCCTCTCAGGAGGTCGCGGTCGAGGTTGAACCGGCATGTGGGTATAGGCCCTATCGTTCCGGAAAGAATGCTGCAGACTTTATTGAAAAGGGGAAGCGAGAGAGTCCGGAGCGAAATAAAAAAGGCTGGGACATGATTGCGGGATTCTATCCTGACTATCAGTCTCATAAAGATGACACGGAAGGCTACTGGTGGGAGCGCTACTGCAACGAGAAAGCATTTCCCGATGAGGAGTCTTACGATAAAGCCGTAGATGAATTCTATGATAACAATCCTGAACGAGTATGGGTGCCAGCGGGACAAGCCGGCCCTGCTCCGTATGTGCCTGGCGCCGTCCTGGCCAAAGCGGCCTGGCAGGCGGTGAAGATCCCGGCCCCGACCGTGGAGACCAATCCCAAGGTCGGGCAGCAGGGGGCCACCCTGGTGGGCATGGACACGTGGGTGTGGGCCACCGGGGATACGCCCACCAGCGTGACCGCCACGGCCAGCGTCGGGGGCAACTCGGCTACGGTGACGGCCTCCTCAACCGGCCTGCAGCTGTCCGCTCCTGACGGGAAGGCCTCCTGCACAGGCTTCGGGATCCCCTGGCACTCCGGTATGCCGGAGGGATCCAGCCCCTGCACCATCACCTTCAACCGGTCCAGCGCCCACCTGGGCGGCACCACTCCCCTGGACATTAAGGTGGCCTACTCCGCTTCCTTCACCGGCTCGGACGGGTCCAGCGGTACCCTGCCGGCCATCACCACCACCAGCACCGTCAACCTCCCCGTCGCCGAGGTCCAGACCCTGACCACCAACAACAAGAACCCCCGCCAGAACTGAACCCGATGGCGCCGGTTGAGGCATAGTGCTGGCCGGTGTCCGTAGCCGGCGTTGGCGGCCCGCAGTGGGATCATAGGGGCGTGAACGCAACGACCGAGCACGCACCGGTGGGGGCCTGGGGGCCGGATTTCCTGGGACCGGGCTTCGAGGCCCGCACCCTGGAGCTGCTGCCCGACGACGAGGACGACGGCGCCGTCGCCACCCTGGTGCGCCACCTGCCCGCCCTCGACCCGGGCGCCCTGCCGGGCACGCCCACCACTCCCGGCTTCGTCTACCTCTACCTGCACGGCTGGAACGACTACTTCTTCCAGACCCACCTGGCCCGTGAGATCTCCCGCCTGGGCGGGGCCTTCTACGCCCTGGACCTGCGCCGATACGGCCGCTCCTGGCGCGAGGGCCAGATGCTGGGCTGGTGCACCTCCCTGGCCGACTACGACGAGGACCTGGGCCTGGCCCTGTCCGCCATCCGCGCCGACCAGGGCTGGGAGACCGAGGTCGTGCTGTCCGGCCACTCCACCGGCGGGCTCGTCGCCGCCCTGTGGGCCGACCGTCACCCGGGAGCGCTGCGCGCCCTCGTCCTGAACTCCGCCTGGCTCTCGCTCCAGGGCTCCGAGCTGGTGCGCGCCGTCGGCGAACCGGTCCTGCGCACCCTGGCACTGCGAGACCCGCGCATGTCGATCCTCGACGGCTGGGTCGACCCGGCCCGGGCCTTCTCCATCACCGACGGCTGGGACCCAGAGCGCGACGGCGAGCTGCCCGACCCCGCCTGGGCCGACGACCCTTACGTGACCGGCTGGGACATCAACCCCGCCTGGTCGCTCAAGCCCTCCGCACCCGTGCGCATCGGCTGGCTGCAGGCCGTCATGGAGGGGCACAACCGGGTCGCCCAGGGCCTGGACATCCGCTGCCCGGTACTGTCGATGGGGGCGGCCACCACCCGGCTCGGGGTGACGTGGATGCCGGAGTCCAGGCACGCGGACACGATCATCGACGCCGACGCCACCGCCCGCCGCGCAGTCATGCTCGGCAAGCTCGTGACCATCGCCCGGTTCCCCGGCGGGGTCCACGACCTCACCCTGTCCGAGCCGCCCGTGCGCGAGCAGGTCTTCTCCGCCCTGCGGCGCTGGATGTCCGCCTACGTGCTGCGCTGAGCCGGCCCGACGACGGCCGCGGCCGGCCGCCCGCGCACAGGGCTAGACCAGCCCGTTGCGGTAGGCCCACACGACGGCCTGGACCCGGTCTCGCGCACCGATCTTGGGCAGGATCCTCGTCAGGTGCGACTTGACCGTGCTGGTCTCGACGACGAGCTCGGCGGCGATCTCCGCGTTCGACATGCCGCGTGCCAGGAGCTGGACCACCTCGCGCTCGCGCCCCGTGAGCGCGGCCAGCCCCTCACCGTTCCCGGATCGGGCCGGCCGGCGGGCGAACTCGGCGATGACCCGCCGGGTCACGCCCCGGTCGATCAGTCCGAATCCGGCAGCCAGCCTGCGCACGGCGTCGACGAGCTCCTCCGGCTCGCAGTCCTTGAGGATGAATCCGTCGGCCCCCGCCTCCAGGGCGCCGAAGACGTCGGCGTCCAGGTCGAAGGTGGTGACCACCAGCACCGCCGGGGTGGCGCCCTCACGCTCGGCGACGATCTGGCGCGTGGCCGTCAGTCCGTCGCCCTCGGCCATCCGCAGGTCCATGCACACGACGTCGGGCCGGGTCGCCCGCACCACGCGGACCGCCTCCCTGCCGCCGGAGGCCTCGCCCACCACCGTGATGTCCTCGTGCTCCTCCAGCAGGATGCGGAACCCGGCGCGGACCACCGCCTGGTCGTCCACCAGTACCACCCTGATCACGCGTCCTCCTCCTGAGCCTCCCGGGCCAATGGCAGGACCAACCGTACCCGCCAGCCGCCGCCCTCCACCGGGCCGGCCCGGAACACGCCCCCGACGGCGTCCGCCCGCTCCCGCATGACCGTCAGGCCGGTGCCGCCACCACCGGGGTCGGCCGGCGGCATGCGCGCCGGGCCGTTGAGGATACGCAGCTCGAGGGCGGCCGCCCTACGCTCGACCTCCACCGTGATCGGGGCTCCCGGAGCATGCTGCAGGGCGTTGCTGATGGCCTGCTGCGCCACCCGGAAGAGGGCCGTTTCGGCCTGCGGTGACAGGGCATGCGTATCGGCGGGTGCATCAGCGGGCGTACCAACGGACCCTGCCTGTCCGGGTTCGCCGCCCAGCAGTCCGCCGTCGAGCAGCTCGATGTCAACGCCGAGTGCGCGGGTGGAGGCGACCAGCTCGGGCAGGTCACGCAGCCCTGGCGCGGAGGCCTGACTGTCCTCGTCACTGCGCAGCAGGCCCACCACGGAGCGGAGCCCGGACAGGGTCTCCTTGGCCTGGCTACGCAGCTGCTGCGCCGTCTGCCTGGCCGACTGCGGGTCGCGGTCGATCAGCCTCTCAAGCGCGGCCGCCTGCACGACGATCCCGGCCAGGTGATGGGCGGCGACGTCGTGCAGCTCCCCGGCCAGGCGGCGGCGCTCCTGGATGAGGGCCGTCTCCAGCTGCCGCTCGTGCTCGCGTCTGAGAAACTCCTGGCGGGAGCGCTCGTACCTGCGGCTGCTGGCCAGTGCCACGCCGCCCAGCACCGGCAGCAGGTAGACCGCCAGCTTCACCAGCGTGCTCACAATGGCGCTTTGCCACTGCTCCGGCGGGTTTCGCCACACGTCAACCGCTGCGTTGGTCAGTGCCAGGACCGCCAGCACGGCCACGGTTCGACGTGGGGGAAATCGCATCCCCATACCGAAGGACACCACGACCTGGCCGTACCCGTTGGCGATGAATCCCACCGGAACAAGCAGTGATGTCACGACCTCCGCCGACCACACCAGTGCCTGGCAGAGCAGCGGGCGACTGCGCCATAGCACCAGGGCCAGCCCCTCGGCCCCGAGCGGGATCGCCGTTGCGGCGAACCACTGTCGAGCACCGACGGGCACCATGGTGCTCGCGAGAAGCATAGTCGTCGGCTGGACCACCGCGATGGCAAGGGCCAGCAGCACATCGTTGCGCCGGATCGGGACCGAGCCGGCGGGAACGGACAGGCTCATGGCTGCATTGTCGCCGACGGGCACAGGCCTCGACGGCTCCCGGTCACAGGCCGAGCCCGGGCACCAGGGCGTTGCCGGCCCAGGCCCACCAGGCCAGCGCCACCAGCGCCGCCAGGAGTAGGGCCGACATGGTGACTCTCCGCCAGCCCGCCCGGCGCCGAACGGCGATCACGAGGTCGGCTGCTGCCGGGATGACGGCCACCACCCCCAGGGCCTGCAGGACTTGGGCACATCGTGCTACCGGGATCAGCCAGGTGAAGGAACCGTCGGTAAAATTCGTTGGATTAGCCCTGATGACGAGGAGCAGCCCGATCCAGGTGAGCTGGGCGGCCAGCGCCAGAGCCCCGCCGCCCCGCGCTACGCGAGTCAACCACGGCAACGGGGCACCGACCTCCTGCCCCCGTTTGAGGGCCCGATGTCGTCGCAGGGCCCCGACCGGCCAGGCCACCGTCACCACCAGCAGCAGGACCAGGCAGACGCCGAACACGGGCGCCAGCGCCTGCTGAACCGGCGTGGTGGGAAGCAGGGTGTAAGCCGATCCCGGACTCAGGCTGATAACGTGGCCGTCCTTGACCTGAGCGGCGATGGCGCCGGCACCGTCGACCTGCCGCCAGACCCACGGCTCGACCTCAACGTACGGCGATTTATTAGGCACGAGATCTCCGTTGAAAATGAGTTTCCCGTCACCCGCATGCTCAATCGTCGTCGAGCCAAGAGCAGGTACCCAGGCTGTCAGGAAGGTGGCCCAGAAGCCTCTGCTGACCACATAGGAGCCGGCTACCTGACGGGCGCGCTCGGCGGAGTCCTTGCTGCCGGAGGCCTTGACCGCATCTGCGGGGAAGTAGCGGTCGGCGAAGCCCTGAGCCAGGTCCTCGCGCAGGCTGCTCGAGGCCTCGTTGCCGTCACCGTTGTAGGAGATGAAGATGCCGGTCTTCTCCTCGGGGTAGAGCTCAAACTTGGAATGCCACCCGTGGATGTCGCCACTGTGCTCCACAATGCGCCGGCCGTGACGGCTGAGCTCGAAGTAGCCCAGGCCCATCTCCCCGGCCTTGGCCCGGTTACCGAGTCGCTCCTCCCCCAGTCCAGGGGACCACATCTGCTCCCAGGTCTCCTCACGCAGCAACTTCGGAGAGCGGCTCAGCTGAGCATTCATGAAGGCGGCGAAGTCCGGGGCTGAGACGGTCAGGGCGCCAGCCGGGAAGTCACCCATGAGTTCAAAGGGAATCTTCTCGCCGGTGGAGGTGTAGCCCGGGCCCAGTGAACCCGCCAGTCCTTCGGGCAGGGGCTGCTCGTAGGTGGAGGTGGTCATCCCCGCCGGCTCCAGGACGTGCTCACGCACATAGGTCTCGAAGGGCTGCCCGCTGACCCGCTGCACGATGTAACCGGTCAGGGCCATCCCGTAGTTGGAGTAGCCCGGGGTAGTGCCCGGCGCGAAGACCTGCACCGGCGGGTCACTCTTGACGGAAGCCTCCAGGTCCGTCATCGGGGCAACTTTCCACCTCTCCTCGAAGCCCGCCGAGTGGGTCAGCAGATGACGCAGGGTCAGGGGCTCATCGAAGCGCCGCTCGATCTCGAAGTCGAGATAGGCGCTGATATCCGCATCAAGATCCAGCTTGCCCTGCTCCACCAGCTGCATCGCCGCGATCGACGTCGGGATCTTAGAGATCGAGGCCACCCGGAACAAGGACCTCTGCGGGTCCACCGCCACCGGGTCACCGCCCGAGGCGCCCGTGTCGGCCCAGCCGTAACCGCGAGTGGTGACCACCTGCCCGTCCTTGACCACGGCCACCACGGCGCCGGGGATGTCGCCGTTCTTCAGAGCGTCAGGGATCTTGCCGTCCAGCCAGGCGTTCACGTCCTCGGCCGTCAGCTGGTGCTCACCGGCCGGCGGCTCCGGCGGCGGCACACTAGCCGACGACGCCTGGCCACAGGCGGTCAGCAGGGTCAAGGACGCCAACAGGGCCACAACAACCAGGGCCATCGCCCTGCGCGTCAGGTTGCGCGTCGCGTTCATGATCATCTCCCAGGCCCGCGTGGTCGGGAAGCCGCGAGCCGCCTCAACCCTCACGGTTCCGGGAGGCTCTCCTCTACGGGCGCGGGACGGCAGCGGGCTTACGACCTACGATGCAAGCCACTTGGCCACACGGGTGAGTCCGACGGAGGAGGAGTCAGTCCCACGAGCACCGGCCACCGGCGAGCACCAGCACCTCGAACTGTCCGCACAGCGGAGATGACCGCCTCCGCCGCCGGCGCAGCCGACGATCATCCGCAGAATTCTGCGGTTCTTGCTCGGGCCGTGACGCCCACGCAGAGTTCATCTCCGCTGCGTGGACACCCGCAGCACCTGCCGGACCGCCCTCATCGGCGCCCGGCCGGCTGCCGCAGCACGACTCAGGAGCTGCGGTCGGCCAGGTCGTCGCGCAGGTCCCCCAGGTGGGCGCCGCGCACGCCGACGCGCCACACTCGCCAGCCGTCGGCGTCGCTCACGTCCTGGGCGGCGTTGGCGGCCGAGGTCGGGTCGGTGAAGGAGCGCCCGTCGGACAGGGTGATGACGCCCTCCACCGACAGGATCGCCTCGTGGTAGATGCCCCGGCGCAGCCGCTGCCAGATGAGCTGGGTCGGCTCCCCGAGAGTGGCCGCCACCGCCGCCAGCTCCGCGGTCTCCTGGACCAGGAGGGACTTCGACGGGTCCCCGCCCAGGGCCTCGGCCACCGGGTCGAGCGCGTCGGCGGACCCGCGCAGCGGCTCCCAGGACACCAGGGGAACCGCCCCGGTGGGCTCGTCCGGGCGGGCCTCGTTGGGGGCCACGGTGGACCAGGCCTCGGCGGCCTGCGCCGAGTGCTCACCCGTCTCGGGGACGCCCGAGGCGGCCGGCGACGTCGCGGCGTGAGAGGTCGGCGACGCGGCGGCACTCTCCTGCTCGCGGGACTGCGTCGCCCGCGAGCGCCGCCCCCGGCGGGTGCGGGAGTCGGCGTCATGCGAGGGCTCGGAGGGTGCGGAGCCGGCCGAGGCCGCGGAGCCGCCCCCTCCGGAGAGGCTGCTCCCGCCGAGGATGTCCACGCCTCCGGCCAGGGCCGCGACGGCACGAGCCTCCGCGCTGGTGGCGTCACCATGGTCGGCGCGGTCAGCATGAGCGGCCTGGCCGGCACGGTCGGTGCGCTCCGAGTGGTCTGCGTGGTCTGCACTGTCGATACGGCTCGGCTCGTCGGCACGCCGGCCCGCGCCGGCACCGGTGCTGCCGCCGGCCCCGTCGCGGGCGGTGTTGTCCAGGCCCGGTTCGTCATCCAGGTCGATCGTGACGGGGCCGGCCAGGGAGTCCCCGCTCAGGATGTCGGCCAGGTCCCGTCCGACGCCACCGCCAGCCGTCCGGTCGGCACCGCCGTCAGTGTCACCGATACCGTCAACGCTGCCGGCGGCACCATCCGTGCCCGGCTGCTCGTCGTCGGCCCGGTGGTCCCTGTCGTCATCGTCGTCACTGTCATTACTGCGGTCGCGGGCGCCGCTCTCGGGGTCGGCTGCGTCGGAGTCCACGACGGAGTCGGTGGCGTCGTCGTGAGACGCGGCGGCGCCGGCGGAGGCCTGCGCGGCGGGCTCACCGGCAGCCTCGCCGGCAGTGTCGCTCCCGGAGTCACCGGCGGCGGACTCAGCCGAGTCCTCAACGGAGGCGGTCGAGGCGTCAGCGGCCGGTTCGTCGGCCGCGGTCCTGTCCCCGTCCTCGTGCCCGGCCGAGTCCCTGGGGCCCTCGGGGGCCTCGGGCCGGTCCTCGGCCCTGTCCCGCCGGTCCTGGTCCGCCAGGGCGCGCACCTGGGGCTGCTCGGCGGTCACGGCCACCGGCTCGAACAGCTCGGAGAGCGCGTCGGCGGCGCCCGATGCGGCGAAGGCGCCCGCGGGGATGCCCTCACCGGTGGCGTCGCCGTCGCCGGGGTCCTCCTGCGGCAGGACGATCTCGATGGGGCCGGTCACCGGGCTCATCTGCTCGGCCTGCTCGGAGGCGTCAATGGCGCGCGAGCCCGCGGCTCCGACGCCGCCGGCGGAACCGGTGGAACCGGCAAGGGCCGGGCGGGGCGCACGGGCCACGAGCAGCGGCCCTCCGGCGGCCACGTCCGTCCCGGAGATCTTCTCCACGACGACGACGATGCGGGACTCGTCCACGATGCGCACGTCCACCTCGTGGATCTCCAGGCCGGAGGAGGCCAGCACGCCCAGTCCCCCGACGACGTCGGGCTCCAGGGATGCGCTCAGGATCGTCAGTCGCGGCCCGGCCTCGACCTGGGCGGGCATGGCCTCGCGGAACTCGTTCCAGTCCTCGCTGAAGGCCCCCAGTCCGCCCGCGTACCTGCTGGCGATCTCGCGGCGGCCCGCGGCGGCGGCCTGGGTCAGGCGCGACATGGCGGCCAGCAGCCCCGCGGAGTCGACGCTCTCCAGAACCTCGACGACGACGACCTGCCCGGTGGCGTCCAGGGCGGTCAGGCTCGCTCCGCCCTCGATCTCGTCCCAGGCCAGGGGGAAGAGCGGGCGGCGCAGGACGTCGACGATCTGGCGCTGGATGGCGACCAGGCTGTGGGACAGGGTGATGGCATCAGCGGAGCGTCCCAGGCGCACGGGCAGGAGGTGGTTGCCGTCGAGCTCGTACATGGCCATGGATGGGGCCGCCTTTCCTCGTCGTCCTGCTCCGCGATGGCCTCCAGCACAGTCGGGCACACGCGTGGGCAGCTCACAGTCGAGTCGCCCACGAACGCAGTGCCCAGCCATCCTGTCACGACCGCCAGCACACGGCAGCGTATCTCATCATGGCAACGAAAGGCGGGACACCGGACCACCACATCGGCCCCCGAGCAGTGAGAAAACCGCGGCCGTACGCGTATATCGAGGTTTTCTCTCAGGGTTATCCCTGATTCTTAGAGAGACCGGTCTCATGGGCTCATCCGCCTCGAGGGGGATGAGGATGCCTACGAAGTGGATAAGAATGTCGGCTGGTCGACCCCTTCAGGGAGCCAACCGGCCTTTAACGCACCGCCAACCTCCCACCCCCTACCGTCTGAGGAGTGTTCATGCCGTCGGCCTCGTCCACCACGACTCCCCCGGACGTACCCGAGAGCGCCCCTTCCCCGGCGTCCTCCTCCGTCTCATCCGTCTCCTCATCGTCTCCCGCTGCGGGAGCCTCCCGGCCCCCACAGTCCACCCCACAGCGCTCCGGTGCACCCGCCGCGGCCTCCGCACGGCCCGCAGCGCAGTCCACCGCACAACCACCGGCACAGCCGGCAGCACAGCCGGCAGAGCAGTCCTCGGGTCTCAGTGCACACGCGCGCCGGGCCTGGCGGGCCACCCGCACCTGGCTGGCCCCGGCACCGGCGGCAACCGCCTCCGCGGTGCTCGTCCTCCTGACCGGACTGGTCCTCATGCCCTGGGGTCACCGCGGCCAGATGGCCCTGGCCGCCCTCATCAACCGGCCCGAGCGGGTCTGGACCCTGCTGACCGCCTGGGCGGCCCCCGGCCACCTGGTACCGGTGACGGGCATCATCGCGCTGCTGTCCGTCGGGGTCCTGCTGGAGCGGCTCCTGGGGACGCGACGGTGGCTGGTCACCGGCCTCATCTCCACCGCCGGGGGCATCGCCCTGGCCCAGGTGCTCTACCCGATCATCGGACGGGTGTGGGAGGCATGGTCCCCCTACCTCGTCCACGCCCCGATCCAGGGCGTGAGCCTTCCCATGGCCGGCCTCGTGGCGGCCTCCACCAGCGTCATGCGCCCGTCCTGGCGGCGGCGCGTGCGCCTGGTCATGTTCGCCGTCCTCATCGTCTCGGCCGCGGTGACCGGCACCGTGGGTGCCCTGGCCCGTCTGGGGTCGGGCGTCGTCGGCCTCGTCCTGGGCATCGCGCTGGAGCGCGGGCAGCAGACCGCCCCGTCCCAGGAGCTGCCCCGGCGGGTGGAGCGCGAGCTCGTGGCCTTCCTGGTGGCCTGCTGGTCGGTGGGCTGCGCCCTGGCGGTCCTGAGCAACGCCGCCGGCCCCCTGGCCGACGCCCGCTACGGGCTGACCCCCGCCATCCTGCCCAAGGACGCCGTCGTCCACCCGGTCGAGCTGCTGCTGCTGTGCATGCCGGCCCTTCTTCAGCTGGTCCTGGCCGACGGCCTGCGCCGCGGGCGCCGCTCGGCGGCCCGGGGCACCATCGCCCTCCAGATCTTCCTGGGGGCCTGCACCGCCCTGTTCGCCCTGGCGGAGAAGATCGACGAGCAGCTGCCCGAGCCCACCACCACCACAGCCCGGATCCTGCACAGCTGGCTGTACTCCGGCCACCTGCTGGTGCCGCTGCTGCTCAACATCGTGGTCATCAGCCTCGTGGTGTGGAAGAGGGGCTGCTTCACCCTGGGCTCACGCCCCGGCGTCATTCGCCGCGCCGCCACCGCCTGGGTCCTGACCGTCCTCGGAGGGGCCGCCGTCACCGTGCTCGGGGGGCTGCTCATCTCCCGCGACTTCTATCCCTACGCGACCTGGCCCGCCCTGCTGGAGACCTACCTGTCCTACCTGCTGCCCGTGAGCACCGGCGGCATCATGGGCCTCATCCTTGAGCCCCTGACCCCGATGGCCCATCTCGTCGCCGAGTGGGTGCCGGTCGCCGTGTGGCTCCTGACGATCCTGTGGGTGTGGCTGGCCCAGTCGGCGCCCGCCCGCACCCGGGTCTCCAGCCGTGAGGAGCTCACCGAGCTGGTGCGCGGCCGCGGCGCCGGGACCCTGGGCTGGATGCTCACCTGGGAGGGCAACGAGGCCTGGGTCAACGAGGCGGGCACGGCCGGATTCTCCTACCGGCCCAGCCGCGACGTCGCCCTGACGGTCGGTGACCCCGCCGCCGACGACGCCGACGTGGCCCAGGCGGTGCGCGACTTCGCCGGCTTCGCCACCGACGCCGGACTCATCCCGGCCCTCTACTCGGTGCACGCCCCGGCCATGGAGGCGGCCCGCGCCATGGGCTGGACGATCCTGCAGGTGGCCGAGGAGGCCGTCCTGGACCTGCCGGACCTGGCCTTCCGCGGCAAGGCCTACCAGGACGTGCGCACCGCCCTCAACCACGCCCGCAAGCAGGGGATCGAGGCCGTGTGGACCACCTTCTGCGACTGCCCGGCCGGCCAGCGCGACCAGATCCGCGCCATCTCCCAGGCCTGGGCCAGTGACAAGCCGCTGCCGGAGATGGGATTCACCCTCGGCGGCCTGGCCGAGCTCGACGACTCCGAGACGCGCCTGCTGCTGGCCGTCGACGCCGACGGCACCGTCCAGGGCGTCACCTCCTGGCTGCCGGTCTACCGCGACGGGCGGATCATCGGCCTGACCCTGGACTTCATGCGGCGCCGCGAGGGCGGCTTCCGACCCGTCATGGAGTTCCTCATCGGACGCGCCGCCCAGGACGCCCAGGCCGAGGGCCTGGAGATCCTGTCCCTGTCCGGGGCACCGCTGACGCGCTCCGCACCGTCCGATGGCGGCGCCTCCTCGCACTTCGACCCGCTCCTGGATCTGCTGGCCTCCGTGCTGGAGCCGGCCTACGGCTTCGGGTCCCTGCACGCCTACAAGCGCAAGTTCAAGCCGCGGGCGGTGCCCATGTACCTGGCGGTCCCCGACCCGGTGGATCTGCCCACCGTGGGGATCGCGATCGCCCGGGCCTACCTGCCCGACCTCAAGCCGTCCCAGACGGCGCGCTTCGCCCAGGTGCTCATGAACCGCGACTGAGGCACGGCGCCCCCCAGGGCACCCAGCACGCACGATGGAGCCGGCCGGCTCACCCCCTCGGGGCGAACCGGCCGGCTCCATCACTGTGGCTCGCAGTCGCTCTGCGCCTCTCGCGGTTACTCACCCTTGTCCTCGACGGCGACGCGCCCGGCCTCCAGGCGGGCCACCGGCACCCGGAAGGGCGAGCAGGACACGTAGTCCAGGCCCACGCGGTGGAAGAAGACGATGGACTCGGGGTCCCCGCCGTGCTCACCGCACACGCCCATCTTCATCTCCGGCTTGGTGGAGCGGCCCCGCTCCACGCCCAGGCGCACCATGCCGCCCACGCCGTGGTCGTCGATGGTCTCGAAGGGGGAGATCCCGAAGATGCCGTCGTCGATGTAGCGGCCCACGAAGGAGCCCTCGACGTCGTCGCGCGAGAAGCCCCAGGTGGTCTGGGTCAGGTCGTTGGTGCCGAAGGAGAAGAAGTCGGCCTCCTCGGCGATGTGGGCGGCGGTGACGGCCGCGCGCGGCAGCTCGATCATGCAGCCCACCGGGAAGTCGAGCGGGTAGCCGGAGGCCTCGGAGACCTCCCGCAGCACCTGCTCCACGCGCTCGCGCGCCAGCTGGAGCTCACGCACGGAGCCGATGAGCGGGATCATGATCTCCGGATGCGGGTCCCCGCCGACCTTGAGCCGCTCGACGGCGGCCTCGGCGATGGCGCGCACCTGCAGCTCGATGAGGCCCGGCATGGTCAGCAGCAGGCGGGCCCCGCGCAGGCCGAGCATCGGGTTGGACTCGTGGTGCTTGCGCACCACGGCCAGGAGCTCCTCGTCGGCCGGGTCCAGCTCGCCGCGCTCACGGTCCACGGCCACCTTGACGCTCAGCTCGGTCAGGTCCGGGAGGAACTCGTGCAGCGGCGGGTCGATGAGGCGCACCGTCATGGGCTTGCCGTTCATCGTCTCGAACATCTGGATGAAGTCGCCCTTCTGCAGCGGCAGGAGGGCCGCCAGGGCGGCCTCGCGCTCGGCGTCGGAGGCGGCCAGGATGAGGTTCTGGACGAACTGCTTGCGCTCGCCCAGGAACATGTGCTCGGTGCGACACAATCCCACGCCCTGGGCGCCGCGGTGGATGGCGTGGCGGGCGTCGTCGGGGGTATCGGCGTTGGCGCGCACCTCGAGGCGACGCACCTTGTCCGCGTGGCGCATGAGGCGGTCCACGGAGGTGACGAGCTCACGGGTGTCGACGTCGCCGGCCACGTCGAGGGCCTCGGCCAGGCCGCGGCGCAGGTAGGTCATGACCGGGGAGTCGACGACGTCGACCTGGCCGAGGAAGACCTCGCCGGAGGTGCCGTCGATGGCGATGATGTCGCCGCTGGTGAGGACCTCCTCGCGCCCGGCCACGCGCAGGGTCTTGCCTGCGGCGTCGACCTCGAGGGCCTCGGCGCCGCACACGCAGGTCTTGCCCATGCCGCGGGCGACGACGGCGGCGTGGCTGGTCTTGCCGCCGCGGGCCGTGAGCACGCCGGCGGCCGCCACCATGCCGGGCAGGTCGTCGGGGTTGGTCTCGCGGCGCACGAGGATGACCTGGTCGCCCTTCTCGGAGCGGGCGACGGCCTCCTCGTTGTCGAAGGCGATGTAGCCCACGGCGGCGCCCGGGGAGGCGGGCATGGCGCGGGTGAGCAGGTCGCGGGCGGACTCGTCGTCGAACTGGGGGAACATCAGCTGGGTGAGCTGCTCGCCGGAGACGCGCGTGAGGGCCTCGTCCATGGTGATGAGCTTCTCGTCGACGAGCTGGGTGGCCACGCGGAAGGCGGCCGCGGCGGTGCGCTTGCCCACGCGGGTCTGAAGCATCCACAGCTTGCCGCGCTCGATGGTGAACTCGATGTCGCACAGGTCGCGGTAGTGGGTCTCCAGGCGGCGCATGATGGAGCGCAGCTCGTCGTAGGAGCTCTTGTCCAGGCGCTCGAGGTCGGTCAGCGACAGGGTGTTGCGGATGCCGGCGACGACGTCCTCGCCCTGGGCGTTGACGAGGTAGTCGCCGTAGACGCCGGTGCGCCCGGTGGAGGGGTCACGGGTGAAGCACACGCCGGTGCCGGAGGTCTCCCCCATGTTGCCGAAGACCATGGTGCACACGTTGACGGCCGTGCCCAGGTCGTGGGGGATCTTCTCGCGGCGACGGTAGATGTGGGCGCGCTCGGTGTTCCAGGAGCGGAAGACGGCCTCGGTGGCCATGTCGAGCTGGGCGCGCGGGTCCTGGGGGAAGTCGATGCCGGCCTGCTCGCGCACGATCGCCTTGTACTGCTCGACGAGCTCGGTGAGCGCGGCCACGTCCAGCTCGTAGTCGAGCCTCACGCCGCGCTCGGCCTTCTTGGCGTCCAGGGCGTCGGAGAAGTGCTCGCCGTCGATGTCCAGGACGGTCTTGCCGAACATCTGGATGAGGCGGCGGTAGGAGTCCCAGGCGAAGCGCTCGTCGCCGCTGGCGGCGGCCAGGCCCTTCACGGAGTCATCGTTGAGGCCGATGTTGAGGACGGTCTCCATCATGCCGGGCATGGAGAACTTGGCGCCGCTTCGCACGGAGACGAGCAGCGGGTCCTCGGCGGCGCCGAGCTCGCGGCCCAGCTCCTCCTCCACGCCGCGCAGGGCGGTGGTGACCTGGACGGCGAGCTCGTCGGGGACCTCGCCGTCGGCCAGGTAGGCGCGGCAGGCGTCGGTGGTGATGGTGAAGCCGGGGGGAACGGGCAGGCCGAGGCGGGTCATCTCCGCCAGGTTCGCTCCCTTGCCGCCCAGGAGGTCCTTCTGGTCCTTGTCACCCTCGCTGAAGCGGTACACGTACTTGGGCATCCTTGCCTCTTTCGGTTCTTGTGGAACTACTAGGGACTCCGTGCACGCGCAGGCGCACGAGGACCACTCTATGTGACCTCGGTCCCATACTGAAATCGGCTCGCCCAGCCGCGAACACGGCCGCACCCGGACCGAAGGGCCCGCGCGGCCGGCCGACGTCGCCCTCCCGACCCGTTGACGGGAGCCGGCGCGGGCGCCGCTCAGGGGCGCAGGGCGATGAGGCCGACGTGGCCGGGCAGGGTGACGCGGGTGGGCAGGGGCTCGCCGTCGGGCGCGCCGGTGGGGCCGGGCAGGACCAGGCCGTCGGGCAGCTCCAGGCCGGCCTGCCCCTCACCGCTCAGGACGACGGCGGCCAGGCCTCCCTCGAACTCGCGCACCCAGGCGCCCTCGCTGCGCTGGGGCCGCCCGAGCGGCCGCCCCAGGTCGGCGTCGAGGGCCGGGAACCAGGGGGTGCGCGAGTAGTCGTCGTGGCCGGTGGCCGTGTAGGCGCCCTCCCCTCCCCCGAAGACCCAGAAGGCCGCCAGCCCGTAGAGGCCGGGGGAGAAACGAGTGCTGCTGGCGGAGCCGCCGCCTCCGCCGTCGGGCGTGCGCACGATGGACAGGCCGGGGCCGCGCAGCTCGTGGATCTGGGCCAGGGCCGTGGCCTCGTCGAAGAAGTGGTTGTCCCCCCAGCCCAGCCAGCACTCGTCGAAGCCGCCGCCCCAGGCGGAGTGGCGATCCCAGCGCCCGGGCTCGCGGCGGGCCTCGGCCACGTTGGGGATGAGGATCTTGCCGACGCTGTTGAGCCCGGCGCCGACCTGGTCGACGAAGGTGTTCAGCTCGGCGCGCAGGGCGGCGGTGTCGGCGACGCCCTCCAGCGGGAAGTCCAGGTCGTAGTAGTCGTCGAAGACGTCGTTGTCCGCCATGATGCCGTCGAAGGCGGTGCCGGCGGTGGCCTGGCAGACCTCCTCGACCCAGCGGCGGCGGTAGTCGGGGTCCCACACGCGGGCCTGGAAGTGACCGGGGTAGGTGCTCCACTCCACCAGGTCACCGTTGTCGCGCCTGGCGAGCCAGCCGCGGCGGCGGGCCTCGCGGTAGGACAGCCCGGAGGCGCGCATGGAGTCCGGCTCGAAGTCCCGAGTGGAGGACAGGCACCGGTAGGCCAGGACCGTCATGTCCGGGCGCGCCTCCTTGAGGCGCGCGGCGGCCTCGGTCTCCCAGGGCTGGAGGATCGCGGCCCGGTAGTGGGCGATCGCGAAGTCCAGCTCCCCGGGCTCAAGCGGGTTGCCGTAACGGATCCAGGCGCCGACGCCGCCGGTGCTGCTCCTCATGCTCCTCCTTGGTCGGTCTCCGGGCGGGCCTGCGCGCCGGCGCCGCCCTGGCGGTAGATCTTGTTGTAGGAGGCGTTGACCTTGACCAGGTCGTAGGCGGCCTCCACGCGGCCCCGGGCGTTGAGACTCAGGCGCTCGTAGAGCTCGACGTCGCTGATGATCTCCTGGACCTTGTCCGCCATGACGGCGGGGTCGCCGGGCTCGATGATGATGCCGCAGGGCTCCCAGGTCTGCCCGTCCTCGGTGACGATCATGTCCTCGACGACGGAGCGCACGGCGCCGACGTCGGTGCTCACCGTGGGGATGCCGGCGCCCATGGTCTCCAGGGAGACGACCGGCAGGCCCTCGTTGTAGCTGGGCAGGACGAACAGGTCGAACTCGGGCAGGAGCTCGCGAACCTTGACGGTGCCGCGGATGGTGATGACGCTCTCCAGGTCCTTCTCGACGATGCGGGTCAGGCACTGCTCGAAGTAGGAGGGCATGTGCTCGGTGGGCCCGCACACGTCCAGGTGGATGTTCAGTCCCCGGTCCACCATGAGGCGCACCGAGTCGATCATGTCCAGCAGTCCCTTGATGGGCACGACGCGGGCGATGTACACCAGCTTCCACAGGTGCTTGTCCGCGCCCTCCTTCTTGATCTCCTCGATGGCGGCCAGGCGGGCGGCGTAGGAGGCGTCGAACTCCTCGGTGACGATGCCATTGGGGATGACGATGGCCCGTCCGGCGTCGCCGCCGAGCTCGTTGGCCTCGGTGATGGCCCGCGGGTAGAGGTAGGTGGAGGCGTAGGCGTAGGGGTAGCACAGGCGCCCCATCTCCAGCCACCAGGCCATCCACATGCGCTCGCGCCCGGTGACGTCGAAGGTGCGGTAGTCCTGCAACGTGATGTTGAGGTCCATCCGGCGATCCAGGAGCGTGTTGACGGTGTCGCGCACGTAGAGGTTGTGCTCGGTCAGCAGCACCCGGGTGCCGTGCTCGCGGGCGGCGTTGACGCTCAGGAGCATGGCGTAGCCGGTGGTGTGGGCGTGGTAGACCGAGGCGCGCGGGACCGGCTCGGCCAGGACCGCGTAGGCCAGGGAGAAGAAGTCGCGCAGGCACCAGAAGATGTCGGTCATCGACATCCCCAGGTCCGGCATCATGTCGTGGTAGGCCTCCATGAACTCGCGCGTCCCCAGGATCGCCCAGACCGGGTAGCGCCGCGAGGCGCTCAGGCCCTCGCTGATGATCTCCCACAGCGGCTCGGTGCGGCCCTCCTGGGCCAGGGCGAGCATGGCGCTCAGGATGCGGCGGGACAGCTCGCGGCGCTGGCGGCGGTTCATGCGCAGGTCGCGCGGGCGGGCGCGCAGGAAGTCCTCCTGGTGCTCCTCCATGGACAGGAAGAGGACTCGGACCCAGGCGACATTGTCCGGCATGCCGTAGAGGTCCTTGAGCGCAGAGTGGGAGTCCCAGGTGATGTGGATGATGCCGAAGGTGAGGTCGGGGTTGCCGGTGATGATGTCGTGGACCACCGCGGAGACCCCGCCCTTGAGGTAGGGGTAGGTGGACTCCATGACGATGGCGACGTCGACGTCGACGTAGACGCCGTCCTCGGGGACGCCGTCGGGCAGGACCTGGGCATCGGGCTCCGGCTCGGGCTCCTCGGGCACCTGGAGGAGCTCGGCCGCGCCCGCCGATGCCTCCTCGGAGGCGGCCTCGTCCTCGGTGGTCTGCTGGGACAGGGGCAGCGCGGCGGCGTCGGAGGCGGCCGAGGCCACGGACTCCCAGGCGATGGCGGTGGGAGCGATGGGGCTGGGTGGGTGCGCGCCTCCCGCGTCCCCGGTATCGGCCGTATCGGATGCGTCGGCGGAGCCGCCGGGGCCACCGGATCCGTCAGGGCCGACGGCGGAGGGCCGCCCCTCCGGGGCCAGCACCGTCTCCTGGAAGGGCGCCACCGGGGCGGATGACGGTGGGACGCCGTCGTGGGTCTGGTCGGCGGGAGCCGACGGCGCTGCCGGGACCTGAGAGGAGGCCACGGGTTCCGGTGGAGCCGCGGGCTCAGGCGGGGCGACCGGCTCCGGCGAGGTGACGGGTTCCCTTGAGACCGCGGGCTCCTGTGACGCCGCAGGCGCCGGCGAGGCCGAGCGCACGGCCCCGAAGATCGGGGAGTCCAGGACCTCGGCCTCCTGGGAGGGGGCGGCCGGCTCCTGGGACCGGGGGCGTGGCTGGACCACACCGTAACCGGCCGGCGCCGGGGTCTGGACGACGCCGTAGATCGGCGCCGCGGGGACCTCGGGGGTGGAGGCCGACTCGCTCACCGGCGGGACGGCGTACGGAGCCGTGCGCCCGGCGGGCTCGGACCTCACGGCATCGCCCCTCCTGGGTGTGCCGGCCGAGGCCGCCGTGCGGGGAGGCTCCGCCCGGTGCTGACCGCGGCGGCCCCGCCGTTCCTCGGGCGCTCCGGGCGCGACCGAGGCACTGGAGGCACTGGGAGTGACGGAGGCACTGTGGGCACTATGGGCACTATGGGCACTATGGGCGCTGAGAGCACTGCGCGCACTGGTGGCGCTGCGGGCACTGTGAGCACTGCGTGAGCTCCGGGCGCTGGCGGCGCTGGAGCCCGAGGGGCCGCTCAGAGCACTCGCACCGCCGGTGGTGACGACCACGCCGTAGCCGTCGGGGCCGATCTTGACCGTGGGGCCGGTCTCCTGGCCCCGGTCGCCGATGCCGGGTGCGTCGTCGGGACTGGGCATCGGGGCGTAGCCACCGGCTGGAGCCGAGTAGCGCAGCGGAAGACTCTCCAGCCGGGCGCGGAAGGACGACGACGAGCTCACCAGGACATGGCCTTTCCCCAGAAGAAGGAGTACTCCGGCGAGGCCCACCGCTTGCGATAGAGCAGCAGGCCCAGCGCGCACAGCGCCAGGTCGACGCCGGCCAGCGGCAGGTAGGCGCCGGTGCCGGCCACCCGCAGCAGCAGGGCGGCGGCGACGGCCACGTGGATGCCGGACAGGAGCAGGGCCGAGGTCGAGTCGCCGATATGGTCGATCTCATAGCACAGGAGGGTCAGCACTGTGAACAGGGTCGAGGAGACGCACACCTCGAGGACCAGGGGCACCTGCTCCGGGGCGATGAGCGCCATGGAGCAGATGACGATGATGACGCCGGCGCCCCCCACGACGCAGGCGCGGATGAGGCTGGCATCCAGCAACCGACGCAGGGTGCGCCCGCGATCACGCAGGCTGGCCATGCCCTCGCGCTTGAGGACCGTTTGGAACATGGCGATCTCGGTGTTGACCCGCGGAGCGGTGACCGCGAAGTAGTAGCAGTAGGCGACGACGGCGGGCTGGAGACACAGGTAGACCAGTGCCACGTCGAAGTCGCGACCGGCACCCAGGAAGAGGAAGAACTTGTCTGACCACAGCACTCCCCCCAGGATCGCACCTCGGAGCATGTCCTGCACGAGGATGCCGGTGGACACACCCCGGGGGCGCAGGACCTTGCCCAGGGAGCGCCCCATGGACAGGACCTGGCTGAGGGTGCCCAGCAGCGGGGGCAGGTACCACCAGGTGGGCTCGGCGATGAGGGCGACGGCGTAGAAGAGCCAGCCCACCGACCACAGGCGGCGTCGGCCCGAGACGTCGGCGACGATGAGCGACTGGACGAAGACCACGTGCAGGAGGAGCAGGGCGGTGTGCACGCCCATGACGCGCAGGTTCCAGCCGGTCACGGCGGCCATGACGAGGATCTCCAGCGCCGTGGGGACGAGCGCCCACAGGAACAGGGCCGGCCAGATGGAGCAGTAGCGCTCCAGGACGGCCCGTGGACCGCGCCCGATCGAGTCGCCCAGGAGCCGGTACACGGGGGTGCCGATGACCTGGCTGAGCCAGGGCACTGCGACCGACACGCTCAGGACGATGACCGGCAGGCCCGTTCCGTCGATCGTGCTGGCCGCCATCTTCTGAGAGACGACCGGGAAGCTCAGACCCAGCAGGATCGCCGGAGACATCCCCAGCAGCATCGCGGCGCCCCAGTGCCAGCGGGCCCCGGGGGCGATGCCACCGCGTTTGAGCGCCCGGGTGGGGGGCGCCGTGATGAGTCCCAGACCGATGAGGACGGTGACGACCAGCACTCCGACCGTCCCCGCCATCGGCCAGGCGATCCAGGGCAGCACCGCCGTCGCCACGCCGGCGGCGCTCAGGGCCGCAGCAGCGTTGGCGGTCCGCAGGCGCGGGAAACGGTGCTGATGAAAATGTCGCGGTTCGTATCTGAGTTGGGTCATGGGAGTAGTGGCACCAAGGATGCGTGAGCACGCACGGGCGATCCGAGCCGGGCATTCAGTACCGCGAGTGAGGAGCGCAACGGCAGCCTGAATGAGGGCTGGCAGGTAGGACGGTTACGGACGAGAGCGGGCAGAGACGGTTGGCAACGACGGTTGAGACAGCCCCGCGCGGCGCGGAGCGACGACACCGACCGACCAGGTCCTAGGGACGACTTTCGCCGGAGCGTCACCCCACTGTATCCGGCAGAGGGCGAACATGAGACGGTCAAGCCGAACTTTCAGTTTATTCTCTCGGCTCGTCCAGGTTTCATTAAACCTTCGTGGTGCCCGCTTCGTCGCGACGACACACCTGAGACATGTAAGTATTCACGACGACCAGCGGCCAGCCGCAAGGCCTGAACACATACTGAGATGGTCGTCACCTGGAAAAACGCGGGAGCGGGACAATTCAGCGCCGCTGTCCTCACTGTGGCTCACGCCAAAGCGGGGGTGCCGGTGGAGGCACCGGTCGGATTCCGACGACGATGGGCCGCAACCCGGCTGGGTTGCGGCCCATCGTATGGAGCTGGTGGCGGAGATCAGTGCCCCGGCTCGGCGGCAGGCGAGGCGCCGCCGTCGCGACTGATCGGCGTCGAGGGGATGCGCAACGGAGCGGAGGATCCTCCCCCGCCGCCGGCTGCGGCCTCCTCGGCCTCGCGCAGCGCGGCCACCTCGGCCTCACCCTGCTCCCAGGGCTCACCGCGGAAGATGAACTCACCCAGGATGGACTCGCCCTCGGCGTCGACGATGACCTTCTGACCCCGCTCGATCTCCCCGAAGAGGATCTTCTCGCTCAGGGCGTCCTCGATGTCGCGCTGGATGGCGCGGCGCAGCGGACGGGCCCCGAGGACCGGATCGAAGCCGCGCTCGGCCAGGAGCTCCTTGGCGGCGTCGGTCAGCTCGATCGTCATCTGCTGCTCGGCCAGGCGCTTGTCGAGGCGCGCGATCATGAGGTCGACGATCTGACGCACCTCCTCCTTGGTCAGCTGCGGGAAGACGATGAGGTCGTCGACGCGGTTGAGGAACTCGGGGCGGAACTGCTGCTTGAGCTCGCGGTTGACGTGGGACTTCATCTCCTCGTAGTCCATGGCGCCGGACTCGGTGGACTGGAAGCCGGTGGCCACCGACTTGCCGATGTCCTTGGAGCCGAGGTTGGTCGTCATGATGATGACGGTGTTCTTGAAGTCCACCACGCGGCCCTGGGCGTCGGAGAGGTGTCCGTCCTCCAGGATCTGCAGCAGCGAGTTGAAGATGTCCGGGTGGGCCTTCTCGACCTCGTCGAACAGGACCACGGAGAAGGGCCGACGGCGCACCTTCTCGGTGAGCTGGCCGCCCTCGTCGTAGCCGACGTAGCCGGGAGGCGCGCCGAAGAGGCGCGAGACCGTGTGCTTCTCGGCGAACTCGGACATGTCGAGCTGGATGAGGGCGTCCTCGTCGTCGAAGAGGAACTCCGCCAGGGCCTTGGCCAGCTCGGTCTTTCCGACGCCGGTGGGGCCGGCGAAGATGAAGGAGCCGCCGGGTCGCTTGGGGTCCTTCAGGCCGGCGCGGGTGCGACGGATCGACTTCGACAGGGCCTCGATGGCCTTGTTCTGGCCGATGATGCGCTTGTGGAGCTCGGTCTCCATGTTGAGGAGCTTGGCGGACTCGGCCTCGGTCAGCTTGACCACCGGGATGCCGGTGGACATGGCCAGGACCTCGGCGATGAGCGCCTCGTCGACCTCGGCGACCTGGTCGAGGTCACCGGACTTCCAGGCCTTCTCCTTGGCGGCGCGCTCGTCGGTCAGGCGGCGCTCGTCGTCGCGCAGGGAGGCGGCGCGCTCGAAGTCCTGGTCGTCGATCGCGGACTCCTTCTCCCGCTTGACCTCGGCGATCTTCTCGTCGATCTCGCGCAGCTCGGGCGGGGCCGTCATGCGGCGGATGCGCAGGCGGGCGCCGGCCTCGTCGACCAGGTCGATGGCCTTGTCCGGCAGGAAGCGGTCGTTGATGTAGCGGTCGGCGAGCTTGGCGGCGGCCTCGATGGCCTCGTCGGTGATGACGATGCGGTGGAAGGCCTCGTAGCGGTCGCGCAGGCCGGTGAGGATGCCGATGGTCTCCTCGATGCTGGGCTGGTCGACGGTCACCGGCTGGAAGCGGCGCTCCAGGGCGGCGTCCTTCTCGATCTTGCGGTACTCCTCCAGGGTGGTGGCCCCGATGGTCTGGAGCTCGCCGCGAGCCAGCATGGGCTTGAGGATGGAGGCGGCGTCGACGGCCCCCTCGGCGGCGCCGGCACCGACGAGCGTGTGGATCTCGTCGATGAACAGGACGATGTCGCCGCGGGTGCGCACCTCCTTGAGGACCTTCTTGAGGCGCTCCTCGAAGTCGCCGCGGTAGCGCGAGCCGGCCACGAGCGAGCCCATGTCCAGGGAGTAGAGCTGCTTGTCGCGCAGGGTCTCGGGGACGTCGCCGTGGACGATGGCCTGGCTCAGGCCCTCGACGACGGCGGTCTTGCCCACGCCCGGCTCCCCGATGAGGACGGGGTTGTTCTTGGTGCGCCGGGAGAGGACCTGCATGACCCTCTCCATCTCCTTCTTGCGGCCGATGACCGGGTCGAGCTTGCCCTCGCGGGCGGCGGCGGTGAGGTTGCGGCCGAACTGGTCCAGGATGGCGCTGCCCGACGGCGTGCCCTCCTTGGAGGGGCCGCCGGCGTTGACCGTCTCCTTGCCCTCGTAGCCCGAGAGCATCTGCATGACGGTCTGGCGCACGCTGGACAGGTCGCCGCCGAGGTTGGTCAGGACCTGGGCGGCCACGCCCTCGCCCTCGCGCAGCAGGCCGAGCAGCAGGTGCTCGGTGCCGATGTAGTTGTGGCCGAGCTGGAGGGCCTCGCGCATGGAGAGCTCGAAGACCTTCTTGCCGCGCGGCGTGAAGGGGATGTGACCGGTGGGGGCCGACTGGCCCTCGCCGATGATCTCGATGACCTGGCTGCGCACGGCGTCCAGGGAGATGTCCATGGACTCCAGCGCCTTGGCGGCAACTCCCTCGCCCTCGTGAATGAGGCCGAGAAGGAGGTGCTCGGTGCCGATGTAGTTGTGGTTCAGGGCCCGCGCCTCGTCCTGCGCAAGCACGACGACGCGCCGGGCGCGGTCGGTAAAGCGTTCAAACATCAGTAGTTCCTCCTCGGCACGTGCTCGGTGCGGGACCTCTCGTCCGGTGGTGGCGAGGGATGTCGCAGCGCCGCGGAGAGATGGCGCTGGGGGCACGTGCTGACAAGGCTAACCAGCCGGATGCCTCGCCCATGCCCCTGTTCGCGGTAGGCGTGAGTCAGCCTTGAGCCGGGGCGACTCAAGGCGAGGCGCACGGGCCGGCACGGGCCGGGGCTCAGTCCAGCTCGAGCAGACCGCGGCGCAGCGCCTCGGTGACGGCGGCCGTGCGTGAGTCGACACCGAGCTTGGAGTAGGCGCGCAGCAGGTGGGTCTTGACGGTGGCCTCGGTAATGTAGAGCTCGGCACCGATCCGACTGTTGGACAGCCCGCGCGAGGCGGCCTGGAGGACCTGCCTCTCGCGCGGAGACAGGGTCACCGGCACCTCCGCCGCCCGGCGCGAGGAGCCGTCCGCGCCGGGTGCGGCGCCTCGCGCCACGCCGACGAGCCGGGTGGTCACCGCCGGGCTCAGCGCACTGCGGCCCACCGCGGCGGAGAGCACGGCCGCGATGATGTCCTCGCGCGGGGAGTCCTTGAGGAGGTAGCCGATGGCACCGGCCTCGACGGCGCGCAGGATGTCCCCGTCGGTGTCGTAGGTCGTCAGGACCACGACCCGGGGCGCAGCGGGGCGCGCGGAGATCCGGCGGGTGGCCTCGACCCCGTCGAGGCCGGGCATGCGCAGGTCCATGAGGACGACGTCGGGGGCCAGCTCGGCGGTCAGGGCGATGGCCTCGGCGCCGTCGGCGGCCTGGCCGATCACCTGGAGGTCCTGCTCGCCCGAGAGCATGCCGACGATCCCGGAACGCACCACCGGGTGGTCGTCGACCACCAGGAGACGGACCCGGCGGCCACTCGATCCAGGCGGCGGGGACGGGCCGGCGGAGCCCTCCGACGATCCCGGGGTAGTCGCTGAGGTGGGGCCGACGTCGTTCACAGGGGCATTCTGGCCTCGACGACGGTTCCGACACGCCCGTGCTGGTCGGGCTCCTGAAGCGGGTCGACGGTCAGCGTGCCGCCGAGGGTCTCCACGCGTGCCCGCATCCCGGTCAGTCCGGTTCCCTCCGGCGCCCCTCCCGCGCCGACACCGTCGTCGGCGACGGTGATGATCAGCTCGCCGGTCTCGGAAGGGGAGACGACGACGTCGACGTGCTCCGCCCGGGCGTGGCGCGCGACGTTGCTCAGGGACTCCTGGACGATGCGCAGGACCGCTACCTGGAAGGCGGAGGACATCTGGGCCGGCAGCTCGGCGACGAGGGAGATGTCCACACCGTGGTGCTCCTGGGCCCGGGCAAGTCGCCGCAGCGCGGCCTCCAGGCCGTCGTCGCGCAGGGCGCTGGGGCTCTCACCGGCCACCAGGGCCCGGGCCTCGGCCAGGTTGTCGCGGGCCACGGCCTCGATCTCGGCGAGCAGCCCGTACAGGGACCGCGCCTCACGGGGGTCGCCGCCCGAGTGCTCGGCGAGATCGTTCAGAGCGGTCTGGGCGAGGTTGATCACGGAGATGAACCCCTGCGCCAGGGTGTCGTGGACCTCGTGGGACCAGCGCTCGTGCTCGGCGGCGATGCCCGCGGCGCGCTCGGCGGCGACGAGCTCGCTCTGCGTGCGGGCCAGGGCGGTGAGCGCCTCCTCCTTGTCGGCCAGGGCGTGGATGGCCTCGAAGCGGACGATGTGGACCCAGGTGACCCAGGTGCCCGTCACCAGGACGACGACGACCATGATGAGGGGGTTGATCCACCAGGCCTCGTCGCCGTCGCCTCGGAGGTACCCGGCGGCGGCGAATCCCGCCGCGAAGACGAGGTGCGCCACGACGGCGGCCCACCACCTGGTGTAGACCCACCAGAGCATCGGCAGCACGATGAAGAATCCCGGCATCGCCAGGTCGGTGTAGCGCACCGCCACGAGGTTAGCGACCGCCAGCGTCCAGGTCAGGAGGCACCAGACCCACCGCGGCAGGTCCGCCCGGTCCAGTGGTGGGTACACGCCCGTGGGGCTGTCCGTGCCCTCACAGGCCAGGCGCAGTTTTCCGCACAGGTCGCGGGGCCAGGACACGAGATGAATCGCCCCGGGTTTGATGGAGGCAGTGATGACACGGAAGGATCACTGTCATGGGACAGAAGAAGTACCCCGATGAGCTGCGCGAGCGAGCCACGAGGATGACCTTGGAGGCACTGGCCGACCCGGCGCGG
>NZ_JAAIJY010000039.1 GCF_011752065.1 Actinomyces sp. ZJ308
CCGAGGCGATCGTGCGGTCCTTCTCAATGACCTCACGCACGACCTGGGCCTTGAACTCCTCTGAGTATTTCGCTGCTGGCATGGTCTCCATCCTATCGACTCACGGGAAGAAAAACTCCCCCTGTCCGAGAAACACCACGCACTCCAGCCCTCGTAGCCGGACCAGCCGCTCCCTGTAGCGGATCGGCAATCCTCTGCCTGATGATGTCCTGCCCCGCACGGCCCTGGTACTTCCTGCTGACGACCGTCACCTTGAGCACGTCCTCAGTCGGTACTCGCGCCGGGTCGGTGTACCACTTGCCATCCGGGTAGTCCCGCATGTGCTCCAGGCCGTCCCAGAAGCCCGGTGCCGTTTCGGAATCTTGGCTGCTCCTTCGTCGGCTCTCCTTCCCCGCCGCTGTCCCTGGAGACGCAACGAAATCTGAGACCGCTGCAGATACCTCTCCTGACCACGGCTCTGCGACAGGGTCATGCCCTGCCAGTGCAGTGAAAGAATGGCCCTGGTCCACGTAGAGGGGCATGCCCGCGCGGAAGGCGGCATCTACGACGGCGCGGACGTGCTCCGCCCTCATGGGATAGTGCCTCTCCTTGTTTCCTAGGCGCAAGAGAGCCCCGTTGAGGCAGACCGAGCCTTCCAAGCAGGTCACGGCGTCCCCCAGTACCTCGGCCATTCCTCGGGGTGCACGCGAGGTCGCCACGATGACCGATATGTCTTCACGTCCCGCGGCCCGCCTGAGAAAAGGGACCAGCCGGGGATCGGCGACTCCGCCGAAGACGACAGTCCCGTCCAGGTCTGTCACCACGCCCACCGGGCTGCTCAGCATTGACCACGCATCCTTGCAATATCAGGTATAACCCTGCTCTGAAAGGTGGACCCATCACCTGGCGAGCAGGTCACGGGAACCCACTCTACGGCCTCGATCTCAGAGTGAGGGATCGGGTCGCCCACAATATCGCATATGTAGACGAATAGGGTGATCATCCTGTTCCGGTCGAAGATGGAGACGTCATCATAGGTACGAAAGTAGGTGGCCGACACCAACGAGACCCCGAGCTCCTCATGAAGCTCGCGGCCGAGACAGGCGACATGCGACTCTCCCCTCTCCAGCTTACCTCCAGGAGAAATGAGGTCGGTCGTACCACGCTTGCGTACAAGCAGTACGCTCTTCTCACGGAGAACTACCGCAGCACACTTGACAATTGGTGAGTTCTCCCCCATGTCACGCCTATCAAGTCGCACCTGATCCCTCCCTCCTTGAGCGGCGAATGTAGTACATGTTGAGGCCGATGATCGCTCCGATGACCACCGACCCACCTACGAGCGAAGCCGCCCCTGGATTCTCATGGAAGAACAGCCACACCCACACCGGGCCCAGCACCGTCTCCGCCAACACGAAGATCGCCACATGGTGCACGGGCAGGAGCTTCGGCCCAACGGACAAGCAGACCAGACCGACCGGCATGACCACGAAGCCCTCGGCTACCAGAGGCAGCCATGAGGAGGACTCGTCAGGAACCTCGACCCCGTGTAGAAGGGCGGCAGCGGTGAGTGCGCACAGCGCCCCACCGACCGCTGTGGCGAGGAAGGGGCTGGAGCGGCGTCTGGAGGAGCACACGAAGCCGCCGCTCATCGACACGGCAGCCAGCAGGGCCAGCAGTTCTCCCCGACCTGCGGCGCTGGACAGCCGTGAAGCGAAGATGACCGTTATTCCGGCCAGCGATGCCAGGATCGCCAGGACTGTCGGCTGGTCGATACTGGTCCGGAGAAACACTCGTCCCAGAATCGCCGACCATACCGGCATGGTCGCCATGATAAAAAGCGTGTTAGCGGCGGAAGTGTTCTCGATGGAATACACGAACGCCACCGATGCTATCCCGAACATCAGTCCGTTGCCCCAGGCAGCCCACTCGTTGTCCCAGCGTTGCTTTACTCCAGCAGCGTGGCAGACTGCTGCCGCCAGCACCATGGCAGTGCATATCAGCACGCCGCGCCACAACGACAACACCCCGGCCGGCTGGTCGACAGCGCGGATGAGGGCTGCATCGAAGGACATGAGCAGGACCCCACCGAACACCACCACCGCGCCCCGGGCGTATCGGTTACCTAGCATTCCCGGCATCTGATCAGTCCCTCCAGGTCGCGGCAGAAGGCTTCGGTAGCATCGTCCCAGGAGTCATCCTTGCATCCCGGACAGGGGCAAGCCCCCATCCGCTACCGCCCCCAGGGAGAAACGCAGGCGGCCCAAGCCCTCATCCCGCCGTCGAGGTTGAAGAGTCGCCCCGGGTAGCCGGCCGCTTTCAGTGCTTCGATGGCCCGGGCCGAACGCACCCCGGCGGCGCATACGACCACGGTCGGCCGGCCCGCGTCCAGCTCGCCCATCCGCGCCACCACCTCGCGCAGTGGAATGTGCTGGCCCCCCTTCATCGGCTCGAGCGCCACCTCGACATCCTCCCGCACATCCAGCAGCGCCGGCGGCTCGGCGCCTTCCAGGAGTTCCCGGAGCTCCGCGGCGGAGACCCTGTCCTCCGCCGATCCTGATGACGCCTCCTCTTCCTCCTGATCCCGGAGACGTACGCCGGGGTCGGACTCGGAGCTCCGGGGCGGCCGGGGGGAATCGATCCTGGCGCGTTGGCGGGGACCTGGCTTGGGCGCCCGGAGGACTGTGCAGGTTTCAGTCTTCGCTGACAGCTCCGTGATACTCGGGCCGGCCCCGCACACCGGGCAGGCGGGGTTCTTCGCCACCGGGATCTCCCGCAGGCGCGCCCCCCAGGCATCCAGCATCGCCAGACGTCCCAGCAGCGGCTCCGCACCCCCGATGATGAGCTTCAGCGCCTCAGCGGCCTGCATCGTCCCAATGATCCCGGGCAGCACCCCTAGCACCCCGGCCTCGGCGCAGGAGGGCACCGAGCCCGCGGGCGGCGGCGTCGGATGCAGGCACCGGTAGCACGGACCCCGGCGGGCGTCGAAGACCCCCACCTGGCCGTCGAAGCCCAGCACCGCCCCGTGCACGAGTGGCAGCCCCAGCATGACGGCCGCGTCATTGACCAGGTACCGCGTGGGGAAGTTGTCCGTGCCATCGATGACCACGTCCCAGCCGCCCAGCAGCTCCAAGGCGTTCTCCGTGGTCAAGCGGATCCGGTGGGCGACGACCTCGACGTCGGGATTGAGGTCCCGGATCGCCTCGGCCGCCGAGTCCACCTTGGGTCGGCCCACGGCGGCGCTCGTATGGATGACCTGGCGCTGCAGGTTGGAGACCTCGACGTCGTCGTCGTCAATGAGGCCGATCGTGCCCACCCCGGCGGCCGCCAGGTACAGGGCGGCCGGCGCCCCAAGCCCGCCGGCACCGATGAGCATGACCCGGGCGGCCCGGATGCGTTGCTGCCCCACGATCCCCACCTGCGGTACGAGCGCGTTGCGGCGGTAGCGCTCCAGCTCCTCACGGCTCAGCGGCCGCAGACGCTCATCGGCGATGACCGACTTGCAGACGTCGCTCCTGCTGCCCGCGCCCGCTGCGCCCATGGTCTCCTCCTGCCGTTGCTCTTGCGACGCCACTGACCTCCACCGTGTGGCTGTCCGGTGTCGGTCAGATGTCCAGGTCCTCGATCGCAGGCCGGTCACCCAGGTGCTCGAGCTCGTCGACCAGATCGTCGGGCAGCTCGCCGCGCATGCTGGCGATGTCTGCGAAGACGCGCAGCCGACGGCGCCTGGAGCGCCACCACTGACTGTTCCAGGTCTCAGGGTTCTCCCACAACGGGGAGTCCTCGTCCTCGCTGGACATCCTGGACCAGTCCGGGTCATCGCGGGTGTACACGGCGTACTGGCCACGGGCGGTGGCGTATATGCGGAAGGTGGAGGTGCGCAGTCCCTCGCCCACTTCCCAGCGGAGCAGAGGACGTCCGGTGAATCGCTTGGTCGTCACCACGTTGCCGTCGTCCACCTTCAGCTCGATGGTCTCCATGCCCGCTCCTTCCCGCTGATTCTCGTACTGTGCCAGGTAGAGCCGCAGTCCGGCCGCAACGGCGGCGGACATGCCGCCCGCCAGGCGGGAGGCCCGCTCGAACAGAGGCAGGTCGGACTCCGCGACGTACACGTTCTTACTGGGCATGCACATAAATATATGCATATCTGGAAGGGGCGGCAAGAAGCCGTCAGACGGGGCACTCAGCGGCGGCGGCCCACGATGCGCACCTGCACCGCCTTGATGACGCAGAAGACCTCCCGGCCCTCGGTGATGCCGAGCTCGGCCACGGCCCCCGCGGTGACGGCCGCCGACAGATACCGCCCCTCCTCCAGCTCCAGGCGCACGCTCACCAGCGCCCCGGATCGCTCCAGCCCCGTCACCCGGCAGGCCAGGAAGTTGCGGGGGCTGCCGTGCGGGGCCTCGCGGTAGAGGGCGACGGCGTCGGGCGGCACCAGCGCGATACCGGGTGCTCCGGGATCAAGGGTCTCGCCCCGGTCGACCCGACGGTCCTCTGTGTCCTCGGCATCCTCGGCAGGGTCTTCCTGCGGGCGACCGTGAACGAGCCGCCCCGAGGGCAGCCTCAGGGCCGGGCTCCCGGCCTCGCCGTCGAGGAGGCCCGTGAGCACGGCCGTCCCGGTGAGGCGGGCGACGAAGTCCGAGCGTGGTGCGGACAGGATCCGCGCCGTCGGCCCCTGCTCCACCACCCGACCCCGGTCCAGGACGACGACGTCCTCGGCCAGTGCCGTCAGGTCCAGGACGTCATGGGTCACCAGCAGCAGCGTCAGGCCCTCCTCGGCGCACCGGCGCGCCACCAGGCGTCGCATCTCCTGGCGGGCCGTGACGTCCAGCGCCGACATCGGCTCATCGAGGACCAGCAGGCGCGGGCCCGTGGCCAGTTCCCGGGCCAGGGCCACGCGGGCGGCCTGACCGCCCGAGAGCGCGCCTCCGGAGCGGGAGGCCAGGTGAGCGGCCCCGACGGCGGCCAGCTCGGCACGGGCCCGCCTGGCCGCCTCGCCCCGGCCCACCCCCTGGCAGCGCAGCGCGAAGACCACGTTGCCCAGGACCGACATGTGGGTGAAGACCCCCGGGTCCTGGCTGAGCAGCGCCACCCGACGGCGCCCCGCCCGCACGAAGCGTCCGGGGCCGTCCAGGACCCGCCCGCCCAGGACCACCCGGCCGCGCTCGGCGTCCAGCAGGCCCGCCACCACGGAGCAGACCGTTGACTTGCCCGATCCGTTGGGCCCGATGAGCGCCACCGTGCGCCCGGCCCCCACCTCCAGGTCGACGACGACGTCGCGCGCCTCCAGCTCGAAGGCGACCCGCAGGGCCTGGCCTCGCCCGGTGCCCCCGGCCGGCGCGGAGGAGCGGGGGCCCGCCGAGCCCGCGGCGGCGCCGTCGGAGTCAGCAGCGGGTGCCGACGGGGGCACTCCCTCGGACCCGTCCACAGGGGCGGGGCGCAGCGAGCCGGCCAGGCGGGACCAGTCCACGGTGGTCGCCCCGACGATGAGGAAGGACAGGCCGATGAGCACGGCCGCCAGAGCCAGTGAGGTGGCCGTGTCCTTCTCCCGCTCCAGGTAGATAGCCAGCGGCATCGTGCGGGTGACCCCCTCCTTGGAGCCGGCGAAGGCGATCGTCGCCCCGAACTCGCCCAGGCTCCGGCCCAGGGCCAGGGCGGTGCCGCGAGCCAGCGCCGGGGCCGCCAGCGGCAGCGTGACCCGGACCAGGACCCGCCACGGCCCCGCCCCCAGGCTCCGGGCGACCGTCTCGGCCCGCCCGTCGCGGCTGCGCAGCGCCGCCTCCAGGGTCACCACCAGGAAGGGCATGGAGACGAAGACCTGAGCGATGACGACCGCCGTGGTGGAGAAGGCGACGGGCAGGCCCCACTGGCGCAGCTGGGCACCCAGGATCCCGCGGTTGCCCAAGGTCGACAGCAGCGCGATTCCGGCCACCACCGGCGGCATCGTCATCGGCAGGACCGCCAGGACCCGCGCCAGCCGCACCCCCGGCCAGCTGCGGGACAGCAGCAGCGCCAGCGGCACGCCCAGCACCACGCAGGCCGCCGTGGAGGCCAGGCAGGTGCGAAGCGACAGCCACAGGGCCGCCCGGGCCGACGGCGTCGCCAGCAGCTGGGGCAGCTGCCCCCAGGACACGCGCGTACCCATACCCACGATGGGAAGAATGATCGCGCAGCCGCCCAGGACCGCCAGCGCCGTGACCAGCACCGGCAGCGGTGAGTGAGCAGCCCGCCCGCGCCGGGTCGGGGCGCGGGCGGGTCGCGACTGCTGTGAGGGTCGCACGGTGGAGGGCATCGGGTTCACCCAGCCATGTCTACAGCGTCTACAGCGTGTGCTGCGCGAGCGGCGTGATCCGGGAACGCGCCTTCGTGCCCGCCCCACACGCGAGGGGCGCGGGCCCTCATGGGGCGGTCGTCTCGACGGTGGGCCTGTCCGCCTCCGGGGAGCTCGACTCACCGGCGGTCGCGGCCGCAGACGGAGCGCCGCCGGCACCGGTGCTCGCCCCGGCAGTGGCGGCACCGGGAGCCCCGAAGCCGTACCTGGCCAGGACCTCCTGGCCGACCTTGCCGGTGACGGCGTCGATGAAGACCTTGGCGCCCTCGGGGTTCTCGGGACTGGCGGTCTGGGCGATCGGGTAGTGGTTGACGACGCCGCCGTCGGGGATGTCGATCTTGTCCGCCTTGTCCTTGGCGGCCGCGGCGTCGGTGGTGTAGACGATGCCGGCGTCGGCCTCACCGGACTCGACCTTGCCGCGCACGTCGGTCACCTTCTGCTCCTCGGAGACCGGGTTGAGGGTGACGCCCAGGGCAGTGGCGAGCTTCTGGGTGGCCTCGCCGCAGGGAGCCTCGGGGGCGCAGACGACCAGGTTGGCGCCGTCGAGCGAGGAGTCCAGGCCGGTGATGCTCTTGGGGTTGCCCTTGGGGACGATGAGGGTCAGGACGTTGGTGGCGAACTCGGTCTGCTCGCCGACCAGCTTCTGGTCCGCGGCGTCCTTCATGGTGGAGGTGTTGGCGGTGGCCAGGACGTCGGCGCTGTTGCCGCCTGCCAGGGAGGACACGAGGTCCTGGGATCCCTGGAAGTCGAAGGTGACGTCCAGGCCGGGGTTGTCCTTCTCCACGGTCTTCTCGATCTCCTCGAAGGCGCCCTGGAGAGAGGCGGCGGCCAGGACCGTGACCTTGCCCGTGGCCCTTCCGGATCCCGCCCCTGTGGCGGCGCCGGTGGAGTTGTTACCGGCACCGCCGCCGCAGGCGGCCAGCGAGAAGGCGGAGACCATGCTGACGGCGGCGATCGCCGCGCGGCGGGTGATACTCATGGATCCAAGTCTCCTTGTCGAGGTCGGGGGAGCCCGGCTCAGGCGCCCTGGGAGGGAGTGACGTCGTTGAGTCCCTGGTTGCCGGTTCCCTGGGTGCGCACGGGGGTCCATCCGCGTGAGGGGGCGGTGGTGGAGGTGGCCGCCTCGCGGGAGCGGTAGACCACGTAAGGGCGGGTCACGTAGCCCACGGGCGCGGAGACCGCATGGACCAGGCGGGTGAAGGGCCAGACCGCCAGGAGCAGGAAACCGGCGATGATATGGAGCTTGAAGGAGAGCGGCACGTCGCTCATGAGCTCGGGGCGCGGCTGAAGCATGAGCACCGAGCGCAGCCAGGGGCTGATGGTCTCGCGGTAGTCGTAGCCGTGCTCATCGGTGAGCTGGTTGAGGGCCGTGGCCGCCGCCCCCAGCAGGACCGGGACGATGAGGAAGCAGTACATGACCAGGTCGTTGCGGGTGGTGGCCAGGCGCACGCTCTTGACGACGACGCGCCGGTAGATGAGCCCGGCCAGGCCCAGGATCGTCATGATGGCCGCCGCCGTGCCCAGGTAGGTGGCGCCCAGGTGGTACATGTGCTGGGAGACGCCCAGCATCTCGGTGACGTCCTTGGGCACCAGCAGCCCGACGACGTGCCCGCCCATGACCATGAGGAAGCCCAGGTGGAACAGGGGCGAGGCCAGGCGCAGGATGCGCGACTCGTTCCACTGGGAGGACCGGGAGGTCCACCCGAACTGGTCGGTGCGCCACCGCCAGGCCATGCCGGCCACCAGCAGCACGAGGCTGGCGTAGGGCAGGGCCACCCACAGGAGGTTCTGCTGAATCGGGCTCATGTCATGCTCTCCTGGCTATCGGTGAGGGGGGCCGGCGTCGTCGGCGGGCCGGACAGGTTCGGGTGGCGTACGGGAACGCTCGGGAAGGGCAGGGTGCTGGTGACGCCGACGGTCTCGGTGGGCGGGCCGGCCGCCACCAGGGCGCGCACGCGCTCGGCGGTGGCCTCATCGATCCGCGGCAGGGTCATCGAGACCGCCTCCACCAGCCCCGCGTAGGGGGAGGCGGCGTCGGCCAGGGCGCTGCGCAGCACCTCGATGCCCTCGCGGTGGGAGGACAGGAGCGCGTCGGCCACCTCGTCGCCGCTGCGTGCGGACAGCTCGAGGACCACCGGCAGGTAGTCGGGCAGCTCGTCGGCGGCCATCTCGTAGCCGGCCGCGGCCAGTGCCTGCTTGAAGGCCAGCAGCGCGGCGCCCCGGTGACGGGTGTCGCCCACCGTGTAGTACGTCAGGTACAGGCAGCAGCGCCGACGTCGGTCGAAGACCTCCACGTAGTGCTCGGCCATGGCCCGCTCGCCGCGGCGCCTGGCCACACCGATGAACTCCTCCAGGAGGACGGCCACCTCCACGGGCAGTCGGCCCAGCTCGGCCTCGACGGCGTCCAGTCGCCCGGGCAGGGTGCCCTCGACCGGGTAGTCCAGGAGCAGGGCCGCCGCCATGTGCACGGTGGCGCGCTGGGAGGCGTCCAGGGGCACCTCGACGGGGGCCTCAAGGACTCGCGGGGCACGGACGAAGGAGACCATCGTCAGCGGTCCCTCGGGACGGGCCGGGCCGAACCGGCCGTCGAGGCGGTACGGGAACCGGTGGTAGCGCCGCGTGAGCCCGTGCGGGTGCCGACTCGCGTCGTCGCCCCCTGCGACCCCTGGCCGATGACCTCGGGCACGCCGACCTCCGGCATCCCCGGCAGCCCGGGCCCGGCGGAGGGCACCGGCTCGCGGCGCACGGTCGGCAGCGGCAGGCTCACCGGGCCTCCGTTCACTCTGCCGGCGCCGCCTTGGCCGTGGAAGGAGGCGACGTCGGGGTGGCAGCCCGCCGGCGCCCCCTCACCCAGGAGGGTCCGCACGTCGTCGCCCATGTCCGCCATGCCCCGCGGGACCTCGGGCTTGGCCGTGGGGATGACGTAGCGGTCGTCGTACTTGGCGATGGCCAGCAGACGGTACATGGCCTCGAGCCTCTGCCCGCTCAGGCCCACGGCGGCGGCGATGGCGGGGTCGGGCTCGCGGCCCAGGCGCACGTCGCGCATGTGGGAGCGCATGGCGGCCAGGCGCCGCAGCACGAGCTCGACCGTGTTGGTCTCACCGGCCGTGAACAGGCCCGCCAGGTACTCCAGCGGGATGCGCATCTCGGAGACGGCCGTCAGCAGCACCTTGTGGTCCTCGCCGTCCAGGCCGGCGGCGGCCACCTCGTCGACGACCGGGGAGAGCGGCGGGATGTACCAGACCATCGGCATGGTGCGGTACTCGGGGTGCAGGGGCAGGGCCACCTCGTAGGTGTCGATGAGGTCCCAGATGGGGGAGGCCTGCGCCGCCTCCACCCAGCTGGCGGGGATCCCCTCGGCCTGCGCGCCGGCCACGACCTGCGGGTCGTGGGGGTCGAGGAGGATCTCGCGCTGAGCCATGTAGAGGTCCTGCGGGTCCTTGACGGCCGCGGCCTGGGAGACCCGGTCGGCGTCGTAGAGCAGGACCCCCAGGTAGCGCAGGCGACCCACGCAGGTCTCCGAGCACACGGTGGGCTCACCGACCTCCAGGCGCGGGTAGCACAGGGTGCACTTCTCGGCCTTGCCGGTGGTGTGGTTGAAGTAGACCTTCTTGTAGGGGCAGGCCGACACGCACATGCGCCAGCCGCGGCAGGCGTCCTGGTCCACCAGGACGATGCCGTCCTCGGTGCGCTTGTACATGGCGCCCGACGGGCAGGCGGACACGCAGGTGGGATTGAGGCAGTGCTCGCAGATGCGCGGCAGGTAGAACATGAAGGCCGACTCGATGTCGGTGCGCACCTTGGTGCCCATGGCCTCGATGACCGGGTCCTGCTGGAGGGTCTCCATGGAGCCGCCCAGGTCGTCGTCCCAGTTGGGGCCCCACTGGATCGTGGACATGTACTCGCCCGTCAGCTGGCTCCGGGCCCGGGCCACCGGCAGGGCCGGGGAGTCCTTGGGCGCCGAGAGCAGACGGTCGTACTCGTAGGTCCACGGCTCGTAGTAGTCCTCGACCGTGGGCATCTCGGGGTTGGCGAAGATGTTGACCAGCCGGCGCAGGCGCCCGCCCGAGCGGGGCCGCAGGCGGCCCGAGGCCGTGCGCTCCCAGCCGCCGCGCCAGGTGTCCTGGTCCTCCCACCCCCTGGGGTAGCCGACGCCGGGACGGGTCTCGACGTTGTTGAACCACATGTACTCGGTGCCCTCGCGGTTGGTCCAGGCCTGCTTGCAGGTCACTGAGCAGGTGTGGCAGCCGATGCACTTGTCGAGGTTCATCACCATCGCGATCTGGGCCATGACCTTCATCAGAACGTCACCTCCTGGTTGCTGCGGCGACGGATGAGCGTGACCTCGTCGCGGTTGTTGCCCGTGGGGCCGATGTAGTTGAAGGCGTAGGACAGCTGGGCGTAGCCGCCGGCGAAGTGACTGGGCTTGAGCACGATCCGGGTCAGCGAGTTGTGCGTGCCCCCGCGCCGGCCGCTGGACTCGGTCAGCGGGGTGTTCATGGTGCGCTCCTGGGCGTGGTGCATGAAGACCATGCCCTCGGGGATGCGGTGGGAGACGATGGCCCGGGCCGCCACGATGCCGTTGCGGTTGTAGGCCTCGACCCACTCGTTGTCCTTGACGCCGATCTTGTCGGCGTCCTGGGGGCTCATCCAGATGGTCTGGCCCCCGCGTCCCAGCGTGAGCATGTGCAGGTTGTCGAAGTACTGGGAGTGGATGGCCCACTTGTTGTGCGCGGTGATGTAGCGCACCGCCACCTCGGCCGTGCCCGCCCGGCTCGTGCCCACCGAGCCGGGGGCGGCCTCCCCGTAGAGGGCGTGGAAGTCCAACGGCGGTCGGAAGACCGGCAGGGCCTCACCCATGTCGCGCAGCCAGTCGTGGTCGAGGTAGTAGTGCATGCGCCCGGTCAGCGTGTGCCAGGGCTTGGCGTGCTCCACGTTGACCACGAAGGCCGAGTAGCGCCGTCCGCCGTGCTCCGAGCCGGACCACTCCGGGGAGGTGATGACGCCCTGGGGCTTGACCTGGGTGTCGGCGAAGGAGATGAGCTTGCCGGCCTCCTCCTCGCTGAGCTCGACCAGCGTGGTGCCGGTGCGCTGGGACAGCGTCTCCCAGCCCTCGGTGGAGATGCGCCCGTTGGTGGTGCCCGACAGGGCGAAGATCGCGTCGGCGGCGCGGATGTCGGTGTCGAGCAGCGGCCGGCCGGCCGCCTCGCCGTCGGTGGAGACCCCGTGGTTGCGGGCCAGGCGCTCCACCTCCGGGCCGGGCCTGAGCATGATGCCCTTGCACGGCAGCCCCAGCTTCTCGGCCAGGGGCCCCAGGGCATCGAACTTGGCCCGGATCTGGGTGTAGTCGCGCTGGGTCGGCACGAGCTTGGGCATCGTCACCCCCGGCACCCACTCCTGGGGCAGGGCCGAGACGTCGCCGTGCGCCATCGTCATGGCGTCGGGGGTGTCGTGGTTGAGCGGTGCGGCCACAACGTCGGTCTGGGTGCCCAGGTAGCGCGGCGCCCAGGCGGAGATGAGCCCGGCCAGGGCCTGGAAGACCTGGAAGTCGGTGCGCGCCTCCCACGGCGGGTCGATGGCCGCGTTGAAGGAGTGCACGAAGGGGTGCATGTCGGTCGAGGAGATGTCGTGCTTCTCGTACCAGGTGGCCGCAGGCAGGACGACGTCGGAGTGCAGGGTGGTGGAGGTGTTGCGGAAGTCCGCGGTCCACATGAGGTCGAGCTTGCCGACCGGGGCCTGCTCGCGCCACGTCACCGAGGCGGGCCGCTGGCCGGGCGGGGTCTCGACGGCGTTGACGTCGTTGTCCGCCCCCACCATGTGGCGCAGGAAGAACTCCGTACCCTTGGCCGAGCTGCCCAGCAGGTTCGTGCGCCACGAGCACAGGATGCGCGGGAAGTTCTCGGGGGCGTCGGGATCCTCGCAGGCGAAGCGCAGCTCACCGGAGCGCAATTGCTCGACGACGTAGTCCTTGGGGTCCATCCCGGCCTCGGCGGCCTGCTGGCCCAGCAGCAGCGGGCTGCGGTTGAAGGTCGGGTAGGACGGGGTCCACCCGCGCTTCATGGCCTCGACCATCGTGTCGGTCGTCGTCTTGCCCGCCAGGCTCCCCGGCCCCAGCGGCGAGGCCAGGCGCTCGGCCGACGTCGTGTCGTAGCGCCACTGGTCGGTGGTGATGTACCAGAAGCCGGTGGAGATCATCTGCCGGGCCGGGCGGTGCCAGTCCAGGGCGAAGGCGTACTGCTGGAAGCCGCTGAGCGGGCGCACCTTCTCCTGACCCACGTAGTGGGCCCAGCCGCCGCCGTTGACGCCCTGGGTGGCGCACATGGAGGTCAGCGCCAGGATCGTCCGGTAGATCTGGTCGGCGTGGTAGTAGTGGTTGATGCCGGCGCCCATGACGATCTGGGAGCGGCCCCCGGACTCCACGGCGTTGAGGGCGAAGTCGCGTGCCACCCGGATGATGGCCGGGCCGGGCACGCCGGTGATCTCGCTGGCCCAGGCGGGGGTGCCCGGCACGGTGGCGTCCCGGTAGTCCGCGGGCCAGTGGCCCGGCAGGCTCGGCCGCTCGACGGCGTACTGGGCCAGGAGCAGGTCGTAGACGGTGGTGACCAGGCGCTCCCCGATCCGCGTGACCGGGACGCCGCGGCGCACGACGCCCCCGCCCACGGAGCCCTCGGGGGTGGCCGAGCCGGGTAGGTCGAAGCGGGGCAGGAGCACCTCGGCGGCCTGGACCCGGGGGCCCTGGCCGTGCAGGTCCAGGATGCTCATGACCGGGTCGACGCCCTCCATGAGCAGATTCCACCGGCCCTCGCCCTCGGGGGTGAAGCGGTCCGCCAGGGTCCCGCCGGGGTCGGCGGGGCCCCGCCTGCGGTCCCACACGAGCGGGCGGAACTCGTTCCTGGGGGCGCCGGTGGCGACGCCGTCGACGTCGGAGGCCGTCACGAAGCGGCCGGGCACGTATCCGGTGCCGTCGGGGGAGGGCTCCAGGCCGATGAGGAAGGGGGAGTCGGTGTGGCGGCGCATGTAGTCCAGGAAGAAGCGCTCGCGGCGAGCGACGTGGAACTCCTTGAGGATGACGTGCCCCATCGCCTGGGCCAGAGCGCCGTCGGTGCCCGGGGCCACGCGCAGCCACTGGTCGGCGAACTTCGTGTTGTCGGCGTAGTCCGGGGAGACGGCCACGACCTTCTGCCCGTGGTAGCGGGCCTCGGTCATGAAGTGGGCGTCCGGGGTGCGGGTCAGGGGCAGGTTGGAGCCCCACATCATGAGGTACTGGGAGTTGTACCAGTCCCCGGCCTCGGGGACGTCGGTCTGGTCGCCGAAGACCTGCGGGGAGGCCGGGGGCAGGTCGGCGTACCAGTCGTAGAAGGAGAGCATCGTGGCGCCGATGAGCTCGTGGAGGCGCCCGCCGGCGCCGTAGGAGACCTGGGACATGGCCGGGATGACGGAGAAGCCGGCGATGCGGTCCGGGCCCCAGGTGCGGATGGTGTGGACGTAGGCGGCCGCGACGATCTCCATGGCCTCGTCCCAGCCCACGCGCACCATGCCGCCCTTGCCACGGGCGGACTTGTAGGCCGCGGCGGTGGCCGGGTCGCCGGTGACCTGCGCCCAGGCGGCCACCGGGTCGTCGTCGTTGGCGGCCTTCGCGGCGCGGAAGGCGTCCAGCAGGACCGAGCGCACGTAGGGGTAGCGGATGCGCGTGGGGGAGTAGGTGTACCAGGAGAAGGCCGCGCCGCGCGGACAGCCCCGGGGCTCGTACTCGGGCATGTCCGGCCCCGTGGTGGGGTAGTCGGTGATCTGCTTCTCCCAGGTGATGATGCCGTCGGAGACATAGACCTCCCAGGCGCACGATCCGGTGCAGTTGACCCCGTGGGTGGAGTGAACCATCTTGTCGTGGCTCCACCGGTGCCGGTAGAAGGTGTCGGACTCGCGCCCGCCGGACAGGAACAGGCGGCGGGCGTCGGCCGAGGCCTGCCCCCGACGCAGGTAGGAGCCCAGCGTGAACAGTCCGGGGGTCTCCTCGACCTGGTGGTCGGGGCCCGGGACGATCCCGGGGCCGGTGGGCTGGGTGCCGGTGGTAGTCATCAGTGGTCCTTGGTTCGTGAAAGGGGCCTTCTAGGCTGGTGGCGGCGGGCGGGAGGGTCAGCCCGGGCGCTTGGCGCCGGGCGCGGCGTAGCGGACCCAGCAGATGACGGCGCACACGACGCAGAAGACCGCGCAGCCGTAGAAGAAGACGTGGGTGGGCATGAGGGTGAGCGCGATCCCCACCAGGAAGGGACCCAGTGAGGCTACGGCCGCGGTGAAGCCGATGGCGCCGCCGGCCTGCCGCTTGGGCATGATCATCGGCATCTGCTTGAAGGTCGAGGCGTTGCCGACGCCGGCGAAGAAGAACATGGCCAGCAGGCCCACCATGAAGACGGTGAAGTCGGCCGGGTCGTCCGCGCTGGCGACCAGGTAGCCGCACCAGGCCATCGTGACGGCCATGCCGATCGCCGAGACGAAGGTCCAGATGGCCCCGCCGAAGCGGTCGCACAGGGGGCCCCAGGCGAAGCGCAGGAAGGAGCCGATGAGGGTGCCGATGAAGGCGTAGGAGGCGCCCTGGGGCAGGTCGGAGGCGGCGAAGCTCCCGGCCAGGTGGGACTTGGCGCCGTAGTTGGTGTTGATGATGTTGGCGGTCTGGGCGGCGAAGCCGGAGAAGACGCCGAAGGTCATGATGTACAGCACTGTCATGAGCCAGGTGTCGACGTTGCCGAAGATGTCCATCTGCTCCTTGATGTTGGCCTTGACCGGGACGTCCTTGATGTAGCGGAAGGTCAGTGCGGCCGCGATGAGGGACCAGGGCAGGAAGAACACGGTGGCGTTGACGACCATGGGGGCGCCCTCGTGGTGGGGTGCGACCCAGGTCAGGCCCAGCAGGCTCGTGCTCATGAGGAAGGGGGCGGCCAGCTGGATGACGCTCATGCCCATGTTGCCCAGGCCTCCCTGGAGGCCCAGGGCCGTGCCCGCCAGGCGCTTGGGGAAGTAGAAGCCGGTCGAGGGCATGTAGCCGGAGAAGGTGGCGGCCCCGATGCCGCAGGTGAAGGACAGGGCCAGCAGCACCCCGAAGGAGGTGCCCGGGTTCTGCACCGCGAAGAACCAGCCGAGCATCGGCAGGATGTAGAGCAGGGAGGACCAGCCGATCATCCTGCGCGTGCCGATGGTGGCGGGCAGGAACATGTAGACCAGGCGCAGTGCCCCGCAGGACAGCCCCGGCATGGAGGTGATCCAGTAGGTCTGGTTCGTGGTCAGGTGGAAGCCGATCTCATTGAGCCTGGGGGCGATGGCACTGGGCAGGAACCAGACCGTGAAGCCAAGCATGAGGGAGAAGGTGGTGATCGCCAGGGTGGTCCAGGCGATCCTCGCGGACCAGTTCTCGGGTTCCTCGGGGTTCCACCCCGTGATGACGCGTCCGGTGGTGTCGAGCGTGGACATGGGGCTCCTGTATGTGGGGCTCGGTCACCTGGGCGACGGCGCCGTGACCGGAGGCGGTGTGAAGGTGTCTCTAATAGGTGTCGGTGAGTGCGTGGAGACGCACATCACTCATGATGCATGGCGGGGAATCTTCTACCAGGGTGCGGTCGCATCTCCTGGGAATGCTGGGAGAAACGGTTTCTGAGGCGGAATAGATATGGCTTAAAATAGGATAAATGGATGTCACTTAATCCTGGTGACCGGCTGGTTCCGACGTCGTCCGGCCGAACCTCGGCCCACAGGACGACTGCGGGGCTACGGTGAGCCCATGAGCCAGACCCCGATCGTCCAGAAGGGACTCGTGCCCCTGCCCGAACCCGTCAAGGGCGCCGTCATCACCGTGTCCGACCGCTGCGTCAGCGGGGAGCGCGAGGACCTCTCCGGCCCGCTGGCCCAGCGTCTCCTGGCCGAGCACGACGTCGTCGTCGACGCCGTGGACCTCGTGCCCGACGGCGTCGAGCCGGTGCGCGAGGCGATCACGCGGGCGGTGGCCGCCGGCGCCCGGGTCGTCCTGACCACCGGCGGCACCGGGATCACGCCGCGCGACCTCACCCCGGAGGCCACGGCCCCGCTGCTGACGGCCCGGCTGGAGGGCATTGAGGCCCAGATCCGCGCCCACGGCCTGAGCAAGACCCCGCTGGCCGGCCTGTCGCGCGGCCTGGTGGGGGTGACCTCCCGCGGCGACGACGGCGCCCTGGTCGTCAACGCCCCCGGCTCGCGCGGCGGGGTCAAGGACACCGTTGCCGTCGTCGGCCCCCTGGTGCCCCACGTCCTCGAGCAGCTCGGCGGCGGCGACCACTGAGCCCCGCGCCGCCCGCCTCACCGCTGTCTTACCGCGGTGACGGTGGCGAGGACCTGCTACTCCGGCATCCTGGAGTCCCAGGCGCGGACCTCGGCCCACGTGTCCAGGTCCCGCACGACGCCCTGCGGCACGGGCAGTGCCGTGACCCGCAGGGACCCGAGAACTCGGCGGACGGCCGTATCGCGTCGAGGCGTCCCGCCCGGGGCGACCGCCTCGTACAGCGCCTGGCGGCGGTAGAGGCCCAGCAGGTACTGGGCGTGGCCGTCGCCTCGGGCGCAGACGCCGTCGAGCTCCGGCTCGCCGTCACGCAGCGCCTCGGCGAGGGCCGGCAGCGCCCGCCACGAGGACGGGGCGTCGCAGGTGAGGACGCCGGCCGGCCCGGCAGCCGGTTCGCCCCGGCTCAGGCGCGCCAGTCCGGCCGCGATCCCGGCGACCGGCCCGCCCAGCGGCGGGTCCTCCAGCGCCCGCAGGACGCCGTCGGGCAGTGTCACCCGCTCGGGGGCGACGACGCACACTCTCCCCAGCAGGAGGTCCTGTCCCCGCAGCTGCTCCAGACCGGCCAGGACGTGGTCGAGCAGGCGCGCCCCGTGGGCGACGACGTCGGGCTTGGAGGCCCCATCCAGCCGCCTGCCGGTCCCCCCGGCCAGCACCACGACGTCGATGAGGCCGAGCCCACCAGGGGGAGCGGCCGTGCCCGCGGCAGAGGCGGCAGAGTCGGTGCCGGTGGCCCTGGGGCCGCGGTCCGCTGGCCGGTCAGGCGCCGTCACCGCGCACCCAGTCCCCGGAGCGGCCCCCGGACTTGGCCACGACCCTGGCCTCGCGCAGCTCGACGCCGCGGTCCACGCCCTTGACCATGTCGACGATCGCCAGGCCCGCCACGGTGGCGGCGGTGAGCGCCTCCATCTCCACCCCGGTGCGGTCGGCCGTGCGCACGGTCGCCTCGATGCGCACGCCGCCGTCGGCGACCTCCAGGTCCACGCGCGCCCCGTGCACGCCGATGACGTGCGCCAGCGGCAGCAGCTCGGGGACCCTCTTCGTCGCCGCGATCCCGGCGATGCGCGCCACGGCGAGCACGTCGCCCTTGGGGACCGTGCCCTCGCGCAGCGCGGTCACGATCGCCTCCGAGCAGGCCACGAAGGCCGTGGCCCGGGCCTCACGGACGGTCGGGGTCTTGGCGGTGACGTCCACCATGTAGGTGGCGCCTGCCTCATCGAGGTGGGTCAGGGTGATCTCGGGACGGGGTTCCATGAGGAGGCTCCTTGAGTGGTGAGAGGGCGTGGGCTGCTCGTCGCGGGCGCACCATAGGCATTGACGGCGCACCCGCGGGGGCCGTCCGCGGGCCCTAAAGTGCGTCCGCGCGCACCGGTGGGACCGATCCGGACAGGGGGATGAGAGTCAGCTCGTCGCCGACGTCGACCGCCTCCACCTCGGCGCCCACGACCGCCAGCGCCTGTGCGGCGGGCAGGGAGGCCACCAGGTGCGAGCCCGAGCCCAGCCGGTGGGTGGGTGTCACCCAGGGCAGGCCCTCGCCGGTTTTGGCATCGTTGCCGGACGGGCCTCCGGACCCGTCTCCCGCAGCGGTGGGGTGATCGGGCGGGGAGGTGAAGCGCACCGGCACGTGCTGGCGCCGACCCGGCGGCGTCCGCCAGGCCACCGCCGCACGCGCCGCCGGCCGAGGGCGGCCCTGGGGCATCCCGGCATTCCAACCGCTACTCCCACCGGCATCCTGTCCGGCCAGGCGCGCCAGCGCCGGGGCCACGATCGTGGTGAAGGAGACCAGCACGCTCACCGGGTTGCCCGGCAGGCAGATGATCGGGACCCGCCGACCGTCGTCGGCGCGCACCCAGCCGTGGCCCTGGGGCTTGCCCGGCTGCATGGCCACCTTGACGAAGTCCAGGCTCACCGGCGCGTCCTCGCCCGGCCGGACTTGCGCCAGCATCGTCAAGGGGTCGAAGGCCCCCGCGGACACGCCCCCGGAGGTGACGATGAGGTCGGCGCCGTCCGCGGCCCGGCGCAGCACCGCCGCCAGATCCTCGGCGGTGTCGACGCTTCGGTCCACGCCCGTGCACAGGGCCCCGTGCTCGGCGACCAGACCGGCCAGCAGCAGGCCGTTGGAGTCCGGGATCGTGCCGGGGACGAGCTCCTGCCCGGCGTCGCGCAGCTCGGCGCCGGTGGAGACCACGGCCACGCGCACCCGCGGCGCCACCCGCACGGAACCCAGCCCCACGGAGGCCAGGGCGGAGAGGCCGGTCGCGGACAGCCTCGTCCCCGCCGCCATGACCGGGTCACCCGCGCGCACGTCCTCTCCGGCGCCGCGCACATTCGTTCCCGGCCCGACCTCCACGCGGATCTCGACGCGCCCCGGCAACGGGTGCGGGCCGGCAGCCTGATCGGTGTCCTCCACCTTGACCACGGCGTCGGCGCCCTCGGGCAGCATCGCCCCGGTCATGATCCGCTGCGCGCTGCCAGGGACCAGCGGGGCCGGTGCGGCACCCGCCGGCACGTCCCCGGCCACCGGCAGCACCACCGGCGCCTGCGGCGAGGCACCGCTCGTCTGCGCGGCGCGCACCGCGTAGCCGTCCATCGCCGAGTTCGTCCACGGTGGCACCGGGACGGCGGCGGCCACGTCCTCGGCCAGCACCCGCCCGTGCGCCTCCGCCAGCGCCACGCGCTCGCCCTTCAGGGGCACGAGCGACTCCAGCACCTGGGCGACGTAGTCCTCCAGGGGAATCAGCTGCGCCATAGCGGTCCTTTCTCCACGAACCCGATCGAGCCACGGGCTGATCGTCGCTCGCCACCTCTCGGTCTGCCAGGTGAGTCGCTGACAGGTGAGTCGGTGGTCCGAGGCGATCGTGGCCCCGTCGCATCCCTATCATGCCGGTTCGGCCCGCCCGGAGCGCATAGGTATGCTCGCGACCGAGAGCGCCGTCATGTCAACCGTGACGTCAGCCATGACGTCAACCGACCTCAACAGTGTCACAGCACGGTCCTCACCACGACGCCCAGGACGAGGAGACCTTCGTGAGCACCAGCCCCCGCAGCGCCCGGCCCGCTCGGGTCGTACGCGCCGAGGTCACCGAGGCGCCCATCAGCGTCACCGAGCTCGCCGACGCCGTCCACGACGCTGCCGCAGGTGCCGTCGTCACCTTCGAGGGCGTCGTCCGCAACCACGACGCCGAGCGCGCCGTCACCGGCATCGGCTACTCCTGCCACCCCACCGCCGGCCAGGTCGTCGAGCAGATCGCCCACGACGTCGCAGGGGCCGGCCGGGTACGCGCCCTGGGCGTCGTTCACCGCGTCGGCGACCTCGCCGTCGGGGACGCGGCCCTCGCGGTCGCGGTCAGCTCCGACCACCGCGCCGAGGCCTTCGCCACCTGCAGCCGGATCGTCGAGGAGGTCAAGAAGCGCCTGCCGGTGTGGAAGCGCCAGACCTTCACCGACGGCACGGCCCAGTGGAGCAACCTCGCCTGACGGTTTCCCTTCATCGCCGAGCCGGGCATGTTTCGCGTAGTGTTATGTCTCTGGTCATGGGTGACAGTTGTGTGTCAGGACATCGGTGACACTTTGGGGGGTCCTGGTGGTGACACTTGTGGTCTGGGATTGAGGGGTGAGCCCAGGTAAGAACCGTAGTGTTGATCCTCGTGTCCGTCTGGCGATCGCCCAGTGGCCTGATGACGCGCCTCGTGGGGCGGTGACGACGTTCTGCGCCGAGCACGCCATCACGCGCAAGACGTTCTACGTCCTGCGGCGCCGAGCCCGTCTGGAGGGGCCGGCGGCGGTGCTTGAGCCCCGGTCGCGTCGCCCGCGCTCCAGCCCGAGCCGCCTGCCCGAGGCGGTGCGTTCCCAGGCCCTGGAGGTGCGCGCGGCCCTGGAACGCTCGGGCCTGGACCACGGTCCGATCAGCGTGCACGACAAGATGGCCTCCATGGGTCTGAAAGCGCCCTCACCGGCGTGGCTGGCCAGACTCTTCCGCGACCAGGGGGTCGCCCGCGCCGAGCCTTCCAAGAAACCACGGGCGGCCTGGAGACGGTTCGTCTACCCCGCCCCCAACGCCTGCTGGCAGCTCGACGCCACCGAGTACGTCCTGGCCGGCGGGCGCAAGGTGGTCATCTTCCAGCTCCAAGACGACCACTCCCGCCTGGCGGTGGCCTCCCTGGTCGCCCCAGGCGAGACCAGCCAGGCAGCCATCGACGTCTTCGACAAGGGCGTCGCCGCCCGAGGCGTGCCCCAGCGCCTGCTGACCGACAACGGCAGCGCTCTCAACCCCAGCCGACGCGGACGCGCCGGCCGCCTGGCCGAGCACGTGCGCTCCCTGGGGGTCGACCCCATCACCTCCAAGCCCTACCACCCCACCACCCAGGGCAAGAACGAACGCTTCCACCAGACCCTGTTCCGCTACCTCGACCACCAGCCCCTGGCCGCCTCCATCGCCGAGCTTCAGGCTGGGCTGCTGGGTGTTTTTCGGACACTGCTTGTTTGGTGTTTCAGGCTGCCTTGGTTAGGCCCAGGAATTCTTGCTCAACCTCATTAGGTGTGCGGTATCCCAGGGCTGAGTGAAGGCGCACATGATTGTATCTCAGCTCGATCCACGAGGCAATATCGTTGATCGCCTTCTGTCTCGTGGGGTACACCATTCTATGCACTCTCTCATTCT
>NZ_JAAIJY010000040.1 GCF_011752065.1 Actinomyces sp. ZJ308
TGTTGCGGGTGATGAGCGAGCCCGCCCCGAACTCAGTGATCTCCCGCTCACAGAAACCACTGACCCGCCCGAAGACCTCCCCGCGCAGGTCACGGCCCATGCTCATCGCCGCCCGCGCCGCCAGATAGGTGGCAACTACTGTGCACAGGCCCTGGCCGATGCTCACCGCCAGCATGAACGCGCCCGTGCGCCAGATGTAGCCGGTGTCCCCGGTGGCCACACCCTTGTCGATGATGTCGGCGTTGAGGGTGGGAAGGTATAGGGAGGCCATCACCTGAACAAACTGAAGCACCAGAACACACACCAACAAACCCACATACGGGCGCAGGTGCTTGCGCAGTAGTCGAACGAGCATGTTGGGAACATAACAGCCTCACGCAGCGTGAGGGCCAGCGAGCGGCGCCGAAGTGATAAGTGGGGCGCTGGTGGGTGTTCCTGGGAGGCCGGGCTGACCGTTTCGGACGACTTTGCCGCCGCTCCCGCAAAGCGCGATTCGCAAAATGGCAGGTCAGAGCTTAGTTACTTTTGGATACTGGGCTGAGGGGAGCGTCAAAGTCGTCCATTCCGGACAGTTTGCGGCGGATCTGCTGCCGGAATCGTCTCGTCACTCCTGGGGCGCCACATCGAGCAGGAGCCGCAGCAGGACGGCGGCCCCGGCCTTGTCCAGGGGCTCGTTGTTGTTACCGCACTTGGGTGACTGCACGCAGGAGGGGCAGCCGCCGGCGCACCCGCAGCCCTCGATGACGGCGAGCGTGGCCACCAGCCACTCGCGTCCCGCCCGGTAGCCGCGCTCGGCGAAGCCCGCCCCGCCGGCGTGCCCGTCGTGGACGAACACGGTAGGCGCACCGGTCTGCGGGTGCAGTGCCGTCGAGAGCCCGCCGATGTCCCAGCGGTCGCAGGTCGCCAGCAGCGGCAGCATCCCGATGCTCGCATGCTCGGCCGCGTGCAGGGCGCCGGGCAGGGCGGCGACCTCCAGGCCCGCCGCCTCGCAGGTCTCCGGCGGGATCGTCCACCACACGGCGGCCGTGGGCAGCACGTGCTCGTCCATCTCCAGGGCGTGCTGCGAGACGACCTCCCCGCCGGGCAGCGTCATCCTCTGGTAGCCGGTCACCTGGCTGGTGACCTCCACCGATCCGAAGGACCAGGTGATCGCCGGCGTGACCGGGGTCTCCCGCCCGCCGGTGGGACTCGGTGAGATCGGTCCGTCACCGGCCGGGCCAGATCCGGTGTCCGATTCGGCGTCGGAGGCTCCGAGCGCATCACCGGTGTCCGGTGACGGCTCAAGGTCGCCATCATCCCGAGCCCCGGGCTGCCCCGACGCGCCCCAGACCTGCTGCTCGCGCTCGGCGATGATGCGCACGCTCGAGCGCGACCGGGCCCGCGTGCGGTATCCGACCGCCGCCTTCTGCCGCACGAGCGCGACGTCGTCGGACAGCTCCTCGACGACGTAGACGCGCCCCTGGTGGACGTAGACGGCGCCCTCGTGGACGGTGGAGTCGGCGGCCGCGCCGTCGACCGTGCCGATGACGACGCCGGTGTCGGCCTCCACCACCGCCACCTCGGGCGGCCCGTCGCCGCGCAGGGAGGTCAGGTCCTGGGGTCGCCCGGGCAGGTTGACGTTCCAGAACCAGCCCGTGGGCCGACGTCGTAGCGCGCCCCGGCTCTCCAGCTCTCGCAGCAGGGTGTCGTCGGGCAGGCCGAACAGCGCCAGGTCCGAGGGTTTCAGCGGCGCCTCGGAGGCGGCGGCGCACAGGTGTGGTGCGAGCACGTAGGGGTTGGCCGGGTCGAAGACCGTGGCCTCGGGGGCGGCGAACACCGCCTCGGGGTGGTGCACCAGGTAGGCGTCCAGCGGGTTGTCGGAGGCGATGAGGACGGCGAGCCCGCGGCTGCCGGCGCGCCCGGCGCGGCCCGCCTGCTGCCCGAGCGAGACGCGGGTGCCCGGCCAGCCGGCGATGAGGACCGCGTCCAGGCCGGTGACGTCGATGCCCAGCTCCAGGGCGTTGGTGGTGGCCAGGGCGCGCAGCCGCCCCGAGCGCAGGTCGGCCTCCAGGGCGCGGCGCTCCTCGGGCAGGTAGCCGCCGCGGTAGGCCGAGACCGTGTCGATGAGCTCGGGCAGCGAGAGCCCCAGGGTGTGGCGGGCCCGCTCGGCCACGACCTCCGCCGAGCGGCGCGAGCGCACGAATACCAGCGCCCGAGCGCCCACGCTGAGCAGGTCCACGAGCAGCTCGGCGGCCTCGACGACGGCGCTGCGCCGCGCCGAGGGGTCCTCACCCGGGTCCGCCGAGTCCGGCTCGGCCTCGCCTGGCCGAATGACGGCGTCCGCCGCCTGAGCCCGGTTCTCGGCGCCGGAGGCTCCGGCCTGTCCTCGGTCCTGCGGTAGGACCCCTGAGCCCGTCGCGCGCTGCGGGGCCGACGCGGCGCCGGCGTGATCGGCCTGGGATGGTTCGAGGTCGGGCGCCGGCAGCGCCCAGGGGTCGCGCAGGGCCGGCTGCCACAGGGCCAGGGTGCGCTCACCGGTGGGGGCGCCGTCGTCGGTGACGGCCACGACGTCGTCGGGCTCGGCCCCGATGAGGCGGGCCGTGGTGAGGGCGGGTTCGGCCGTGGTGGCCGAGGCGCACAGGATGACCGGCTGCGGGCCGCGCGGGCGCAGGCGCGCCACGAGCCGCAGGAGGCGGCGCAGCACGAGGGCGACGTGCGCCCCCAGGATCCCGCGGTAGGCGTGGCACTCGTCGATGACGATGTAGCGCAGTCCCCGCAGGAAGCGGGTCCAGCGCTCGTGGCCCGGAAGCAGCGAGAAGTGGAGGAAGTCGGGGTTGGTCAGCACGACGTCGGCATGGGCGCGCACCCAGTCGCGCTCGGGCAGGGGTGTGTCCCCGTCGCAGGTGCCGGCGCGCACCGTGCGCAGGGAGCCGGCGGGTACGCCGGCCTCGCGCTGGAGGGCCTCGAGCTCGCCGACGAGCCGGTCGAGGGCGGCGGCCTGGTCGGCGGCGAGCGCCTTGGTGGGGGAGAGGTAGAGGGCGGTGGGGCGGCGGCCGTGGGTGGAGATCCGCGTGTCGGCGCCGGGGGCCTGGGCGGCAAGGACGTCGGAGAGCGCCGGCAGCCAGGCGGCCAGGGACTTGCCCGAGCCGGTGCCGGTGGCCAGGACCGTGTGGCGGCCGGCGTGGGCGGACTGAGCGGCGGTGACCTGGTGCGTCCAGGGGCGTTCGACGCCGATGCGGCGGTAGGCCGACACGAGGTCGGCATCCGCCCAGCTGGGCCAGTCGCCGTGGTGGCCGGGGTGGGCCGGGGTGCGCTGGAGGTGGACGAGCCGGCCGTCGCGCCCGCCGATGGACTCCAGGAGCCCGGTGAGGTCGCGTCTGGTCCCGTCTGCCATGGGGGACAGTGTGCACCACCGTGCGCCACCGGTGTCGGTCTCGCCCCGACCCTGAGCCTGCGCCCCATTGCCCGCGCCGCCCGCCCTGCCACCTCCCAACGTCGCGGTCGTACCCTGTGTCTCGCGTTCGAGGGGTAGAGGGTACGACCGCGCGACCTACCCTACGAACGCGCGCGGTTGACCTTCCGCGAGATGCCCGCGCCGGGGCTGCGCCCTGAGCCCTCGGTGTCACGAATGGCGACTTTTCGGGCGGCTGCAGGCCGGCGCATCCACGCCAGCATGGCCCTGACCTGCGTGTATGTGCGAGTGAGCGGCAACGAACGTGCGATGCTGCACCTAAAAGTCTCCAATAGTGACACCGGAGGCGCGGGATGCCACCTTCTCGCGTTCTCATGACCCAGGTCGGCCCTCCTGGCCTCCCCCAGCCGGGGGAGGCGGGCGGCGGAGCGCCCTCAGTAGGGTTCGGCCCATGACCGACGGCCCCATCGCCCCGGGCGCGCACGCCCGCAGGGTGCAGCTCCTCGTGTGGGGCGGTACCGCCTCGATCGCCGTGGCGCAGACGCTCGCCTCTCTTCCTTCCTACCTCAGGGTCGAAGGTCGCGCCGGGGTGGTGATGTCCAGCTGGCAGGCGTTGTACGGCGGACACGTGCTCATCTCCGTGGTCTGCCTTCTTCTCCTGATCCCGGTCCTCAGACGACCACATCCACTGCTGCCCGTCCTCATCGTCTTTCTGGGGAGCATCCCCGCGTGGATGCAAATCGCCACCTACGTCGCGGCCACGGTTCTCGGTATGCGCAAGGGCGTGCGAGCGATACCGGTGGTCCTGGTCTCGATGATCGTGGGGATGACCATGTCTCCGATCCTGATACCGGAGTTCGAAGGTCTGTGGACGGTGGTTCAGGGCATCTTCATCAACGCCCCGATGTTCGTCGTCTGCGTCATGCTCGGCGCCAACCTGCAGGCCCGTGAGGAGCTGCTGCGCTCGGCCTCCCGCGAGGCCCGTCTCATCCGCACCACGCAGGAGGCGCGCATCGCCCAGAGCCGCGCCGAGGAGCGCGCCCGCATCTCCCGCGAGATGCACGACTCGCTCGCCCACCGCCTCTCCCTGGTCTCCCTCCACGCCGGCGCGCTCCAGACCCGCACCGACCTGGAGGAGGGAGCCGTCCGCAGGATCGCCGGCAGCATCCACGCCCTGGCGGCCGACGCCGGGCGAGAGCTGCGCCAGATCCTCGCCGTCCTGCACGACGACGGTTCCGCCGACGGCGCCAGCGCCACCTGGTCCGACGTCGAGGATGTCCTGGCCTGGGAGCGGGAGGCGGGCCAGGAGATCGACCTGCACCTGGCCGGGCCCTGGGCCAAGGCCTTCGACGTCGCAGGCGCCCGCAGCCGGCACGCGGTCCTGCGCACCGTCGAGGAGCTGCTCACCAACGCCCGCCGCCACGGGGCCGGCGGCGTCGTGAGCCTCGACTGCGAGGTCGAGGTCTCCGGCGGCGCCGAAGGTGCCGGGAGCCCCGCTGCCGGTGTGGCCGCCGAGGCTCCCGGTGCGGCCACCCTCGTCGTGCGGTGCGTCAACAGCTGCCCGTCCACTCCCAGGCCGACGGCGCCCGGAGGCGGCCTCGGCCTGGAGGGCCTGCGCGAGCGGCTGCGGCTCCTCGGAGGCGAGCTGCACGTCTCGCAGCGCGCAGGGCAGTTCGTCGTCATGGCCGCCGTCCCGGCCCGTTCCGATCTACAGTAGGCATCCCGGGTAGTTGAAGAAGAAAAGGAATCGGCATGGACTCACCGCAGCGTCGTGTACGCGTTGTCATCGTTGACGATGACGCCCTCGTGCGCGCCGCCCTGCGCCTCATCCTCGAGAGCGACCCCGGCGTCACGGTGCTCGGTGAGGGCGCGGACGGGCGCAGCGGCTACGACGCGGCGCGCAGCCTGCGCCCCGACGTCGTCCTCATGGACCTCCACATGCCCGGCACTGACGGCGTCTGGGCCACCGCGCAGATCACTGCCGACTGTCCCGACACCAGGGTCCTCGTGCTGACCGCCTTCGACACCGACGCGATGGTCGCCGCGGCCCTGCGCGCCGGCGCGACCGGATTCCTTCTCAAGGACAGTGCCCCGGAGGTCATCTTCCGCTCCGTGCACGCCGCCGCCGACGGCCAGCGGGCCTTCTCCGGCTCCGTCCTGGACCGGCTCGTCGAGGCGGCCGTCGAGGCCACCCCGCAGCGGCGCACCTTCCCCGACAGCGTCACCGACCGGGAGCGCCAGGTCGCCCTGCTCGTGGCGCAGGGTCTGGGCAACAGCGAGATCGCCGCGGAGCTCGCCGTCGGCGCCAGCACCGTCAAGACCCACGTCTCAGCTCTGCTGGACAAGTTCGGCGTCACCAACCGGGTCCAGCTGGCCGTTGCCGTGGCCGAGTGCACGGTCGACGACGCCGCTCGCTGATCGGCGGCGCTGACTCGACGGTACTGACTCACGCTGCTCACTCCCGGGCCCAGCAGGTCGGGGCCTCGGGTCCACTCACCGGGAGTGGCCCCAAGGCCCCGAGGCGCGTCGCGCTCGCGACTGTCTATCCGCCTACGCTGTCGCGGCAGCGGGAGCAGCGGAACCGCTGTCGGCACCTGCTGCGCCGCGCAACGCGGCCCGGCGCCGGCTCGCAGCCTGCAGGAGCACGAGCGTCAGCGGCGCCACCGGCACGATCGCGAAGAACACGGTCACCCACACCGCGGTGAGGCTGAGCATCTCGTGAATGAGCAGGACCATCGGTGCGAAGATCGCCACGATGATGAAGGCCGCCAGGGCCCCGACAACCGGCCGCACCCGTCCCGGCACCAGCGCGGTCAGTGCCAGGGCCAGCGTGGCGAGAACCAGGATGTAGGCGGTGCCGGGCACCAGCACCATGAGCGGTACGCAGGCGGCCGCCAGCAGGAGCAGCACCGCGGCGGTGGTCTCCTGCCCGAGTCCCTCCTTCCAGCGCCTCATCACGAAGCGCACCGTCAACCCCGCTCCGACCAGGGCCCCGACGGAGAACATCCACACCAGCAGCGGGTTCGGGCCGAGCCCGCTTACCGGCGCCCACCCCGCCGCCATCGCGCCGAGCTGAAGCAGCCCCGCAGCGGCGGAAGCGAACACGGCCCGCCAGGTCAGACCCCACACGCTCCCCAGGACCCGCTTCCAGCGCAGAGACCTGGCTCGCAGCGCAACGAAGCCGAGCGCACCGACGACGGCCAGGCACCCCAGCCCCGTCCCGACCGCCGCCGGGTATCGCACCGTCATGCCCCGCCACAGCTGGAAGAAGTGGAGGTCGCCGTCGGCCGTCAGCGTGGGGGCCTGGCCGTCGAAGGCCCAGGCGCGGGTGAGGTCGAGGACCTGGTCGCCATAGTGCTGGAGGGTCGAGTGGTTGACGTACTGCGGAGCGTCCGTGGAGTGGTGGTAGTGCTCGGCCTCCCCGATCGCCGCGATGTTAAGCACCGTGAAGCCCTCGGGGATGACGACCGTCATGTCGGTGGCGTTGGGCATGCGCGCATACAGCGAGGGGAAGAGCGAGCTGGTCACGGGCTGCTTGACGTGGTTCAGGAAGTAGCCGGCGACGGCGCTGTTGTTCGGGGAGGTCTCGAACATGAATGCTGGCCCGCTCATACCGCGCGCCTCGAGGTTGAGGATGAGATCGACGTTCTCATAGTCGGCGCGGTGGTGGCGCATCTCGTTGCGGGCGCCGAAGAAGCCGATCTCCTCGCCGTCGGTGATGACGATCTTCAGCGAGTTCTCCGGTTGGCGTCCCTCGGCCTTGAGCGCCCGGAGCGTCTCGACGATGGCGGCTACGCCGTAACCGTCGTCGGCGGCCCCGTGGGAGTCCCCGGCGGTGATGCGCTGCTCGCCGTTTTCGTCCGCCTCGACCGTGGCCGAGTCGTAGTGGGCCATGAGCGCCATAGTGCGCTCGGACTTCCCCGGGATATCGACGACGATCGTCTCGGCCGGCGTGTCCTTGACCACCGCCTGCTGCTCGGCGGAAAGGCTTTCGAAGGACTCCTTGTCCTCCGGGACGCTGAGATCGAACAGCGGGTCGGAGTGCACGTCGGCGGTGTAGCCGAGGTCGGCGAACATGCCGATGACGTCGTCGCGCGCCCGGTCGTGCGCCTCGCGGCGCAGAACACCGTGGGGCTCATCGGCCAGGCGGTTGATCGAGGCCATGGCGCGCTCGGCGGAGAACGCGGTGGGGTCGGCGGTGGTCGGTGCGGGTGAGGGCAGGATGAAGACGCTCAGGCCCGCCACCAGCCCCAGCAGGGCGGCGAGCGGAGCCAGGAGCCTCCTGGCGAGATCGGGTACGGAGAAACGGTGATGGGTCATGGTAATTTCCTGGAAGGTCGGTGCTGATTGGGACATGTGGAAGGTGGAGGACAGTACTGTTCAGCGATCAGCCCTGCGGCGATGACGCGGGCTGCCCGCCGCCGGGTCCATTGCCGTTGTCGCCGCCGGCCGGTTGTGGCTCGGCCGCGCAGGTGGCGCCCTCTGCTGGGACGGTCCCGTTGACGAGGAAGTCGGTCATGGCCGCGGTGGCGCAGGCGTTCCTGCCAAAAGTGATGTGACCGGGACCCTCGACGGTGAGCAGGTGGCCGTTGTCCAGCTGGTCGGTGAGGCTCTGGGCCCAGGGGTAGAGGGTCCGGGAGTCCTTGGTGAGCCCGACGATGAGGATCGGGTTCGAGCCCTCGGCGTGGGTCTCCCGGGGCGGGGTCTGTGCCCGGTGTCCCCAGCCGCGGCAGTAGGCCTCCAGGCCATTCGAGGTACCGCCGAAGAAGGGGGAGGCCTTCTTCTCGGCGGCCGACTGCGCGTCCCAGTTGGCGACGGTCTCGGCCGTATCCGGGTAGTCGTTGCAGATGACAGCGGCTGCCATGAACAGATTGTTGGCCCTGCTGACGGCCTGCTCAGCGGTCGTCGGCAGCTGGGGCGCGAGCGCGCTCTGCTTAGCCTTCACCATGAGGGCGCCATCGTGGTTGCTCATCGCCGGGGTGAGCATGGCGGTCAGTTCCTCCCAGTCCGGTTTCTCAATGGCGTAGTCCCGGACGATGGTGGTGGCCTCCTGCGCGTTGACGGTGACATTGGAGCCCGGGGCGGTGAGGGGATCCTGGTCCAGGCCGTCCACGAAGGCCGTCAGCTGGGCGATCGCCTCGTCCGTGGAGCCACTCAGAGGACAGCTGCCTTGAGCCTGGCAGTGCTCGACGTACTGGCGCAGAACGCCTTCCTTGAATGCCGTCATCTCGGCCACCCCGTCGGCCCAGTGCCGCGACGGGTCCATGGCCCCGTCCAGGACGGTGCGTCCGACGCGGCCTGGGAAGAGGTCGGCGTAGATGGCTCCGATGTAGGTTCCGTAGGAGGTGCCCAGGTAGTTCAGTTTCGTGTTGCCGTTTGTGGCGCGCAGGACGTCCAGGTCGCGGGCGACATTGCGGGTGCCGACATGGTCGAGCAGCTCGGGAACCTCCGAGTGTTGAGTGCAGGCGGCGGCATCGGCCGCGCCCAGGTTGATTTTCTCCTGTGCTGAGACGTATGTGGAGGAGGCCGTGTCGATAGACGCGAGGTCTGAGAGCTTGCCGTTCTGGGCGTCGGTGAGCGCCTGGTTGATCTCGTCGTCGGTCCAGCAGGTGATCGGGGTGGACTGTCCTATGCCGCGCGGATCAAAGCCGACGACGTCGTAGCTGGCCCGGAGCTCCTTGGGCAGGGCAGTGGCCAGGGTCTCCAGTGTCAGGATACCGCTGGCGCCGGGGCCGCCCGGATTGATGAACAGGGAGCCGTTCTCGGCATCACCGTCGGAGGCGGGAAGCTTCTTCAAGGCGATCGTGATGGTCCGGCCGCCGGGGTTGTCATAGTCCAGAGGGACGGTGACGGTCCCGCACTGGAAGGGCGAGGTGCCGTCCGAGCAGTCCTGCCAGTCGATGCCCTGGTTGTAGAGATTCTCCAGACCCTGGGGAACGTCGCTCTGGGAGGAACCGGCTGAATTGCTAGTGGAATCGCCAGTGGAGGAGCCTCCGGCCTGGGGGTCGGTCTGGCCGGAGGGGGTGGGCGCAGACGTGGGTGCCGCTGCGCCGGGAGCCGTTGAGGCCAGTGGCTGGCATGCGGCCAGTGCCGCTGACAGTGTCAGTACCGCCAGGGCGGCGCCCGTCCTCCGTGCGGTGAGGGGTGTCGGTCTCATGGGTTTGTGCTCCTTATGGTGTCGGGGTTGCCTTCGGTTTCTGCGTGCTGACGGCAGCTGTCGGGGGCGCCTCCTGTCTGGTTCGTGCCTGTGAATGGGGCTCTGTCCGGGTTTGGCTCCCGCGCCCGGACCTCTGCGACGCTAAAGGTGGGGTGGTGCCGGTTTCGTCGGCCGTCGGGGCGGATTCGGCTGGTCTGTCGGAGGAGACGGACGACGTTGTCCTCCCCCAGGTGGTCGCCGCGTTTGTACCTTCCGGCTCAGGGTCGTTGGGTAAGGACCCGCGAAGGTGCGCTGCAGGGTACGAACGCGGCGCCAGGCGGGCCGGCTCAGGCCTTGGGCCAGGCGACGGCCAGGCAGGCGGCGACGAAGGCGAGAGTCAGCCCCACCTGCATCCAGCCGAGCCATGCCCGGCGCCTGGGCAGGGTGGGCAGCTCCGGCCACAGCGTGATGCCCCGGACGATGCCGTACATGCCGGGCAGCGCCGCCACCCCCAGGATCCAGGTGGGCAGGTACACCCACGGCCCGCTGGCGGCGGCCGCCATGAGGCAGGCGATGATCGAGGCCGCGCGGCAGGCCACCGCCATACGGCTGGGTGCACTCGCGGCACGGGCGGCGGTGTACAGGCCCATGACCAGGGCCAGGATGCTGAAGGCTCCGAGGAGCATGCCCTGGGGCAGCATCTCGGCCGAGATCGGCATGCGCGCCGTCGAGGCCTTCTGACCGTCGGTCAGGAGCGCCGCGGCGAGGGCGGAGGCGGTCCCGTCCGTGTTCTGGTCGGTGTAGACCATGACGGCTTTGCCCGACCCCTTGTCGATGGCCAGGTGCGTCATGTACTCCATCGTGGTGCCGCCGTGGTTGATGATCGTGTGCCCGTCGACGACGTCGGTGTACCAGGTGTACCCGACCTTTTCTCCCGGCAGCTTGATTCCGGCCATGACCTCGGCGGGCCACCGCGGCTCCTGGGGGCTGGTGCCGCCGGGGACGGTGTCGGCCAGGACCGCCTGGGCGTAGCGGGTCATGTCCTCCGGGGTACTCCACACGCCGGCGCCGGCTGGGTTGGTGCCTGATCCGCTGAGGGACTGGCCGCGGCGCCCGTTGGCCTGGACACCGTGAATGGCGCCGTCGGGGATGTCCGACTGACCGGCGGTGAGGGTCGTGTGCTCCATGCCCAGGGGCGTGAAGAGCCGCTCCGTGATGTAGGACTTCCAGGACTCGGCACCGGCGGCGCGGGTGAGGGCCTCGCCCAGCAGCGAGATGCCCAAGTTGGAGTAGGCGAACTCGCCTCGTGCGCTCATCTCGGTGGTTCGGGCCTTGTCGATGAGCCGGTCGATGCTGTCGGTGAAGGGATTGAGACCCAGGATGTTGCCTTGCAGCATCCACATGCTCTCATCCTGTGTGGGGATGCTCGGGATGCCGGAGCGGTGCGAGGCGACCTCCTCCAGGGTGGCCTCGCCGGCCGGGGTGCCGGCGAGCTCGGGCAGGTGGGTGGACAGCGGGTCGCTGGCCTTGACCTCGCCGCGTGCGATGGCGTCGGCCAGGAGCTGGCCGGTGAAGGTCTTGGTGATCGAACCGATCTCCATGGGGGTGGTGGACGTGTACTGCTGGCCGGAGGCGGCCGTGCCGATGCCGGTGTGGCGGACGGAGTCGGCCGTGATGACGGAGACGTGAATGCCTTGGGCCTGGTAGTCGTCAGGCAGGAGGCCGATGACCTGCTTGGCCAGGTCCTTGTCGCCGGTGATGGCGGAGGTGTCCGCCTTCGGCGTGTGCGGCCCTGCGGCGAAGACCACCAGGGCCAGACAGGCCGCCAGGACCGCGCAGGCCCAACGGGGGAGCAGGCCACTCGGCCGGCTGGGAGAAGCGGGCCTGACCTGCGGTAACGGCGGGTCGGAACGGGGGACGGGAGAGGTTGAGGTGCTCATGGAACCAGGCTGTCCCGACGCCCTCGCCGGAACGATCCAGCCAGCCGGTCGACCCATGTCGGGCCAGCCCGACAAAAGAATGTCGGCGCTCCGTCCGATCAGCATGCCGATCTGCGAGGTGAGAGTGTGCGGGATCGGCGGTCAGCTGTTCTGCTTGGCTTGGCGCGCCGGATACGTCACGTTCCCACAGCTGCGGATCGAGAGTGGTCTGCAGTGGAGGCGTGGCTCAGGCCTCGTCATGCAAGCTCGATGCAAGGGACGCAGCGCAGGGCGAGCAGATCCTCGCCCGCAGCGATCCACTCGGCCGCCATCTCGATGAGGTTGTCTGCGTCCAACCATGTCAAACCGAGTTGAGGCAGATCTTGGTGCAGCTTGTCTCCCAGGCCTGACCGCGGGTCGTGAGTATAGCGATGTCTGCGTGTGCGAGGCCCGACAAGAGTCCTGTTGCGGTTCTGTTCGATGCTGCGATGATGCCGATCGCACCTCGCCTCACGGTACTGGTGCGGGATCTGGGGCAATAGCAGGTTGAGGTTGCCTATGAAAGGTGGGTTCCCGCTTGGTGGCCGATGATGGGCTCGTCTTGTATCGCATGGCGCGATCCTCGCGCTCTCGTTGGCAGCGGAAGCCTTGAGGTCGTCGGTCGGCCCCGGCGGTGTCGCACGGTTCGGTAGGTCATTGCCTCCGCCAGGGTGGCCTCAGCCTTCGCCAACGCCTTGAACGAGGCTGTGGCGTTGCCGGGAACTGGGTGTGGAGAGTCCGGCACCTCTCCTTGGCGGCTTGACGAAGAGACTTACCATGGTGACAAGTCAGCGGATGAGAGGGGATACCATGGCCGTCACCGTTGCTGTGAGACCTCCCGTCCTCGAATGGGCGCAGCGTCGCAGCGGTCGCGCGGACGACGACATGCGATCTAAGTTTGCAAACTGGGATCAGTGGCTGTCGGAGGAACGGCAACCGAGGTTAGCTGAGGTCGAGGCTGTTGCCCAGTTCACCCACGTCCCTGTTGGTTATCTGTTTTTGTCTGAGCCTCCTCGAGAGGAGCTACCGATCCCCGATTTTCGGACGGGCCGGGGTGAGACTGGGGCGCCAACGGATGACCTTCTCGAGACGATCTATCTCAATCAACGTCGCCAGAAATGGTATGAAGACTATCTTGCCGAGCTCGGTGATGCTGAACCGTTGACGTTCGTTGGTTCTGCTCGACATGCTTCTGTAGAGAATGCTGCCGCAGGTATACGTCAGTCTTTGGGGTATGAGGTCGAATCTCGTCAACATATGAGAACTCTCGATGAGGTTAGAAATCATCTCATCAATTCCTTTGAGGGGCTTGGTGGTTTGGTGGTTATTAACTCTATGGTCGAGAACAATAGTCACCGCATGTTAGACCTCGACGAGTTTCGCGGGTTTACTCTGCAGTCCCCTGTTGCCCCGCTCGTCTTTGTTAATGCGCGCGACACTAAGCGAGGGCAAGTATTCTCTCTTCTTCATGAGTTCGCACACGTATGGCGTGGTGAATTTGGTGTCAGCGCGGGTGGGGCGGTGCTGCAAGATAGTGGAAATCATGTTGAGCGATGGTGTAATGCGGTGGCTGCTGAGGTTGCGGTGCCGGCCGATGATCTCCGCATCCAGTTCAACGTCACGGCTGCCCTGACGCAAGAACTCGATCGCTTGTCCGAACGTTATAAGTGCTCCACTCTCGTGATTCTGATCAAGCTGCGCGACTTGATGATTCTGGATCGTAAGGTCTTTCAGAAGACCTATGAAGATGAAGTCGAGCGGTTGTTGGGGCTTGCGGAGAAGGTGCCGCGTGGCAAGGGTGGGGACTTCTATGGGAATCAGTCGTTTCGGGTAGGGCGAACACTGAGTCGGGCGATCGTTCGGGATGCCCTTCGCGGTGCTACGTCTATGACCGAGGCGCTGCGTCTGATGTCATTTAAGAGTGTGTCGGTGTTTGATCGATACGCTGACCGCCTCCGAGAGGCTGGATGATGTTGTTTCTGTTGGACTCGAACGTCTTCATAAACGCCTCTCGATTATATTACCATCCAGATATAGCTCCTACTTTCTGGACATGGCTGGCTGATCAGAATCGAATGGGGCGTATCGCGTCGGTAGCTCGCGTTAAAGCTGAGATCGATGACGGCAGGTATGGGTACCTCAAGAAGTGGTCATCGGATTTGCCGGACAGTTTCTGGCTGCGGCCAGGGGGAAACGCAGTGAATTCGATGACTTGGCTCGCCGACTGGGTGATGCACCCGAACCGACCGTATTGGGATTCTGCTCGAGCTGAATTCCTGAACGTGGCTGACTACTATCTTGTGGCGCAAGCACACAGCGCCAATGCTTCTGTGGTAACTTTCGAGTTGCCTGCACCCAACTCAAGAAAGCGTGTGCTCATCCCGGATGCATGTGACGCTATGGGGGTCGATTATGTTGAGCCGTTCGAGGTCTATCGCCAGCTCGGTTTGCGATTCTTGTAATTGAATTCTGTGACGATATTGGTTTCTCGCTTTGTTTCCTTCACGTCTTCCAAGGATTGAGAATCTCGATGTCCGCCCCGGTGAAGTCTTTGACGTTGCGTGTTGCCAGGGCGTAGCCCCGTGAGTGTGCGATCGCGGCGATGAGGGAGTCCATGACCGGAAGAGGTCGTCCCTCGGCTCTCGCCCTTGTCTGAATGAGCGCCCATGAGCGCGCTGCCGGTGAGTCGAAGGGCAGGATTCTGTCCGCAAAGGCGGGCAGTACGGTGCCTTCGATGCGCTCGTTGAGAACGGTTTGGCGCCGTCCCGGTGTCAGGACGGCAATTCCTGCTCGAAGCTCCGCCACCGTAAGGGTCGTGATGAACAACGTGTCGGGGTGCTGCTTATCGAGCCACTGCGCCACAGCGGCGTCAGGGCTGGGGCGCAGTGGCTCAGAAATGACGTTCGTGTCGAGAATGATCATGACAGATCGATTGGCTCGTAAGGGGAGTGGTCACGTGCGGGAGCGAGGTCCACGCCTCCAGCCTCGTCTCTGATTGATGTGAGCAGCGAGCCCAGGCGCGGCCCGGAGTCCTCGGAGACCGCGTCACCAAGGATCTGGCGGATCTCAGCCTCGGTGCTGCGCCCGTGCAGCCGGGCTTGGGCCTTGAGCGCTCGATGCGTCGCCTCTGGAAGGTTGCGGATAACCACGCTGGACATCAACTCTCCTTTGATATCAACTTGTCGATGATGATATCACTCCGCGGAAGAAGCGTCCGTCGTGGCCTGACGCGGCCTGACGCGGTCTGCGTTTGGTTTGGTTCCGCTGGTCGTTCGGGGCGGCTTCCCGGCTCTCGCGGAGAGCTGCGCTCCGCATCTCGGTCAACACGCCGGGCGAGAGTGATCTGGGCCTCATGTGGAGGTCTGCTGGTCCGACCTTCGTGCTCTCGCGTTTCCGCGGGATCGCGCGGGAAGCCTCTTCCTATCAGGACGAAAGTCCTCGCCTCTATCGCAAGATGTTGTGGTTCAGATACAATAGAGGCACAAGATGATGTGTCGCACCGCTGTGATTTGGGAGTATGGTCGGCACCGGTGCCACCGACCGGCTGGCTTCCGGCAGGCAGTGCGGAGCCAGTGCTGAGTCACTGACGGCACCCAGCAGGAGCGGCCCTCATCGACGCTCGACAAGGCCGTGAACAGGAACGAGAAGGACCTACGGAGAGACCCGTGCTCGAGAAGAACCTTGCCTCCACCACCCCCGGCGCCGACGGCTCGACGCAGCCCGCCGTCGACACCTCTGCCGACGCCCTCGCCGGCGTCCCCGGCAGTGCCGTGACGGACGCCCCGGCGTCGGCCGACTCCGCCGTCTCCCGCGGCGAGCGCCCCACCGTGGACGCCGTCGCCACCATCACCGAGTACCTGGACCGCTCCGACTGGCGCGTCAACGCCAACGCCAACCAGGGATACTCGCTGGGCGGGATGATGCTCAACACCTCCGGCAAGGTCGTCGCCAACTACTGGCTCAGCCAGGTCTACCCGGCCGTCGCCGGCCAGGCCCACCGCGAGGCGGACCTCCACATCCACGACCTGGACATGTTCGCCGGCTACTGCGCCGGCTGGTCGCTCAAGGACCTCCTTCAGCAGGGCTTCAACGGCGTCCCCGGCGCCATCGCCGCCGGCCCCGCCAAGCACTTCTCCTCCGCCGTCGGGCAGATCGTCAACTTCCTGGGCACCCTCCAGAACGAGTGGGCCGGCGCCCAGGCCTTCTCCTCCTTCGACACCTACATGGCCCCCTTCATCCGCCTGGACGGCATGACCTACGAGCAGGTCAAGCAGTGCATGCAGGAGCTCATCTTCAACCTCAACGTGCCCTCCCGCTGGGGCACCCAGACGCCCTTCACCAACCTCACCTTCGACTGGACCTGCCCCGCGGACCTCGCCGACGAGCACCCCCTCATCGGCGACGACGTCTGCGACTTCGCCTACGGCGACCTCCAGGCGGAGATGGACCTCATCAACCGCGCCTTCATGGAGGTCATGACCGAGGGCGACGCCGAGGGGCGCGTCTTCACCTTCCCCATCCCCACCTACAACATCACCCGGGACTTCGACTGGGACGCCCCCAACACCGAGCTCCTGTTCACCATGACCGCGAAGTACGGCCTGCCCTACTTCCAGAACTTCATCAACTCCGAGCTCGACCCCGGCATGATCCGCTCCATGTGCTGCCGCCTCCAGCTCGACCTGCGCGAGCTGCTCAAGCGCGGCAACGGCCTGTTCGGCTCGGCCGAGCAGACCGGGTCCGTCGGCGTGGTCACCATCAACATGGCCCGGCTCGGCTACCTCCACGCCGACGACGAGGCCGCCCTGACCGCCCGGCTCGACGAGCTGCTCGAGATCGGCCGCGACACCCTGGAGCTCAAGCGCACCGTCATCCAGCACCACATCGACGCCGGCCTGTTCCCCTTCACCAAGCGCTACCTGGGCACCCTGGACAACCACTTCTCCACCCTGGGCGTCAACGGCATGAACGAGATGGTCCGCAACTTCACCCACGACGCCTACGACCTGACCGACCCGCGCGGCCACGCCATGTGCGTGCGCCTCCTGGACCACGTGCGGGACAGGATGGTCGAGTTCCAGGAGGCCACCGGCCACCTCTACAACCTCGAGGCCACCCCGGCCGAGGGCACCACCTACCGCTTCGCCAAGGAGGACCGCAAGCGCTACCCCGGCATCCTCCAGGCCGGTACGGACGCCAACCCCTACTACACGAACTCCTCCCAGGTCCCCGTGGGCTACACTGACGACCCCTTCGAGGCCCAGGAGATGCAGGAGGAGCTCCAGACCAAGTACACCGGCGGCACCGTCCTGCACCTGTACATGAACGAGCGGATCTCCTCGGCCGCCGCCTGCAAGGAGCTCGTGCGCCGCTCCCTGACCGCCTTCCGCACGCCCTACATCACCATCACGCCGACCTTCTCCATCTGCCCCGTTCACGGCTACCTGGCCGGCGAGCACCTGACCTGCTCCAAGTGCGCCGAGCTCCACCCGGGCGCCGAGCCGGTCGAGTGCGAGGTGTGGACCCGCGTCATGGGCTACTTCCGGCCGGTGCGCTCGTTCAACATCGGCAAGAAGGGCGAGTACGCCGAGCGGCAGATGTTCACCGAGGTCGCCGCCGGCGGCCACGGCCCGGCCGTCTCGCGCCTGAGCGCGGTCAGCGCCTGAGACCCCCAACTGAGCAGAAGGAGGGGATAGGTGGCAGGCTGGAACGTTGACTTCACTCCTCGCGCCGAGAAGGCGCTGCGCCAGCTCGATCGCAAGATCCGGGAGCGGGTGGTCGGCAAGTTGCGGGAGGTCCAGGGGGCTGACGATCCACGGGACTTCCTGAAGCCGATGACGGGACCGCTCGCGGGGATGTTCCGGCTCCGGGTCGGGGACTACCGAGTGATTATCGACATTCAGGATGAGCGTTGCGTGATCCTCGCTATCGATATCGACCATCGCTCCACTGTCTACGTCCGGTGATATTTCCGGGCTTGCTTGCAAGTCGGCCGTGAGGTGCTCCGGCGCCTCCGTGTAGAGGGGCGTTCCTGGAATCCGTGCCATATGCGTTGGGGTTGTGGTGTGGCTGGTTGGCGCCTATGCTGTAAACATGTCTACAGCAGTTCTGAGCGTACGGCTTCCAGAGGAGCTCAAGAGCCGGCTCGATGACTTGGGGAACCGGACCGGTCGTTCGGCAACGTTCTATGTGCGTGAGGCTGTCGAGTCCTACATCGATGACTTGGAATATGCGTATGAGCTGAAGGCGGAAGCGGAGGCGGCGCGGCGTGGTGAGATCAAGACTCGCCGCCTCGACGAGGTCGCGGCGGCCCTCGGTCTCGATGCCTGAGACTGAGGCAGCGAGAGTCCGGTCGACCGGCCCTGCTGATGCTCTGGTGATCGCCGGGCTCGTCCCGATGAGCACGGTCGACTGGCCCGACCACCTGGTCGCCACCGTCTTCATGCAGGGCTGCCCCTGGAACTGCTTCTACTGCCACAACCAGGCCCTCATCCCCGCCCGCACGCCCGGCCAGGTGGCATGGGAGGAGGTGCGCGCCCTGCTGCGCCGCCGGCGGGGGCTGCTCGACGGCGTCGTGCTCACCGGCGGTGAGGCGCTGCGCCAGGACGCCCTGGCCGACGCCGCCCGAGAGGTCATCGACATGGGCTTCCAGGTGGGGCTGCACACGGCCGGGGCCTACCCGCGGCGACTGCGCGACATGATCGATGCCGGGCTCGTCAGCTGGGTGGGGCTGGACGTCAAGGCCCTGCCCGAGCACTACGGGCAGGTGGTCGGCCGGGCGAACGCGGCCACGAAGGCCTGGGAGAGCCTGGAGGTGCTCATCGAGGCGGCCGGCCATGGCGGGCCGGACTTCGAGGTGCGCACCACCGTGGTGCCCGGAGACGTGACGGCCGACGACGCCGTCGAGGTCGCCCGGCGGGTGCACGCGGCCGGGGCGCGGGTCTACGCCCTCCAGCAGGCTCGCTCGGAGGGGACGACCGGCGAGTTCGACGTCGTGGCGCCCGGCTGGGACTCGGCCTGCGAGCGCATGGCCGCGCGGATCGAGGCCCTGGGCTGGGACCGCTTCACCTACCGCCCGGCGTAGGGCGGGCCTTCCTGGGGAGCGGTGTCCATGGTTGAGGGCTCGGGGCCGCTCCTAGCCTCGGGGTATGAGCTACGACATCCTGATCTTCGAGCCGGACGCCACGACGGACAAGGACTTCCCCCAGTGGTGGAGGCGGGTCTCCCGGTGGGAGGAGCCGCACGACTACGACACCACCGAACGCTCCACCCCGGCGATCAGGTCCTTCTACCGCGACCTCATCCGCAGTTTCCCTCCGATCAACGGCCCCTACGCGCTGGCGGAGGAGGAGCTCGACGCCCGCGAGGCCGAGGGGCTGCCGGTCGCCGACTACACCATCGGCACCGACTTCATCTACGTCAGCGTCAGCTGGTCGGACGCGAACGCCCTGGTCAAGATCGTCGGCCAGATGGCCTGGACGCAGCGGCTCGCGGTCGCCTACGTCAGCGAGGACAGCTCGATCTTCCGGCCGTAGAGCGGGCGCCGAGCCCAGTAGTCGAAGGGCTCCCAGGAGTTGTTCACCTCACAACTAACTGGTTAGGGTGGCTCACGCGTTGGAAGGAGACGTCCGTGAAGTCCACTCGAGCAGTCCAGCTCCTCATGACCGCGGGACTCGCCGTTGCAACGGCCACCGCCTGCCTGCCGATCCAGCCCCAGGGCGGGGCTCCCGGAGCGGCCGCGTCCTCGACCGGCCCCGGCGTCGAGCAGACCTCCCCGAGCGGCTCCGTCGGCGCTACTGCGTCGACGACGTCGGGAGGCGAGGCCTCAGCACCGGCGGCCTCCTCATCAAGCGCGGAGCAGCCGCCCATCGCCGGCCCGTCGACCGGGCCGTCGGCCTCCAGCGCTCCGTCCGACGCCGGTTCGACGACGCCCTCGCAGCCCTCCGGGGGATCCGGTCAGGGGCGCTCCGAGGCCGAGATCAACGGCTGGAACATCGACTACTTCGAGGGCTTCGACGGCTCCTTCGAGGACACGCGCTGGGGTCGCTATGGCGACACACCCATCGACCAGGGAGCCATGGGCATGAGGTTGCAAAGGGACTCCTTCACCCGGGATGGCGAGCTCATCATCCGTACCGAGTACCAGGACGGGCAGTGGAGCGCGGGCGGTGCCTCGAGCGCGGACGCTTTCGCGGCATCTGGCGGCCGTTGGGAGGTGCGCGCCAAGTTCCCCCAGGCCAAGGGGATCGGGTACGCGATGCTGCTGTGGCCGGAGGATGAGGTGTGGCCTCCGGAGGTCGACTTCGCCGAGGGGAGGGTCAACGGTCCCCGGGTGGACGGCACGTACCACTGGGGTGAGCCCGACCCGAGTAAGCACCGGCAGTTGCAGCGGTCGTTTGACAACCCGGACATGAGCGGCTGGCACACCTACGGCGTCATCGTGGAGCAGGACACAATCATCTTCACCTTCGATGGTCAGGAGTGGAACCGGATCACCAGGGAGGAGGTCGGGGAGGACATCACCAGCAAGCGGATGTGGTTCGGCGTCCAGAGCGGGGCGATGGATCCCAACGGCTCCGCGAAGCAGTACGAGACCGTCGACGGCGGCGTCCCCGGTCCGCTCACCCCGGCCGTCTCCGACATCCAGATCGACTACGTCGCCCACTACGTCAAGAGCTGAGGGGGTGGCGTGATTTCTCGCCGTCTGAAGGAGCTTCGCTCAAGAGTAGTACATGTAGAACTTTCGGCGTAGGCATGATGTCATGAGTGCAGCCGGTACCCTCGTTTCTGCGGGTGCGAGGACTGTTGGGCTACGTGAGGTCAACCAGCAGGCCGGGCGGGTCTACCGCGAGGTCGAGTCCAGCGGCGTGCCTGTGACGGTCACCGACCATGGGCGCCCGATCGCCCAGATCGTTCCCATTCGTGACGACGAGTCGTGGTACCAACGCATGGTCCGGGAAGGCAAGGTCAGCCCGGCCAGACGTGAGTGGGTCCTGCCCGCCAGTGGGTGGGAGGTTCCGGAGGATCTTGACCTTGAGGACGTCCTTCTTGGTGAGCGCCAGGAGGACAGGTGATCTACTGGAGTGCGTGGTGTTTCTCGGACAGGGGGAGTTTTTCTTCCCGTGAGTCGATAGGATGGAGACCATGCCAGCAGCGAAATACTCAGAGGAGTTCAAGGCCCAGGTCGTGCGTGAGGTCATTGAGAAGGACCGCACGATCGCCTCGGTGGCGGCCTCGTATGATCTTGTGGCCCAGACGGTGGGTAACTGGGTCGCAAAGTACAGAAAAGATCATGCTACCGATCAGGACCGCAAAAAGGCCTCCGAGTCAGCCGAGATCGCGAAGCTGAGAGCGGAAAACAGGGAGCTGCGTCAGGAGAACGAGTTCCTGAAAAAAGCGGCGGCCTTCGTGTGTCCTGAACGGAAGGGAGCTGTGGGTGTAGTTCTGTAGCTTCTGGATGGTGTTGCGTAGATGATGAGGGTTGTGGCCCCTCGAAGTCGTTGTGCGGATGATGGCTT
>NZ_JAAIJY010000041.1 GCF_011752065.1 Actinomyces sp. ZJ308
TGGGGGTCAGCGGTGCGTTAGCGTGGGTCATGAAGGCCTCCGGTCAGTGATGCGATGTGTCAACCCACATCCTGCCGGAGGCCTTCACACAACCTCAGCCCTGTTCACAACCTCCCGAGGAAGTACAACTAGTGAGAATCGCCCCTCATAGCCCCGGGCGGGTCGGACCACGAGCACGACCAGCACGGCGAGCAGCAGGAGATCGACGATCACCGAGGCACTCTCAACGGGCAGATTGATCACAGTTCGCGACGTCACGATGACGCTGGCTCTCAGGGCGGCGAAGACCCCGGCCCCGACCAGTCCGACACCGGCGGCGAACCTGGCCCTACTGGCTCTGGGCCACCCGTTGACGACCTGCGGAGCAAGGCTCACCGCCAGCGCCGTAAGAAGCAGAAAAGGCATGGCCATGCCTCCGACCACGGAGACGAACCGCTCCAGCATATCGATCACCACCTTCTTCCTTCATTCATCCCGGAGCTGTATCAGGGGCCGACGGCGGCCGGCGGCCTCACCTCGCCCAGCGCGATCACGACTGGGCACCCCGGCCCGATCGCGCTACGGGTGAGTGGGTGAGAGGCGCACCGGCCACGTCGTCGGCCTCCTGCCGGCTCTCCACGCACCGTCAGCCGCTACCACTGGTGCGCTGTGTACTGCCAGTCCCAGCTCAGCTCGATGGGGGTCGTCCAGAAGCGGCCCTCGACACCGGTGTCCTCATCGACGTGGAGCATCCAGCCGTTCTCGGCCGGGCTGTGGATCTTCAGCGTGAGCTGATAGGTGGCATCCTTGGGCAGAGCGATGTTGGCACCGTAGTGAGGACCGTCAGAGGCGTTCATCTGCATGAAGGTCCCGCTGGTGACCTCCTCACCGGTGTCCTTGTCGGTGAAGGAGTAGTCAACGGTCAGGCCCGGGACGAAGTCCCCCTTGCCGTAGCCCAGGGTGTTCCCCTCGAGCCCGGTGACATCGGCCTCGAGATGGAAGGAGGCGTCAGCGGCCTTGAGTCCCATTCCCTGGGGCTCCATGTCGACCGGCTTGAAGTAGACGACCGAGACGTTGATCTGCTTCTCGGCCTCCTTGTCCTCACCAACGGGGTACTCCTCGAAGCCCTTGCCCTTGGCATCGTCCGCGGCCGAGGCGGTGCTGGAGCCATCGGAGTTGCCTCCGGAGGAGCAACCGGTCAGCCCCAGGGTGCCGGCCAGGACGACTGCTCCGATGACGCTGGCGATCTTGAGTGTACGCATGGGATTCCTTTGCTGTGTTACGGCTGCTCAGCTCAGCAGCGACGTGGTTGCGGTGTTGTGAGGTGCGGAAATGCTGTCGGCCGGGATATCAACGGCGATACCCGTGCGTGTCACGGAGGAGATCAGTCGGCATTGGAAGCTTCGGCTACCTCCTCATCATCCTTCTTGTCAGCCTTATCAGTCCCCTGCTGCGAGGAGCGAGCGCTCTGAGGCCTCTCCTCATCCGATTCCTGAGCCGATTCCTTGGCCGGCTTCTGACTCGTCGCACCGGGCTCCTTGCTCACGTTGCGCTCCTTGTCCACCCGGCGTCGCCTCACGGTGGAGACGATCCCGAGAACGACGACGATGGTGGCGATCAGCGCCTGGAACACGAGCGTCTCGCGGTAGGGGTAGATGCCCAGGAAGTCGTAGGTGGGCCAGCCCGTCACATAGGTACCTGAGACGACGTCGCCCTCGATGAGGGCGTGGAGACCACCGCCGGCGAAGATGACCACCAGGATCGCCATGAGCACGCTGGTGATCGCGAAGAAGGGGCGCAGCGGGATCTTGACACTGGTGTAGCGGATGACCAGGAAGACCACCACCAGGACCACCGTCCCGACCGCGAATCCCTGCCAGATGGAGGCCCCGCCGGAACGGTCCATGGTGAGCAGGGCCTGGTAGAACATGACCGTCTCGGCGCCCTCGCGGAAGACCGCCAGGAAGGACAGGGAGGCCAGCGCCCACACGCTCCCGTTGGACACGGAGGCCTCCGTCTTGTCCTTGATGTAGGCGTTCCACGAGCTGACCGAGGACTTTGAGAGCATCCAGTTCGAGGTGAACAGGAGCATGGCCATGGCCGTGAGCGCCACGACCCCCTCGAGGATCTCCTGGTGGGAGGAGGCGGAGTTGAAGAGCACGGCGAACAGGACCGCGACGATGCCGGAGGCGACCAGCCCCAGGAGGAGGCCGAGGTACACCAGCCTGACCCTGTCCTTCAGACCCGCCTTGATGAGGTAGGCGATGACGGCGGCGACCACGAGGATCGCCTCGAGGCCCTCGCGCAGCAGGATGAGGAAGGCCTGCCCGAAGGATCCGGTGAAGAAGGCCCGTACCGGGTTCACCTTGCCTCCACTGGCATCAAGGGTGCCGGCGTCCTGGGTGATCATGTCCTTGAGGTGCTCGGCCTGCGTCGTGGCGGTCGAGTCCTTCGCGATCATGGCCTTGCGAACCACCTTGAACTGGTTCTCCACCTCGGAGACGCGGTCACCTGAGATGACAGCCATGACGGTCTTCTCAAAACCGAGCTTCTCGTAGTAGCCGTAGTAGGCCTTGTTGACCAGCTCAGCCCCGCCCTGCCCGTCGCCGGACTGCGTCTTCTTGATGGCCTGGTCGATGAGTCCATTCATCTCGGAGGCGACCTGGGCCCAGCTGCGCTCGCCGCGACCCTCGTTGACACTGGTCTTCCTGGCGTCGAGCTGGGCTCGCTCGGTGGCCGTGGTCGCCGCCTGCTGGGCGGCGTAGTCACGGGGACCGGGAAGATCGGCCATGGCGTCGAGCTGGGTGGCGTCGGCGGCGATGTCCGCGGAGAGCGTCGTGGCCTGGCTTGACAGGGACTCCCCGTTACCGGCGGCGTAGGCCAGCTGTCTTAAGGAGTCGAACTGGGTCTTATGATCCGTGGCCCTCTGGCTGCCAATGCGGTCAGTGATGACGCGCGAGAGGTTGGAGGCCACGTAGGCCGTGTTGTACGCGCGTTGAACACCTGCTGCGGCACCGGAGGTGTTCCCGTTGCCGTACTGGCTGACGGCCGTCTGAAGCTCACTGTCAACGGCAGCGGCGGCAGCGCTCCACGTGTCGTAGTCGGTGGCCGACTCGGCCGCCTGAGCCCGCGGGGCCAGACCGGACAGGAGGGGAACGACGATCAGGGTCATGGCCATCAACGCGAGCGCAGCACGGGCTGCATGCGAGCCGGCGTTCTGGTGCGGGGGCGCTGCCAGTGAATGGCGCATTCGGATTGTCCTTTGCACGACTGGGAACTGATGGTCGCAGCTTGCGCTGACACGCCGATGACAGCCATTGGTTTCGGCGTTCTCGCTGTTCAGCCTAGGCTCTCCTAACCCGCAGCGTCAAAGAAATTGTGCCATTCATGACACAACGTCAGATCGCGCCCTGGAGAACTCCTACATTCTCACGTACAGCGCCACGAGAATGAGCGCTACATTCACGTGAGAAGCGAGTTCCGTGGACCGGAAAAGGAGATCAACGGCGGATGCGCTCAGCGAACCCACCAGGCGTCTCAGTGCTCTTCCCCGCCGAGCGCTGGGCCTTTCCCGCCACCGGCACGAGCTGGTCGATCCGGAGCCCACGTCAGCTGCGGCCGGAGACGAGAACGGCCATCAGAGACTATGCGGAGGGCTTTGAAGCCGTCTGGTCCCGGTTTCGATCGTCCTCCGTGGTGCGTCGCATCGCCGACGGCGCACTGGGCCAAGGACCGATCACGGTGGAGCTGCCTGCCGCCGACTCAGTCATGCTCGACCTTTACGACCGGCTGCACAGCGTTACCCGCGGACGTATCGATCCCCTGGCCGGGGCCGACCTGGTGGAGCTGGGCTATGACCCTCAGCTGAGCTTCACGGTGAGGGACGGCGCGACCGAGCGCACCGGGGCACTGCACGGTCGGGGCACGTGGGACGACGTCGTCCAGCACGCCGGCAACCGACTCACTGTGTCACACCCGGTGCTGCTGGACGTGGGCGCCGTGGGCAAGGGCTTCCTGGCCGACAGGATCGGTGAGATCCTCCTGTCCCATGGCGTCGAGGAGTTCATCGTCGACGGCTCCGGGGACTTGCTCATCCGTAGCAGGGAGCCGGTTCGCGTAGGGCTGGAGCAACCGGGTCGGGAGGGTCACGTCATCGGAACCGTGGAGGTGTCGTACGGCGCCGTGTGCGGCTCGAGCCCGCACCGACGGTCCTGGGGCGAGGGGCTGCACCACATTCTTGACGCCCGCACCGGTCTTCCCGTCAATGACGTGACGGCGACCTGGGCACTGGCAAGGTCCTGCGCCGCAGCCGACGGCCTGGCCACGGCCCTGTTCTGCACCGAGCCGGCTCTCCTCGCCCAGAGCTTCCGCTTCGAGTGCGTCATCCTCACCGCTCAGGGCAGGATCTCGGTCTCCCGAGGCTTCCACGACCTGCCCGGCCAGATCTTCACGGCGTGAGCGCACAAGCCCCTCGGACCCCGGGCTCCCCCGGGCTCGACGGCGGCGGAACCGCCGCCGAGCCCGCACGACAGAACCTGGACCTCCAAGGAGTCAGAGCCTGCCGGGGAGCCGGCCGCTCAGAACGGCTCAGAGCTGCTCGCCAATCCTCCGGGAGAACTCCACGAGGCGGTTGGAGAAGCCCCACTCGTTGTCATACCAGCCGAAGACCTTGACCTGACCATCGATCACCTCGGTCAACGGCGCGTCGAAGATCGAGGAGTGCGGGTTGCCGACGATGTCCTGGGAGACGATCGGCGCCTCGGAGTACTGCAGGTAGCCGGCAAGCGGTCCTTGAGCGGCAGCCTCACGGAAGACGGCGTTAACATCCTCGACCGTCGCCGAACGGGACGTGACCACGGTGAGGTCGGTGACCGAGCCGACCGGGATCGGAACCCTCAGGGCGGCACCGGTCAGGCGCCCGTCGAGCTCGGGAATCACCAGACCGATGGCCCGAGCGGCTCCCGAGGACGTGGGAACGATGGAGGCGGCGGCCGCACGTGCCCGGCGCAGGTCCTTGTGAGGCGCGTCGTGGAGCCGCTGATCGCCGGTGTAGGCGTGAATCGTCGTCATGAGACCGCTCTCGATCCCGAAGGCGCCATGGAGAACCTTGGCCAGCGGGGCCAGGGAGTTCGTGGTGCACGACCCGTTGGAGAACACGTCGGCGGACGAGACGTCCAGTCGATCATCGTTCACACCCAGGACGAAGGTGGGGACGTCCCCCTTCGCGGGCGCGGAGACGACGACCTTCTTGGCGCCTGCCTTGAGGTGCTCATCGGCCCTGTCCCGATCGACGAAGAGCCCGGTCGACTCGATAACGACGTCGGCCCCGACCTCACCCCAGGGAATCCTGGCAGGATCCGGCTCGGAGAAGACCCTGATGGTCCGTCCGGCGACCTCAAGGTCCTTGCCGTCGGTCGCGACGCCGTCGAGATGCCCCGACACGGAGTCCCACTCCAGAAGCGTGGACAGGGTTCCTGCGTCAGTGAGGTCGTTGACGGCGACGACCTCGACGTCCGCCCCGCCGGCCAGTGCAGCACGCAGGTACGTGCGCCCAATACGCCCAAAGCCGTTGATACCGATACGAGTAGTCATGTTCCTTCTCCTTCATGGGTGATGGTGCCGGCGAGCACCGGCACTGAGGATCAGGAGGAAGTGAACTCGTCTCCGACAGGGTCTGGACCCGTCTTCCCGGCTGCTGCACGAAGCAGCTCAAGAGCACCCTGGCGGGCCGCGTCGTAGGGAGCCCGGTCCTGCTGGGCGATGGCCAGGACGTAACCGCCCTGGACGACGGCGACTCTTAGCTGCTTCGCAGCGCAGGCCGTACAGGTTCTGGGCCGAACCCGGTCAGACCGAGGCTCCGACGCGCAGGGTGGGCAGGCCCAGACTCACCGGGGCGGCGTCGGGCTCGGGGGTGGCGCAGGCCTCGGCCTGGCGGCGCTCCCAGGCGTCGCCGGCCCGGGTGCGCCGCACCTGGAACAGGGCGGGGCCGTCATCGAGCCAGAGGCGGTCCCCGGGCCTGAGGGCCTCGTTGGCGGCCAGCGAGGCCGCATCCAGCACCTGCCCGCAGCGGGCGGAGTCGGCGATGAGGTTGTGGGGCGCCCCGTGGGTGACGCGAACGCTGACCATGTCTCCGGGGCGCGGTGCCCCGCCGGCGTAGTCGTCCTCGGCCAGGTGCTCGGGCAGGGCGACGTGGACGAGCCGGTTGTCGGCGGCGCGCCCGGAGATGCGGGCGGTGGCCGAGTCGCGGCGCCCCTCGCCCTCGGCGACGAGCACCTCGACGACGCGGCCCTCCTGCCTCTCGTTCTCCTCGCGGGTGATGCGGCGCACGAGCTCATCGAGCCGGCGGTAGCGGTCCTTGACGACCTCGAGCGGGACCTGGTCGTCGCGGTCGGCGGCCGGGGTGCCGGGGCGCGGTGAGTACTCGAAGGTGTAGGCCGAGGCGAAGCGGGCCCGCTCGACGACGTCGAGCGTGGCCTGGAAGTCCTCCTCGGTCTCGCCGGGGAAGCCGACGATGATGTCGGTGGTGATGGCGGCCTCGGGCATGACGTCTCGGACCTTGTCCAGGATGCCCAGGAAGCGCTTGGTGCGGTAGGAGCGGCGCATGGCCCGCAGCACCCGGTCCGATCCGGACTGCAGGGGCATGTGGAGGCTCGGCATGACCGCCTCGGTGGTGGCCATGGCCTCGATGACGTCGTCGGTGAAGGCGGCCGGGTGGGGACTGGTGAAGCGCACGCGCTCGATGCCCTCGACAGACCCGGCCGCCCGCAGCAGCTTGGCGAAGGCGCCGCGGTCGCCGAAGCCCACGCCGTAGGAGTTGACGTTCTGACCCAGGAGGGTCACCTCGATGGCGCCCTGGGCGGCGACGGCCTCGACCTCGGCCAGGACCTCGCCGGGGCGGCGGTCGCGCTGCTTGCCGCGCAACGAGGGCACGATGCAGAAGGTGCAGGTGTTGTTGCAGCCCACGGCGATGGAGACCCAGGCGGCGTAGGCGGACTCGCGGCGGGTGGGCAGGGTGGAGGGGAAGACCTTGAGGGACTCCTCGAGCTCGACGGCGGCCGCCGAGTTGTGCCGGGCGCGCTCGAGCAGGGCGGGCAGCACGTCGAGGTTGTGGGTGCCGAAGACGACGTCGACCCAGGGGGCGCGCTCGACGATCCCCTCCCCCATCTGCTGGGCCAGGCAACCGGCCACGGCGATCTGCATGCCGGGGCGCTCGCGCTTGACGGCGGCGAGCTGGCCCAGGTTGCCGAAGAGCCGGGTGGCGGCGTTCTCGCGCACGGAGCAGGTGTTGATGATAACGACGTCGGCCCCGCCGTCACCGGCGTCGGTGGCGCGGGCGGCGGCCTCGGGCACATCCTCGACGCGCAGATATCCGGCGCCCTCCAGCAGGCCCGCCATGTGCTCGGAGTCGTGGACGTTCATCTGGCAACCCAGCGTGCGCACGTGGTAGGTGCGCGGCAGGACGCCGCGGGCGTCGAGAACGGGTGCGGTGGTGGCGAGCGTGGTCATCGCCGAGCAGTGTAAGTGGCAACGGGGCTCCACCCCAGTTCTGACGGACCGTCGTGATCAGACGCACGGCGGCGGCCGGGGTGGAGCCCACGCGCCTCCAGGGCGAGGGGACCGATCTCAGGACTTCTTACGAGAGGCCATCTTGGCGTCGTTGCGGGCGGCCTGGGCGAAGGCGGCGCCGGGGGCCGCCACGGAGCCGAAGGAGGCCAGGTCGCGGCGGAAGACGACGGCGGCGAACCAGTCCATCATGATGCGCACCTTCCGGTTGAGGGTCGGCATGGCGTAGACGTGGTAGCCGCGGTGGGCGGTCCAGGCGGTGAAGCCGCGCAGGTTCTGCCCCATGATGCGGGCCACCCCCTTGCCGATCCCCAGGGAGGCCACGGTACCCAGGTTCTCGTGGGCGTAGACGGCCAGCGGCCGCTCCCCCTGCGCGCTGCGCCCGTCACCCTCGGCCTGACCGGTCAGGGTGGCCACGAGGTTGTCGGCGAGGATGGAGGCCTGACGCACGGCGTGCTGGGCGGTGGGGGCGCAGGTGGCCTGCGGGTCCTCGCTGGTGACGTCGGGGACGGCGGCGCAGTCGCCGGCGGCCCAGGCCCCGGGCACGACGACGCCGTCACGGGCGACCTGGAGGGTGGGCAGGGTGGTGACGCGGCCGCGCGCCTCGACGGGCAGGTCCGACTCGCTCAGGACGGGGGCGGCCTTGACGCCCGCGGTCCACACGATGGTGTCGGCGTCGAACTCGGTGCCGTCGGACAGGACGACGTGGCCGTCGACGCAGGAGTTGAGGAAGGTATTAAGGCGGATGTCGATACCGCGCTCGCGCAGCTGCTCCAGGCCGTAGCCGGAGAGCTCCTCGGTCAGCTCGGGCAGGATGCGGCGCGAGCCCTCGACCAGGATGAAGCGCACGTCCTCCTGCTCCACGGAGTCGACGGTGGCGACCAGGGCCCGGGCCATGTCCTCGAGCTCGGCGATGGCCTCGACCCCGGCGAAGCCGCCTCCGACGAAGACGAAGGTGAGCAGCCGGCGTCGGCGCTCGGCGCTCCAGGTGGAGGCGGCGTCCTCGATGCGGGACAGGACGCGGTTGCGCAGGGCCAGGGCCTCCTCGACCTGCTTGAAGCCCAGGGCCTGCTCGGCCAGCCCCGGGATGGGAAGGGTGCGGGCCTCGGCGCCCAGGGCCAGGACCAGGTGGTCGTAGCCGATCTGGTAGGGCCTGCCCTCCTCCTGGGTGGAGCCCGGAACCGGCGGAGCGATCGTCACCGTGCGCGAGGCGTGGTCGATGCCGGTGATGGAGCCGGTGATGATCGTGCACCCGGCCAGCGAGCGCCGGTGGGAGGCGATGACGTGTCGGGGCTGGATGGACCCGGCGGCGACCTCGGGCAGGAAGGGCTGGTAGGTCATGTAGGGGCGCGGGTCGATGATGGCGATCTCGACCTGGTCGGTGCCCAGCCGGGTCCGCAGGGCCCTGGCGGTGCAGAACCCGACGTACCCGCCGCCGGCGATGACGACGCGCGGCGGGCGGGGCCTGCCGTCGGGAGCGGAGGCTGCGGGGACGCTGGGGCGACTCGGGCGGACGGCCAGGGCGAGTGCAGCGCCGGCGGCAAGGAGCCCGGCGGTGGACAGCGCGATGGTGGTGCGGCGGCTCATGCGCACAATCTAAGGGCACCCTTAGTCCAAAACCACGGTGGGACCTAGTTCCCAGACATGTTTCCTGTCACAGCGCACGTCCGCAGTGCGCGCATCCACGCCGATGGCGCATGGCCACGAGGGCCGCCACCGGTGCCGACTAACGGTCGCCCGCCACCGTCGTCCACTGCTCCAGCGCCAGTGCGGCCGCGCCTCGCGCCCACTCGTCGAACTCGAAGGGGCGCAGCAGGACCGGTACCGCAGCCGCGGCCCAGTGGCGCAGACCCTCCACCTCCTTCTCGAAGGTCTCACGGTGGGTCTCCACCACGGCGACCCCCTCCCCGGAGACGACGACGAGCTCGGGGTCCACGTAGGCGATGAGGGTCCCCACAACTCTTCCGACCGCCAGCGCGGCGCGACGCAGCACGTCGTCGACGCCGGCGTCCTGACGCAGGTCAGGGCTCAGGAGCCGCTCAAGACTCAGGTCCTTCTCCTCGCACCCCAGGTGGACGGCGGCCGCGCGCACGATCCCGGCGGTCGAGGCCAGGGCTCGGGCGCAGCCCGGGTGCCCGATCTCGCAGCTCGGCCCGGAGGAGTCCACCGGAAGGTGCCCGACGCTGCCGGCCGCCCCTCTGGCCCCGGAGACGATCTCACCGCCCACCACGATCCCGCAGCCGATGCCGGCACCGAGGGTGACCAGGGCGAAGGGGTCCTTGCCGCGCCCGGCCCCGAACCAGGCCTCGGCGTAGGCGAAGGCGCGCACGTCATTGGCCACGGCGCAGGGCAGCCCGGTGGCCTCGGCGACCATGGCGGCCAGAGGGACGTCGCGCCACCCCAGGAAGCTGGCCACCACGACGGTTCGCCTCCCGACGACGGCAGCCCCCAGGGAGATCCCGATCGCGTCCGGCCGGCGGCCGCTGCGCTCGGCCAGGCGCGCGACGACCGAGGCGATGAGGGACGTGACGGAACCCGCGTCGGTCCGGTTCAGCGGCAGGGTGTCACCGATCAGGACCTCCCCCAGCGGGTCGGTTAGGACGGCGTAGAGGCGATCGGCCGTGAGCTTGATACCGGCGACGGTGGCGGAGTCTGCGACGACGGCCAGGAGACGGGTGGGCCGCCCCGGCCCGCTGGTCTCCACCGGGGGCTGCTCCTCAATGAGGCCGACCTCGATCAGAGGACGTACCGTGCGCGTCGTCGTCGCCGGTGACAGCCCCAGACGCTCCCCGAGGTCGCCACGGCTCATGGGGCCGGTCGAGATCAGGGAGAGCAGTGCCCGGGCACCGAGGCCGCGTCCACCACCGTGTCCCCCACCGTCCATCACGCGTTCTCACTCCTGCCGTCGCTGGCTACCAGCCGGACCACGGGGCCCGTGACCTGGGACGACGTCCACGGCCGTCCGCTTCGTACCGGTTTTGCACCCGCTTTGTACCGACTTTATACCGACACTGTAGGGCAAACCCTTGCGAAATCTGGCGTCATCAATTATTTTCAGTCTACAAGGAATCACCCTGATTCCTACTCCCCTCCCCCGGAAGGACGATGATGACCCTCCATCTGCGCCGCGCCGACACCTCCGTGGTCCTTGACCTGCCCGACGACCGTTTCCCGGTGGTGCGCCACTGGGGCCCCGACCTCGGCGACGTCAGCGGCGAGGACCTGGCCGACGCGAGCCTGGCCGCCGCCACCTCCCTGGGCACCAACACCGCCTGGATCACCAACGATCTGCCGATCCTGCCCCTGGCCCACATCGGATGGAGCGCGCGCCCCTCCGTAGCGCTCTCGCGCACCGACGGCTCGGCCTTCTCCCCTCACCCCACCGCCTTCAGCCACGAGACCAGTACCGAGGACACTCCCGCCGGCGCCGCCCGTGTGGTCCGCTCCGTGGGGACCGACGCGGTCCACGAGCTGACCCTGGGCACCGAGCTGCGCCTGGAGCCCTCGGGACTGGTGCGCCTGCGCGCCTGGGTTCGCGACGACCGCCCCGAGTCCGATGGTGAGCGGAGCGCCGATCTCGTCGTCGGCGAGCTGACTCCGGTGCTGCCCGTGCCCGACAGTGCCGACGAGCTGCTCGACACCACGGGTCACCACGTTCAGGAGCGCCGGCTGGTGCGCACGCCCTTCACTCCCGGTACCCGCCTGCGCGAGTCCTGGGAGGGGCGCCCCGGGCACGACGCCGTCACCTGGCTGGCCGCCGGGCCCACCGGCTTCGGCTGGCGCAGCGGGCGCGTCCACGCAGTCCACGCGGCCTGGTCCGGCAACGTCCGTCACCTGGCGATGAACCCTGCCTCGGGCCGCAGGCTCCTGGGCGCCGGAGAGCTGCTCCTGCCGGGCGAGGTCTCGCTCGGTCCCGGTCAGACCTACACCTCGCCGTGGACCGTCTTCTCCTGGGGTGAGGGGCTCGACGACATGGCCCACCGCAGCCATGCCTGGCTGCGCTCGCGCCCCGCCCACCCCAGCCGTCCCCGCCCGGTGCTGCTCAACACCTGGGAGGCCGTCTACTTCGACCACGACCTGGACAAGCTCAAGGCCCTGGCCGATGCCGCGGCCGACGTCGGCATCGAGCGCTACGTCCTGGACGACGGCTGGTTCGGCTCCCGACGCGACGACACCTCCGGCCTGGGCGACTGGCAGGTCTCCCCCGAGGCCTGGCCCGACGGCCTGGAGCCGCTCGTGGAGCACGTCCACGCCCGGGGCATGGAGTTCGGCCTGTGGTTCGAGCCGGAGATGATCAACGTCGACTCCGAGCTGGCCAGGTCCCACCCGGAGTGGATCCTGTCCGACGGAGCCGGCGGGGCGCCCGAGCACCGCCACCAACGGGTCCTGGACCTGAGCGCCCCCGGCGCCTGGGAGTACCTGTTCGACGCCATCTCCTCCCTCGTGGAGCGCCTCGACATCGCCTACCTCAAGTGGGACCACAACTCCCCCCTGCTGGCCACGGGGCACGAGGTCGCCGACCCCACCTCCGGGCGCCCGGGAGCGGCCGCCGTCCACGACCAGACCCTGGCCCTCTACCGCCTCCTGGACGCGCTCCACGAGCGCTTCCCCGACCTGGAGATCGAGTCCTGCGCCGGCGGCGGCGGCCGCATCGACCTGGGGATCATGGAGCGCACCCAGCGGGTGTGGGCCTCTGACTGCATCGACGCCCACGACCGGCAGAACATCCAGCGCGGCACCACGTTGCTGCTGCCGCCCGAGCTGGTGGGCACCCACGTCGGCTCCGGGCGGGCCCACACCACTCTGCGCGACCTCGACCTCGACTTCCGCGCCGGCACCGCCCTGTGGGGACACATGGGCGTGGAGTGGGACCTCACCGAGGCCGACGACGCCGCCCGCGAGCGCCTGGCCTCCATCATCGCGCTGCACAAGGAGCTGCGCGGCCTGCTGCACTCGGGCGTGACGGTCCACGCGGACCTGCCCGACGACGACGTGCTGCGCATCGAGGGCGTTGTCGCCCCCGACGGCTCGGACGCCCTGTTCGAGATCGCCTCACTGGGCCAGCCCCTGGCCTGGCCCACGGCGCCGCGTCCGCTGCCCGGGCTGGATCCCTCGCGCCGGTACCACGTGCGCCTGGCAGCACCGGCCTATCCCGAGCTGAGCCTCACGGCGGGCTGGATGGCCGAGGGCGTCACCCTTCCCGGCTCCTACCTGACCACCACGGGCCTGGCGCTTCCGGTGCTGCACCCCGATCACCTCGTCCTGCTGCGCGTGAGCGCCGTCGACTAACGCCACCCTCAAGCGTCTGACACGGGCGGATCCGCTCCGCTCGCGTCCTTTCCGACCGTTCTGACCGTCCGTCCACCTCCACCCCCTTTTCCCACATCACCGTTGATTTGGAGACCCGATGTCATCTTCGACCCTGATCGCGCGACAATCGCGTCGGCAACGCAGACCGCGTTCCGACCTCAAGCTCGGCCTCGCCTTCATCCTCCCGGCGACGATCGGCCTCGTCGCCTTCTACATCTGGCCCCTCATCCGAGGCATCTGGCTGTCCTTCACCGAGTACAACCTCCTGACCCCCGAGGAGTTCACGGGCCTGGACAACTACAAGCGCATGGCTCAGGACGACACCTTCTGGAACGCCGTCGTGGTCACCGTGGAGTACGTGGTCATCAACATCGGCCTGCAGACGATCCTGGCGCTCGTCATCGCCGTCCTCATGCAGCGCCTGACCCAGTCCACCTTCGTGCGCTCCATCGTGCTGACGCCCTACCTGGTCTCCAACGTGGTCGCCGCCATGCTGTGGCTGTGGATCCTGGACAACACCCTGGGTATCACCAACCAACTCCTGGAGTCCCTCACAGGCTCTGCCGTGGACTTCTTCTCCTCATCACTGGCCATCCCCACCATCGCGATCATCAACGTGTGGCGGCACGTGGGCTACACGGCCCTGCTCATCTTCGCGGGCCTGCAGTCGATTCCGAACACGGTCTACGAGGCGGGCAAGATGGACGGCGCCAGCGAGTGGCGGATGTTCTGGAGGATCACCGTGCCCTTGCTGCGCCCGATCCTGGCACTGGTGCTCATTATGACGATGATCGGCTCCTTCCAGGTCTTCGACACCGTCTCGGTGGCCACCCAGGGTGGCCCCGTCAACGCCACCCGGGTGCTGCAGTACTACATCTACGACATGGCCTTCGGACGCTTCCAGTTCGGATACGCCTCGGCCATGGCAGTGGGTCTGCTGCTCGTTCTGGCGGCGATCACGATCCTGCAGTACCGCATGACCCGTGCGGGCGAGACGGACCTGGACTGAGGAGGAGCCAACCATGACGACCGCAACCACATCCGCGTCCTCCACGACGTCACCCAAGGCCGCTGCGGCATCTTCCGAGGCCCCCGGCCGCAAGTTCACCGCGGGTAAGGCCCTGGCCTGGGCGGCGATGATCCTCATCATGGCCTTCACGCTGCTGCCCTTCTACTGGGTGCTGCGCACGGCCCTGTCCTCCAACGCGGGCATTACCGCCCACCCCACCAGCCTGCTGCCGGTGGACATCAACCTGCGCGGCTTCGCCCGCGTCTTCGGCATGCAGTCCACCGAGGAGGCGCTGGCCGACGGCGGCAGCGGCGCCGCCATCAACTTCTGGCTCTACCTGCGCAACTCCGTCATCGTCTCCACGCTGGTGACCGTCGGGCAGGTCTTCTTCTCGGCGATGGCCGCCTACTCCTTCTCCCGCCTGCGCTGGAGGGGACGCGACACGGTCTTCGCAGTGTTCCTGGGCGCCCTCATGGTCCCCTCGATCTTCACGCTCCTGCCCAACTTCGTGCTGGTCAAGCAGCTCCACCTCATCGACACCTTCCTGGGAGTGGCCCTGCCGACCATGTTCATGACGCCCTTCGCGGTGTTCTTCCTCAAGCAGTTCTTCATGAACGTGCCCAGAGAGCTGGAGGAGGCCGCTCTGCTCGACGGCGCCTCGAAGGTACGGGTGTTCTTCACCCTCATCCTGCCCATGGCCAAGGCCCCGATCTCGACTCTCGCGATCCTGACCTACATCACGGCCTGGAACGACTACTTCTGGCCCCTGCTGGTCTCCTACACGGACTCCTCCCGGGTGCTCACGGTGGCCCTGGCGGTCTTCCGCTCCCAGGCGCCACAGACCGGTCCCGACTGGGCCGGGCTCATGGCCGCCACCCTGGTGGCCGCCCTCCCGATGCTCCTGCTGTTCATGGCCTTCGCCCGGCGCATCGTCAACTCCATCGGCTTTACCGGAATCAAGTGAGGCACCAGATGACGACTCAACCGATCAGCCCTCTTCGCCCCTCACTGTCGCGCCGCAGCCTCCTGTGCGGCCTGGCCTCGGGCGCGGCAGCCCTGACCCTGGCCGCCTGCTCCAGCGGGTCCAAAGGCTCGGGATCCGGCGCCGTCGAGTACTGGATGTGGGACGCCAGCCAGCTGCCCGTCTACGAGGCCTGCGCCAAGGCCTTCGAGGCCAAGACCGGCATCAAGATCAACATCACCCAGATCGCCTGGGGCGACTACTGGACCAAGCTGACGGCCGGTTTCATTGCCGGAACCGGCCCGGACGCCTTCACCGATCACATCTCCAAGTTCGCCCAGTTCGAGGACCTGGAGGTTCTGGTCCCCCTGGAGAAGCAGCCCGCCTGGGCCGACGTCGACGAGTCCGCCTTCCAGGAGGGTCTCATCGACCTGTGGAAGGGGGAGGACGGCCACCAGTACGGGTGCCCCAAGGACTGGGACACCGTGGCGGTCTTCTACAACCAGGACATGCTCACCCAGGCGGGGCTGTCCGAGGCGGACCTGGCCGGCTGGTCCTGGAACCCCACCGACGGGGGCAGCTTCGAGAAGGTCCTCGCCCGGCTGACCGTGGACAAGAACGGCGTGCGCGGCGACGAGCCCGGCTTCGACAAGAACCGTGTGGCCGTCTACGGCCTGGGTATCCAGGATGGCGGCTCCGGGGACGGTCAGACCCAGTGGAGTCCCTTCACCGGTTCGGCCGGTGACTGGTTCTACACGAACAAGGAGACCTGGGGGAACCACTACCGCTATGACGAGAAGATCTTCCAGGACACCATGGACTGGTACTTCGGTCTGGTGGACAAGGGCTACATGCCTCCTCGCGGCGCCTTCTCCTCCACCACCAGCACCGACGTTCAGCTCGGCGGCGGCAAGATCGCCATGTGCTTCAACGGCTCATGGATGTTCAGCACCTACGCAAAGCTCGACATCAATGTCGGGATCGCGTCGAATCCCGTAGGCCCCAACGGGAAGTCGGTCTCCCTGTACAACGGGCTGGGCGACTCGATCTCCAAGCAGTCGACCAATATCGACAACGCCTCCAAGTGGGTGGCCTTCCTGGGAACCGCCGAGGCTCAGGACATCGTGGCCTCCTACGGGATCGTCTTCCCGGCCATCTCCTCCTCCACCGAGAAGGCGGTGCAGGTCTTCGAGGAGACGGGGCTTCCCACCAAGCCCTTCACCCAGCACGTGGAGGACAGGTCCACGTTCTTCTTCCCGCTGACCTACTTCGGCGCGGACGTGGCGGCCATCATGAAGCCGGCGACGGACGACCTGTGGGCGAACCGGGTACCCGCCTCGACGCTCACGAAGTACAACGAGCAGGTCAACCTCCTGTTCGAGACCTCCAAGCACGAGAAGGACTGACGGCCCCGAGAGCAGTCAGTGACCGGTATCAGTACCGATGTCAGTAACCAGGGGGTGGTGGCCCGCACATGCGGACCGCCACCCCCTGGCGTCAGCGCAGGTTGATGATCTGACCGGTGGCGACGTCGACGTCGATGCGTTCGGCGGCCGGATGACTCGGCAGCCCCGGCATGGTGGACAGGTTCCCGCAGATCGCGTAGACGTAGCCGGCCCCCGCGGCCAGCCGCACCTCTCGCACCGGCAGGCGCCAGCCGGTGGGGACGCCCTTGAGACCCGGCTCGGCGGACAGGGACAGCGGGGTCTTGGCGACGATGACCGGGAGGCTGCCGAATCCGTCCCGCTCATAGGTGTCCAGGAGCCTGCCCGCGGCGGGGGTGTAGTCCACGCCGTCGGCGCCGTAGAGGGCAGCCACCTTGGCGATCTTGGTACGCAGGTCGTCCTGCGGCTCATAGGCGGGGCGAGTGACGGGTCGGGCGGAGGCAGGGCCCTCTCCGTCCTCTCCCGCCCGGCAGGCCTCGACGACGGCGCTCGCCAGGTCCCGGCAGCCCTCCCCTCCTCCGGTGACCGGATGGCAGACCGCCACCCGGGCCCCGGCCTCGCGGGCGATGCGCGTCACCTCCTCGATCTCACCGCCGTGATCGGTGGGGAAGACGTTGACGGCAACGACCGGGGTGATACCGAAGCCCCGCACGATCTCCAGGTGCTTGAGCAGGTTGGCGGCGCCGGCGCGCACGTCCTCGACATTCTCCTCGAGCATGCCCTCGGGCAGGTCCTTGCCGCTGACGAGCCGGTAGCGCCCGGAGTGGGCCTTGAGCGCCCTGACCGTGACCACGACGACGGCCACGTGCGGCTGCATGCCCGAGACCGTGCACTTGAGGTCCACGAAGCGCTCCAGGCCCATGTCGGAGCCGAAGCCGGCCTCGGTGAGGACGTATCCTCCCCGGCGGGCACCCGCCGCCGCGACGCGGTCGGCGATGACCGAGGAGCAACCGGTGGCGATGTTGCCGAAGGGGCCGGTGTGGACCAGGACGGGAGTGCCCTCACCCGTACGCAGCAGGTTGGGCGCGAGCGTGTCACGCAGGACGGCGCACATGGCGCCGGCGGCCTTGAGGTCCTCGGCGCTGATCCACTCCCCGCTGCGGTTGCGGCCGATGACGATGCGTCCCAGGCGTCCGCGCAGATCGGCCAGGTCCGTGGCCAGCGACATGATGACCATGAGCTCACTGGCGGGCGTGATGTCGAAGGAGGCCTGGCGGGTGACGCCATCGATCCTGGTTCCCAGGCCCGTCACGACATGACGCAGGGCGCGGTCGTTGACGTCCAGTACCCGCGGCCAGGTGATGGTGCGCTCGTCGATGTCGAGCTCGTTGCCGTGGTGCAGATGGTTGTCGATCATCGCCGACAGGAGGTTGTGGGCAGCGGTGATGGCGTGGAAGTCACCGGTCAGGTGCAGGTTCATCCGCTCCGCCGGCAGAATGCGGGCCCGCCCCGAGCCTCCAGCGCCCCCCTTGATACCGAAGGTGGGACCCATGGCCGACTGGCGCAGGGTGAGGATCGCCTGCTCGCCAAGAAGAGCCAGTCCCTGGGCCAGGCCGATGGCCGTGGTCGTCTTCCCCTCCCCGAAGGGAGTCGGCGTGATCGCGGTGACGACGACGTAACGGGCTCCGCCATGACCACCGGCACCGGCGTCGTCGGTCTCCCGCTCGTCGGGAGCCAGCACGCTCAGGTCGATCTTGGCCACGTCGCGGCCGTAGGGGATGACGTGCTCGGCGGCGACTCCCGCCGAGGCCGCCAAGGCATCAAGGTCAACCGGGGTGCAGAAGCCGTCATCGGCCGAAGTCGCCTGGGTCATGGGGTAAGCCTAGTCGGAATCGGTTCCTGGTTTTCATTCCCCCCTCGTCGGACCGACACGGACCAGACCAGCGCAGACCGGTAAAACACCTGACTTCCTTTACTAACGGTCATACTCCCCCGCACCCATTCATATTCGTCTAACCTGTCGGTTATCCGTCTCCAAACCAAGGAGTTGTCATGCACCATCGGACACTTGTCGTCACTTTCGCCGCATCTGCGTCGCTGTGCCTCGCACTGGCAGGATGCTCGGGCACATCGGGGAGCTCAGAGGCCGGCTCCAGCGCCTCGGCAAGCACGGCCTCCTGAGTTGCACAGTTTTTAGTGCCCTGTTGGGATGTTCAGGGCGGTGAGGATTTTCTCGGCTTCGGGGGTCAGGGGGTCGGCGGCGGTGAGGTGGTGGCCGTTGAGGTTGATGGTGACGTCCTGGA
>NZ_JAAIJY010000042.1 GCF_011752065.1 Actinomyces sp. ZJ308
CCGCCTGTCCACGATCCGCGACGCCGACACCATCTTGGTCATGGAGCACGGCGACATCGTCGAGCAGGGCAACCACGATCAGCTCATCGCCGCCGACGGCACCTACACCCGCCTCCACAACGCCCAGTTCGCGGGCGGCACCACGGTCGCCGTCGAGGACTGACAAGGTATTCCCTGGAGAGATCGCACACAATTCACAGAGAGCAACATCGAACACTGCCATCAATGTCCTCATGGTGTAAGGTATTAATTGAGGATTAATTCGCGCGAACGCAGGGAGACTCACGGCATGCCAGGACGTTTAGTGGGCTGGGGTTACCAAGGGCAGACCCTCAATGACCTCATTCAGTCCATGCAAGAAAGTGGCGCAACCCACCTTATCGATGTTCGCATGACCCCGATATCGCGAATAAAAGGATTCTCCAAGAGCCGCCTGCGCGAGCACCTCGATTCTCACGGCTTCACCTACGAACACCTTCCACAACTGGGCAATCCGAAAGAAAACCGGCCAAGTTACGCCAACCCAGATACCCCCGCAGCACGGCACGCTCACAGGCGCTACATGACAGAGGTTCTCGACTCCGAGTCAGGGGAAAAAGCAATTCATTACCTCTCCAGCCTGATCGAAGCCGAGGAAGTTGTTTACCTTCTATGTTTCGAGAGCGACCAGCGCTGCTGTCATCGAGAACAAATTATCGACGAGGTCGATCGACTTCGTCGAGAAACCTTTTTCACAGCCATGGCGATTGCGGGCTAGAACAGGGACGATAAAGCCATCATCGCCCTGTTAACAGCCTCTCTCTTCGGATAGTAAATACTGAGCACCGAGAAAGTGTGACGCTTATGCCCCGCCGCTTGGTTCCCTAGAATGAATCGGGTGCTACGTTCGCGACTGAGCATGATCGTTTCGAACCGCTCTTTTATCCATGACCGAGCATCCCCACCCTCCTTCTGCGCGCGACGCTGAAGCGCTGTCAGTTCCCAGTCAAGGATTCCCTGCCGATGCTCGCGGCAACCATCGGTTTCACACCGGTACACGTACCAGGCCTGGAAAGGAGGCGACTCCAGAGGAGGGGCGTCTCTTCTCAGCTCAGCCCCTAGGTCTAAAGCAAGCTGGTCCTGATGCGCCTCTATCGTACGTTTTTGACTCTCAGACCAACCCTTACTCGCGGCAACTTCAATGCGCGGATCAATCGGGGCGACAAGACCCAACGAAGTCGCCCCAGCGGGATCAGCTTTCGCTCCACTGTAAAGCACACACGCAGTAGTCGGCTCGACATCTCTCATGATTTCATGTCGGCGCACAGAGTCACTGCCGGTCTCTTCAAGTACAGTTATTCTATTGAAGTCCTTCACCTTCAGGCTTTCTGGGCGACCATCACCATGATCTGGAGCCGCGACATCAACCTCGATAATAGAGTACTTACGGAACTGACGCTCAAAATCCAGGTGACGAAATGGTACTGGGTACAGCCTCACCCAACGCAACGGCCCAGGAGATACTACGAGACCCGCGACACAGACAGTATCCACATACTTCGCCGAAGGAGTCGGAGCCGTCTTAACCACAATAAAAACCTGTATGCGTCTTCCGGCACGATCGTCCTGACGAGCAAGGAAGACATCCTCGGCCGAGGACCTATCAGCACTCATAAAGCTTCCTTTCGTGCATGACGGACAGGCATTCGAGATATTTTTCAGAAGGAGGACGCATTACCTCTCCTCCTGGTGAACGGGTTTCGACTGATTTGATGCGATCATCATTGGCGCCATAGCGGCCCCAATGACTGATAGGTAGAGGTGAACGGCGGGCACACAAGATGAGTCTCGTAAATTATACGACCATCATTCTCATGCGCACACCATTCACCCGTCGTTTCACGTCTCTCTACCACTCATCAGGGGCCGGGCGGGGCGTCGACGGGGCCGGCGCGGGCCTGGGCGGTGGCCTGACGGGACAGGCCGAGGATCGTCGTCGGGACGACGACGCTGACGGTGACGTCCTCGCCGGTCACGGAGCACGCGCTCACCGACGCTCCGTTGGCGGCCGCGACGCGCTGGGCCATGGCGCAGGGGTCGCCGGGGGCGATGACCGAGGACAGGACCGTGGCGCCGGAGACGGCTGACAGGTCGGCCGCGGCGCGCGCCCGGCCGGTGGCGCTCTGGGCCTGGATGAGGCCCACGATGCCGACCGCCGCTGCCAGGAGCACCGCGATGACACCCAGGGCGTAGACCGTCCCTGAGCCGCGCTCGTCCCGCCGAGGGCCGGAGGCCCGGAGGAGTCGCCGAGCCAGCCGCACCACCGGCCGCCGAGTCAGCCGCGACGTCGGCCATCCGGCCCGACAGGTGAGCCGCCCGACCTGCCGCTGCACCAGCCACCGAGCCGGTCGCAGCGCCGGCCGCTGCACCAGTCGCTGAGTCAGCCGCTGAGCCGATCGCCCAGCCCGCTGACAGGTGAGCCGACCGGCCGCCCGCGCGAAGACCGCGAGCGCGCATGCCAGACACGTCCGCAGATCTGGACGGCGAACCGCCGGTCCCATCCGTCGGGTCCGGTCTCCCGGGCGGCTCATGGACCGCTCGGTTCGGTATAGGCGCAGGCTCGGGCGCGCGCCGTCAGTCCCAGCCCGCCCAGGGGCCCGGGCACGGGCCGGACGGCGGTGACGCAGGTGAGCTCGCCCTGCTCGACGCCCAGACTCACCCCGCCGGCCACGCGCTGGGCGGCGCCGGTGTAGTCGTCCTGGCCGATAGCGGCCTGTCGGGCGGCCGTGCGGGCGGCGTCGGCCACCCGCAGCTGGGTGACACCGGCGCTGACGGCCGCCAGGACGATGAGGAGCACGAGGACGACGGCGGGCAGTGACAGCGCCGTCTCGGCCGTCACCATCCCCTGCTCGCTTGAGCCGACGGGCCCGTCACCGGGCTCACGACCTCGGCGGGTCCGGAGACCGGGAGACCGGGGCGATTCCGCTCGGCCGGAAGGCCTGCGGGAAACGGCGCCCGGGCGGCGACGTCGGCCGCCGCCGGGCACCCGGGCCACTCGGGGGCGAGCGCGCCCACCTGCTGCGATGACGCCGCACATCACACCGAGAGCGCCGACTCGATGATGGACTGCAGGGCACCGCTCAGGCTGCCCGAGCGCATGAGTGCCAGTAGCAGGCCGGCGAAGGCCGCGGCTGCCAAGGTCCCGATGGCGTACTCGGCGGTGGCCATGCCGTCCTCCTTGGACGCCAGGCGTCGCAGCGCGGCCGGCAGCGCCGCCGGGTCGCCCGAGCGGGCCAGCATCACGCTGGTACGCAGAGCACGCAAGGTGGTCCTGGTGGGTCTCCTCATGGTGATTCTCCTCTGGTTAGAGGGGACCAGCGCGCCGCTGCTCCCCCGCGGGCGCCGTGCCCGCCCCACCAGAATCAGTCCACCCCGCACGTCTGCGCTCAGGGGCTTCTCAGCCCTGTGGAGACCACCTGCAGCCCCGGGCCTGTGGAGCCTGGGGCCGCCCGCACCGCAGCCGATCGGCCGAGCCGCGCGGGTACCTCACCGGACGGGGACATCCTGCGCGGCCGGGGACATCTCCGTCTGGCCGGGGACATCCCACGCGTACGGGTGCAGGATTTCCGTCCCCGACGGCGTCGAATGTCCCCGCCCGGAGAACGATGCACCCGACGGCGTCGAATGTCCCCGTACGTGTGGGAGGGGCGGGGCCGGGCAACCGGTGCGGCTCGGGCGCGAGCCACCGGACGGGGCCCAACGGCTCTCAGCCCTCGATGAGCTCGCGGATCTCGGCGGCGGTCAGTGCCGCCGGGCTGAGGCCTCCTGTGCCACCGGCCCCACCCGCAGTGGCCGCGCCCACCATGCCCTCGGCACCGACGCCCCCGAGGCCGGCCTCGGCGTCACCGGTCCCCTCGACGACCCGGGCGAAGAGCTCGGCCTTCTTCTCCTTGAGGGCCATGACCTTCTCCTCGATCGTGTCGGCCGAGACGAGCCGGTAGACCATGACCGGCTTGTCCTGGCCGATCCGGTGGGTGCGGTCGACGGCCTGCTCCTCGACCTGCGGGTTCCACCACGGGTCCAGCAGGAAGACGTAGTCGGCCTCGGTGAGCGTGAGCCCGAAACCGCCGGCCTTGAGCGAGATGAGGAAGACGTCGGCCTCGCCGGCCCGGAAGGCGTCGATGACCTCCTGGCGGTTGGAGGTGGCGCCATCCATGTAGGCGGCCCGCACCCCGGCGGCCTCCAGGTGCTCGCGCACGCCGGAGAGGTAGCGCGTGAACTGGGAGAAGATGAGGGCGCGGTGCCCCTCGGAGACGATGGGGCCCAGGTGCTCCAGGAGCACCTCGACCTTGGCCGACGGGCTCGGCCGCCGACCGGGCCTGCGCTGTCCCGCAGCAGGTGCAGAGGGCCCGGCGGGTGCCACAGCCTTCCCCTTGGCACCCTTCGCGCCCTTGGCCCCTTTTGCACCGCGGGCCGGCTTCTTCCCGGAGCCGCCGCTTCCGCCGGCCGTCTCCTGGCCCGCAGCCTCAGCGTCCCCGGTCCCGTCCTCGCCGTCGACGAGCACCGGGTCGAGGGCCATCTGCCGCAGGGTGGTGAGCGCCTTGAGCGCGATGAAGCGCGACTGCGCCGTGTCCTCCTCCAGCAGCCCGAGGATCTTCTGCCGCTCACGCGCCAGGCGCTGGTCGTAGGCCTTGCGGTGCCTGGCGCCCAGCTCGACGGCCAGGACCTGCTCGGTCTTGGCCGGCAGGTCCGCGGCCACCTGCTCCTTGGTGCGCCGCAGCAGGAAGGGACGCATCCGGCGCCGCAGCCGCCCCAGCGCCTCGGTGTCCCCGCGGTCGATCGGCTTACGGTAGACCTGCCCGAAGCGCTCAGGGTCGGGCAGCAGTCCCGGCGCCGCGATGCTCATGAGCGCCCACAGATCCATGAGCGAGTTCTCCAGCGGCGTGCCGGTGATCGCGATGGTTGACGGTGCCCGCAGCCGCCGCACGGCCTTGTAGGTGGCGGAAGTGTGGTTCTTGACGAACTGGGCCTCGTCGCACACCACCCAGGCCCAGTCCTGGGCGATGAACTCCTCCTCGCACAGGCGCGCGATCGTGTAGGAGGTGACGACGACGTCGCAGCCCGCCGCGATCTGATCCAGGGACTCCTCGCGCTTGGCGGCGGTGCGCGTGACCGCCCGCACCCGCAGCCCCGGGCAGAACCGCTCGGCCTGCTCCACCCAGGAGCCGACGACGGAGGTCGGTGCGATGACGAGCACCGGCCCGGTCCCGGCCGGCTCGTCGGCCGTGGTCGCCTCGCCGCTCCCGCGGGACTCGTCGGCTCCGTCGGTAGCGCCCGCAGCGGCGGCCTCGGCGGCGTCACCGGGGCCATCCGCCCCTGCCCCGTCGGAACCGACGTCACTCCCGACGCCGGCCGCAGCCCCGTCCCCGGCGCGCTCGCGCTCCTCGACGAGCCGCTGGACGGCGGCCAGCACCTGGACGGTCTTGCCCAGTCCCATGTCATCGGCCAGGACCCCGCCCAGACCCGCCTGGCGCAGGAAGTCCAGCCAGCGGTAGCCCTCGAGCTGGTAGGGGCGCAGCGTCGCCCGCATCCCCTCGGGCACGGCCACCTGACCGGCCACCTCACCAGCACCCACGTCCTCGGTCCCGCCGGCCGAGCCGTCGGAGTGCTCCGCCGCGGCCTCGGCGGCGCGCGCCCGCTCCAGCAGCCGCCCGACCCGCTCCTTCCAGCGGGCCGTGGCCCGCCCGATGACGCCGAGGGACTCCAGGGCCTCGTAGTATCCGGCGTGCAGGGCGCTGACCCGCAGGGTGCCGTGGGCCTGCGGGTCGGCCAGCTCACGGCCCTCCTCCATGAGACGGGCCAGGGCCTCGATCTCGGGCCGGTCGATGCTCACCCACGTGCCCGACTCCAGGAGCACCTCCCTCTCGCCGGCGGCCACGGCCGCCATGAGCCGGCCGACGAGGATCTCCTCGTCACCCACGCGGACGCGCACGGACAGGGAGAACCAGTCGGGGCGGTCCTCGTCGTCGTCCACGGAGGTGGTGATGACCGGGGCGTCGGCGGCCTCGCGGTAGGCGGGGACGTCGTCGTCGACCTCGACGTCGAAGGCCTCCATCTCGCGCAGGACCGGCAGCGTCTGCGTCATGAAGCGGGCCGTGTCCATACCGCGCAGGTCCAGGGGGTGCCACACGGCCGGATGCCGGCCGGTCAGGGGCAGCAGGCGGTTGAGGACCTCGCGGGCCAGTCGGGTCTCCCCCTCGACGTCCCGACCGGCGACCGCGCCCTCGATGCGCCCCTCGGCGGCCGCGGCGAGGTCCCCGACGCCGTGGCTGTGGTGGACCTCGCCGTCCTCGGAGACGTAGCGGATCGACCACTCGGTGGTCAGGTGGTGCTCGTCGGCGTCGACGTGGACCGCGAGCGCGGCGCGCGGCGTCGTGGGCCGGGGCATGCGGATGGAGGCGTCCGCGGACAGGACCGGCAGGGCGCGGGTGAGGGCCTCAAGATGCTCGTTCTCGAAGCGCCCGACGTCCTGGGCCGGGATGACGATCGAGTCGCCCTCGCCCCGCAGCACCCGCGAGAGGGCCTCGGTGGGGCGAGGCTCGATCGGCATGAGCAGCAGCTCGCGCCCGGGCATCCACGTGTAGAAGCCGTGGACGGGGTCCCCGATCGGCATGAGGGTAAGGTTGAGCTCCAGCCCGGGGACCTGCAGACGGCTGATCTCCTCGACGCCGTCGATGTCCAGGGCGGGGGTGATAACGACGCCTCCGTCGTCGTCCCGGATGAGGTGGACGCCGCCGCGCAGTCCCTCGGCGAGGTAGACCGGCTGGCCGTGGCGCTGTGCGGTGGTGAGGGTCAGGCCGGCCGCCACCCCACGGCGCAGCACCTCCCAGACACGGGCGGGAGCGGACACCAGGGAGATGCGGTCGTCGGCGTAGTAGAAGCCGAAGCCGTCGGCCATGCCGGCCAGCTCGCGCAGGACGCCGATGACGTCGGGATCGACCTCGTCGTCGAGTCCCCCGGAGGCGACCTGGCTCCAGGAGGCGCCCTGCCGATTCCAGCCGCGCTTGCCCTCGATGAGCGGCAGCATGGACGGGCCGGGCGGGGTGCCCCACATGCTGCCGGGATCGTCGACGATCTCCAGGGCCATCCGACGGCGCGGCGTGCGCTCCACGTGCAGCAGGCCGGCGAGCCGGCCCTCCCAGGCGGAATGCGGGACGGCGGCATCGCCGTCGGGCTCCTCCTCGGCCAGGGCGCGCACCGTGATGAGGAGGGCGACCACGTGCTTGCAGTTGGAGCCCACCGGGCACGAGCAGCTGCCGGTCCAGGCCGGACGCCGGGGGCCGCTGCCGGGCGAGCGGAAGACCATGGTCTGGTAGGTGCGCGCGCCCGAGCCCTTGATCTGGGCACTGATGATGTCTCCGCCCGCGGCGACGCCGATGCCCCGGACCCGGCCCTTGCGCGCATAGTCCAGGCCGCGTTGGAAGGTCCGGTGGCCGACCCTGCCGATGATCCGGTCATCAGTGAGCTCCACCGGCCAGTCGTCATGCCGTACGTCCCGCGCCATGCCCCCAGGTTACGGGCCGGGTACGACACGATCGGGCGCCGCCCGCACGTGGTCGAACGCCCAGCGCGAAAGCGGACCGGCTCCGCACCGGCGAGAGGCCGGGCACGGACTGGCACGGACCGGCGTGAAACGGGCGCGCTCCAACCGGTGGTCCCTGCGTCTCCCCCTCAGGGAGGACCCGGCCCGGACCCGGATCTCGCCCGTGCGAGGGATCACAGTCAGGCCACGGCACGATGTACTGGATACATGAATGCGATGCTGATCTGTGAAGAGTTGTTCCTCCTGCTGACCAAGGACTCCGGAAAGCCCGAGAGCCGCATGACCTACCCGAGCTACGGGCTCACCGGCGCGCTGCTCACCGACCTGCTGCTGGCCGGCCGCATCTCCCTGACCGAGGAGCGCAGCCCCCGCGTCTACATCATCAACTCCGGCCCCACCGGGCACCCGGTGCTGGACTGGGCGCTGACGGTCCTGCCCGCCAAGGACGGCAAGCGCTTCTCCTCCCTGGTCTCGTGGGGCAAGCTCGACCCCACCCGTCACATCGCCGCCTCCCTGGAGGCCGCAGGGGTTGTGCGCATCCACACCGGCGGGCTGTTCGGATCCTTCAGCCCGACCTACCCGACGCTGGACCCGGTTCCCGAGCGGCAGGTGCGCGAGCGCATCGACGGCGCACTGCGCGGGGTGCAGCCGCCCACCGGGTCCGACGTCGCCCTGTTGTCGATCCTCCAGGCGCTCGGCGTCGCGCCGGTCGTCCTGCCGCAGCAGGAGACCGGACTCAGCCGTGGCGAGCTCAAGCGCAGGATCAAGGAGATCGCGGGGGCGAGCCCCGTGGGGCGCGCGGTGCAGCGGGCCGTGGACGCCACGACGACGGCCATCATCGCGGCCACGAGCGCAGCGGCGGTGTCCACCAGCTGACGGCCCGGAACCCGGTCCAGCCATCGCAAGGGCCGGTTCGACCGCCGGCTCACGAACGGGGACGTTCCGCGCGGCCGGGTGCGCCCATCGCGCGACCGGGGACATGTCACGCGTACAGGTGCACCCATCGCGCGGCCGGGGACATGTCACGCGCACGGGTGCAGGATTTTTGTCCCCGACGGCGTCGAATGTCCCCGGCCACGGGAAAAGGTCCCCGCACGCGTGACATGTCCCCACCGGAGGAGGTTGGCGCAAGGACAGCAGCCGGGGCACCGCCGAGCCAGACATCCAACGACTGAGTCAACACCGAGCCGGGCATTTTTCGCGTAGCCGGGCGGAATTTCTGCAGGGCTACGCGAAAAAATACCCGCACGGCAGAGGGGCGGAGGAGACGCGGGTTCACTCGCCGCGGGGCCGGCGGCGTCGGGCGGCTCGGGAGGTGCCGCCGCGCCGGCGCAAGTGGTGCCAGCGCTCGCGCCACAGGGCGTGGTCCTGCTCGATCTGGGCCAGCCGGTCGGCCAGGCGGTGCGACTCCTCCACCGACAGCCCCCGGGCGTGCAGTCCCAGGTCGGCCAGGCGCGAGGCGACGGGTGCCGCCCGCTCGCGCAGGTCGGGCAGACCCACCAGGTCGGGCTGCGCCGGGCGCCTCGCCCCTCCCGCCGGGGTACGTTCGCCCGCCGGCAGCCTGATGCCACTGGGCGGCGACGCCGGCCGCCGCGGCTCCGAGACGTGCTCGCCAGCAGGGACCGTGGCCTCCTCGGGGGTGCGCCCGTCGGGTGCGGCGGGCCCCTGGACCACGCGCATCACCTCGTTGGCCGGAACGTGGTCGCTCCTGTGCCCCAGCACCAGCCCCGCAGCCGGCAGGACGAGCACCGAGAGCACCCCGGCCAGCACGAGCGTGGAGGCGAAGGAGGTCGACATGGCCTCGGCGCTGACCGCCACCTGAGTGACGGCCACGATGATGGGCAGCGCCGTCGTCGAGTAGACCGCGATCTGGAGGCTCTGGCGCATCGAGTAGGCGCGCGAGCCGTCCCGACGCCGCTCCACGCGGGAGGCCAGCCACACCGGCACGCCCCGCACGAGCACCAGCAGCACGAAGAAGGCCAGCAGGTTGACCACGTCCCCGGCGCTCAGACTCATGTCGATGCCCATGCCGGAGGTGACGAAGAAGATCGGGACGAAGAACCCGTAGGCGAGGCCGTCGAGCTTCTCCTCGAACTGGGCGTCCCCCTCGGGCAGGACGTGGCGCAGGACGAATCCGGCGGCGAAGGCCCCCAGGATGACGTCGAGGTCGAAGACGGTGGCGATCGCGCACAGTCCCACCAGGAGCAGGACGGTGGCGCGGATGGTGGTCTGCGCCGTCGTCGAGGCGCCCAGGTGGATGGCCTCGACCAGACGGCGCCCCACGCGCTTAACGCGACTGGTGAAGCGCACGATGAGCAGGGTGATGACGAGGAAGGCGGCCAGGATCGCCAGGCTCACCCAGGTCGAGCGCGAGCCCAGCAGCAGCGCCATGAGCAGGATCGGGCCCACCTCGCCGACGGCGCCGTGGTTGAGGATCGCAGCGCCCACCGCGGTGGGCAGCAGGCCGCGGTCGCGCAGGATCGGCAGGATCGTGCCGATCGCCGTCGAGGTCATCGCGATGGCGATGGCGATGCCGTTGGCGGACAGCGCGCCGCCGGTCACCCCGATGGCCGTCACCGCCCCGAAGGCCAGGCCCAGGGAGAGCATCCAGGCGATGGCAGCGTGGCGCCCGCCGGCGCCGCGCAGCTCATTGACGTCGATCTCATAGCCGGCCATGAGGAAGAGGAAGGCGACGCCGAGCTCGCGCAGCAGCTCGATGGAGGGCCCCTCCCCGGCCAGTGACAGCCCGTGGGGGCCGATGGCCATCCCGCCGAGGATGAGGAGGACGACCTCGGGCACGAGCCGCTTGGGGACGGTCCAGGAGACCAGCGGCGCCACGAAGGCCACCGCCACGATGAGCAGCAGGGAGGTGAAGACCTCGGCCAGACCCGTCAGGGCCATGTCGTCTCCTCTCTCCGGTCGGGTGCGGGCAGTTCGGGGCGCGCCGCGGGCCCAGCCCGGTGCGCGAGTCAGAGAGACTACCCCGGCCTCAGCGGGCCGGCCCCACGATTCCGCCATCGTGCTCGTCGGAGCGCACGAGTTCTTGATGACGTGATGCGCCGATGCGATCATGGTCGCATGAGGACCACACTTGAGATCGATGACCGGGTCCTGTCCCTGGCCCGCGAGCGCGCTCACCGCGAAGGGGTGTCGCTCGGGCGCGCCGTCTCCGATCTCGCGCTGCGGGGGATCTCTCACGGGTCACGCACCAGCAAGCACGGGATCCCACTGTTCTTCCCGCCAGATGGCCGGGAGGCGCATGTGGTGACGCCTGAGCTCATCGAACAGTACCGAGATGGCGACCACTGATCGCCTGCGCCTGCTTGATGTCAACGTTCTGGTGGCGTTGTCCTTACCGAACCACGCTCATCATGAGGTCGTGACCAGCTGGTTCGATGACGTAGGCCGGTGGGCAACGTGCCCCGTCACTCAAGCCGCCTACCTGCGCCTGCTCATGAATCCTCGAGTCACCGGATTCGAGATCGCGGTCCTTGAGGTGACCTCCGCACTCGGTGAGCTAACATCGCTTGATGACCACGTGTTCCTCGTCGACGACGCCCCACTCGCCGCACCCTCCATCAGCTTTTCGGGACTGAAGGGCCCCAAGCAGGTGACCGACTTGCACCTTGTGGATCTCGCTGCCCGTCACGATGCTGTCCTGGCCACCATGGACGGGCGCATGGTCCAGGCGCTCGAGCCACAGGACCGCCGGTACGTCGAACTCATTCCTATGTAGACGGTGCGGCACTCGACTCGTCGCGACGCCGAGGCCCCGCCGGCCGCGTCCGCAGCGCCTGGCGGGTCTTGCAACACGACCTGGCGCGTCACAGAGCGTCACGACAAGCACCACAACGCGCCACAATGGGGGCATGCTCATGCCGTACTCCCCCTCCGCCGAACCACTCACGCGCCTGGCCGACGGGACGGTCAAGCAGATCAGCCCCTTCACCGGCACCGAGGTGTGGACCGTGCCGGGCCGCGCCAACCGCCCCATCTCGCACCCGGTCGCCGAGGTCCGCCCCCTTGAGGAGGCCGACCGCACCCACGCCTGCGCCTTCTGCTCGGCGCGCTACCTGGAGACGCCTCCGGAGAAGTCGCGCCTCGTGCGCCGGGCCGACGGCGGCTTCGATCGGCTCGATGCCGTGCCCGCCTCCGCCCTGTTCGACACGGTGGCCGACTTCCGGCGGGTGCCCAACCTCTTCGAGATCCTCTCCTTCGACTACTGGCACATCAACCACGGCTACGAGATCCCCGACGCCGCCCGCGAGCGCATGGAGGCCTACCTGGCCGAGCCGGCCGGCGTCGAGCACGTCGAGCGGGTGGCGCGTACCAAGCTGGCGGCCGCGGGCGCGGACCCGGCCTCCTGGGACTCGATGGACGAGCGGGCCCGTCGCACCTTCCTGGCGGCCTTCTTCGCCGGGGGCCATGACGTCATCATCGGCCGACGTCACTTCACCGACGACGCCGTCGACACCTCCGCCCTGGCCGGCTCGGGGACGCTGAGCGCGGCCGAGCACCGCGCCTACACGCGCCTGGCGATCCACGCGATGCAGAGCCTGTACGAGGCCAACCGGTGGGTGCGCTACGTGGCCGTCTTCCAGAACTGGCTGCGGCCGGCCGGGGCGAGCTTCGACCACCTGCACAAGCAGCTGGTGGGCATCGACGAGCGCGGCGTGACCAGCGAGCTGGAGCTGCAGAAGGTGCGGGCCAACCCCAACCTGTACAACGAGATGGCGGTGGACTACGCCGCCTACCGGGGGCTGCTCGTGGCGAGCAACGAGCACGCGGTGGCCTTCGCCGGGTTCGGGCACCGCTACCCGACGCTGGAGGTGTACTCGACGTCGGCCATGCCCGAGCCGTGGCTCATGAGCCGCGAGGAGGTCGACGCCGTCGCCGACCTGGTCCACGCCCTGCACGCGGCCACGGGGGCGGACGTGCCCAGCAACGAGGAGTGGCACCACAAGCCGCCGGAGGTCGACCAGCCGATGCCCTGGCACATCACGCTCAAGTGGCGGGTCTCGACCCTGGCGGGATTCGAGGGCGGCACGAAGATCTACCTCAACACGATCGACCCGTGGACGCTGCGCGACCGCGTGGTGGCGCGCCTGGAGGACCTGCGGGCGGATCGGCTCATCGCACCGATGGCCGTGGGCGAGGAGTGCCCGACGACGCCCAACCGGCTCCTGTACAACCCCGTCCTCACCGCCCGGCCGTAGGGTCTGTTGCGAAAGTAGGGCGGAGCATCTGCACGGTCGTAGGGTAGGTCGCGCGGTGTACCCTCTACCCCTCGAACGCGAGACCTAAGGTACGACCCCGACGTCGAGCCGCGCCGTCGGGGCGCGCCGTTGCACGCCCGCACTCCCGTACGTACATTATCTGTACTGACGAGGAGGCCATAGACCATGTCGACCGCAACAGCCCGTAAGACCCGAAGGATTGATCTACGCGCGACGCCGCGCCAGGAGACTCTGATTCAGCAGGCCGCGTCCCAGACGGACCGCTCCGTCAGCGAGTTCATCCTGTCCTCAGCGACACTTGAGGCTGAGCGCGTTCTCGCTGATCGCCGTTGGTTCGCCGTGACGTCGGAGCAGCTCGACGCCATCGAGGACCTGCTGGACGCCCCCTTGGAGGACACGTCGCGCTTCGCGCGCCTGTGGAACCGCCCCTCCCCCTTCGGGACCCGCATCGACCTCGACGACAGATCGTGAGCAGCGGAGTCCTCAAGGCCCCTCGACGCCTCGTCCGTCAGGACGTCACGGCAGGATTCCACAGCGGGGCAGCGGAGCTGGATGACTGGTTCCAGCGATACGCGTGGCAGAACCAGAGGGCCAACAACGCCGTCACATACGTCACCGTCCAGGATGGCGCCGTCCTCGGCTACTACGCCATCACGACCGGCGCCTACTCCCGCGCTGACGCGCCCGAAGGGCTCAATCACCGCAGCCGGCCCCAGGAGATTCCGTGCCTTCTTCTGGCCCGGCTCGCGGTTGATGAGCGGGCCCAGGGCCGAGGGGTCGGCGCAGCGCTGCTCAAGGACGCGATCGAGCGCTGCTACATGCTCAGTCGAGAGGTGGGCGCCGCCGCCCTTGTGGTGCACTGTCGAGACGAGCAGGCCCGCTCCTTCTACCTCGCCAACGGCGACTTTCTCCCATCGCCCGCCAACGAGCTGCACCTGCTGCTCTCCATGAAGCAGATGGCACGAATGCTCAGCTCCTCCTGACGCCCCACCGGCCGTAGCCGGGCGCCTCAGCAGCCCAGGGCGCTGCGCTCCTCAGGACCCACCCATCCCGAGCGGCCCTCCAGGGCGCGGAACCAGCGGGCCAGGGCCGGCCAGAAGGAGATCGACGGCGCCTCGCCGCCGGGGTAGTGCTGGCGTCCGCCGTACTCGTAGGACTGGACGGTGGTGAACAGGCGGATGTCGCTGCCGGTGGGCTTGTCGCCGCACAGGAACTGGCCGATCGAGACGACGGCGGACAGGGCCGGCCCGTCGAGCATCGTCAGACCGTCCTCGCGGGAGGCCTCCATCCGTGTGGCCCGCGCCAGGAGGGAGTCGATGACGTCGAAGCCCACGAGGACCCCGTTGGCGGCCGCCGCGGCCTTCTCCGGGTCCTTGGAGTGGGTGGCCACCGCGTGGCCGACGTTGATCTGGGAGCCGATCCACTCGTCCCAAGCGTCGGTGGAGTTGCGGCGGTTGAGCGGGTAGAGGTCCGGGGCGCCCTCGCGCTGGAGGTCCCACCAGGCGGTGGACAGATCGAAGAGCATGTCACCGGAGTCGTCACTGACGACCTCGCCGGTGGTCATGTCCACCAGGGCCGGAACGGTGGGGGCGGGCTCGTAGCCGGGGGTCTTCTCGTAGACCTCGGCCAGGGAGCGGGCGCCGAGCGCCGGGTCGACGCCGGGCCCGGTCAGCTCCCAGTAGCCGTCCACGCCCTTGCCGTAGGTCCAGGAGACGGGAAGCGCCTCGGTCAGGCCGAGCAGGCGCCGGGCGATGAGGACACGGCGGCACCACGGGCACGAGCCCGCCGCCACGAGTCGATAGCGGCCCGCCTCCACGGGTAGGTCGCCGCTGGGTGAGAATCGGTGTGAGACTGCGATGGCCATGGGGTGCCTCCCGGGAGGGTCGTCGAGGGGTCGTGATGCCCAAGGCTTATCATTCCTTGCCCGGCCCCGGCCGTCAGCCGATTCACACGGGGCGAACCTCGCATTGACACCTCTCGCACCGCCGGCTCAACCTCCACCACGGGCCGGGGCATTCCACGCGTACGGGGACGGGAATCCTGCACCCGTACGCGCTACATGCCCTGCCCGCAGGAAATGGAGGCGCGGCTCAGCGCAGCGTCTCCTCGATGGAGGCCACGAACTCCAGGGCGTCGTGCCCGTCCCAGTGCGGCTCACCCAGCAGGTCGCGCACGCGGGCGCAGGCGGCCAGGGCCTCCTCGCGCTCGCCGCGCTCGGCGTGCAGGCGCGCCAGCATGCACAGGGCGCGCGAGGCCGAGTCGCGGTCCTCGGTGTCCATGTAGCCCTCGTAGGCGGCCTCGCAGTGCTGGACCGCCTGCCGGTTCTGGCCGGTGCGCCACAGGATCCAGGCCATGTCGTCATGCCAGTCGCCGATCTCCCAGGCCGAGGAGTAGCCCTCGGTGTCGGCCACACCGGCGAAGGCCTGGCGGGCCTCCTCCATGATCTCCTGGGCATCGGCCAGTCGGACGCGGGCCATGGACAGGGTGAGGTCGTCCACCAGCGCCCGGGCCGAGCGGCGCAGCGCCCGCCCCCTATCCAGGCGGCCCTGGTCGGTGCGGGTGTCCTCCAGGTCGGCGGCCCGGCGGAACAGCGCGGCTGCGCGTACGTTGTCCTTGAGGTTGGAGGCGGCCATCGCCGCGTGCGAGAGGTACTCCCCCGCCAGCGCCCGGCGCCCCTGGTCCTCAAGAATCCCGGCGGCGGCCAGCGAGTGCTCGGCGACGCTCTCCTCCTCGCCCATGGCCATGCCGGTCTGGGCCAGGAGCCGGTGCAGGTAGAGGGCGATGCTCTCGGCCCCGGCGCGCTGGGCCAGGGACAGGGCGGACTCCAGGACCTCGGCGCTCTCCAGGTAGCGCTCGGAGGCCTCCAGCGCCGAGCCCAGGGACAGCAGCGAGGCCACGGCGTACAGGGTGATGCCGGCGGCCAGCATGATGTTGGCCTGCTCGCGGAACTGGGTGATGGCCTCGTCGAACTGACCCACCTCCATCGAGGAGATGCCCAGCAGGCGTCGCCCGCGGGCGGCCAGCACCGGGGAGACCTTCTCGTGGCGGCGCATGACCTCCTCGGCCAGGAGGCAGCCGTTGTAGACGTCGCCGCACTCGGCCAGGACCTCGGCGCGCGCCATGTCGAGGATGTCGTCCATCCGCTCGGCATGCCGGTCCTCGGGGACGGCCGCGGCGGCCCGGGCGATCACCTGGATCGCCCCGAGCGCCTCGTCCCTGGCGTGCAGGTCGGTGAGGACCGAGGCCCCCACGAGCAGCGCGTCGGCGGCCAGCACGAGCGCGTCGGTGCCCCCGGGGTCGAGCAGCTCGGTGGACACCAGGTCCTCGACCTGGACCTCGATCTGCCCGATGAGCCCGGTGGCGCGCCGCAGGCGCTGCTCGCGCTCGGCCTCCTGGGAGCGCTCGGCGATGGAGTCGGCGGTGATCTCGTTGTCGAGGTTGAGCAGGTCCACGTAGTGGGCGCCCAGCGGCCCGAAGGCCAGCTCGATGAGGGGGCGGATCCGCAGGCGCTCGGCGACGGCCTCGTCCATCTCGGTGCGGCAGGCCAGGGCCGCGGCGCGCAGCAGGCCCGTGTGGTACTCCAGGCCCGGGATCTCCTCACCGGGCGGCGGCAGCAGCTCGCGCGTGGCCACCTGGTCGACGACGTACCAGTAGTCCATCGTCGAGGAGCCGATGGAGCGGCGGTGGTCGACGTAGCGGCGCACCGCCTCCTCGCCGCTGCGCACCGGCCGGGGCCGCACGAGGTCCACCAGTGGGAAGGGCTCATCGCCCCCCTGGTGGCTGGTGGCGGCGCGGGCGCGTCGGCCTCCCGTTTCCGGGCCCGACGACGTCCGGGGCGCGTGCTCCTGGACCGAGCCGTCGTCGTCGGCCACGAGTCCCAGGAGGGAGGCGACGTCGGGCTCGGCGCCGTCCTCGTCCACGGTCAGGCTCGTCTGGGCCGGCTCGGGCAGCTCCTCGGAGGGCTCGAGGAGGTCGACCTCCACGCCCAGCCCGTGGACCGCGCCGGGGGCGGCGTCGAAGGCGGCCCGCACCAGGGAGCGCTCCAGGTGGTCGGAGATCGTGGAGTTGCCGTTGCGCGCGTCGAACTGCTGGGCCAGGCGCCGGGCCCAGCCGGTCATCTCCGCGTAGGCGCGCGAGATGGTGGTGGAGGCCTCCAACCCCGGCAGCGGGTACCACAGGTCGGCGGCCGGCAGCTCGACGCCCAGGGCCTCCTCGCCGCGGCCGGACCGCTCGGCCTCGCGAAGCACCAGGCTCATGCCGCGCAGGGCCGACAGCAGCACGTAGGCCGACTCGGCCCGGGCCAGCCAGGGCAGGTGTCGCCGCAGGATCTCCAGGCCGCGGTCCACCCGGCCCACGAGGGCCAGGTACTCCAGGTGGTAGGCCAGGGAGATGAGGGCCTTCGGGGTGCGCCGGATCTCCCGGTAGGAGCGCAGATGCGCCTCCCAGGCGGCCCGGGGCCGTCCGGAGGCCAGCAGGGGCAGCAGCACGAGGGACTGCATGGTCTGGGGCTGCACGGAGCAGCCGACGGCGCCGGTCAGCACGGGCACGGCCGTGGCCACGGCCAGCTCCCAGGCCTCGGTGCGGTAGGCGAAGGCGACCTGGCGCATGGGGTCGCAGCCCTCGCAGTCGGCGTTCTCGTCGCGGTGGGTGGCCCGCCAGGCGGCCAGCTCCTCGGCGGCCTCCTCCTCCAGGCCCAGCAGACCGGCCACCGAGGCGCGCTCGCCGTGGACGACGTGCATGGAGGCGCCCTCGGCGCGGTAGAACTCCTCGAGACTGGCCTCGAGCTGGCGCACCTTGTCCTTGGAGACCTTGGGGTTGGCCCCCGCCACGGCCACCGCCCACTTGAAGTGCCAGTGCAGGGTGCGCACCTGGGCGTCGTCGAACAGCTCGGGGCGCCGCTGGTAGCGGCCGAGGTTCCACACGAAGGGCGCCAGCGCCTTCCACTCCTCGTTGCCCTGCTGATAGGCCTCGGTCAGGGCCAGCCGGGTGGCGATCCGCAGGTCCTCGTCGCCCAGGGCGTCCGCCCAGCTGACGGCCTCCGCGACGAGGGCCGAGGCCTTGGGGCCGTGGCCGAGGGCATCGGCGTAGGCCAGGCGCTCGAGGATGTCTTCGCGTGTTGTCATGGAGTCTGTCCTTCCGGGCGGAGCCTGACGTTGCACCGTCATGCGGCGAAGGCTTCCACCGTGTGCTGCAAGGACGCACGGAAAGTGATCCGTGCACCCAAGGAGCGCCGCGGGAGGAGGTCCGTCATCCCGCGCCGCTCAACGATGAACGGCGTCATAGGCGTATCGGGCTCCTTTCGTCCAGCGGGCGGTCGTCCGACGTCCAGTGTTACCGAACAGTTATAGAATCCGCTACCGCTGTGCCGAGGGGCAACTCGACCGCGGGGCATGTCGGGGGTCTGCGGCGGCGCCCCGACCCGCCGGTCCCGCACTCGCGCGCTCCGACGACGCTCATCCCCACCCTAGTGTTTCCAACGGGTTTCGGACCACTGAGGTCGCGGCGTGCCGACGGGCTAGATGAGTAAGTCCAAGGGGTGGGTTAGTGGTCGTAGGGGGTCAGGGAGCGTAGGACAGGCGCGCTGGTGAGGCTGTTGTGCCAGATGGCGGCTGTCAGGGCCAGGATTCGTTGGGTGATGCGTG